>MTPG01000074.1 GCA_002010915.1 Desulfarculaceae bacterium JdFR-97 | reverse complement strand
GTCGCAATCCCTTCTTCATCAGGTCAATCCTTCAAACGCATCATTGCTAAAGACGATCGCTCGTAAGGAAAGACAGGTCGCAATCCCTTCTTCATCAGGTCAATCCTTCAAACAATTTCAAGTATTTACATAATGCTTAAAAAGTTCATAGTCGCAATCCCTTCTTCATCAGGTCAATCCTTCAAACCTTATTGTAAAGAGCAAAGCCCTCACCCTCCGCATCAGTCGCAATCCCTTCTTCATCAGGTCAATCCTTCAAACGGTGAGTTATGATCTTCTATGCCAAACCCGATCAGAGTCGCAATCCCTTCTTCATCAGGTCAATCCTTCAAACCTCACTTCGAGTTTAAGCCCTTCTGTGAGGAGAACGGTCGCAATCCCTTCTTCATCAGGTCAATCCTTCAAACTTGAGACTGGAGTGCAATCCAATTCAAATGAATGTCTACGTCGCAATCCCTTCTTCATCAGGTCAATCCTTCAAACATGTGAGTGGTTTGGTGGAAAGAAAGATAAAGACAAAAGTCGCAATCCCTTCTTCATCAGGTCAATCCTTCAAACGCTCCGCAAGGGTCCCGCATCTGACATCTGGAGAGTTGGGTCGCAATCCCTTCTTCATCAGGTCAATCCTTCAAACCCCCAAAAGAGACAGCTTACCAGACGTAGTGGGGAGCGTCGCAATCCCTTCTTCATCAGGTCAATCCTTCAAACAATCAAAGCCCCCCGCCTGCGGAAGTTCAACCAGAGTCGCAATCCCTTCTTCATCAGGTCAATCCTTCAAACTGAGAAGTTCTGGTTTAAGCACGTCCTCCCCAAAGAGGTCGCAATCCCTTCTTCATCAGGTCAATCCTTCAAACTTAGAGAAAGCCAAGGCCATCGCACGGGAGGCCGTACGTCGCAATCCCTTCTTCATCAGGTCAATCCTTCAAACGAGCTTCTTCAGATTCGTTATTGCCCCCATTGCGGGGGCATGTCGCAATCCCTTCTTCATCAGGTCAATCCTTCAAACCTCAGGTCATGGAGCTCGCTGGCTTCGTGGCCTAATGGTCGCAATCCCTTCTTCATCAGGTCAATCCTTCAAACGATCTGTGGCTCAGGCTCGGGCGGATTCCGAGCCATTGCAGTCGCAATCCCTTCTTCATCAGGTCAATCCTTCAAACTCTATGGCAAGAGGCTGTTCAATGGCTCACCAACCGCACCGTCGCAATCCCTTCTTCATCAGGTCAATCCTTCAAACTCGCTGGCTTCGTGGCCTAATGGGAGGTGACGAAAGTCGTCGCAATCCCTTCTTCATCAGGTCAATCCTTCAAACGGCATCTTTGGGGCTGGTCGCCCGCCCAAGGGCGATCAGTCGCAATCCCTTCTTCATCAGGTCAATCCTTCAAACAACAGCCCCACCCTCAGGGCAAAGCCCGAGGGCAAGGCGTCGCAATCCCTTCTTCATCAGGTCAATCCTTCAAACTGAGCCACAGATCCCGGAGCTCCCAGGGCCGGAGAGTCGCAATCCCTTCTTCATCAGGTCAATCCTTCAAACGGGTTGGGGCGGACGCCCCGCCCAGGAGCTCAGGAGTCGCAATCCCTTCTTCATCAGGTCAATCCTTCAAACCATTGCATTTTGGATCACGAGGAGGTAGAGCCATGAGTCGCAATCCCTTCTTCATCAGGTCAATCCTTCAAACAGCGGAGCTGAGAATTCTAATGGCACCAATAAATACCAATCTCCTTTCCGAGAACCTCTCTGTGACATGGCTTCCCCCCTCTTGCCTGCTTGCGGTTTTCGCTCCTCTCGCCACGATAACATTCTGAATTTACTCGACTATCGTAACTTGCGAGAACCCACGAAACCACAAAAACATTTCTTTTTTCGATTCAATAGCCTAGACATACTAGGCTTCCTTTCCCAGGGTTCTCGCATCACATGATCACTATCGTCTCATCCTTCGCAAAGGCCTGGCCCAACCCCGAATACTCCACGTTGTTGACGCATTTCTCGCAGACAAAATAATAGCGTATGCTGTCCTCCACATGGTCGATGATATCTTCGAGGCGTGCAACCATCCGTTGAAACTGCCTTTCCGTAAGGTTGCATTCGAACACGCTCTTCAGAACTCTCTCACCATAATCCTTCATGCTCTTACCGACTCTCTGAAGCCGCTTGGGATCATGAACATCATAGCTCACGACAACATGATATGTTTTCACGGACATGGCTCTTATTACCCTCTGTCTTTCTTGTCTTTGTTATCATTTTTTTATGAGGAATAAAATTGCCATTCTCATCGGGTGCAATGTGAACCTCTCCGTTTCCAAAAGGAGATGCCCTTCGGTTTCAAGTCGGTCACCTTTAAGGTTCTATATTACATCGAAGTCTTCATCGTGTGGGGCTTCTCCCCAACCGGAGATTACAACCCTCTCCATGCAGCCTTTGCAAAGCCTATAGTACCTGACTCTGTCATTCTCCATGTCTATCAACTCCTCAATACCCTTCTTCATGCGCTGGTACATGCTCTCGTCCAAATTGCATTCAAATACACTCAGTTGAACCCTGTCTCCGAAATTTTTCAGGAACTTCATTACCCTGTTGCGAACCTTGTCATCGACGATGTCATAGGAGACGAGAACGTACATGTCATCACCTCACGGGAACCGGTTGATACTCNTCCTCTTCTCCCCGGACATACCGTGCAAAGTGCCGTACNTGTTCTCTGATACAATCCCGGTAGCTGAACTGTTGAGATGTCAGATGAAAGAGGACTTTCTGATTCATTTTACGTTCAAATTGGGTAATAAACTTCCGAAGGCCNTCTTCGGTCAATCGAACCGGCAGGGTCGCTCCGGCTTGTCTCATATCATCCCCGGAGACTTTATCGTTCTCGAACTCTGTGGCCCCAGCGTCTTCCAGTTCCTGTTCTTCATCCTCATCTTGCGTACGGGATCCGCCGGACAGAAAATCTTTGGTGGTTATGGCCCTCAAGTTAAAGACGCTCAGAACCAAGGTGTCTACAATTACGGGCCTCCATTCCTCCATGAGATCCAGAGTCAGAGAAGGACGTCCGTACTCCACGGCATGGAGCGATCCCAAGTATGGATCCAGCCCGATCATGTTCACCATTGAATTCACGGTATTGAAAAGCAGAGTGTACCCCAGGCTGAGTAAGGCATTCACCGGATCCGTGGGCGGTCTCCGGACCCGCTTTCTGAAGACCACTCCATCAACGAGGAACCCCCTTGCCAGCCCGTCAAAATAAATCACTGAGCCCCTTCCCTCATAGCCGCGAACCGAGTCCATGTCCTTGGAATTGCGTGCCTGCTCCGCGAGGCGCTTCAGACGAAGTATGGAATCCTCCAACCTCAGGCCCTCCCTGTTCCGCATAAGGCGAAGAAGTACGGCCCTCATGTTGGACAGTTTTCCGGCGACGATGCTCCTGGCAGTGCGCAGCGTGAATTCGTCAGAGATAAACCTTTGAAATTGGGCCATTCTTAGGGTGATGTTCTTGCTGTAAGGCGGCTGAAGTCTTCCCTTGTATCGTCCATACCGGGTCATAAAGACGGTATCGATCCCCTCTTGAAGCAAGGCCGTTATAGCCGANGGGGTGAGCTGCACATTTCCGAAAAGCACCAATTGCTCCAGCTTGAACAGATGAAGGGTATGGAGGAGTTCCTTGCCCTTCTTGACAAGGAGGCGCTCCCCCTCCTTACTGATTTGCGTGTTTTGCTCCACCACATAGGCTACGGACATTATCCCCTCTCCAGCCGCAGAGAGTCCCCTTCCACAGATGGACATCTTCGAACCATGCACCCCTCCACACGGATTCCATCCTTACCCTTCTTCTTCATATAGCTCAGGAGCACAAATTCCATTCGTCTTAGTGCCTGGCTCACCTCCTGGTTATGCTGCGCCAAGCGCACATATCTTTTTGCAACCTCCCGAATGGGCAGATCTTTATCAGGAAGAAACTCATCCGAAGAAGGGACGAGATGGGGCTGAACATGAAGCAGGGGGGAAGGGTACTTGCCTCCTCGCAGATCGAAGATGCAGTTACACATTACCGATGCGGTCAATTCCGGCATCATTTCCCTTAATTTCGGGCAACTGATAGGATTTCTCTTCAGGCGGATCCTCTGCCGTTCCACGGACTCGTACGTATAGTCTGCACAAGGCTCCAGGAGCCCATGGAGGGCCTCCCCCGAAGTGTCCAGGAGCCCAACAGTGTAAAACAGGGCCACCTTCTCCTCGCGGCGAAGGATTCTTCCACGGGCCGCCTTTTGGGAGATCTCTCCCAAGACCGGGCACCTTGCCAGGAGGATCCGCAATTCTTCCGGCAACCCGTCCGAGGTCATTCGTATCCGGCGTTCACTGAACCCCCTGCCGCAAAATGCCTTCCGGACTTGGTCGAACACCAAGGGACGGATCTTCCGGACAAATTTCAACTGCTCGGGAAAGGGCTCCCCCCACTGGTCCAAGAAAAGGGACCGTCGAGATGTGGATCGCTGGATCCCCAGAGGAAGGGTCAGCGGATGTTCCACCCACCCGACCCCCACCGGCCTGGTCGGCAAGAGGGGTTCCACCAGAAAATCCTCTTCACTTTGAGGAATCTGCTGCAGGAATTCCTTCAGAAATCGTTTGACCTTGAGAAAATGAACGAAATCACGGAAAAAGAACCACAAACGGCATGAATAGTCGCCGGCGTCCTCTGCATAGGCCCTCAGGCCGTTTTGGCTGGCAAACCGCAAGAGTCGGATTGTGTAGGATCGCGCCCGTTCCACCATATAGTCCAGGTAACCTGGGCTTTTCAGGTTCTCGCGAAGCATCTTGGCCGGAAGGCGAACTCTCACCCCTGAATATCGGATCGTCTTGTCCGACCGCATAGGATAAACCGCCACGGTCGCTTCGCCGAGTATGTGCAAACGGAGGATTTCGTGATCCAACGGTGCATTTCGAAAAGAGTACCGGACCTCACCCAAACCGGGATCCACCTCTTGAAGGGCGTAGCCAATCTCCCGGCCTGAGAAGAGACGCAGAAATACATCCGTATCCTTCTCGCTGACGGTTGGGGGAAAATATCGGGGCCCTTCCTCTTCCGGCTCCTCACACGTACGCGGGGGACGAAGGGCCGCGGCACTACCCGTGAGTCCCATGGCCTCGTAGAGTTCAGCCAGAAGCGCTGCAGCCTCCCCGCAGTCCGCTGAGACCTTCAATGCCTTTCTTAGAACTCGAACGGCCCTTTCGTAATGCCCCACCTCGGAAAGGAGCTTTCCAAGGGCACAAAGGGTTTCCAGATCTTCAGGGGAAAGACGAAGAGCCTCCTGATAGCATTCCTCAGCCTGCAAAGCCATACCGAGTTCCTCACACAAACTGCCCCAGCGCCGCAGCACTGCAGGCTCCTGATTAGGCATCTTCCGATACCTCAGGATTACCTCTCGGGCCTTGTCCTCCCGCCCCTCGTCCATGTAGGCCTCGGCAAGGTCTTGGTAGAGGGAGGGGTTGAAGGGATCTTCCTTGATCTGCTTTTGAATTTTGGATGGCTCCATGACTGCTGTCCTGCATTGCTCGTAAACACAAGACCTCTCCAGGCTATCTCCTTACAGACGGCTGGTTCGTTGCTTCCTTGACTCCAATGAGCATATGAGGATCTGGTCAGTCATCCCCTCCTTTCCGACCTTCGAGGCAAATATACCGGATTGAAAGGTAGCCTTTCACATCATCTCTAATTTGGGAAACTCTACCAATGGGCCATCCACAAAATGCGACCGGATTAACAGTTCAAATTTTTCATAGGTATCGCGTTTTACAGGTGATAAGCCGTGAGCGTATATGGAATTGTTACGAGCTGAAATAACGCCTTTGAAGTCTTCTTCATGTTCCATGAACTTCAAGCCTGTAGCGTCTCCCATCATAGCCAAAACCTGGAAGGTGGCATAAAGTGGGATTTTTATTTTATTATCCAGGGGAGATGTATATCGGCATATGAATTCATCTCGCAAACTCTCAGGAAGGACTTGAGGGTCTACATCTGAAGTAGGACATCCGGTTCTTTGCATGAAAGCAATCTGTCCTACCATCTCCAAGGCCCTGTAAAGTCGAGCAACAGCATCGTCGTATTTATTCTGCACCGCTCGTCTTCTGGCATTCGAGACCAAGTCAGCTACCAATATGGGATGCATTTTCTTGAAAAAGCCGGTTTTTTGGCTCATATCAGTTAATATTTCAAAATTGGCTTTTGTTCGATCATGAAATTGTTCTAAAGGGGCACTTAATAAATTCAGGTTTCGGAACAAGTCAAATGCTTTTAACCCTGAACTTAATTCTTTAACAGCCTTTGAATGGTCAAAGGAGTCCCAACATCGATACCCTTCAATCAATTGACCCAAAGCACCCCATAGCTTGGCATCCTTTTCATCGAATTCGCTTATCATCATTTGGATGATCCTGATAGCGGCTTCGTATTGGTAACTCGATACTAGTAAAGCAACACGCTTTTTCTCCTCTACAGCGAATATCTGCCAAGGACTGACCCCAGTCTTGACTATCTCTGTACCTGTAACTACTGTACCCAAGCCTTCCTTTGTCCGCTCTCTACCCCCAACATACGAAAAAATATATCCATGGCCGATCGTAGCTAGGGCCAATGCAGCTGTCATAGTCTTGGTTCCCCCTGTGTAATCAACAACCACTTCTTCCGGGGAGATTTTCTTTTCTTTCAACTTGGCGGTACAATGCACTGCCTTTTCGTAGCAATGAACAAGGTCGTCGGCATCATCACAGATAATCTTGTAATCATCAATTTTGAGTCCATGTTTTTTTATCGAATCTTTGATGCTTCCTATTACATCAAGGCTTTGTTGTGAGGCAAAAAAACATACAAATTTAGGTTTATGTTCCATCAAACTTTTAACAATCGGTTGAGGAGTGCCTCCAACTGAAATAATCATTGCTTTCACGGCCAAACTCTCTCCTTATTAGGTCACTCACCTATACGAAGCCGAAACCAACCTAGGGGCAGGCAGTCTTGAGCGCTTTTTCTCCAGACCCTGCGCGACTTGGGAGCTGGATCGCCAGGCCTCCTGCCGCTGCCGCATCTATCTCGGACTTGCTGCCTCAGCTCCATGGGCAAATGGAGGTTAATGGTAGTGGAAAGCATACCAGAGCCGAAACCTAGGCGGAAAAGATCTCCCTGGACATTCTTGTACCAGGAAAAAAGAGAGGAAGCTGCTTTGCCTGCTGGATCTGTAGCAGCCCGATCAATCTGACGGAGGACATCTCGGTAGCTAGATTTCGAGGCATCCTTGGGAAGAGTCCTTGAGAAAAACTTCTGCTCATGTTCTACAAGATCCGAAGTCATTTCCCTAACCGCCCGTAAAACGTCTTTTAAGGACTTGACGGGAAGGTCATGACTCTCCCCGGAAAAGAAATGAGATGCAAGTCGACGGTCCCATGAAATCACCGTGGAAAACGTCCCTGTCACCAAGGTTTCTAACCAAAGGGTAAGATCGGTTCCTGTGGGACGGCCGTCCCGTCCTTTCCTTTGGCTCCAATAGTGGCCGCCTTCACCCGTTTTGCAGAGAAAACGAATTTGAATCACCCGTGTCTGCGCCCCGTTAACAGGATATGCATCGCCCACTGAGAGGCACCGCATAATGTCCTCATTGGGACCTGGCTTTCCTTTGGGAAGGGGAAAGCTTTGCAGATATTCCTTTTGGAGCCAGTCCGCCGAAAACCGGACTTTCTCCTTTTGCCTTATTCTGCCTCTCAGCTTATTCCTCACGTTGGCAATGACGCTGTCCTTCTTCTTAGGGTCTTCTTTCAGCATCTTGTAAAGTACGGCTGTTCGAAGCGCCCCTTTGATTGAAGAGCCTGGGAGAAAGAGTCTTCCCAACGCATCCCTCACAAAGGGCCTGAATTCATACATTCCCGGCCCGCCTCCCGGTAAAGAACGAGAGATGATCTGAGGAACTATCTTATCCAAGGGTATATTTGCGGTCTCCTTAAGGAAGCGTTCCATGCGCAAAGGCCCTTTCCTGACCTCCTGCACAAACAGGTCCAGGAGACCTCGCTTCATCAGGAATCTGCAAAACTTGTCTTCGTCCACGATATGAACGCAGCCGCCCATCTGTACAAAATCCAGGGAGGTGAGCCTCCCTTCTCTTGTTCCTATGTGAATTGGTGTCAAGACGTCCAGCTCCACACGCAAGGACTCACGGGAGGCCCTTTCTTCGTTTGTCAGAGGCCTTTGATCCACCATCACAGTCCTCCTCCTGGAATCACAAAGGCCAACCCGGATCGCCAGATCCGATGAGAAAGCCCTAGGGAATCCGCTCCATCCGGAGTCACGTCCACAAAGCAGCCCCTCACTGGAGTCCTGAAGATACTGCCCTCTTTTATCATCCTCACCCTTTTTCTCTTCCAGCTTGAGGCAAACCTACCGCTGGTGATGTAGCCTCTCCTTTCCTCAATATCCCAAGCCACCAACGAGCTTTTCAATTGGCTCTTTTCATCTCGGGAGGGATAAAAAAGACTGAGCAGCACATGGATATCGATATCCACCGCAAAGATTTCCAACCACCTCTCAGGAGGTTCTTCGAACCCCCCAAAGGTGAACAATCCCATCCCATAAGTCCTCTCCCCGCCTAATCCCATCTCAGCGAGCATCTTAAAAGCCCTTTCCAAGCGAGCTATCCAACCTTCATCATAAAAACGGACCAGCCCGTAAAGTCCCGCGCCCGCCCTCTTGAGGGTTCCGTCCTCGTAATGCTCTTCTTTTTCAAACCAAATGGCGGCCTGGCTCCAAAAGGCGCTGTTTTGAGATTGGCGGTCCAATGCAACCCTCGGTCGAAGTTGTTCTCGCCACCATTGATCCGTAAACGTGAGTGAGCGTTCGATGATCTCCTGCAAGAGCTTCTCCTCCAAGGGTCTGGCGGAGATCCATAAAGCAAAGTCCTCTGGCCGGAGATAGCGGATCTTCTTTAAGTCTTTTCCAAGATCTTTCAGGATCCCTTCATGGGTAACATTGGGAGGTGTCATCGGCTTGATGAGGGCCTCGGTAATTTCCCGAGGATCTTCAAGCCTTGGCCCAAAGGGAAAGAGAGAAGATAAAACAAATGGAGGGTTTCTTGACGCAAGAGCATTCACCGTTTCCTGGACGCCTTCAGGGCCCTCTGATATGGAGATTGCGTTGATGAGGGCAGATGTGAGACTGTCTGATGGAAGTCTCTCTTCCACAGCCTCCAATCCGATCCCCGAAACTCCAAAATGGGTGGGCCCTTCGAAAGAAAGTCGGTAAATGTATGTTCCCATGGAAACAGCTGCCTCCTAGGACTGGAAAAAATTTGTCAGATCTTGGACGGCCTGAGCATCCAGGTTTTTCATGGCGAGAATTCCGTCTCCCAAGCCCCGGTAATATTCCAGCTTCCTTGCCTCTACTTTTTCGAATTGGAAACTCACCCGCCCATAGCCTCGTGAGCCGTGGCCTCCCAAAGCATCATCCTCCAGAAGTCGAAGGGCCAGACGCAGGTTTTCAAGGTCTTCCTTAAGGGTATCCGGGTCCTCCACATCGTAGATGATGCTGAAGTCGAATTTGGCGCCCTTGGGGACCCTCTCGATGTTTCGGGGGTTGGCTGCTGATGTGATACGGTCAATACCGTTTTCAAACTTCCACTCGGTCATATAGAGTCCGGTATCAATCTGTTCCAATTCCTGGCGGCTGGATTCAGTCAGGTGCAGATCCCTGACCTTGACCCTGGCGGGATAGTTGCGGTTTTTCTCTCCAGGACCCGTTGAGCCGAACAGTCTGCATACAGGACAATTTAGAGCGCCGGGGTATTCCATGTTCATATTTTGAAAGTTTTTATTTGTATTGCTGCCGGGTTCCCAGTCGCCACATTCATGTCTGCTAATCCCACTACCTCCGTCTCTGTTTGGAAGTAGTTTCAGGCAAGCTTTTTCAAGCAAAGCTCTCATTTTCCCTTTAAGGGAGGAGCCGGGAATATATGGCTGTTGAGTACAAGGATCCCTTACAACAGGTGAATCCAAAGCGCCGATCTCAAGACTCTCCTTGGATGCCCCGATATGGATCCCACTTAAACACTCCATTTCGCCCTTGATTTCAATTTTACCCAAAAACTTCCTGTATCGGATTTCTTCGTTCATGGCCAGCTCCTTCTAATAACGTTCGCTTAGATTTAGATAAAACTCAGTTCGTACCACCGTAATAACGATGATAAGCAACAATCCCTTCAATGAGACGAAGAAATTTAAAAAAATTTTCTTTGGACTGCGCAGCGGATTTTATAGCTGGATCCAAAACATTCATAAGGTCTTTAACCTTCGGTTCTCGCCCTGCTGAATAAGCAAGCTTGGGCCTTAAGAGAATCACACGATCAGGCAAGAACTGTCCCCTTTTAACATCCGATTCAATTCTTCTCGCTTCGTCCAAGAATCTACGTATTTGATTGATCTTAAGATCAATACCTCCAGATCTTCGTGGAGAAAGTCTCTTCCCAACATCCTGTGCAATTTCTACGATGCGATCTGCTGCTATTTTCGACAAATCCTTTAACTCCTCTCCATACTCATTTCCCCATTCGCCCGGCTTAATTTGTTGATCTTGCATTGAACTTTCCTTGACACTCTCTGGGACGGCTTTCGTGAATTTTTTACTATCCAAGCCTCCGGTTTTGGGTCGATTCATCCTTTCCCTCCTTTCCTCATCATCATAATGGTCCAAGCTGTCGCGCATTTTATCTTTTCCAAATGTCGAGGATCCGGCATCTTGAACAGTTGACTTTTCAATTCACTCCATGCCTTGGCGGCACGGCGGTTTGCCTCCAGCCATTGGCGACTGGGAGCGTTTCGTCCTGCCAGATAGGCTACCTTAGGGAGCACCCATGCCCCCTGGGTATCCTTGACAAGAGCAAGCAGCCGGTAGAAAAACCCCTTTGACACGGAACCAGCAGAAACAGCCAGCACACTCCCCTTTTTTTCAAGAAGAGGCAGAAAAACATCACGCACAAGATCCCTGATCTTGACGGCCTCATCCCAAGGGAAGACGTGACGGTCCTGAAGACTCAACGAGTTTCTTCCATTACTCTTGGCCTTGATCAGGGCTTTCTCGGAGTCCTTTCCAAATCGGCACACAGGGTGATGAGAGTCACCAATTGCATACCCGCCAGAAATGGTAATCGTTGTGCCACCGGTATATTTTTGAAAGGCCTCTCGAATGTCGTAGGCTGCCTCCAGCACATCGAGCCAATGCCCGATCAAAAAAAGATCGTCGCCTCCGGAGTATACAATCGTCAGAGACCTCTTGAGGGAGTTGTTGGGTCCAATTCTGCCAGCAGAATCGGTCTGATGGATGGATGTGTATTCTCCTAACCCATGAGGATTGAGCACGCCGTTTAGGTGATATTGAAAGAACAGAGAAAGATTGCGTGAAAGCGAGGCGATTCTGGAGAAAGTCCGGTCCCCCTCCGGAAGGCCTCTGCTGAAAATCTGTCCCAACCGGTCGACGTCCATCCTGAGTACCGCCGCACGCTCCAGACCGAAGCCACTGTCTACCAAGGTTTCCAGATCCTCGAAATCGCTTGGGTGGTAGATACCGGCTTTCAGCGGACGATCTCCAGATCGGCTGTAGAGTTGGAGATCCCATTGATTGATCCAATAGACAAAAGCAGCATCCCTATACGGATTTTCCTTGCCCTTCTGAATACAAACGGGAAGGCAATACCAGGTATGCTCTCCTGCGCCGATTTCTAAAAATTCCTCTGAATCTGGCCGGTTGTCCCATACAGTTATTGCCGGCAAGATTTCCCTTTTCTTCTGTGTCTCCCTGAAAACTTTTTGAAGACTCTGACCGAAGAGAAACTGCTGCCTGCAGGATGGACATGTCCTTGGGTCCGAACCCAGAAGGGGAGCATCCTCCCTCCAACAGACCTCGCAACTCTCTGTTAGACAATCTGGATGGGGCATGCAAGGAGGTGAAAGGATTTGGTCCAGCCTGTCCTCCCACTTGCGTCTCTTGGCAGATTCAAGCTTCTCAGAAAGCTTGGCCCAAACTTGGGCCGCACCCTTGAAGGCACCTTTTCCCATGGGCACCCATTCCAAGAGCTGCATCAAAGTGCCGTTGAACGTTTGGAAAAGGTATTCATTGATCTCTGTCTTTATCTTTCTAAGGGCACGGAGAGCATCTTTTGTGTTGGGTCCGAGAATGTAGAAATGACCTCCGCCGGAAAAGATGACATTGGAATAGGGAAGTTGGAGTTCTCCCAAAAGACGTTCCACCACATACTCAATGAAAAGTTCCAGAAAAAACGAGCGACCTTTGAGGGATTTCAATGCCCCTTTGGAGCTTATGGTATAGATGAAATTCTGGATTCCGGAGAGATCCCCGCCGATAAGCAGGAAAGGCTCAGCAGTAGAGTCGCTCCAGTCCTCAAGAATCTCCTCCTTTAAGATGTGAATTTCCCACCGCGGTCCTGCTTGTGAACGGACATAATGATATAAGGCTACGGCTGCAGCTGCAGTTACACGACTGTGATCAAAGAGGGAAACATCTGGATGCCTTCTGAACGAGTCTTCATCTTCTGCCGCTTTGAGCTGAAGGGTGATGGATGGCACATATGCAGTATACTTCTCCATTAGGTGAAGCAACACACGGATGTTGAGATGATTGCCCGCAGAAAGGACCGTTTTAAATTCATTGTTGAAGCTCTCCCAAAGATTTCTGTAAGCCTCTTTTGAGGTGGATTTCTCCTGATCTACAGGAGTGACCCAACCTCCCATAGGGGAAAGAGGCCAATACTTTGGCGAAGGAGGGCAAGTAGCTTGCTCGTCAGGCAGTCTGATCTTCAAAAAATCGCAGGCTAAATGAACTTCGCGATGCCATTCTTGATCAATATCAATCCTAGAATCAAAGGATTTCCTCTCAGAAGCCGCCAGGTTGTCCGCCTCATACAGTATCAACGTAAAATTGCTTTCCCAAGTCTCAGCCACTGAACCATGATGGTTTCGTGCAGCGGCAGCTATGAGACCCTCTCCATAGTGGTCTTTGAGCCACTCATAGCCGATGAGGGAATGGGTTTTGCCCTTGTCCTCTTCCAACCCAACGCGCTGCTTCAATTTGCCTATATCGTGCAAGATGGCTCCAACTGTGAGTTTCGTGAGCTCCTCGGGAATCATTGTGTTTGCTCCTCGTTGTGTTATGGAGAAGTAATCTCGCAGAAGGGGGCCGGGACACATCCGGCCTCATGTAGCCTGGGGAAATCAAGGTGCATTGCCCAAAGAGTCCTCCCATGCAGGCTCTAAAATCCACAAAGCCCAAATCAATTGGATTTAGGACTAAAGTTGGATCCTCCCCCTCTCCACTCTCACCCCGTAGCGCTTGGAGCCGTGGCGGCCGACGGACGATACCACGTAGAGTGGGAGGAGCGCATCACCATGCAGGGCCTCCCGCAATGCCCTATTGATCTTGCTGATGTGCTGACGAAGCGTCTCCAGGTCGAATCCCTCCTTCCATCTGAGGAGGAGATTTTCCACCCTCCCCGAACGCGGCCCGTACATCCTCCGATAGTCTTCAGCCATGGTTTCGAGGAATTGCCGTGATGCCAAATCCACAAGGGGCCGAAAGCAGGCCGTGCACTCCAGACAGAGAGGTCGTCCTGGGATCGGACACCGTTGGAGTTTATCCCTCAGGAAGGAGCAGTAAAGCATTATCTGAACCGGGCCCATGGAGACCGGGCGGTCCCCGATCCACACCTGTCTCTCCCGAAGATCCACACGCACCCGCTTTTGCACCGAAGCGGCATCCAGCTCCTTCTGGCCCTCGGCCACCAACCTTCGGAATGAAGCCCCCTCCAGGGCCACTTTGTCCCTCAAGCGGATGAAGGGCAGTTCCGCAAGGATGATGGAGGCATCCCGGGTATGAAGAGTCCGCACGGGGACCCCTCTACTATCACGAACCACGAGCACCCGATTCTCCTTGGGCTTGAAGTAAAACTCGGGATGGGACTCGAACTCTGGAGTCACCAACACATGATAAAGACGGTCCCAGGGACGCCCGAAGAGCTGGAGGGCCGACCCCAGATAAAAGGACATGGTCTTCCGGCCCCCCGCCAGAGAGCAGTGAAGGCGCGAGGCTGGATCCCCGGCCTTCTTCCTGATGAAGTCGGCGATCAGGTCTCCGACGGCCTCATTGTGACTCACCTCCCGGATGTCCTCCAGGGGGTCCCCCCGCCCATCCTGAACCANAAGGAAGGCGACTTTTTCTTGAGGAATGGGCTCGAGGTCGAACTCCCGGAAAAACGCCTCCCACCACCCTCCGGCGAAGAGCCTCTGTTCAATGGCCCGGCGTCCCGAGAGGGTCGTGATCACATGTACCTCATCCGGAAGAATGGAGTATTGAAAAACAAGCCCGTAGAGTGTTTCGGTGAGAATCTGCGGTGTGGTTCCAGCAACAAAGATCAGAACCTCTCGAAACCGTCCGGCCTCTTCCATCTCAATGGCCCTTTCATTCTAAAAATGAGGCAACCGGGCCTTCAAGCATGGAAACGTTTCGGAAAGGTTTCCTCAAACATGGATACAGCTGTCCTGGACGATCTCGTATTTCCCCAACCCGAAGGAGGTCCCCTTCCCCACATGAACCGTCTGTCCAAGGACCATATATGGCCAGAAGGGCCTAATATCCCCCCGGAAGGTGACCGTCCCCACGATCCCGCCCATCTTCATGCGGCTCCTCTGCCGTGCCGAATAACGTTCCCAGTCGTGCCACCGAAGATCACTCTGTTCGGTCTCAACCTCCTGGGCCAAACGGATCAATCCTTTGAAGTCGAGATCCAACTGCCTTCCGCAATGAAAATAGGAAAGCGAGGAGATCCTGCGCAACAGATTCCTCACCAGGATGTGAAACTCCAGGGCATCCACATATCGGCCCTGATATCGCATGCGAACCGGAGTCCGAAAGTGCAAGGTGATCTGACCTCCGGACGGAGGCTTCATCTTCCTGAGAAGTTCCTCCCACGTAAGGCCACGCGACGGGCCTTCCAGGGTCTGAGTCTGTTGGTCGTATATTTTTTTAAGATTCGTTCCTTCCTGAAGGGAGCCGTCCAGCGGATCCTCATAGACCGCACGCAGGGCGAACTTCCCCCTCCCCCTGCCGATGCCCATCTGACCCAAGGTGTGGATGCTGTAGATAAAGTAGGGCAGGTAATCCATTCCTTTGCCTATAAGGACCAAGGAAAAATGAAACCTTTCCCCCGGAAGGAGGGACTCCCTGTGGTCCTCGGGCGGCTCGAGAACAAAGGGGTGGGGGGCCTTCGGGTACTTCCTGAGCATGGCTGCATCGGCAGGGGGAGGAGTCTCGAAGACGTAAGAGTAGACACATGTATGGAGAAGCAAGCATGAGTCGCACTGTCGGCTTCTCAGTACGCAAGCCGTCTTTTTGAAAGCCGTGCCGAAGCCGCCTCGAAGAGTAGAGCCTTTGTAAGCAGGAAGAAAAAGAGTCTCAATGGCCTCCAATTGAAAGACAAACCGCCCCACTCGAAATCCTTCCATTGGGTCACCTAGAGACCATTGTGCGGGAAAGGGAAGAGAATTCAAAAGACGAAATCTCAAATGGGCTTTTACTTCTCCGTCACTCTTTTGTCAACCCCCATCTTGGAACTATCCTTCTCAGAATCNGACATCTAATCCGGATTGCTCACGAAAGGCTGGTAGAGTTGGGGCTTCGCCTCCAGGACCCNCGGATATTCCGGAAAGCTTCTCATGCCCTGCCTGAGGACAGGGCACTCTTGAAGGATGAAAATGATTGCTCAGAAGCAAGGGCCTTTGCCCTTATAGGGGAGGGGGCGACTCCAGTCGCCCCCTTCGGGAGGCTAAAGCCTCCCCTATCCAACGAACCGGCTCGTCTATCTGGTCTCTCTCGTCCACATGGCTCGTCTTGTGCGTGGTGTCGCACCTTTGATGCGCAAGCTGAAGCCTGCGGCTACCCCGCTCTTGGCGGGGCTCCATGCTGGTAAGCCACTCGCCCTGAGGCTGGGCGACCGGCCATTTTCTACGTACGACCCTCCATTTGCCTCACTTCCCAAAGGGGCAAACCGGAAAGCGACACCTCTGGCAGTTCATGCAAAGGCCGCCGTGGCCCATCTCCGCGATCTCCCTCTTTGTGATTTCGTCTCCTGCAAGGACACGTGGTAGGACCAAATCGAAGATCGTCGTGGGGTGGTAGTACACGCACGCCGGAAGGCCGAGGATGGGAATTCCCGCCAGATGCGCGTACAAGAACATGGCCCCGGGGAGAATGGGCGTCCCATAAATGACGATCCGTGCCCCAGCCTTCCGGACCCCCTGGACCGTCACATCGTCCGGATCCACAGAGAGCCCCCCCGTGGCCAGGATGAGCTCGCAGCCGAGATCCCGCAGCTCCAGAATCGCATCGGCGATGCGCCTTGGATCATCCGGCACCAAAATCTTTCTCACCACTTCGCAACCGTACCTTCTTAACTTCTTTCCCACAAAACGTTCGAACCCGTCCTTCACCAGTCCCTTGTAGATCTCTGAGCCCGTAACCACAGCCCCAACTCTCAGAGTTCTGTAGGAGACAACGGTGATCACGGGATGGAACCTCTCGGCAATGGCCTCCAACCTCTCGATCCTTTTCCGGGAAATGGTCAGAGGAATAATCCGGGTGGCTGCTACGACCTGATCTTTCCTGCAGGGAAAATTGGTCTTCAGCGTAGAGACGATGATATTTCCCATCCTGTTGATCCTCAGCAGCCCCGCGGCATTGATCTTGAGCAGTCCATCCCTTTCGGTGATGATGCTCGACTTCCCTTCGCTGGGTTCGGTCCATCGGAGTCCAGCACCGCATATGGCCCTAGCGATCCTCAAAGCGGCATCATCCTCATGGAGATGGGTATTCGGAATATGGAGGGCATAGAGGTAGTCTTTCCCCAGTTTAAGGAGTTCGGGAATATCCTCTTCTTTTATGATGTGTCCCCTCCTAAATCCAACCCCTTTGAACTCACCCGGCACTATGCGCGTGATGTCATGGGCAAGGACCATGCCCACCGCGTCCTCCACCCGGACCTTCCGCTTGTGCATGGATCTTTCCTTCGCTCCGTCCATTCGTCTATCTTGTCCGTTTCGTCCATTTCGTTTGTTTCGTCTATCTTCCGCTTTTGACGGACTTTTCACTCCATGCTCCACGCTCTTCACTCCATCTGTAACGAGATCCCTCGGCCCAGATCTGATAGAATGACACCATGGCCATGGCTTCCCACAAGAAACCCACAGCGGGGATCGTTTTGGCCGCGGGAAGATCGACCCGCTTCGGAAGACCCAAGCAGTTGCTTCCCCTGCTCGGACGCCCTCTCCTGGAATGGGTCCTGGATGCGGCCCTTCATTCCTCCCTGGAGCGCATCTACCTGGTGTTGGGGTACCGTCATCGACAGATCCAGAGCACCCTCGGAGAAAAGCTCTCCCATCCCAGAATCCGGGTGATCCTCAATCCCCGCTATCCGGAGGGGCTGAGCAGTTCTCTGCGGGCGGGGCTCCTTCAGGCCCGCCATCGGTATCCCTCGGTCATGTTCCTCCTCGGTGACCAGCCCCTGGTGACCTCTTCCCTAATCGACCGGCTCCTGGAGGAGTTCTGGGGCTCGGATAAGGAGATCTGCGCCCCCTGCTTGGGAGATCGCTTGGGAAATCCCACCCTCTTCTCCAGAGAGCACTACCCTCGACTCCTGAGCCTTCGGGGCGACACCGGGGGCCGCGTCCTCTTGAGGGAACTCCCTCACCAAGTACATCGGGTCCCGGTCTCCGATCTCCGTGTCTTCCTCGACGTGGATCGCGAGGAAGACCTCCAAGCCCTCCTCGACGCGCTCGGCCGACACCCTCCTTGAGTCCATCCGCCCCCGCAGTTTAAGGCAGACCACCTCTCCGGTGCCTCTGATGCGAGCCCCTCCTTGGTCCTCCTTCAATGCATGAGCCTGGGCAGGAAGAGCACCAGATCCGGGAAGGCCATCAGGATGATGATGCAGATCACGTAGGAGATCAGGAAGAGGGAGACCCCCTTGAAGACCTGATGGAGAGGGACCTCGGGGGCCATAGACGCGACAATGAAGGTGTTGACCCCCACCGGAGGGGTGGTGGCCCCCATGGTGGTGACCACGGTGATGAGGACCGCAAACCAGATGGGATCGTATCCCATGGAGCGGGCCACCGGAAAGAAGATGGGGATAGTGATGAGCAGGAGCGCCAAGGCATCCATGACCGCCCCCCCCACGATGTAGACCAGGCAGATGATGCCGATGATCACCGCAGGGGGAATGGCCAGACCAGCCACCCACTCGGCCACGGTGAAGGGGAGCCTGGTGATGGCAAGGAAGCGGCCGAACAGGACCGCCCCCGTGACGATCATCATGATCATGCATGAGACGCGCAGGGTGTCCACCAAGGAGAGGTAGAAGCGCCTCCATGTGAGATTTCCGCCTGCCAGCCCGATGAGGATGGCCAGGGCCGAGCCCGCAGCCCCCGCCTCGCTAGGCGTAAAGAACCCGGCGAAAAGCCCGCCCATGACCAGACCGAACAGGACCAGCATCTCGATGGAGCCTGGGAGGGAGGCCAGCTTTTGACCCAGGGTGGTCTTGGGTCCCGGGGCCCCCCAGTGGGGGTAGCGCCAGCACAGCAGGTATATGGTGAGCATAAAGAGGACCGCCAGGATCAGGCCGGGGACAACCCCTCCCCAAAAAAGCTTGGCGATGGACTGCCCGGTCTGAAGGCCGATGATGATGAGGACCACACTGGGGGGGATGACCACGCCGAGGGTGGCCCCCGTGGCCACGGATCCGGTGCTCAAGGCCGGCTCATAGCCGTATTTCTTCATCTCGGGCAGGGCCACGGTGCTCATGGTGGCCGCCGTTGCCGTGTTGGACCCACAGATGGCCGCAAAACCGGCACAAGCCAGAATCGTGGCCATGGCGATCCCACCTCGAATCTGGCCCATCCACTGGTAGGCAGTATGATACAGCCTTTGATTGACACCCGAATAGAAACAGATCTGCCCCATGAGGATGAATAGGGGGATGACGGTGAGCCCGTACGAGGAGAAGACCCTCCAGATCTCGGTCCCCAGCATCCCGAGGGCCGCCTTGAGGTTCAACATGTACCAGAACCCGCAGAAGCCCACCACACCCATGGCGAAGCCCACGGGCATCCTGAGGAGAAAGAGCACAGCAAGAAGGACCACCACACCCAGCACGCCCACTGCCGACGGGCTCATGGAGATCCTCCCTTCTCACCGGTGAGGACCTGCAGGAAGTCCACCATCAGCACCAAGGCCAAGATGAGATTCCCGAAGGCCACGGCGAAAGCGAAGGGGTAGTAGATGATCCGCAGCGTCTCGGACAGCTCCCCGGTCTCGATGAGACTAAAGGCCCACACAGCAGTCCTCCAGGCGATCAGCCCGAAGAAGACGGAGCAGATCAGATGGGAGAGACCGTCGAGAATGCGTTCCACAGCCGGGGAGAAACGTCCCGAGAGGACAGTCACCGCGATGTGACCCTTCTGTATCTGGGTCTGCCCCAAGGCAAAGGCGGTCACTACGGCACCGAAGAAACCCATCAACTCGAAGGTCCCCTTGATGGGCACCCAAACCGCCCGGAAGAGCATGTTGCCGCAGGCAAGGAGCATCAGGAAGACNAGAATGACCGCGGCGATGCCGATCAGGGCCCGACTCAAAATCCGGCTGATATGGACGAGGACGCCCATGGCTCGCTCCCGGCCCCATGGGGACAGTTTGCCCCCCTCTCCCGGCCCGAGGGGCAGTTGCGCCCCCGGGCCGGGGGGCGGGGATCACTTCCCGTACTGTGCTTCGTACTTGGCCTTCAGAGCATAGAGCTCATCCAGGACCTGTTGGGCTGGAATGCCCAGTTTGGCGGCCTTTTGCTTCCACTCGTCGATCAAGGGGGTGAGCTTCTGCTTCCAGGCCTTGAGCTCCTCCTCCGGGATCTGGATGATCTCGATGCCATACTTCTCCTTGGACCAAGCCAGGGACTCCTTTACGTGTTGATCCATGTACTGGCCGGTCCACAGGGCCTGCTCGCGTCTGAGATCCTCCATCACCTTCTTGACGTCGTCCGGAAGGGCCGCCCACCGCTGTTTGTTCATCACCACGGCGAAGGGATAGACCTGGAAGTTGGTGATGGTCTCATACCGGCAATATTCGGCGAAATTGAAGTCCTTCAGGACCTCCAGGGAGGAAAGGAGCCCCTTGACCACGCCCTTTTGAAGGGCCTCCGGGGTCTCGGGCATGGGCATGGAGACCGGTGTGGCCCCCAGGAGGTCCAGAACGCGGGAGGCGATACCCGAGGCCCGAAGCTCCAGCCCCTTGAGGTCCTTCAGGGAACGCACGGGGACCTTGCTCATGATGTTGGAGGGCGCCGTGGCGAACATGGTGAGGACCTTGACGTCGGCGAACTCCTTGGGCCGATACTTCTCATAGAGGTCCCAGAGGACCAGACTGGCCACTGTGGAGCTGGTGAAGCCCACGGGCAGCTCGGCCACCGTTGTAAAGGGAAAGACCCCCGGCTGGTAGGACATGCAAAGGTTGCCGATGTCCGCCTGGCCCCTCTTGACGCCGTCGAACATATTTTTAGCGCCCAGAAGGGTCCCCCCTGGAAAGGTCTGCACCTGCACTTTACCATTGGTGCGCTTCTCCACCTCCGCCTTCCATCGCTCCATTTGGACGCAGGGGAAGGTGGACGCGGGAGGGAAGTTGGCGTAGGTGAGCTTGATGGAACCCGCGGCGACCCAAGGCGGATTCACAAAGGCAAGCCACCCCACAAGCGCCGCTATGGTGGCCATTGCAACCAAAAGGCCTTTGCCTCGCATGGCGGAACCTCCTTTCTTGAAGGGCCCAAGATCGTAAACCCTATGGGGGACGATATCCATGGAACTGCCTCGGATCCTTCCTATCACCTCCCTTCGGGCTGGGGGGTGACTGGATTCGGGGCCCCCTTCTCCCTGATGGCCATCAGCACCCTCTCGAGGGTAAGGGGCAGTTCCCGAATCCGGACCCCCGTGGCGTCGTAGACGGCATTGGCGATGGCGGGCGCAGTGGGCACGCATCCGGGCTCTCCGATACCCTTGGCCCCGTAAGGCCCGTCCCGATCCACCGTCTCGATGATGGCCGTCTCCACGGCGACTGCATCCTTGGCTGTCGGGACCTTGTAGTCCCGGAAGTTGGGGTTCATGACCTCCCCTTTGTCCACAATGAGCTGCTCCGTCAGGGTATAGCCCACCCCCATCAGGGCCCCCCCGTAGACCTGTCCCTCAAGGAGCATGGGGTTGATGGCCCTCCCCACATCGTGGGCCGCCACGTACTTGAGGATCCGCACCTTGCCCGTCTCCTCGTCCACCTTGACCCGCACCCCATGGGCCCCGAAGGTATAGGTCATGGAGAGGTTCCCCTTGAATTCCCGGTCCAGATTCTCGTTGGCCGGATCGTAGAAGTAATCGGCCATCAGCATCTGGCCTTTGAGACGAAAGTGGGCCTTGCGGAGGAGTTTCCCGATCTCCATGCGCTTTTCCGGATCGCGGCGGCTTCGCACCTCTCGGTCCCTCAGGATGAGTGCCTCCGGGGACTCGGCCAACTCCCGGGAAGCTAGATCCAGAAGTCTCTCCTTGATCCTTCGGGCCGCCCCAAGAGCGGAGTTGCAGGCCACAAAGGTGGTACGGCTGGCATGAGCCCCAACATCCCAAGGGCACACATCCGTATCTTGGTGAATGACCCTGACGTCCTCCACCCTCAGACCTAACTCTTCGGCCACTACTTGGGCGATCACGGTATCGGCGCCCTGCCCCATGTCAGTGGCCCCTGTAAAGACTTCCACCCGGCCGTAGTCGTCCATCTTGAGCAAGGTGCCGCATCCGTCAGATTTGTAGACCCGCGCCCCTCCGCCCACGTGGATCAGGGAGGCGATCCCAACCCCCTCTCCCAGGCCCTTGGGTCCGTCCCAGTCGAGACGACGCTTCACCTCCTCGATGCACTCCCTGAGGCCGCAGGTGGTGATGCGGAACCCCTGCGGAGTCACTTCCCCAGGCTGGTTGACGTTGATGAGCCGGAACTCCACCGGGTCGATACCCGCCTCCTCGGCCAGCATATCCATCGAGCTCTCGATGGCGAAGGTGGCCTGGGGATTGCCGTAGCCCCGCATGGCCTGGGACCAAGTGTTGTTGGTGTACACACATCGGGCATGGTAGCGGACATTGGGCACGCGGTAAAGAGAGGAGATGGGCATCATCATGACCGATGGAGTTGTAGCCCCCCACGAGGTGTAGGCCCCATTGTCCAAGATCATGGAGACGTCTCGGAAGAGGAGCCTCCCTTCCGCATCGCACCCCTGCGCAATGTCGATGATGGCCGGCTGACGGGTGGAGGTGGCGAAGAACTCCTCCTTCCGGTCGAAGAGGATGCAGACGGGCCTCCGCGTCTCGTAGGCAAGCAAAATGGCGATGTACTCGAAGGCGTAGGTGTCCAGCTTGCTCCCGAAGGCCCCCCCGATATATGGCTTGATGATCCGGACCCTTCGATCCCCCAGGCCCATGGCCCTGAGGGCGTCCATGAAATCCTTCTGGGCCAACGAGGGGATCTGGGTGTTCCGGTACACGGTAAGGTTGTTGGATTGATCGAACTCGGCGATGACCCCGCTGGTGCCCAGGCAACAGTGGGTCACCCAGGTGACGCGGAACCTCTCTTTCACCACGTGTCGGGCTCTCTTTCGAGCCTCTTCCACATCTCCGTAATGCAGCTTCCATGGCAGCTTGAGGACGTTGGTCTTGTGCTCTTCATGGACGAGGGGGGCGTCCTCCTGCATGGCCTCCTCGGGATCGAATACCGCCGGCAAGGCCTCATAATGGACCTCAATCAGGTCCAGGGCCTCCTGGGCAATATCGGGATCCGTGGCCGCCACAGCCACCACTTCGTCACGGCGCGAACGCACTTTGCCAGTCTTGAGGGGTACGTTGTCCTTGTAGAATCCGAAACGGATCTTCGGGATCCGGTCCCCGGTGAGGACGGCCTTCACCCCCGGAAGCCTTCGGGCCTTGGCCGTGTCGATGTGCACGATGCGCGCATGAGGGTACTTGCTGTAGAGGATCTTACCGTAGAGCATCCCGGGAAGTTTGATGTCCTGGATGTACCTGGCTCGTCCCGTGGCCTTCTCCACGGCGTCCAGCTTGGGGATCCTATGGCCTACTGCCGTAAACGCCTCCATGGACTCCCTCCGTTCATCTCCCTCTTTCGCCGGAGAGGACCCGGATACCCTCCTTTCGAACTGAGGCGCTCGCCGCCCTCACCGCCTCGAAGATCTGAAGATACCCGGTGCAACGACATAGGTTTCCGGACAGACCATGGCGAATTTCTTCCTCAGTGGGGTCGGGGTTCTCGTCCAGCAAGGCCTTGGCTGCCAATATCATCCCGGGTGTGCAATATCCGCATTGTATTGCCCCGTGATCGATAAAGGCCTGCTGGATGGGATGCAGGGTGCCGTCGGGGGCCGCAAGCCCCTCGATGGTGAGTACTTCCCGACCGTCCGCCTCCACGGCCAAGTAGAGGCAAGAGTTGATCGCCTTGCCGTCCACCAATACGGTGCAGGCCCCGCATTCCCCGCTTCCGCATCCCTCTTTGGTACCCGTCAGTCCCAACTCCTCGCGAAGCAAGTGGAGGAGACTCCAGTGATCCTCCACCCGGACCTCCACAGCCTCTCCATTGAGGAGAAAGGAGATCGTCCTGGCCATGATCCGACCTCCCATGCGATTTGTATTAATTCTGCCATGCCAGCCCGCCAAGGCGGGGCGTGGCACCATAGAGTCACGAAAACAGCGACCAGAACTCCAAGGCCGGTAAAGGAGGTGTCTTCTCGTCTATCTCGTCCATTTCGTTGGTTTCGTCTGTCTTCCGCTTTTGCTCGACTTCAGCCCTTGGCGACTCCATGCCGATCCGCCTTACGCCGCCCCCCTCTGGTCNATCTGGTCCTTTTGGTCCGTTTAGTCCATTTCGTTTTTAATCCTCGGCGAGGATCAATGCCTTTNTTCGAGGAGGGGGCGAGTTCAGCCGCCTTCTTCCACCCAACCAAGACCAAATCAACGAAATGAACGAAATCAACCAGATAGACGAAACAGACGAGACCGACGAAATCAACGAACAAGACCAGGCGGATGCGCCTTCAGCCTCGAGCCTCTCGCCCCTAGCCATACTTGGGTCACATGGCATTTAGCCTCGGCGTTGACGGGAAAATCCGGAAACTAGGCTTCTCCTATCCTGGCTAGACACTTCTGTCCCATGCGCCGAACAAGGACCCGAACCATCTCACGTCGGTACCACGCCGCCCCACGCACGCTATCCCTCACCCGGGATTCCTCCGCCGCGATCCTTCCCGCCTCCTCCAGGACCTCTGCATCGAGGACCTTCCCCTCCAGGAAACGCTCTGCCTCCAGGGCCCTCATGGGAGTGGGGGCCGCCACCCCCAAGGCCACCCGGGCCCGCGTGCATCTCCGACCTCCCTCTTCCACGGTGAGCAAGACCCCCACCCCCAGGATGGGGAGTTCCATGGCCTCTCTCCTGGCCCACTTGATGTAAGCACCTCCCGTTCGAGGAGGAAGGGGTGGGACGAGGATCTCGGTTAGGATCTCCCCCCGCTCCAAGACCGTCTGCCCGGGTCCTAAAAAGAAGTGGAGGAGTTCCACCTCCCTCTCTCCCTTGGTCCCATAGAGCCGCACCCTGGCGTCCAAGGCGATGAGAGGGACGGCCCCGTCGGCCGATGGCACGGCATTGACGAGGTTGCCCCCAATGGTGGCTACATTTCGGATCTGCACCGAGCCGATGTTGGAGACGGCATCGTGGAGGATGGGAAAGTGCCGGCGAATTTCCACAGAACACTCCAGCATTCGGTGGGTCGTGAGGGCCCCGATCCTCAGCTCCCCTGTGTGCGGGTCCCGATGGATGCCGCCTAGGCCTGGGATGTGCCGCAGAGAGACGAGGTAGTCCGGGGCCATCTTCCCCTCCCGTATCTTGACCAAGACATCCGTGCCCCCGGCCACGTATCGAGCCTTCTCGCCGTGGGCCTCCACAAGGGAGACGGCCTCGTCCAAGCTCTTGGGGATCAAGTAGGCGAATCTCCTCATGGAGCTCCCCTCCCTGCATCGACTAACGGGCCCGAAGAGAGAGCGTCTCTGGGCTCTCCGGCGCCCGGTCCGGGTTCACTGCGGCCTTCGGTCGAAGATCCGCTTGGACTTCCGCTCCGAACGGGGAAGCGCACCATAGTCAACAGCCTCCACCCGGCAACTGACCAAAATCCTCTTCTTGATCTCCTCGGCGATGCGCCCTTCGATCTGGGGATTGCGCTGTGCCGGGACATCCTGAAGGCGCTCCACTCGGACCGTCATGTAGTCCCTGCCGTCCTCACCCCGCTCCAGGACGATCTGGTATTCGCTTCCTATCTCGTCCATTTCCGAGAGTATCTGGTCGATCTGGCCGGGATAGATATTGACGCCGCGAAAGATGATCATGTCGTCGGAGCGACCCAGGATCCGGTCGTGCAGGGGCAGGGGACTGCCGCAAGAGCAGGGATGTCCCACCCACCGGGTCAGATCCCGAGTGCGGTAGCGGATCAGGGGGGCGGCCTCCTTCCGGAGAGTGGTCACCACCATCTCTCCAATCTCGCCCTCGGGGACGGGCTCCAGGGTGACTGGATCCAAGATCTCCAGGATGTAGTAGTCAGCCCAGTAGTGGATCCCTTCATGCCGAGGGCACTCGAGACCCGTCCCCGGGCCGTAGAGTTCGGTCATGCCGGGGATGTCGAACATATCCTCCAGTCCCAACAGCTCCTTGATGCGTCTCCGCATGGAGTCGCTGCTGCGTTCGGAGCCGTAGATCAGCTTCCTGAGGGCGATACGATCCCGCAGGCCCCGCCGCTGGATCTCCTCGGCCATCAGCAGGGCCATGGAGGCCGTGCAGCACAGCACAGTGGACTGGAGATCCACCAGGAACTCGCACTGAAGATCGATGTTGCCCGGCCCCACCGGGATGGCCATGGCGCCGAACTTCTCGCACCCCAATTGGAACCCCACCCCCGCGGTCCAAAGGCCGTAGCCCACTGAGATCTGGACCCGATCCTCGGGGGTAAGCTCAGCCATCTCGTAGCAACGGGCGAAGAAGTGGGCCCAATCGTCAAGGTCCTTCTGGGTGTAGGCCAGGATCTTGCGTTTTCCCGTCGTCCCCGAGGAGGAATGGATCCGCACCACCTTGGAGAGGGGGACGGAAAGCAAGGGGAAGGGATAGCCCTCTCGGAGGTCATCGGCTGTAGTAAAGGGCAGGGACCGAAGATCCTCCAGGGACCGGATATCTTCTGGATGGACCCCTGCCTCATCCAGGCGCTCCCGGTAAAAGGAAGACCCGGCATAAGCGTGGGATACGGTCCACTTGAGACCCTCCAGCTGGAGGGCCCTCAACTCCTTCGGGTCCGCAAACGCGGGCATGAAGCGACTCCCCATAGGCTTTCACCCCCTCCGTGGCATCGGCTCCGAGGGACTCGGTCCGGCCCCCCTATGCAGGATCCCTAAGGCCGAGATTGTCCGCGCAGGGATCGCCTCAGGGCCTGGGTGGCCTCCAGGTCCACCCTCAGGGTCTGGGGGTCCAGGACCACCCCGTAGTCCTCCCGGGCCCGTTCCAGGCTCACGTAACCATACTCCACGTCCCTTTGAACCAGCTCGGGATCCCGATCCAAGGGATCCCCGTACCCCCCTCCCCCCGCGCTGTAGAAGGCCACTACATCCCCGGGCCTGCATAAGGTCAATCCACTGGGGTCTGCGGGCGCTTCATTGACCAGGAACTTGGCCTTGGCCCCCGGCCTCCCGCCGAAGATCCCCTGGGGCGGGTACCGGAACCTGCCGGCCTGAACCGCTATGGTCACCGGAGGCAGCGGGGCGTACTCGTCGTCGGGGATGCGGATCACCATGCGGCGGCCCAGGCCGCCCCGCATCCTCCCCGGCCCCCCGGAATCGGGTACGAGCTCTCTGGCCTCCACAAGCAATGGGGTGTCGCTCTCGAAGATCTCCACCGGGGTGTTGGCCCCGTTGGCGGGAAAGATGGCACAGTGATGTCCGTCCATGCGGCTGCTGGCCCCCATGCCCCCTCCGCGGATGATCATGGTCAACCAGGGCTGGCCGTCATGCCGCCGGCCGTGAAAGATATTGGTCTGGGCCGGGGTGCCCCCGCTGTCAGCCAAGATCCGGTCGGGGATGGCCTTGGCAAGGGCCCTGAAGACCATCTCGGTCATGAAGTGCCCCACCTGCATCCGGGCCGCCACCGCCGCGGGAAAGCGGCAGTTGACCACACAGCCCTCGGGGGCCGTCATGTGAACCGGACGAATGGCGCCCTCATTGATGGGGATGTCCGGATCGAAAGCGCTCTTGACGGCCATAAAGACGTAGGCGTAGGTGAAGTTGTAGACCACATTGCCCCCCCAGTCCACCTGCGGGGAGGTCCCCGTGAAGTCCACCCTTAGGTCGCTTCCCTTCACCTCCACCTGCAGGCGGATGGTGATGTCTTCCCTTCCTCCGGCTCCCTCAATGACTCCCTCGTAGGGGTAGACCCCGTCCGGGATCCCCTCGATGGCCTGACGCATGCTCCGCTCCGTGCGGCCGATGATCTCCTCGGCCAGACCATCGAGGGAATCGAGCCCCTCCTCTTCCATCATCTCAAGGATCTTTCGGGCACACACGTGATTGGCGGCCACCTGAGAGCGGATGTCTCCGACGACCTCATCGGGGGTTCGAACATTCCATCGGATCATCTCCAGGACAGCCTCGTTGAGTCGACCTTCACGATAGAGCTTGACAGGCGGGATGAAGAGACCCTCCTCGAAGACCTCGTGATTGTCCGAGGCGATCCTCCCGCCGATATCCGAGTGGTGAAAGACGCAGGCCGTGAAGGCAACGATTTCGTCCCGGTGGAAGATGGGACTTAACACGCAGATATCGTTCAGATGCCCTGCCAGCAGCCACGGATCGTTGCAGATGACCACATCCCCTGGTCGGTAGTCCTCTAGCGGGAATGCCTGGATAATCTGTTTGACTCCTAGGGCCATGGCGCCCGCCTGCCCCGGGGTGCAGAAGGTACCCTGGGCCAACTCCCTCCCGTGCCGATCCGTGAACATGCAGGTATAGTCGTGGGCGTCCCGAAGCAGGCTGGAGAAGGCCGTTCTGGCCACCGAGGCATCGGCCTCATCTACGATGGAGATCAGTCTCCGCCAGAGGATCTCCAGTGTAATGGGATCGAAGCGATCGCCCATCTTCAGGCCTCCTCGAATTCGATCCAGAGGAAACCGTAAGGGTCCACTCTGGCCCTCGCGTCCTCTCCGATCACCACGGTGGACTCTCTCTCCTCCACGATAGCTGGGCCTTCCAGGACAGCCCCTGGGGGGAGCCTGTAGCGGTCGTACACGGAGAAGGAGATGAAGTCGCCCTTCAGGAGTGAGAAAGCTGGCCGGCTCCCTTTCCTGGCCTCCTCGACGCCGCCTTCGGGCCCCTTCACGGGAGGCATCCGAAAGGGGCGGTCCGGCAGTCGAGCCCTTAGGCGGAAAGTGACGAACTCCACGGGGGTGTCTGGATAGGTCCTCCCATAGAGTGCCTGATAGTGTGTGTCGAAGAGACCTCGGATCTCCTCTTTGCTCCATTGGGGGAGAGGGGGACCGTTGAGGGGAATGGTGGTCTCGGCTCCCTGGCCCACGAAGCGCATATCCACCCACCGCTCGAACAGGACCCCCTGTTCCGGGTCCTCCCCCTGGAGGGCCTGGGCCCCCTCGGCCTCCAACTCCGCGAAGAGAGCCTCCAGTTCCTTGAGGTCCGCATCCTCCAGCCGCACCTTGTGGCTTCGAGCCAGGTCGAAGGCCACAGGCGCTGTGAAAAAACCCAGTGCGGATCCGACTCCTGCCAGGGGGGGGACCAATATGCGCGGAGCCCCGATCTTCTTGGCCAGACCGTAAGCATGGACCGGGCCGGCCCCTCCGAAGGCCGCGATAGTCACAACCTGGGGATTCCCTCCCTTTTCGGCAATATGGGTCTTGGCCGCCGCCCCCATGACCTCGTTGATCAGATCGTGAATCCCAAAGGCCGCCTCCACCACGTCCCGGCCCAAGGGGGTCGCCACTTTCTCCTCAATGGCCCGCTGGGCCGCCTCCCGGTCCAGACGCATGGCGCCCCCGAGGAAGTAATCGGGATCCAGGTAACCCAGGATGAGGTCCGCATCCGTGACAGTGGGGTCCACACCGCCCCTGCCGTAGCAGGCCGGCCCGGGCGAGGCCCCGGCGCTTTCAGGCCCCACCTGCAGGAGCCCCATCCGGTTGATTCGTGCGATGCTCCCGCCTCCCGCCCCGATCTCCATGAGATCCACCACGGGGACCTGGATGGGCAGACCGCTTCCCTTCTTGAAGCGCTGGACCCGTCCCACCTCGAAGGTGGAGACCAGACCGGCTTGTCCCTTCTGGATGAGGCATGACTTGGCGGTGGTCCCTCCCATATCGAAGCAGAAGATGTCCTCGATCTGGAACATCTTCCCATAGAACTGCGCGGCGATGACCGCCGCCGTGGGGCCGGACTCGATGATCCGGACCGGGAATTCACGGGCCGTCTCCACCGAGGTGATCCCCCCACTGGAGAGCATGATATAGAGGCGTCCGGAGAATCCGAGCTCCTCCAGGCGGGATTGGAGGCGGCCCAAATAGCGCGCCGTGATGGGTTTGACGTAGGCATTGGCCACGGTGGTGCTGGTCCGCTCATACTCGCGGATCTGGGGGAGTACATCATAGGAGATGGAGAGAAAGAGCTGCGGTGCCTCGCGGGTGACGATCTCCTTCACCCGAAATTCATGAACAGGGTTCTCGAATGAATTGATCAGGCAGACGGCCAGGGAATGGATCCCCTGCTCTAGGAGCCGATGGATGACCTGGCGGACCTCATCATCCCGAAGCGGCTTTAGGATGCGCCCGTCGCTGGCGACCCGCTCGTCCAACTCCATGCGCAACGGCCGAGGAACCAAGGGCTCGGGATATTCGGCGAAGATGTCGTAGGCGTCGTAGCGGATCTCCCTGCCCAACTCCAGCACGTCCTTGAAGCCCTTGGTGGTGATCAGGCCGGTGGGGGCTCCCTTCCTCTCGATAATGGCGTTGATGACCAGGGTGGTGCCGTGAATGATCTCCCCGATCCGGTCCACGGGAAGACGGATCCGGTTCGTCAGTTCCCGGACCCCCTCCTCCACGGCCTCCGACGGATCCTCCGGGGTGGTCAGAAGTTTATGGATGTGGATCTCTCCGGTGTCATCGTCGATCAGGACGAAATCCGTGAAGGTTCCTCCGATATCGCAACCCAAACGGAATGTCCCTCTGGCCACTGCAGACCCCCTACACGCCCATCGCCCGGGGCAAGCGGGACCTCGCGCCGGTGGTCCGATCCCCCCACCGGACACCCCGTCCCACCGGACATCCGTCCCTCGAGATCAAAGGATACTCGGCTCCTGCCACTCGCCGAAGACCTCGCGGAAGACTCCGGTCATCTCCCCCACCGTGGCGTAGGCTCGACAGCATTCCACCAAGGTGGGCATGACGTTTCGCCCCTCTCTGGCGTCCCTTTCCAACTGCCTGAGCAGTCGGGTCACCTGGCGGTTGTCCCTGGATCGACGCAGGGCCTTCAGCTCCCGCACCTGCTTTTCGGCCCATTGCTCGTTGTACTCGTGAAGCTCCACCTCGGGCTCCTCCTCGTCCTCGCTGATGTACTTGTTCACCCCCACCTTGACGATCTCGCCTCGTTGGAGCCCCTTTTCGAACTCATAGGCCTGTTTGGCGAGCTTCCGTTGAATGGCGCCGCTGGAGACCGCCTGCAACATCCCCCCTTGCTTTTGGACCTCCTCCATTTCCTCCAGGATCTTCTCCTCCATCTGTTTGGTGAGCGTCTCGATGAAGTAAGAACCAGCCAGGGGGTCCACAGTATCCCGGAGCCCCACCTCCTCCATGAGGATCTCCAGGGTCCTAAGGGAGAGGAGGGCCGCTCGGGGCGTGGGGATCGTGTAGGCCTCGTCAAAGGAGCATAGGGCCGTGGTCTGGGCCCCGCTGAGGGCCGCCGCTAGGGCGTAGTAGGCCCCTCGGATGATATTGTTCTCCGGCTGGGCCTTGGTAAGGCCGCTTCCTCCTCCTCCGAAGAGCCCGCGCAGGAAGAGGTTCTTCTTCTGTTGGACCCCGTAATGGTCCCGGAGGATCCGCGCCCAGAGCTTCCGCGCGGCCCGAAACTTGGCGATCTGTTCCCAAAGGTTGCCGAAGACGTTCAGGTTGAAGGAGAACCGCCCCACGAACTGGTCGGGCTTCAACCCCCGGTCCATCAGGTTCCCGATGTAGGTCTTGGCGATCTCGAAGGCGTAGGCGATCTCCTGAGCTGGCGTGGCCCCGGACTCGCGGATGTGGTATCCGCAGATGCTGACAGGGTTGCTCCGCGGCAGTTCCCGCACCGAATACTCGATGCAGTCACCCACCAGCCTCACTGCAGAGTCCACAGGGAAGATCCAGGCGCCGCGGCCGATCATCTCCTTGAGGATATCGTTCTGAGGGGTGGCGCTGATCCGATCCCTGGCATATCCGAACTTCTCGGCCACGGCCTGGTACATGGCCAGCATCACCGTGGCGATGGCGTTGATGGTCAACCCTGTCCCGATCCGATCGAGGGGGATATCCCGAAAGGCCACTTCGAAGTCGCGCAGGGAATCCACGGCCATACCCACACGGCCCACCTCCCCCTCGGCCCGAGGGTCATCCGAGTCCAGCCCCATCTGAGTGGGTAGATCGAAGGCCACGTTGAGCCCTGTCTGCCCATGGGAGATCATCCACCGAAACCGTCGATTGGTCTCCTCGGGGGTCCCGAACCCCGTATACTGTCGAGTGGTCCAGGCACGGCTCCGGTATCCCAAGGGATGGAGACTCCTCGTGAAGGGGTACTCTCCTGGATCCCCAAGGTCCTTCTCATAATCGAAGCCCACTTCCTCCAAGTCCTTGGGGCCGTAAAAGGGCTTCACCCGGATTCCGGACGGATAGATGACCTCCTCGATGACATCCTTTTCCCCCTTGATGTAGCGCGCCACGCCCATGACGATTCCTTCCTGTCCTGTGAGATGGAGACCGCCTCCAAGCCGGAAATTTCCCGAAGCGGTCTCCTCATGTTTGGGTATCGAAGAGGGCCTGGATCGACCGGACGATCTCCGGAAAAGGGGTCCCGCCGGGGAAGACCCCGTCCACCCCCAGTTCCTTGAGTCTAGGGATGTCCCTTTTGGGTATGACCCCTCCCACCACCACCCGGATCTCGTCCTGGACGCCCTCCTGACGAAGGCGATCCATGAGCCTTCGGCAGATGGGAAGGTGCGCCCCGGACATGATGCTCAGCCCGATGACGTCCACCGACTCCTGCACGGCCGTCCGGACGATCTGCTCTACGCTCTGATGGAGGCCCGTATAGAGGACCTCCATCCCCGCATCGCGCAGGGCCAGGGCAACCACCTTTGCCCCCTTGTCGTGCCCGTCCAGGCCCGGCTTGGCGATCAAGACCTTGATCCTCTTCATGGCTCCCCATGCTCCCGGGGGCTGCCTCTCCTTTCCCCTTTTGGGGATTGGTCCTCCACACTCCTAATAGGAAGCCCCCCCTTTTGGATCTGCTCCAAGACCACCTCCCTGCCCCGAAGGATATGCTCGCGGACTCGCCTCTCCACGGTCGAGACCTCCCCTCGCCGCATGGCCTGGATCATCTCCTGATGGTCCTTCAGGGAGATCTTCGGCATTCCCGGCACCCGAAGGATGATGGCCCGATAGCGGTAGAAGTAGTCCCGGAGGTCATGGATCATGCGGTAGAGATGGTCGTTGCCGCTGGCCTGATAGAGCCGATCATGGAACCGGGTGTTGAGCTCGATGAACTCCTCCACATCCTGACGATCCACGGCCGCCTGGGACTGGGCGATGATCTCCTCCAGTTCCCTCAACTCCCCCTGGGATATGCGTCGCGTGGCCAGGGAGGCGGCATAGGTTTCCAAGACGCTTCGGATCCCGAAGATCTCCTCGATCTCCTTGAGGGTGAAGCCCCTGACCTCATAGCCGCCGCGGGGGAGTTTGACGAGGAGCCGCTCCTGCGCCAGTCTCTGGAGTGCCTCCCGAACCGGCGTGCGGCTGGCCCCCAGGCTTCGGGCCAGCTTTTCCTCCACCAAGCGCTCTCCCGGAGGAAGTCCGCCCCGAAGGATCTGCCTGCGAAGGATCTGATAGATGAGCTGACCCAAGGGACGCCTAGCTTCCTGAAGCGTCCTCCTCAGCTCAGCCGTATCGGTATTGGACCCCATAGGCCCCCCTGGGATAGGACCACTCGATAGCACCTTTGTCGCAGGCCACTCTGCAGGTGCCGCACTCCAGGCATCCCGCATACTCCACTTGGATCTCGTCCCGCTGCTCGTCGTAACGATAGAGCCCGGCAGGACAGACGTAGAGGCAATAACGGCGTGTACAGCGGCTCCGGCAGAGCTCGTGTCGGATGAGGATATGGCTTTTGGAGTCAGTCTTGAAGGCATCCAGAGCGAGCTTCCGATCCAGATCCATCTGTATTTGCGACCTCCTGCGCTGGCCTGTGACGCCCCATCGAGACCCTCCCCACCGAGGCGAGGAACGCTTTATAGATGCCGCATTGACCAGAGATCCCCCAGGATACGCCCCAAGGGAGGGCCCTTTCGCACGGCCCTCCACAGGATCCGTCCGACAGAATCCCTAGGCCCCTCCCCTACGGTGTAAAGCTCCTTCAGCGTCTCGTGAAGCCACGAAGGATAATCCGCATAGAGCCGGGGATTGGAGAGAGTTTTGGGGGCGTTTTTGAACCTTCGAAGCTCTTTCAGGACGAAGCTCTCCTCCAGGAGTCTGTGGTAGTGTGCCAGGGTCCCTTGGGAGAAATCCCCCTCCTGCTTTGCCTTGAGGACAGCGTCCGCAGCCAGTCGCCCTGAAGCCAACGCCAGATCCATGCCTCGGACCGTCCAACCCACGTTGAGGGTCATGCCAGCGGCATCTCCCACGATCACATACCCGTCCCCATAGGGCCGGATCTCCGTGGCCCATCCTCCCTCAGGGACGAGATGGGCGGAATACTCCAAGATCTCGCCGCCCTCGATATAGGGGGAAATCTCCGGTCTCTCCTTGAAGGACTCCAGGAGCTGATGGGGCTCCAGATCCTCCTGATGATCCTTGAGGGCCTGGACTCCCACTACGATCCCCAGGGAAAGGGTCTCCTGATTGGTATAGAGAAACCCCCCGCCAAAGGCCCCCTGGGTCACCGCGCCCACAAAGAGATGAGCGGCCCCCTCCTGGGGAGAAAGCCCGAATCTCCGCTCCAGGCTCCCTTCGGGAAGGCGGATTACCTCCTTGACCCCCAAAGCCGCCTCCTGGGGGAGAAGCGGCCTGCGGAGCCCCGCTTCCTCACAGAGGAGCCCGAGGGCTCCCTCAGCTAGGACGACCACGTCGCTGCGGATCTCCTCGCCGTCGCTTCGAATGCCCACCACCCGCTCTCCCTCCCGAAGCAACCCGTCCACCCTCTTCTGGGGAATGACAAAGCCCCCCTTTTCCATCACCCGATCCCCAAGCCATCGATCCAGGCGGGCCCGAAGCACGGTCCAGCTCTGAACGTGGGGGGCCCGAAAGGACTCACTTCGAAGATTCAGGGTGGTGGAACCCTCTTGGGAAAGGAGGGTCACCCGCTCGCTCGTCACCATCCGCTCCAGGGGTGCCCCTTCGAGCAATTCGGGGACCAGGCGGCGCAAAGGGCCCACGTAGAGCCTCCCTCCGGTGACGTTCTTCGTCCCAGGGAAGTCCCCGCGCTCCAGGACGATCACCTGAAGGCCGCCATGGGCCAGGTAATATGCCGCGGCTAACCCGGAGAGGCCGGCCCCCACCACCACGGCATCGAGCTTCTCCATACCGTCCTCAGCGATCAGATCTCTTCAGCTCATCGATGAGGGGAGGGAGCAGTTGGAAGAGATCCTCCACCACCCCGTAGTCCGCATATTGGAAGATGAGGGCCTTGGGGTCATTATTGACGGCCACCACGTACTTGGACGTGTCCATACCCATGATGTGGTGAACGGCTCCGGAGATCCCGAAGGCCAGGTAGAGATCCGGGGAGACCGTATTGCCGCTCTTCCCCACCTGTTCCTGTGGCGGACGCCATCCGCTGTCCACAACGGCCCGGCTTGCTCCTACCGCCCCACCGAGGAGACGGGCCAGTTCCTCCAGTAGGGCAAAATGCTCCGGGCCCTTCATACCTCGCCCTCCGGAGACCACCACCGGGGCCTCGGTCAGATCCACCCTCTCCTGTCCGGCCTCGAGGCGTTCCTCAATCTGCAATTGGAGTTCCTCCTCTCGGATCTCCACGGGGATCCGCTCCAAGGAAGAGTCCCCCTTGGGCTCGACCCTGGGAAAGGATCGAGGCCGAACCGCAAGCAGATAGGGCGGAGGGCACTGGGGCTCAAGTTCCGCATAGGCTCGGCCCCCATGGACGGGCCTGCGCACCCGGAGGCCTCCTGATGCGTCCACTTCCAGCCCCGTCACCTCCGTGAGGAGGGCCGCATGGAGCTTCGCCGCCATGCGGGAAAGGATGTCCACGGCAGCGGGGCCGGATCCGGCGAGAAGCAAACGAGGGGTTCTCTCATGGACGAGCTTGGAGAGAATCGAGGCCACTACGTCGGACCCGGCTCTTTGAAGCAAGGGATTCTCCAACACGAGGATCCGCTGGGGATGACCTCGGAGCCTCTGGATCACCTCCTCTGACTCACCGCCCATCAGGATCGCATGGAGTTCCACCCCGAGGGCATCGGCAACTTCCCTCCCCTTCCCCAGAAGCTCGTGGACCACAGACCGTTCTCGGCCTCCTTCACACTCCACAAAGACCCAAACAGCGTCTTGACTCATACTATCCTGCCCCAAGCCGAGATCCCTCCCCGGGAAAACCCTGAGTTCCTCTCACGAAAGGATCCGGATCTCCTCCCGCAGGACCCTGGCCAGTTCCCGGGCCTTGGCCGCGGGATCCTTCCCCCCGATGAAACGCACGGGCGGCCTTCGGGGAGGCTCCCGGAAGGCGGCGATGCGCCACCGACCCGAAAGGGCTTCCTTCGGGAGCCCCAGCTCCTCCAGGGTGATGGTTCGTGGCTGGAGCTTCATTCCCTTCATCACCCCTTGGATGGTGGGCACCCGAGGCTCATTCAGCCCTTTCTGGGTGGTAAGAAGGAGCGGCAGAGCACAGCTCACCCGCTCTTTGGCCCCCCGGCCTGCATCCCGGACGGCCAGGATCCGACCTTTCTGGGACGGTGTGACCTTCACCACAGAGCTGATATGGGGGATCCCCAACAGCTCCGCCACCATGGGTCCTACCACCCCGGCATCGTCGTCCGAGGCCCTCCGGCCGCATAGAATCAGATCATAGGACAGAGAACGGAGGCAGGCGGCCAAGACGGTGGCAGTCACCAGCCCATCAGGGACCCCCCTTTCTGGACCCACCACATGGACCGCCTCGTCCGCACCCATGGAGACAGCCTTCTTCAGGGCCTCCCGCGAGGCGCCCCCCCCATAGGAGAGGGCGAGAACCTTCCCTCCAGAGGCGGCCTCCCGCAAGCGCAGCGCCTCCTCCACGGCCAGCTCATCGAAATAGTTCAGCTCGTACTTCTCCTCCACCTCCAAGGCGGTGCCGTCCGCCGTAGGGGAGACTCTCGCTTCACTGTCCGGGACCCCTTTGACAAGAACCACGATCTCCATGGCTTCCAAACCCTCCCGAGAGGACTGCACTAATCCAACCTGCCTATTATCTGCCGTCCGATGAAGTCCTTGAGGATCTCATGGGTCCCTCCTCCGTAGAGCAGGAATCGGGCATCGCGAAAGTGGCGCTGGGGAGCGTACTCTTGGGCAAAGCCGTTGGCCCCGTAGATGCGAGTGACCTCGTCGACGACCTTGAGACACACCTCTGTGGCGAAGAGCTTGGCCATGGCCGCCTCCCTGCGGCAGTCCAGGCCTTGATCCATCCTCCAGGCCGAGTAGTAGACCAGGAGTCTGGCGGCCTCCATCTCCGTGGCCATCTCCGCGATCTTGGCGCGGATGAGCTGATAGGTCCCGATGGGCCTTCCGAAGGCAACGCGGCGCCGAGAATACTCCAGCCCCTCCTGATAGGCGGCTCGGGCGATCCCCAAGGCCATGGCCCCGGTCATGGTTCGAATCTCATTGAGGATTTCCCCCAGATAGACCACACCCTTGTCCACTTCCTCTCCCAGGAGGTTCTCCGAAGGGACCCGAACGTGGTCCAGGATCAGCTCTCCAGTGACGGTCCCTCGACATCCCAGCTTGTGGATCACCTGTCCGGGAGAGAAGCCCGGAGTCCCCTTCTCCACCAGAAAGAAATTCAGCCCTTTCATCCCCTTGGAGGGATCTGTGGTGGCCAAGACCGTGGCAAAGTCGCAGATGGGACCGTTGGTGATCCACATCTTGGTACCGTTAAGGATCCAATCCTCTCCGTCCCTTGTGGCGGTGGTGCGGGTGGCGGCCAGATCCGAACCGGACTGGTCCTCGGTGAAGCAGATGGTGGCGATCTTCTCCCCCCTAATGGCGGGATAGAGGCATCTTTTCTTGATCTCCTCGCTCCCGAACCGATAGAGGAAGTGGGTCCCCATCAGGATGTTCATGATCACGCTCTGGGCGAAACCCACCGACCCCCGGGTGATCTCCTCGTAGAAGATCATGGAGGTGACCTTATCGGCGTTCATACCCCCGATCTCCTCAGGATAGCGCAGACCCATGTAGCCTAGCTGAGCGAACTCGCGCCAGAGTTCCCAGGGGAATTCGTCCGACTCATCGATCTTCTGCGCTCGAGGCAGGATAATCCGATCCACGGTCTCGGCGATTATCTTGCGGAAGAACTCCTGTTGCTCCGTCAACTGAAAGTCCATGGCCTCTTTCCCCCTCCGGAAATCGGGTCAGAGAATCCCCCGGGACTTCAGGCTCTCCATCTTCTCCTTGGAATACCCCAGCCATTGACCATAGACCACATCGTTGTGTTCGCCGAAGCGAGGAGGGAAGGAGAGCCTCCCTCCTNGGCCTTCNAGGTAGTCGGTCCGGTAGGGAGGAGGGGCCAGAGTGATCTCCAGCCCCGTCCGATCGTCCCTGCTCTTGAGGAGCCGGGGACGGATCAGGGGGTCCTCCGCGACCTCCTCGATGGACTGAATCTTGGAGATGGGCACAGTGATCNTCCGGAACATCTCCAAAAGTTCCTGCGTGGTCAAGGTACGGGTGATCCGGTTGATCCTCTCGTTGAGTTCNCGTACCCTACGGATCCTTCCCTCGTTCCGCTCCCACTCGGGATCCTTCAGCTCCTTAAAGGGCTCCAACTCCGTGATCGCGGCCCATTGGCGGTCGTTGCCCACGGCGATATAGACGTACCCGTCCTTGGTCTCGTAGACCGAAACGGGCGCGAAGAACTCATGGGTATTCCCCCTCCGGGTGATCCGTTTACCGAAAGTGCAGGTCATGGGGATGGGGACCGTAAGCCAAGAGACAGTACTCTCNAACATGGACAGATCGATTCGACTCCCCTTCCCCGTAACCTCCCTGAGGTAGAGGGCCTTCATGATCAGCCCGTAGGCATGTTCGCTGGCCCCCATGTCTGGAAGGGGAATCCCCAGCACCTGCGGAGGGCCATCCGGCTCGCCCGTCAGCTCCATCAGACCGCCTCTTGCCTGAAGGATGGGATCATAGGCGGCCTCGTTGGACTGGGGTCCGAACCCCGTCACCCCGAGCCAGATGATGTCGTCCTTGATCTCCCTAAGCCGAGGGTAGTCAATACCCAACTTCTCATAATTGCGGGGAAGTTGATTGGTGGCAAAGATGTCGATGTCCAGTCGGCGGATCAGGTCAGCCAGAATCTCCTTCCCCTCCTCTTCGGCCAGATTCAGGGTAATGGCCTTCTTGCCCGCATTGATGCAGAGGTAATAAGTATTCATCCGCTCCTCGCCCAGGCGGTCCTCCCCCACCAATCGGTTGGGGTCTCCGTACACGGGGTGTTCCAGACGAATCACCTCCATGCCGTCCATGGCGAGCCGATATGTAAGATAGGGAAGGACGGTGGCCTGTTCGAGGCTCAAGACCTTGAGCTTTCGGAAAGGCTCCATACCCTCACTCCCTCCATACCAAATCCCCGGGGAAGACCTCCATCATCCCTGGCTTCCTCTGGGAGGCCATCCGCTCCAGCCCCAAGATCCTCCAGGGACACCCCCCATGCACCTTCGACAAAGCCTCATTCTCCAAAAGCGGAGAAGAGGGCCCCTCCTCTGCCTGCCAGCCCTTGACGTGTTTTTTTGTATACAGTATACATTAAACGACTCGCATTATAGGCGGCCCCATGTAGCCTTGTCAAGCATAACCTTCGATCCCTGGAGGATGCCACGGTGAGACTCCCACGATTCCAATACCTGGAACCCAAAGACCTCTGCGAGGCCCTCCATCTGCTGGAGCTTCATGGAGAGGAATGCCGGATCCTGGCGGGAGGAACGGATCTTCTGGTACGGATGAAGCAGAGGCTCCTTCGTCCAAGCTGGATCTTAAGCCTCAAGAATCTCCACGAGCTCGACTACATCCGAAACGAGGACGGAGCACTCTGCATCGGGGGGCGTACCCCCCTGGCCCGGGTCCTGAGCTCGCCGGTGGTCGCGGAGAAGATCCCAGCGCTGCGCGAGGCGGTGCAATCCATCGGCGCCCCCACCATACAGCACTACCGAGGGACCCTGGGTGGCAACCTCTGTCAGGACACCCGATGCCTCCACCACAACCAATCCGCTTTCTGGCGATCCACCAAACAACCCTGCCACAAGGCCGGAGGGCGCATCTGCTACGCCCGTGAGGGATCCGACCGCTGCCGCTCCACCCACCAATCGGATGCGGCCCCCGCCCTTATGGCTTTGGAGGCTCGGGTGGTCCTGAGCCGGAAGGAGGGCACCCGGATCCTCTCTCTGGAGGACTTCTATACCACTCGAGGGGAGACCCCCCTGGCTATAGAGCGCGGCGAAATCCTCACCGAGATCCAGATACCTCTCCCATCTTCGGGCAGTGGAAACGCCTATCGCAGGATCGCTTATCGGTCCGCCGTCGACTTTCCCATCGCCTCGGCAGGGGTCTCCGTCCAAGTCCGAAAGGGGAGGATCCAGAGGGCCAAGATAGTCGTTGGATCCATAGCCAGTGCCCCTCTCCCCTTGGCTCAGGCTGGGGCATGCCTCCAAGGGAGGCCTCTCGACGACGAGGATGCCCTGGAGCGGGCCGCCCAGGTCTCCATGGACCACGCCTCGGCGTTCGCCGTGGACAACGTGGGATCAACAGTGGAGTACCGGATTCGGATGGTCTCCGTCTTGGTGAAACGCGCCCTCAAGGAGGCCCTCCACCGTGCTCAATCCAGAGAGGATGAGCCATGAAGAGACGCCTGCCCCTGATGCTCACCGTCAATGGAGAAGAGGTCGAACTCTTTGTGGAGCCCCATTGGACCCTCCTGGAGGTCCTTCGGGACGAGCTGGATCTGACCGGGACCAAGGAGGGCTGCGGCGAGGGGGTCTGCGGGGCCTGCACCGTGCTTGTGGATGGAAAGCCCGTCCGGGCCTGCCTTACCCTGGCCTTGGAGGTCTCGGGCAGGGAGGTCATCACCGTGGAGGGCTTGGCCGGTGCCGAGGGGCTGGACCCCTTGCAGGAGGCCTTTGTGGAACACGGCGCAGTCCAGTGCGGGTTCTGTACCCCGGGGATGCTGATGGCCGCAAAGGCCCTGCTGTTGGAGGAGCCGGCCCCGGACGAGGAGAGGATCCGCAGGGCCATAAGCGGCAACATCTGTCGATGCACGGGATACACCAAGATCGTCGAGGCCATCGCCTCGATCTCCGGTCCAGCGAAAGGGAATCCTGCAGGGGGAAAATCATGAACGACTATTCCGTCATCGGAAAACGGATGCCCCGAGTGGACTCCCGCGCCAAGGTCACCGGGGAGGCCAAGTATACCGCGGACCTGAAGTTTCCAAGGATGCTCGTCGGGAAGGTCCTCCGCAGTCCCCTGCCCCACGCGCGCATCCTCCACATCGACACCACCAGGGCCCGCAGGCTCCCCGGGGTCAAGGCCGTGGTGACGGGAGAGGATACCACAGGGGAGAAGTGGGGGGTGTTCCGCTACACCCGGGACCAGCAGTTCCTCCCCACGGACAAGGTGCGCTACCTCGGCGAGGAGGTGGCCGCCGTGGCGGCGGTGGACGAAGATACGGCCCTGGAAGCCCTGGAACTCATTAAAGTGGACTATGAAGAGCTCCCAGCGGTCTTCGATCCTCTGGAGGCCATGGCCCCGGATGCCCCTCGAATCCACGAGGACTTCCCGCAGAACATCAACATCCACGTCGCCATCCATGTGGGCGATGTGGAGGAGGGCTTCGCCAAGTCCTACTATGTGAGGGAGGACACCTTCCGGGCGCCCGAAGAGTCCTACTTTCAAGGCGAACCTTATGCCGTGGTGGCCCGGTTCGACCTGGAGGGGAACTTGGAGATCTGGATGCCCAACGCAGGGCCTCACATGAAGGCAAAGCCCCTTTCCAATGCCTTGAAGATCCCCCTCCACAAGGTCCACGTGCGAAAGATCACCATCGGTGGGGCCTTCGGAGGTCGATCCGAGATCTCCCCGGCGGACTTCATCTGCGCCCTTCTGGCCCAAAAGACACGGCGGCCGGTGAAGATCGTGTACAGCCGCGAGGAGAACACCATCGCCACCCGACAGGGTCACGCCATGATCACCACCATCAAAACCGGTGTGGACCGACAGGGACGGGTCATCGCACGGGATGTGACATGCTTTATGGATGGGGGGGCCTATAGCAGCACGGGTCCCATAGCCACCAGCGTCCCCTTCCTCTGCATGGAACAGGCCTATCGGATGGAGAACGTCCGCTACAATGGCTACCGCATCTACACCAACAAGCCCGTCCGAGGCATGATCCGGGTCCACGGACGGGCCTTCGCCTGCGGAGTCGATACTCAACTGGACATGATCGCCGAGCAATTGGGCATCGACCCAGTGGAAATCCGACTGCGGAACGCTCGGGAAGCCGGGGACTACACCAACACCCGCTCCTATGTGACCAGCTGCGCCATGAAGGAGACCATCAGGAGGGCCGCCGAGCGGGCCGGCTGGAAGGAGAAATGGGGGAAGCTTCCTCCGTATCGGGGAATCGGCATCGGCTGTAACTCGGTCCAGACCGGATTCCCCATGGGAATTCGGGGGGGGTCTCAGGCCTTCATCAAATTCAACGAGGACGGTGGGGCAACGGTCATCTCCGGGGTGGTGGACAACGGGCAGGGCAACGACAACATGCTCGTCCAGATCGCTGCAGAAGAGCTGGGACTTCGGCCCGAAGACATCCAGCTGGTGACGGCCGACACAGAGGTCACGCCCCTGGATCCAGGAGCCTACTCCCAGGTATCCACCTTTATCGGAGGGCAAGCAGTTAAACTCGCTGCCCAGGACGCGCGCAGAAAGTTGCTGGAAATCGCCTCCGAGGCCTTGGAGGCCCACGTGGACGACCTGGTGGCCCGAGACCGGATGATCTTCGTGAAGGGGAGCCCCCAGAAGGCCATCCCCATCAAGAAGGTCGTCAGGATGGGACTCGCCCGGGGTAAATCCGTCAGCGGAGAGGGGGCCTATTGGCCCAAAGTGGACCCCAAACGCGAATGGGTCACAAACCCGTTCGGACAGATGTGCGAGGCATTCTCCTTCGGGACGACCATCGCCGAGGTGGAGGTGGATCCCGAGACCGGCAAGGTCAAGGTCCTTCAGGTGGTGGCAGCACAGGACGTGGGCTTCGCCCTCAACCCCCTGGTCCTGGAAGGGCAGTTCCAAGGGGCCGTGGCCATGGGAGGACAGGGGGGTATGCTCACGGAGTACCATTTCTGGGACCAAGGGAGGGTCATGAACCCCACGCAGCTGGAGTACAAACTACCCCTGGCGCCCGACATGCCCCCCATCGAGACCATTATCGTGGAATCCCACGACCCCAACGGACCCTACGGCGCCAAGGAGGCCGGGATGTCCATCGCCATGTCCGCCGCCCAAGCCTATAGCGCCGCCGTTAGCAATGCCATCGGGGTCTATATGAAGGAGTTCCCCATCACCCCAGACAAGATCCTCCAAGCCCTCCGATCCAAAAGAGAGGACAAGGAGTAAGTCCACGCCCCCATGAGGAGGAAGCCATGAAGGCTCGAGCCATCGACCATATCTGCATCGCCGTGGAAGACCTCCAGCGGGCGCGCAGCGTCTACGAGGAGACTCTAGGTCTTGAACTCGCCGTGGAGTATGTGGCACCCAGCGAGAAGATCCGAGTGGCCCGATACTATCTGGGCGAGGTGGCCCTGGAGCTTATGGAGCCCACGGGACCTGACAGTGAGGTGGCCAAGTTCCTCAAGCGGAGAGGGGAAGGTGTCTTCCTCATCTCTTACCGGGTGGACGATGTGGAGGAAGGGCTTCGGGAACTCCGGCAGCGCGGTTGTCGGCTTATCGACAATCGGCCTCGACAGCTCATGGGCAACCGATACGCCTTCATCCGTCCCCCAAAGGAGATGTGCGGGGTCCTGACGGAGATCCTCGACGGCCACTTCGAGCCCGCTGTCCCTTCCCCTCGGGGCGGAGACCTCCAAGAAGGCCCCTCCAAGGGCTGATCCTCCACAGGAAAATAGGGTAAAATACCTTAAGAACTCTTCGGAAAGCCGTCCATGGATCCCTTCACCAGCATCGATGAACTCCTCAGGGCCTTGGAGGAGGAACGTTACATCACGGACCGACCCCTCGCCACGGTCCTCTACCTGGCCTACCACCTGAAGAAGGCCCTCTTCCTGGAGGGAGAGCCCGGCGTCGGCAAGACCGAAGTGGCCGTGGTCCTCTCTCAGCTGATGCGGACCCGCCTTATCCGGCTTCAATGTTACGAGGGGTTAGACGTCCACACGGCCCTCTACGAATGGAACTACCCAAAACAGCTTCTGCGGATCCGAATGGAGGAGCAGAGCGGCCGAAGCCCCGAAGAGATTGGCCAGCTCCTCTACACTGAACCCTATCTCATCAAGAGGCCCCTGTTGGAGGCCATCCTGAGCTCTGGCCAGAGCCCCCCTGTACTGCTCATCGACGAGTTGGATCGGGCCGATGAGGAATTCGAGGCCTTCCTCTTAGAGATCCTCTCCGACTTCCAGGTCTCCATCCCCGAGATCGGCACCCTCAAGGCGATCCAGAGACCCATGGTCGTCATCACCTCTAACCGCACCCGGGACATCCACGATGCCCTCAAACGTCGATGTCTCTATCACTGGATCGAGCATCCCGACTTCCAAAAGGAATTGCGGATCATCAGGGCCAGGATTCCCGCCATTGAAGATCGCCTGGCCGCTCAGGTCGCCCATTTCATGCAGGCCCTTCGAAAGGAGGACCTCCTGAAGAGACCGGGGATCTCCGAGACCTTGGACTGGGCTGAGGCATTACTTAGGCTCCATCGAACGGTCCTGGACGAGCAGACCGTGCAGGAGACCATGGGTTGTATCCTCAAGTACCGAGAAGATCTCCAGACCTTCTGGGAATCCATCTGGAACGACCCCCACAAGCGGGCTTTGCTTCTGGAGCATCCAACGGGCGGATAGACACGCGCCATGCCGGCTCCGCATGATCCCCCTGTCACGCCCCCGAGCCCCAAGGGACTGGTGGAGAACCTGATCCGGTTCGTCCACCTCCTCCGGAGGACCGGGATGCGGGTGCCCTTCTCCTCCACCCTGGAGGTGGTAGAGGCACTCCCCTTCATCGATCTGGGCCGTCGGGAGGACTTCCACACACTGCTTCGCTGCGGCCTCGTCTGCCGGGCCGAGGATCTTCCCCTCTTCGACGANCTCTTCCGTGCCTTCTGGCTCCACGGTCCCTGGCCGCCGCCCCAGGGAGGAAGTCCGCCGTNTTCCCTGTTCGAGTCCGATGAGGCGGCCCAACACACGCCCCTGTCGGAAATCTCCGTCCCCTCGGAGAGCCTTTCCGATGATGGGAAACGTGCCCCATCCCCGGCCCTCCGTTACAGTCCTCATCCGCGTCCTCGATCCGCAGCCCCCTTGGAGGAAGGTCCACTGGAGGAGCCCTCGAGCACCTTTGAGGAGGCCCTGGAGCGCTTGCTGGCCCGCATCCGAAGGCGCCGAAGTCGTCGATACCGCCGGACATCCTCCGGCCCCGTCCTTTCCTTGCGGGGGACCCTCAGGCGGAGCCTTCCCTACGGGGGGGAATTGATGGAATTGGAATTTCGACGACGGAAGCGTGCGTTACGAAGGGTCTTGTTCCTGGGGGATATAAGCGGCTCCATGGACCTCTACACTCTCATGGCCCTCCAGTTCATCCACGCGTTGAGGCAGATGGACCCACGGACCGAGATCTTCCTCTTCTCCACCGCCTTAAGCCGGGTCACCCCCCTTTTCGACACTTGGGCGCTCCCCAAGGCACTCCGGCGGCTCCCCCAGGTGGTACAAGACTGGGGAGGCGGAACGCGTATCGGCCACTGCCTGCGATGCCTCCATGAGGGCTATGGCTCCCGCCTGCTTACCCGGCGCACCGTGGTGATCATCTTCAGTGACGGGTGGGACCGGGGAGACGTCCATCTGCTCTCCCGTCAGATGGCGACGCTTCACCGAAGGGTCCATCGGGTCTTGTGGATCAATCCCCTTATGGGCACCGAGGGTTACCAGCCCATCTGCAGAGGAATGCAAGCCGTCCTCCCCTACGTGGACGCCCTTCTTCCTCTATCAGGGCCCGAGGATCTGGAAGCCTTGGGAGGACTTTTGGAGAGGATGATCGGCTAGGGCGTCTTCCTCAACGGACCGACCTTGTGGGGAAGGTTGGGGCTCACAAGAGATTGGGCAGGGCCTGCTTGGCCAGATCCAACCATGTGTCGGGGAATACACCCAACCACAGGGTCCCTATGGAGGTGATCAAGAGGGCGGCGATGGCTGCGGGCCTCCAGGAGAGAGCCTCCAGCTCCGTTTGGGCGGGCTGCATGTAGATCTTCATGGTGACTCGGAAATAATAGTAGACCGAGACCAGGGAATTGAGCACCGCTATGATCACCAACCAGATAAATCCTTCCTTTACGGCCGCCGAGAAGACGTAGAACTTGGCCATGAACCCCCCCGTGGCAGGGATCCCGGCCATGGAAAACATGAAAAGGGCCATGGCCGCACCCAGGGCGGGATAGCGGAAGCCAAGGCCTCGGTAGTCCTCGATGAGGATACTCTGCTCCCCTCTTCGGCCATAGAGAGTGACCACTGCGAAGGCCCCCATGGTCATCAGGGTATAGGCGGCCAAGTAAAAGAGGATGCTGGCGCTGGCGATCTCCCCACCCGCCGTCATGCCCACCAGGATATATCCCGCATGGGCGATACTGGAGTAGGCCAGCATGCGCTTGATGTTCTCTTGAACCAGGGCCACCACATTGCCCACCGTCATGGTGGCTACGGCTAACACCCACAACACCACTGACCAGTCCGCATGGAGCCCCTTGAGCCCGGAGAGGAAGACCCGAAGGAAGGCGGCGAAGGCCGCCGCTTTGACACCTGCGGCCATATAAGCCGTAATGGGCGAGGGGGCCCCTTCATATACATCGGGCGTCCACATGTGGAAGGGAACCGAAGCCACCTTGAATCCAAAACCCACGATGAGGAGTCCCAGGCCGGCCATCCCCAAGGTCCCACCGCCTTTGGTGGAAGCAAGGGACAGCGCCACGGCCTTCAAATTAGTGCTGCCCGTGGCTCCATAAAGCAGAGCGATCCCGTATAGAAGAAAGGCCCCGGAGAAGGCCCCCAAGANCAGGTACTTCAGAGCGGCTTCATGTCCCTTGGGATGGTCCTTCCGCCAACCGGCCAAGGCGTAAACGCTGATGCTCAAGGTCTCCAATCCCAGAAAGACGACTAGAAGGTCCTGAGCCGAAGCCATAAGCATCATGCCGAAGGCGCCGAAGAGCATCAAGGCATAGTATTCCCGACGCTCCAGGTCTTCTTGGGCCAAGTAGTCCATGGAGATCAAAACGGTGATCCCCGCTGCAACCAGGATCACTCCATGGAGGAATAGAGCGAAGGAATCCAGGATGACCATCCCCCCGAAGCCCGGCTCCACACGACCCCATAAGAATATGGAACAGAGGAAGGCCACCCCAATCCCCACGAGACTGATCCAGGCGGTCCACAGGGCGCGGCCTCTACGGAAGAGAAACGCCCCGCATAGAACGATCAGGCCCGTGACACAGATCACCAATTCGGGAAGGATACTCTCCAGCCGGACATCCACACGAATCCAGGACATGCCTCGCTCCCGGGTTTCTCAGATCTCAGAGGCTTCCTTTGGGGGGCCATCGCTGGAAACCCCTGGGCCCCAACTCCTCCCTTGAGCACGCAAGGCCCCCTCCTGCTCCGGCCCTCTGGCCCGAACTTCGCTCCTTTGCTCCTGCTCCAGTTGCCGCACAGCCACGCTCTTGGCCCTCACTTGGTCGAGGAGATGCGCCACAGAGGGCTCCATCCTCTGGAGGAACGGTTTAGGGTAAACCCCGATCCAACCGATGAGGATGACGAGGGGGAGGAGGACGACCACCTCTCGGAGATTCAGATCGGGTAGTGAGAGGTTCTTGGGATTGGTCACCTCACCGAAGAAGACCCGCTTGACCATCCACAGGATGTAGACTGCAGCGAAGATCACGCCAGTGGCGGCGATGACAGCCCGAGTCTTATTGACGAGAAAGGTCCCCAAAAGGATGAGGAACTCCCCCACAAAGCCGTTGAGCCCCGGCAACCCGATGGAGGAGAGGGCGAAAATGAGGAAAAAGGTGGCGTACACGGGCATGACCCGGGCCAACCCTCCGTATTCAGCGATGAGGCGGGTGTGGCGCCGCTCGTAGATCATCCCCACCACCAGGAAGAGAGCCCCCGTGCTCAACCCATGATTGATCATCTGAATGATGCTCCCCTCCACACCCTGGACAGTGAAGGCAAACATGCCCAGCATGACGAAGCCCATGTGGCTTACGCTGGAGAAGGCCACCAGACGTTTGACGTCCTTCTGCACCATGGCCACCCAAGCTCCGTAGAGGATCCCGATGAGGGCCAAGACCGAGATCCACCCTACGGCATCGAGGGCGGCATTGGGAAACAGGGGGATGCTGAACCGGAGAAAACCGTAGGTCCCCATCTTCANGAGGACCGCGGCCAGCAGCACGCTGCCCACAGTGGGGGCCTCGGTATGAGCGTCCGGAAGCCACGTATGGAATGGGAACATGGGGACCTTGATGGCAAAGGCCAGGAAGAAAGCCAGGAAAAACCAGCTCTGCAGATGCACCGGGATGTTCAGCTCATAGTATTTCAACAGATCGAAGGTGTAGAATCCCCAGACCTTGTGTCCGTAAAAATAGAGGGCCAGGATGGCCACCAACATCAGGAGGCTGCCCACCATGGTGAAGAGGACGAACTTGATGGCCGAATAGATCCGCGCTGGGACCTCTCGGCCAAGGACCTTCCGCACCGTGGAAGTCCCCCAAATTCCGATAAGGAGGTACATGGGGATCAGCATGACCTCCCAGAACACGTAGAACAGAAACAGGTCCAAGGCACAGAAGACCCCTATCATCCCTGTCTCGAGCAACAGGAGACAGATGAGAAATTCCTTGACCTTCTCCCGGATGTCCGTCCAGCAGGCCAAAACCGATATGGCCGTAAGAAGGGTGGTCAGGATAACCAGAAAGAGACTGATTCCATCGATCCCCAGTCGGTAGTGGATCCCCAAGGAGGGAATCCAGGTGATCGATTCCACGAACTGGAAATCTGCGGTTCCCAACCGGAAGTCCCTGTAGAGGAGCAGGGAGGCGAGAAAGTCCACCACGGCCACCACCAAGGCGATGGACCGAAGGGCCCTTTGGTGCTCCCGATGGGTGAGGATCAGCCCCAGCACTCCCACCAAGGGAAAAAAGATGAGGAAACTCAACAAGGGGAACTCAGCGAACATGGATGACTCCTGTCCGTTCGGCTCATGGGATCCCCTGCAAGGGGACCCTTCTCAACCCATATTGACCCTCTCGGAAGCCCCCGGCCCGCCCTAGCGAAAGAGCAGGTAGCCGAGAACAAAGAGCACACCCACCACGAGGTAGGCGGCGTAACTCTGGACCAGACCCGTCTGGATGCGTCTCAAAACCGTACCCGCCTCTCCTATGACCCTGGCCAGACCATTGACCATCCAGTCGATGAAACCGTCGTCGGCCGTATGCCAGAGCCACTGGGAAAAGCGGATGAGGGGGCGTACGGCCACCGCATCGTAGAGCTCATCCACCCAGTACTTGTGAAACACGAGACGGTAGAGCCCTCCAAAGCCTTGGGCTACCCGTTGCGGCAGTGTGGGCTCCACCACATAGAAACGCCGCGCCAGCCACCAACCCGCCAAGGCGATGCCCAGAGATAAGAGCATCAAGCCGACCTCCAGACCCACGGAACCATGGGACGAAGCCACAGAATGGCTCGCTTCGGCCGCATGGGCCAGGGCATTCGTCTCAGCGAGCAGGGCCTTCCCCTTCATCACGGGCTCCAGGAAACGACCGAAGAAATGGGCCCCTTCGATGAGGGGGATCCCAACGAACCCCCCGATCGTGGACAGCCCTGCCAGAAGAAGCAGCGGCACGGTCATGATGGGGGGGGATTCATGCAGATGGCGGGCCACATGAGGCTCCACCCGAGAGTCACCGTGGAACGTCAGATAGACGACCCGGAACATGTAGAAGGCGGTCATAAAAGCCCCTCCCACCCCGAGAAGCCAGTAGAAGACGTTCCCCCGAACGAATGCATTGAAAAGTATCTCGTCCTTGCTGAAAAAGCCCGCAAAGGGAAATATCCCGGCAATGGCCAAGGTGCCCACCAAGAAGGTTCGGTAGGTGTGGGGCATGTATTCCCGAAGCCTCCCCATCCGTCTCATGTCCAGCTCACCCGCCAGGGCATGCATGACGCTACCCGCCCCCAGGAAGAGGAGGGCCTTGAAGAAGGCATGGGTCATAAGATGGAAGATCCCTGCAGTCCATGCCCCCACCCCGCAGGCCAGGAACATGTAACCAAGCTGACTGATGGTGGAGTAAGCCAGAACGCGTTTGATATCGAATTGGGTCAGGCCGATGGAAGCCGCAAAGACGGCCGTCAAGGCCCCCACCACAGCCACCACAGCCATGGAGACAGGAGCCATGGCGTAGAGCACATTGCATCGAGCCACCATATAGACACCCGCCGTCACCATGGTGGCCGCGTGGATCAGGGCGCTGACGGGTGTGGGGCCCTCCATGGCGTCCGGAAGCCAGGTATATAGGGGAAGCTGTGCACTCTTCCCCGTGGCCCCCACGAACAGAAGCAGGGTGATGGCCGTCACCACGGCCCCTCCTATGGCCAGTTCATGGGGCGCCCTGCTGAAGACCTCCCCGAAGTTTAGAGTCCCAAAGGTGGCGAAGATCAGAAGGATGCCTAGGATAAAGCCGAAGTCTCCGATGCGGTTCACCACGAAGGCCTTCAACCCCGCATTGGAGGCGGACTGTTTCTCATACCAGAATCCGATGAGCAGATAGGAGCAAAGGCCCACCCCCTCCCAACCCACGAACATCAGGAGGAAGTTGTTAGCGCTCACCAGTATCAACATGGCGAAGACGAAGAGGTTCAAGTAAGCGAAGTAGCGGAAGAAACCCCGATCGTCATGCATATACCCCACGGAGTAGATGTGGATGATACAGCCCACCCCTGTGACGGTCATCATCATGACCACCGAGAGGGGATCCACCAAGAAGCCCACCGGGACATTGAGGCCGCCGGAGAGGATCCAGGTGAAGACGGCGACCTCGACCCAACGGTTCTCCGGGGGCAACGTACGGAGTTCCAAGAAGATCCCAACCGAGATCAAGAAGGCCAGGGCGATGACCCCGGAGGCGATCCACCCGATCAGCCCTCGACTCAGGTGCCTCCCCAACAGCCCATGGATGAAGAAGCCCACCAAGGGGCAGAGGGGAACAATCCAGACCAAATCGATCATAGGGGGGTTCCCTCCGTCTGAATTGACGCTCTCTGCACAGGCGTCATCCTTTCATGGTGTGGATCTCATCCACCCTTATGGTCCCACGGCTCCGGAAGACCACCACAATAATAGCCAGTCCCACAGCCACCTCGGCCGCGGCCACGGTCATGACGAAGAAGACGAAGACCTGCCCGCCTAGGTCCTGCAGGTAGCGTGAAACCGCGATAAACGTAAGATTAACCGCGTTGAGCATCAGCTCGATGCACATGAAGATGACAATGGCATTGCGCCTCAGAAAGACCCCCAAGACCCCCAAGGCAAAGAGGGCCGCGGCCAGAATCAGATAGTGGGAAAGGGAGATCATGTGAACCTCCAAGATGCCGACCTGCTCAACTCCTACCTCCACGGACCCCCTCGGGGTCTCGGGCCCAGGCCAGGGCCAAAAAGATGACCGAATCGTGCCCTAAAGGCGCCGCATGGCGAAAAAGACCGCCCCCACAATGGCGGCCAGAAGAAGGATGGAGGCCACCTCAAAGGGCAGGAGGTAGTCTGTGAATAGGAGCCTCGCCACCCAGATGGTGTTTCCGACCTCATGGACCCGTTCCGGAGGGAACGTCCCCTTCAGAACGGGCAACACCTGGAGGGTCCAGACCGGGGCCAAAAAGAGGAAGACCAAAACGGCCAGGAACCCCCCGATCCAACGCCGCAGGCGTCCCCGCGGATCCTGCAGTGACTCCTCCCGTTCCAGGCTGAGCAACATGATCACAAAGAGAAAGAGGACCATAATGGCCCCGGCATAGACGAGCACCTGGATGACGGCGATGAACTCCGCATGGAGCAGCAGGTAGAGCCCGGCCAGGCAGAAAAAGGTCAGAATCAACGCCATGGCGTTGTGAACGGGCCTCCGCAGGAAAACCACAAAACCAGCGGAGATCAAGGACAACCCACCGAAAAGATAGAAGAAAAGGGCCTCCATGGTTCACCTATGCTGCAGTCCCGGCCTGTTTTTCCCGCTTCATACCCATCCACCTGGGACCTCGCTTGGAGATCCGCACCAGGGACCCGGGGACCCTGGTCCTTTCCCCCTGCTCCTCCTCCGCGGGGGGACGGAGCAGGGCCTCCTTGTCCAGGATCATGGAGCGGCGATCCAGTGCGGCCAACTCATAATGAGTGGTCATCAGGATGGCCTCCTTGGGGCAGGCCTCCACGCAGAATCCGCAAAAGATGCACCGTCCAAGGTCGATCTCATAGGTCGCGGGATATTGCTCTCCCTGTTCATTCACGGCCCCCTCAATGCGGATGCAACGGGCCGGACATACTGTGGCGCACAGCATGCATGCCACACACTTGATCCGTCCATCCTCGTGGCGAAGAAGCTGATGTCTCCCCCGATACCGAGGAAACGGCTCCCATCTCTCCTCGGGATACTCCTCGGTCACAGGTGGGGCAAAGAGGTAACGAATGGTCAGTGCCAACCCTTTGATCAACGGTCCAATCATCGACATCCTCTCCTGGTGCCGCCGTGCGGCCCGCTCTCCCATCAATAGATCAGGGTGAGGACCAAGGCCGTGATCATGATATTGAAGAGGGCGGCGGGGAGGATGACCTTCCATCCCAGCTGCATCAGCAGGTCATAACGCAGCCTGGGGTACGTCCCCCGCACCCACATGAAGAAGAAGAGCATGGCGAAGACCTTTCCCGAAAACCAGACGATGGGAGGAAGTACCGGGCCCTGCCATCCCCCGAGAAAGAAAGTGGTAACCAAGGTGCTCAGAAGCAACAAGTGACCGTACTCGGCCAAGTAGAAGAGCCCGAACTTCATGGAGCTGTACTCTGTCTGGTAGCCCGCCACCAGCTCGTTCTCGCACTCAATGAAGTCGAAGGGGGTCCGGCAGATCTCGGCGGATCCCGCTATGAGGAAGAGGAGAAAACCCAAGGGCTGCCGGAAACAGTTCCACTTCCAAATCCGATCTTGATCCTCCACAATGCCCACCAGGCTGAGGGTCCCCGAAAGGAGCAATACACCCACTACACTCAGCCCCAGGGCAAGCTCATAGCTGATCATCTGGGCCGCGGCCCGGTTGGCCCCCAGGAGGGGGTACTTGCTGTTGGAAGCCCATCCGGCCAAGACCACTCCGTAGACTCCAAGAGAGCTGATGGCGAAGATGAAGAGGACCCCCGTATTGATATCGGCCAGCACGCCCTGGCCCAGGGCCCATTGATCCAAGGGCACCCCCAGGAACTTTCCCCCCACGATCCCTTTCCCGAAAGGGACCACCGCGAAGGGCAGCAGCGCACAGACCGTCACGATGACCGGCGCCATCAAATAGAGGATCCGGTCTGCACCGCTCACCGATATCTCCTCCTTGAAGAGGAGTTTGATCCCATCGGCCAAGGGTTGGAGCAGGCCCCACGGGCCCACCCTGTTGGGCCCCTTCCGGACCTGGATGAAGGCCAGGACCTTCCTCTCCATCAGGGTCATGTAAGCGATGATGGTCATGATGGCACCCAGGGCCAGAAAGCCCTTGATCGCCACCAGAAGCACAGCCCCCCAGTCTGTCATGGCCAAAACCCCTCCTGATGCGGAACGGCCACCCTCAAAGGCGGCCCACCCATCCGGGGTGCCTGGTTCCCCTGCGCCAACGACGTGGAGGCGACGGCACGAGACATCACGCCGCCCCCTCAACCCGCGCTCGCACGGGCCTTCCTTCCCAGTCCACAAGGGCGTTGACGGGTTGATCGGGAAAGTGATACGGCACCTGAACCACTCCTTTAGGCCCACGATCCTGAATCCGGACTTCCCCTTCCACGACCCCTCGGGGCGTTACCACCCGGGCCCGATCCCCCTCCTTCAGGCCTGCGGTCCGAGCGTCCTCTTCATGCAGAAGGATCCGAGGACTCGGACAGACCTCCATGAGGCTCGGGCTCCAGGTGGAAAAGGTCCCATTGTGGAACCAGAGAGCTCGGGGAGAGAGGATAAGGGGAAATTCTTGAGGATCACCCTCGGGCTCCTTCTCCTCCCAGGGCCCCAGCTCCAGCCGAGCCCGCCCATGAGGGAAATCTTCCTCGTAGAGGAGGGCCGTCCCCTGGAGACCCCCCTCTCCACGAGTCAGGGGCCAGGATAGCCCCCCTGCAGGGAGATCCTCCCGACGGATCCCCTCGTAAAGGGGCACGAGCCTTCCGATCTCCTCCAGGATCTCATCTGGACCTTCATGGGGATAGGGCCACCCCATGGCCTGGATCAGGGCCCCGAAGACTTCCAGATCGGAGCGGACGCCCGGGGGAGGAACCAAGGCTGCATCGATGCCCTGAATACGACGGTCCACACTCGTGAATGTCCCCCGTTTCTCTGCGAAGTTGGCCACGGGGAGCACCACATGGGCCATAAGCGCCGTCTCGGTGGGAAAGATCTCCTGGACCACCAGGAATTCCACACGGCTCAGGGCCTCTCCCACCCACCTTCGGTCGGGATAAGTCCCCATGGGGTTCTCCCCTACGATGTAGAGAGAACGGATGCCCCCTTCCCGGCAGCCCTGGAGGATGTCCTTGGCGTCGAGGCCCTTGGCGGCGGGTATGGAGCTCCGCCACACATCCTCGAACCTCTTGCGAGCCTCCGGATCCTCAGGGGATAGGTACCCAGGAAGGAGCCCGGGGACCAGTCCCATATCCAATGCCCCTTGACTGTTGGCCCTCTCGGCATAGAGGTGAAGCCCGCATCCGGGCTTCCCCACCTTTGCCGTCACCAACGCGAGGCAGGCCGCGGCTCGAGCCAAGTCCACCGCATCGCCCAGGGTCAGGGTCTCCAGCCCCATGAGGATGCAGGCCTTGGCCGCCTGAGCGAACTCCTTGGCCGAGGCCTGAAGGTCCTCGGGATCCAGCCCCGTCCGCTCGGCCACAAAGGCCAAATCGTAGGGGGCCACGGCCTGGCGCAGGGACTCGATACCCTCGGTCCGGGCCTCCACGAAAGGACGATCCCACCATCCCTCCTCGAGAATCGTCCGGATCATTCCCCTAATGACCAAGCCCTCGGTCCCCGGCGGGACCACCATGGCCCTGGCCCCTGACAGGTCGCACAGAGAGGTCCGGACATGATCCACCACGATAACCTTGGCCTTTCTTCGACCTGCGGCCAGCACCACCTGATTCTTGGCCACGGGATGGCTCTGTTTGAAGTCGGCCCGAACCGCAAGGATCACATCGGCCTCACGGATCTCCCGCATGCCGTTGGTGGCCGCAGCATGGCCGAGGATGGGCCGTACCCCCTCCAGCAACGCACGGTAGGCAAGGCCGCCTCCATGATCCACGTGGGGCGTACCAATCACCCCACGGGCCAGCCTCTGAAGCACATAGGCCTCTTCATTGGTCAACCTGGCTGATCCCAGCACGGCCAATGCCTGGGGGCCCGTCTCCTGGCGGATCTCCTTCCATCGGTCCACCACATGTTGGATGGCCGTCTCCCATGTGGTCTCCACCAAGCGTTCCCCCTCGCGGATCAGGGGGCGAAGGAGCCTCTTGTCGCTGTGGACATAGGTCCAACCATAGCGTCCCTTGACACAGAGGTTCCCCTCGTTGGGACCCAGCTCATAGGAGGAACTCACCTGGGTGATTCGACCGTCTTTGGTCTCCAACAGCAGGGCGCAACCCAGCCCGCAGTAGGCGCAAGTGGTCGTGGTTCGACTCACCTCCCAGGCCCGGGCTATGGGTCCCAGAGGTTTGTTCGCCAAGGCCCCCACCGGACATGCTGACACACACTGGCCGCAGAACTCGCAATCCAGGGGGCGGCCGAAGTCCGTCCCCACCTCTGTCCGGATCCCCCGTTTCACAAAGCTGATCTCATTAACCCCCTGGACTTCGTTGCAGATCCTCACGCAGCATCCACAGAGGATGCAGCGGTTCATGTCCCGCTTGATGAAGTGAGACCGAAGGTCCACCGGAAAGGCAGGGGCCTCCCGCGGGAAAGACAACTCCTCCAGGCCGTACTCGTGGACGAGGTTCTGCAGCTCGCATCGGCCACCTGCCTCGCATACGGGGCAATCTAGGGGATGGTGGCGAAGTATCAATTGAAGCTGCATCTTCCTCGCCTCGACCACAGCGGGCGTATGAGTGTGGACCACCATGCCGTTTCGGGCGGGATTGAAACATGCCGGAATGAGCCTTCCTGCCCTCCCCTCCAGCTCCACCACGCAAAGCCTGCAGGCTCCGAAGGGAATGAGCCGCTTGTCGTGGCAGAGGGTGGGGATCCGGACTCCCGCCTCTTCCGCGGCCTCCAGGATGGTGGCCCCCTGTTTCACCGTCACCTCGATGCCGTCAATGGTCAGGGTGATCATGATCTCCCGGCTCTCAGCTTTCTTCCGTGCGCCTTGAACCCTCCCCCACAGATTCTCACGGCAGGGGAGGGGCAGAATCGTGCCCCTTTGGAATCCAGTAACTCAACGGGGAAGGACCCCTCTCATTCAATGGCGTCGAACTTGCAATTCTCGATGCAGGTCCGGCACCGTGTGCACTTGGAGTTGTCGATCTCCGCCACCTTCTTCTTCTCCCACGAGATGGCCCCCATCGGACAGGCTCGGAAGCAGACCCCACAGCGCTTGCACTTTTCGGGGTTGACCCGAAACTGAAGCAGCTCAATGCAAACCTTGGCGGGACATCGTTTCTCCCGGATGTGGGCGTCGTACTCCTCGCGAAAATACCGGATGGTGGAGAGGATGGGATTGGGCGCGGTTTGCCCCAGCCCGCAGTGAGAGGTCCGCTTGATGTGGTCCCCCAGTTGTTCCAGGAATTCCACATCGCCTTCCCGGCCGCGTCCCTCCACGATGTCGGTCATCTTGTCGTACATCACCTTCAGGCCCTCTCGACAGGGGATGCACTTGCCGCACGACTCGTCCACCGAGAAGGCTGTGAAAAACCGGGCCGTATCCACCATGCAGGTACGCTCGTCCATGACGACCACGCCCCCTGAGCCCATCATTGCACCCACCTCTGTGAGGGAGTCGTAGTCGATCTGGACGTCCAGCAGCTCCCCTGGCACGCATCCGCCCGAGGGTCCACCCAATTGGGCGGCCTTGAACTTACGTTTCTTGGGAATCCCCCCCCCGATGTCGAAGACAAGGGTCCGCAAGGTGGTCCCCATGGGGACCTCCACCAGTCCCACATTGGCCACGGCCCCGGTCAAGGCGAAGACCTTGGTCCCCTTGCTCCCCTCGGTGCCGATGCTGGCGAACCAGTCCGCCCCGTTGAGGATGATGGGGGGAACATTGGCGAAGGTCTCCACGTTGTTCAGATTGGTGGGTTGCCCCCAGAGACCTGCCTCAGCGGATCGGGGCGGCTTGATTCGGGGCATCCCCCGCTTTCCTTCCAAGGAGTACATGAGGGCGGTGGACTCTCCGCAGACGAAGGCCCCCGCCCCTGGATAGATCTCGATATCGAAGTTGAAACCTCGATCCAAGATGTTCTCACCGAGAAGCCCGTACTGCCTGGCCTGTTCGATGGCGATTTGGAGTCGTTTGATGGCCAGCGGATACTCGGCGCGCACATAGATGTATCCCTTCTCAGCACCGATAGCATAGGCCGAAATGGCCATCCCCTCCAGCACCGAATGGGGATCTCCTTCCATAATGGATCGGTCCATGAAGGCCCCTGGATCCCCCTCGTCGCCGTTGCAGATGGTGTACTTGGGGAACCGGTCATACTTCCGGCATTCCTCCCATTTGAGGCCGGTGGGGAAGCCCGCACCTCCCCTCCCACGCAGACCGGACCGCTTGATCTCCTCGATGACCTCCTCCGGAGTCATGGAGGTCAGGACCTTGGCCAAGGCCTGATAGCCGTCCCGAGCGATATACTCGTCGATGTTTTCGGCATCNATGAGCCCTCGATTCCTCAGGGCGATCAAACGCTGATGCCCGAAGAAGCCGATGTCCTTGAGCAGAGGAATCCGCTCCTTCTCCGCTGGCTCCTCGAAGAGAAGCTCTTTTACGGGACGTCCTTTGAGGACATGTTCCTCTACTAGCCTGGAGGCATGCTCGGGCTTGAGCTGGTTGTAGAAGATCCCCTCCGGATAGACGGTCAGGATGGGGCCCTTGGCGCAAAAGCCGTTGCAGCCCGTGACCACCACCTGGACCTCCTCCTCGAGGCCCCGCCGCCGAAGCTCCTCCTCCAGGGCCTCCTTCACTTTGAGCCCTCCGCTGGCCATGCAGGCCGTGCCGCCGCAGACCATCAGATGCATGCGATAGGGCTTCAAGGCCGATCCTCCTTCCATGGACGGCCCCTCATCCCCTTCTTTCTGAAGCAGGTCTCCATCTCCATCTCCTCACCCCTCCAAAGGGGATCGATCCGGACCCAGGGCCACTGCGTGAGGGGCCTTTCTATCCCGCTGTGGTCTCACTGCCCCGTCCAAGCGCATAGTCCTCTACAACCTTCCCCCCCATGACGTGCTCTTGGAAGATCCTCCGCGCCTTGTCCGGATCTAAATCCACATACTTGACCGGAGCCTCTCCCCGTATCTCCACCGTGGCCATGGGCTCCCGATTGCACAGCCCCGCGCAGCCGGACTGGGTGATGAGGACCTCTGTGGTGCCTGAAGCCTGGACCGCCTCGAGGAAGGCCTCGAGGATCTTCCGAGCTCCCGAGGCGATGCCGCAGGTGCCCATATGAACGGTGATCTTGGCCCGGTGATCGCCCTCCCTCAAGCTCATCCGGGCCATCTCCCGCTCCTTGATGCGTCGAAGGTCCTCGATGCTCAACTTGCCCATCTCTCTCCCTCCAGGGATGCGGGCGATCCAGCAAAAATGGGAGCCTCTACAATGGTCTATTCATATTGCTCCAGGATCTGCAACACGGTCCCCGGCTCCAAGGCCCCATGAGTATCCTCATTTACCATCATCACGGGAGCCAACCCGCAGGCCCCCAGACATCGGACCGCCTCCAGGGTGAACCGCCGGTCCGGAGTGGTCTCTCCCACGCCGATGCCAAGCTCTTGCTCGATCTTGGCCTGGATCTCGGGGGCGCCCCGCACATAGCAGGCGGTCCCAAGGCACAGTCTGATGGTATGCCTCCCCCGAGGGACCATGGTGAAAAAGGAATAAAAGGAGACCACGCCGTACACATGGCTCGTGGAGATGTTGAGCCCACGGGCCAGTTTGTGCTGGACCTCCATGGGCAGGTACCCGATTACTTCCTGGGCCTCCTTCAGGGCGGGGATGAGATACCCCGGCCGACCAGCGTACTTGGCGATGATGGGATCCAGCTTGGCCAGTTCCTCCTCTCCGAGCGGATCCACCGCCGTCGAGACCTTGGCTTCACTCGACTTCATGTTCTCCCCTCGATGCTGAGGCGCCCCCTATCCCTCTCTACTCCCTCCCCCGTGCGTCGTCTCCTTATCCACGGCCCCGATCCTCGATAACCCCCCCCGAATCGTGGAGCGGATCCAATGGAGGACTTCGGGATGATTTACAGGGATGGGGTGGATCTCCCTGCGGACCTCCCGGGTGTCGAACCGGAAGGCCTCTTCGCCACGTCGATGTTCGAACTCGAGTTCCAAATCCGGACACGCAACCAAGAGGCTTACCACCGTGCTGGCCACATCCCCCAAGGGCTTGCGATCTATATGGCCGTGTCGGAAGGTGGCACGAATGCGGGTGCCTTTATCCGGTTTAGATTCCACGGTCACCTCTCCACCAGCCTCCCTGGCCGCATCTGCCAAAAGGGGAAGCCCCAATCCGATTCGACGGTCCTCCTTGGTAGTGGTGAAGGGATCCAGCACCTTGCGGACCAGATCGGGAGGCATTCCCTTACCGTCGTCCTCAATGGTCAGCTCCAACAGGTCCTGTTCCAGCACCTCGCGGATGGAGATCCGAATCCAGCGTGCACCCGCACGCAGGGAATTCTCCGCCACATCCAGGATATGGAGGGAAAGGTCCTCCAAGGCATCCGCCCTTTCCGTCTACAGGGACCCGCAGAGAAGGCTGCTGGGGAATCCCCCTCTCTGCCGTCTCTGGCCCACTTCCGAGAGATCCGATCCTTCTTGCTGGCCCCTATGCCGGAAGCCCTCATTCTCCCTCCAGCACCCTCCTCCCTTTTGCCCCCATGAGGGCCAACCGAAGCTCCTCGAAACTGGCCTCGGCTACCAGAAGGCGGGTCCATGCACGCCCCACCTCCTCGAGGGTGTGGGCATCCGATCCTCGAACCATCGTCCAGTGCCCCAGGTGGGGAAACCGACTCCGGGCATCGGATAGGGTCGTTCTCCAAGAGATCTCCACACCGTCTAGGGGAAGACCCTCAGGGATCATCCCCAATTGTCCCAGCAGCCCGAAATACTCTCGATCCACATGACTGGCGATGGCCACCCCGCCTTCCCCATGGATGACCTCCACCACCTCGTCCAGCGTCAATCGTGTGGCCCCCGCAAGAAGTCGATCCTCACTCCCCAAGATCCGGTCCTCTTCGTCCATGAGCACCTGGTATCCGAACACCTCGGGGATGTTCTCCTCTGGCAGGTTCTCCTCTACCNACTCCTGAACCTCCAGAGCACACCGAAGGTCGCGGAAGATCCCCAAGGTGTGCACCTCCTCGGCCGACGTGATCTCCATCCCTGGGAGGACCACCAGACCCCAACGCCGTCCTGCCTTCTGAACAGCCTCCACATTGCCCGCGGAGTTGTGGTCGCATACGGCGATGAGTTCCAATCCCACCTCCTTGGATCGCTGCACGATCCGGGCAGGAGTCATCGACCAGGTATCGCTGCAGGGGGAGAGGCTGGTATGCAGATGGAGATCTGCTCGAATCTCACGAAGCCTCATGGACCCCTCGAATACCCAGTGCATAGAGGCGGCCGCACACCTCGAAGGTGGACTCCGTGGACACCAACAGAGGGACCTCCTCCGTCTCGGCCTTCTCTACAGTGCTCTTCTCCGGCCTTCGGCCATTGACCAAAATGACCCCCGCGAGGTCGTTGAGCGAGGCCACAGCAACGATGTTCTGATGGACCTGAAGGGTAATCCAGAGGTCCCCCTCTCGGGCATGGGCCATGACGTCGCTCAACAGATCGCTGGCATAGGCCCCGCGCACTTGACGATCCAACCCTCCGCCTTCGCAGCAGACCTCAAGGCCCAATGCCTCCACTACCTGCTGGAGGGTCATCTATCCTCCCCCGTCCCCCGGACATGGACTTCCGCGTAGAGTCGAGTCCCCACGTTCACCTCGGACTCGATCTCCAGATGATCGGCATTCTTCTTGATGTTGGGCAAACCCATCCCTGCTCCAAAACCCATCTCGCGGATCCACTCCGAGGCTGTGGAATATCCCGGTTGCATGGCCAGCTCGATGTCCTCGATTCCTGGGCCCTCGTCCTCCACCAGGATCCCGATGGTGGAAGGACTGATACTGAGGGTCAACTTCCCGCGGCGGGCATAGGAGACCACGTTGATCTCTGCCTCATATGCNATTACCACGGCCCGCTTGATCAGGTCTCCGTCCAGCCCGATCTCTTTGAGGATGTACTTGACCCGGCTGGCCGCGGCCCCTGCCCGGCTAAAGTCCCCCCCACGAATCGGAAAGCTCTCTTTGTATGCCGTGGTCATCCCACCATCGGAAGGGCGATGGAACCCTCATTTTTCCATCCCACCTCTCACCGGTCGATCTCCGCCAAGACGATATCGATACTGCTTAATATGGCAATTAAGTCTGCAAGCAGCCTCCCCCTGCTCATGGTGGCAAGGGATTCCAGATTCACAAAAGCCGGTGGACGGATCTTGAGGCGATAGGGCCGCGGCCCTCCATCGCTGACGATATAGAAGCCCAACTCCCCACGCGGAGATTCCACCGCCACGTAGACCTCTCCCTCGGGAGGGTGGAAGCCCTCCTCCACCAGAAGGAAATGATGGATGAGACTTTCTATCTGATGGAGAGTCTTCTCCTTGGGCGGGATCACCCATCGAGGCTCCTCGGCGAGCACGGGCCCCTCAGGGAGGCGATCCAAAACCTGCCCGATGATACGGGCGCTTTGGCGCATCTCCTCGATGCGCACCAGGTACCGGCTGTAGACATCACCATCCTCGAACACAGGCACATCGAAATCGAAGTGATCGTAGCTCGAATAGGGTTCGGTCTTTCGGATATCCCAAGCCAAACCCGAGGCCCTGGCCATGGGCCCGCTCGCCCCCAAGGCGATGGCGTCCTCTTTGGAGAGGACCCCCACTCCCACCATGCGCTTCATCCAGATGGGGTTGCTGGTCAGGAGGGTCTCGTATTCATCCACCCGTCGCGGAAAATCTCGAAGAAACGCCCTGACCCGATCCTCAAAGCCCTCGGGAAGATCCAAGGCCACCCCCCCGATCCGGAAATAGGTCTGCGTCAGGCGCCCTCCGCAGGCCATCTCGAAGAGATTCATGATCTCCTCGCGCTCTCGCAGGGTATAGAAGATGGGGGTGATGGCCCCGAGGTCGTGGGCATGGGTCCCTAGCCAGAAGAGGTGGCTGAAGATCCGGTTGAGTTCCCCGATGAGGACCCGGATATACTGTGCTCGGGGAGGAACCTCCAAATCGAGGAGTCTCTCCACAGCGAGGCAGTAAGCGAAGTTATTGTAAGAGGCGGCCATGTAGTCCAGACGATCTGTAATGGGGAGAAACTGGTGATAGGTCTTGGACTCGGCCAGCTTCTCCACCCCCCGATGTAGAAACCCCAGATCGGGGGTCAGGTTCCGGACCACCTCCCCTTCCAGCTCCACCAGCACGCGCAGCACCCCATGTGTGCTGGGATGGTGGGGACCCACATTGAGCATCAAGGTCTCGGTGCGGACCTCTTGAGCCTCGTTCATCCTGCGTCCTCGATCGGATTGGAGGCCTCTTGGCCCCTCAGGGGATAGTCTTTGCGCAGGGGATGCCCTTCCCAGCCTTCCGGCAGGAAGAGCCTCCTCAAGTCGGGATGCCCCTCGAACCGAATCCCCATCAAGTCGTATGTCTCGCGTTCATGCCAGTCGGCTGTAGGCCAGATCCCTGTCACCGTAGGCACCGATGGGGACTCGGAGGGCAACCTCACCTTCAACCGCAGGCGGTGACAGTGCTGGGTGGAATAGAGTTGATAGACCACCTCGAACCTGGGTTCCCTAGGGTGATAATCCACCCCGCAGACCATGGTGAGGAAATCGAAGGCGAGATCCGGCTCCTTTTTCAAAAAATTGGCCGCATCCAACAGGGCCTCCTTTCGGAGGACGACCACGGTCTGTCCCCGAAAAGTGGAGACCTCCTCCACAGCATCGGGAAAGGCCTCCTGAATTCGACTCGCGGCCTCCTGGGCGTCCTTCATCTCCCCTCCTCACAACGCAGGATCGAAGGCCCCTCCCGAAGCACCTTCTCGTGCAACGTGAGGATACCGTGCAAGAGGGCCTCGGGACGGGGAGGACATCCGGGGATGTATACGTCCACTGGAAGATGGCGGTCTATCCCTTGAACCACGGCATAGGTGTCAAAGACCCCTCCTGTGGAGGCACAGGCCCCCATGGCGATGACCCATTTGGGTTCGGCCATCTGCTCGTAGAGCCGAAGGACGGCGGGGAGCATCTTCTTGCTCACAGTACCCGCCACGATCATAAGGTCAGCCTGTCGGGGGGAGGGCCTCATTACCTCCATGCCGAAACGGGCCAAGTCGAAACGGCTTACCGCCGTGGCGATCATCTCCAATGCGCAGCAGGCCAAACCGAAGGCCATGGGCCACATGGAGGATTTGCGACACCAGTTGATAAAGCGGTCCACCTGGGTGACCAGGACCGAGCCCCCCACCCCGCACTCTACTGCCATTCCAGCGCCCCCTTTCGCCATACGTAGAAGAGCCCCAAAAGGAGGATCCCCACGAAGACGGCCATCTCCACCAACCCGAAGAGACCCAACTCGCGGAAGATCACGGCCCAAGGGTAAAGAAAGACCGCTTCGATGTCGAAGAGGATAAAGAGGATGGCGACCACGAAGAATCGAACCGAAAAGCGTCTGCGGGCGGACCCGATGGGGTCCATCCCACATTCATAGGGCATGAGCTTCTGGGGAGTGGGTCTTCGCCGTGCGAGCAGGGTAGAGAGGGCGATGACGAGCACCCCGATCAACAGGCACAGGAGCAAGAAGACGAACACAGGCACATAACTCAAGGGCATAACTCCCTCCACATCATCCACGCATCGAGTTGATAAAAAAGGATCCCCATAGCCCGATAGGCCGGGGATCCTCCTCACTCGCCCTTGAGCAAACAGCGTTGAAAGTGTAGCTTCATCCGAGCGCCGAACACGAAGATCTCAACTTCTCAACTATCAACCCACCCTCAGCACATCTCAACAGACCATAGAACCATATAAAACCCGAGGCCCTTTGTCAAGGGTACAGAAAGAGACCTCGCCAATGAGGTTCCGGCCCCGCTGCTCCCCTGGATCCTCCGTGCAATACCCCCCCGACGTCCCGATGGAGGCATGGTGTCGCCACAAAAAGAACGAAGGCCGCATCTCCAGGATACCTGGTCACATGGGTTGCTGTCTCCCAAAGTCCCGTACCGCCGAAAGGATGACCCCCCAGAGGGCCTTGTTCCCCTCCCGGGTGCGGGCCGATGTGACCATCAAAGAGTCGGTGGAGACCTCCAGCCTCTCGGCGATACGACGGATCTGGGGGCCGCGTCTTCCCTTGGAGATCTTGTCGCCCTTGGTAAGGACATATCGTCCGGGAAGTCCTCGGGCCTCCAGCCAGGCTTTGAGCTGAAGATCCTCTTCGGTGGGCAGACGACGGATATCGAGAAGGACGACCACCAGACAGAGCTCGCTCCTGGTGTTCAGATATCGCTCCACCATGGGCCCCCATCTTCTTCGGACCGACTCAGGGACTTTTGCGAAGCCATAACCGGGAAGGTCCACCAGGACGAAGTGATGCTCCACCTTATAGAAGTGGATCCGTTGCGTCTTCCCTGGGGTCTGGCTGGTGCGAGCCAACCCTCTCCTACCCACCAGAGCATTGATCAAGGAGGATTTCCCCACGTTGGAACGTCCAGCAAAGGCCACTTCGGGTAGCCGAACGTCGGGGTAATGTTCGGGCCATTCGGCCGCGGTCAGAAAAGAGACCTCCCTAAGGCGCGCCATGGACCTATGGGGACCTCTCTTGGAGGTAGGCTTCCAGGCGGTCCATCCCTTCACGGATCCGGTCCAGGGAGGCGGCGTAGGAGAAGCGAAGATAGCCTTCCGCGTGTGTCCCAAAGTCGATCCCTGGCGCCACCCCCACCCGGGCCTTCTCCAGGATATCGAAGGCCAGGGAATAGGAATCCTCCGAGAGATGCCTCGCATTGGCTAGCACGTAGAAGGCCCCCGTGGGTTCCACCGTGATTCCGAAGCCCAGATCGCGCAGGCGGCGCAGCATGTAGCGACGCCGCTCATCATAGATCCGGCGCATCCGTTCCACGTCGGGGCCAGCTTCCCGCAGAGCCGTGATTCCAGCCCATTGGACAAAGTCGTTGGCCGAGATGAAGAAGTTTTGATGGATCTTCTGGATCGGTCGAACCATCTCTGGAGGGAGGATCAGGTATCCCAGTCGCCATCCCGTCATGGCATAGAGCTTGGAAAAACCGTTGAGTACAACGGCCCGATCCGTGAACTCCAGGATGGAGTGCTCACGCCCCTCATAGACCAAACCGTGGTAGATCTCATCCGAGATGATCAACGGCCCCATCTCTGCCAAAGCCCTCATGCGTTCGGCGTCCAGGAGGTTCCCCGTGGGATTGGACGGGGAATTGATGAGGATGGCCTTGGTGCGGGGGCCCACCCGTTCCGCCACCCGTTCGGGCCTGTACTGGAACCCGTCAGATTCCTCCACCTCTACAAAGACAGGCTTCCCGTGGAGGAAACGAATGAAATGCGGATAGCATGCGTAGTGGGGATTGGAGAGGATGACCTCGTCACCCGGCTCGATCACCGAGGCGAAGGCGAGGAAGAGCCCAGGGGAGGTCCCGGCGGTAACCACCACCCGCTCAGGGGTGATATCCACGCCGTAGCGGCGGACGTAATGTTCACAGATGGCCTCCCTCAGTTCGGGGATCCCGAGGGAATGGGTGTAGTGGGTCCGCCCTTCCCTCAGGGCACGAAAAGCGGCCTCCTTGATACACTGGGGGGTGTCGAAGTCGGGCTCCCCCACCTCCAGGTGAACCACATCCTCGCCCCTTCTTTCCATCTCGGCGGCTCGTTCCAGGACATCCATCACGATAAAGGGCGGAATCTTCAACGCGCGCTCTGCGATCATCCTCTGCCTCCGTAAGGGGCACACTCCTTGATTCAGTGGGCATCAGCCTACTATAATCAAAACATTATTTCAAGGAGGCCCGCCATGTTCAGTGCGGGGGAGAAGCGTATCTTGGTGGTAGACGATGATGAAGGGGTCGGGTCCCTGCTGGAGACCTCCCTCAGGGACATCGGATTCCATGTGGATACGGCCACAGACGGAGAATCCGCCCTGCGGATGTGGAGCCAATATACCTACGGCCTCATCATCACCGACCTCATCTACCTTCCCCATGGGGGGGTGAATTTCATTCGGGCCGTCCGTCGCCAGGACGATCGGATCCCCATCCTGGCCATCACGGGATACGGTCAGGAGACCGCCCAGGAGGCCCTGGATGCCGGAGCCGACCACGTCCTCTTCAAGCCCTTCCACCTCTTCCAGGTGCGAGAAGCGGTGGAAAGGCTCTTGGGGTGATCCTCACTATCCGGAGCCTCCATGAAGAAGAGGGAAGAACTCCAAGGAGATCTTCACCCCCTTCAACCCAACTGGAATATCCTAGCCGTCTCGGATGAGGCCCGCTTCCTTCACATCCTTCAGGAGGCCCTGGCGGAGGAGAAGATCCGCCTGGTCGGAGTCTTGGAGCCCTCAGAGGCCTTTCTGTCTCTGTCCCAAGAGGAATTTCATATCCTGATCCTCTCTGTGAGGCGCCTTCGGAGCGAGGACCATGACCTCCTCCGCAAGGCCATGGAGGCGGATGACCAGATGCCGGTGCTTCTTCTGATGGATCAGTGGAAGGATCAGCTCTTCCGCATCAAAGACCTTGTGCGGTCAGGCACCTGGACGGTCCTGGGGCGGCCCCAACCACCGGAGCACCTCCGGATCCTGGTNCTGAGCATCCTGGAACGGATCCGCCTTCAACGGGAGATCCATTATCTGAGGCATCGGGAGTCCTACATCCATCGCTTCGAGGGGATCATCGCCCACAGTGAATCCCTTCGTCGGGTATTACATCTGGTGGAACGGATCGCCTCCAGCGACGCCACCGTCCTTATTCACGGCGAAAGCGGAACCGGAAAGGAATTGATCGCGGCCTCCATCCACTTTAACAGCCCCCGAAGGGGGGCGCCCTTCGTGGCCGTCAACTGCGCCTCTCTCCACGAAAACTTGCTGGAGAGCGAATTGTTCGGACATGAGAAAGGGGCTTTCACCGGGGCCCATCGAAGGCGTATCGGAAGGCTGGAACAGGCCGACGGGGGCACCCTTTTCCTCGATGAGGTAGGGGACATGAGCCCTCGAGTCCAGGCCAAGGTGCTCCGGGTCGTCCAGGAGAAGACGTTCGAGAGGCTGGGGGGAACAAAGACCATCCGGGTCAACGTCCGTTTCGTGGCTGCAACCAACCGGGACCTGCGCCGTGCCGTAGCTGAAGGAAGATTTCGGGAGGACCTCTACTGGCGCCTCAACGTGATTCCGATCCATCTGCCGCCCCTTCGAGAGCGTCCCGAAGATATCCTCCCTCTGGCTGAATTCTTTCTCCAAAAGTATCGGGGAGCCGATCAGTCCCGGCCCAAAGGTTTCCATCCCGAGGCCCTCCAAAGGCTCCAGTGCTATCCATGGCCCGGCAACGTCCGAGAGCTGGAAAACGTCGTCGAAAGGTCCATCTTGGTCTGCCGAGGAGATTGGATCCAGCCAGAGGATCTCATGCTCCCCACAGGGGGTCGAGAACCCCTTCGAACGGATCTCCTTCGTCTCCCTCCAGGGGGGGTCCGGCTAGAGGAGGTGGAGAGGGAGTTGATCCTGCAGGCCCTCGAGCGGGCCCAAGGGGTCCAGAAGAGGGCGGCGGAGCTGTTGGGGATCTCGCCTCGGGCCATCCACTATAAGATCCGTAAACACGGCATCCAATGGAGCCGTCGCCGCCTCAGGATGCACGATTGACAAACGACACGTCCTCGCATATTATGGGGATGATTTTCATCCGAAAAGAAATGAGTTTGAGGGTCAGTCGTTCCCCCGATTGATCCGCGGCGGGCTACCTAGTCCCCACACATAAGATCGCACAGCCCCTTTTTTTCAGCAATGGTCGGACGCTTTCGGCCCAAGAAGGGCGGGCCCTCGTAAGGCCGCAAACTATCCGCATTCGGAAGCCCGAAACGGACTGATCCAAGGGAAGAAGGGGGGAACAATCTTCAGCCACCCTGTTAGGAGATCTGGGGCCGAAAATCTTCGTTTAGGGAGGAGTCGGAAATCGTGATTCGTCCGAATCGCCGGAGACAGACGCCGTCGGATATCTATCGGATCGCCCATCGCCTCAGCAGGGAGGGAAAGGTCCAGCAGGCCATCGAGCACCTCCAGCGAGGTGTCTCCAAGTATCCCAGGAACATCCTCCTGCTCAGGCAGCTGGCGGAGACCTATCGATCCAAGGGTGACTTCCATGAAGCCATCAAGACCTATCATCGGGTCCTTGAGCTGGAACCCGGAGACGAGATCTCCCTCAACGGGATCGGGAACTGTTATGTTCGCATGAAGCAATACACCCAGGCTATGGAATACTTCCAGAGGATCCTTCAGGCAAATCCGGATAATGTCTATGCCCTGGCTGGCCTTGGAGACGCCTATGTGGGAGTGGGCGATGTAGAGTCGGCCATCCGCACCTGGGAGGAACTCCTTCAGCGGGCCCCGGACAACATCTACATCCTCAACAAGATCGCGGATCAATACCGCCGACAGGAGAAATGGGATGAGGCCATAACCTACTATAGGAAGGCCCTGGAGGTGGATGGCACCAACCCCTATGCCTTGGTGGGACTGGGAGACTGTTTCGTCGGCAAATCCGATGTGGATGGGGCCCTGGCCATATGGATCAAGGCGCTGGGGGACAACCCCGACAACATATACCTACTTACGCGGATCGCGGACACTTATAGACGAAGGGGTGAATGGGATCAATCCATCGAATACTACCAAAGGGCCTTGAACATGGACCGGAAGAACACATTCGTCCTCAGCGGACTGGCTGATGCCTATCGAGGGAAGGAACAGAGAAAGGAGGCCATCGAGATTTGGCGGCAACTGCTCCAGCTCGACCCCGATAACGCCTATGTCCTCACTCGGATGGGAGATGCCTATCGACGCGAGGGACAGTGGGAGGAGGCCCTTCAGTGTTACGATAAGATCCTCAAGAAAGCCCCCAAGGACAAATACGCCCTCATGGGCAAATACTATGTCCTTCTTCGCGTGGAGGGGCAGGACGGGGAAAAGGAGGCCGTGGAGAAGGCCCTCCTGGAGATCGACCCAGAGCTACCGGGACAGATGAGGGCTCGGGCCCATGGGGAGAGCCCCATCCTTCTCTCGGCAAACAAAAACACCACCAATCCCGCATGCTAGCTCGGCCGGTCCATCGTCCAGGCAGCATCCCAAGGACTTTCGTGGATTGCCCCTGGGTAGAGAGAGCCGAATATATCCGTGGAGACTCCGCCCGGAAGTGTCTTTTCCCGTTCCCCCGCTGCGATAATGGAGAGGACCTCTCCGCTCATGACTCACTTCTTCCTGGGGATTGATCTCTCCGATCTAGGATCTCCCCCTCCCGAGCGAAGTCATTCCTACCTCCGGACCCTCTCAGCCGGAAAACGCTCCTTACAAGGAGCCCAAGACCAAGCAGGAAGGTCAAAGGAATTCCCAGTCCGACCCAAGTAATCCAGCGGGTGTGACGGAACCAAGCCACCGGGTTCAGGGTGGGCTCTCTCAGGATTCGGCCTTGGGGNATTCGGTAGGACTCCGGAATCTCAGGGAGTCCGTCCCCATCGGTATCGGGCAGCCCCCTAACGAATGCCACGAGGGCCTCCCATTCCTTAAGCTCCTGGAGACCAGGACGATGGGGGTCCGCATCCACCAGCGCCTCGGTCAGATAGCGTAGGGGCCGTCCCCTTCGATCCTTGGGGACGATGCTCAAGATCCCGTGAGTGAATCCGCCGATGATCTTGAGAAAGGTCGCGTTGTAAAGGTTGGCCACCACCTTGTAGAGCCTGGGATTGTCCCCCGAGGTGTCGAGGGGACTCCACATCCCGTCCTCCTGATCGATCCATACGTCCACCACCCGATCGAAGGGCAACCGGTAGGGGTTGTATGAAAAACGGATGCCGGAAATCTGCAGCACATAGTCTGAGCCCTTCAGGGGCGCCACGGTGGTCAGGATCTCCAATGCCTCTCGGATCTCCCCTCCCGTCAAATAGAAGCTCACGAGGGGATAGCCCATCTCTCCGTCAGGCCCGAATCCCAGAGGAAAGGCCCGGAAGAGGTCGCAGAGGGCAACGATACCCCTCCTCCCAGGAAGGAGGGCGTCGCGCAGAAGACCGTTTGACTCCACACCCACGACCGTCCGGTCTTCTTGGACCCGATCCACGGCCCATCGGATCGCGTCGGTCACCAGGTCTCCAAGGTTGGACNCGCCCCAGGGATTCCTCTCCAGGGGGAAGGGCAGACGGGCCAGCTCCTCATAGAAGCGAAGGCCTCGAGGCGCGAGGAACTCCTCCTCCACTTTAGAGCGAAGTCCATCGATCCGGACCCGGATTTCCGCATCTCCCAAGATGCGATCGTCTATGGGGACGATCTCGTACTGCTTCAGCTCCGCCCCATCGGAGTCTACTTCCAGGTCCAGGACCCCCAGATATCGGCCCTGTGAACCCGCTTGCACGATCCAGGCCCCTCCTACCCTGAGAGGCTCGGGCAGAAGGGTGTGGGTATGTCCGCCCACGATCACGTCGATCCCCGGCACCTTGCGGGCAAGCTCCACGTCCTCGCCTTTGTCCCGGCCGGACAGCCCGGAGTGCGAGAGGCAGATCACAAGCTGAACACCCTCCCGTTCTCGAAGGAGCTGGACCACCTCCTGAGCCCTCTTTACCGGATCCTGAAACCGGACAGGACGCGCGAACGGGGCCACGTTGGCGGCCTCCCGTCCCATGAGACCGAAGACCCCGACTCGAAGCCCTCCCATCTGGAAGATCCTGTAGGGACGGACATGAAGCCGTCGAAACGCCTCCTCCAGGGCGTCGTCCCGGGGGTCCTTGGGGTCGAAGGAGACGTTGGCGGCCACGATGGCGGGCACCGGCCCCTTGGATGCGGCGGACCGAAGGATGGCTGCCAAGCCTTCGGGTTTGAGGTCGAATTCATGATTGCCCAACGTGACAACATCGTAGCCCATGGCGGCAAGGAGCCTCAGTTCTCCGCCTTCCCTACGACTTACTGTGTGAAAGAGACTTCCCATGAGGAAATCGCCCGCATCCATCACCAGCACCGGACCCGCGCGCTCTTTGCGCACATCCCGGATCACCGCAGCGATGCGGGCCCATCCCCCCATAGTGTCGTCGTCTCCAGGCCTTTGGGGAGAATAATCCTCATTGGGTCCGAAGCCGAGGAGATGCGAGTGGAGGTCGTTGGTGTGGATAAGGGTAAGAGGGAGGGCCATGGAGCCATCCCCATACCCCATTCCCAGGAGAAACACCCCTACCACCGAGGCCGTTAGGGCCCAGATCTTCAAGTCCCCTCCTGGAATTCGTCCTCGGCGGGGAGTATAGCACATCCACCCTGCCTTGACACCCGCCATCTTGATGCCTACCCTTTGGAGAAAGCTCATTTGCAGGGGAAAATCTATTTTTGTTTTAGTTGATCGGACAAGTTAAGGAGGTGGCAAGGTGACCCGAATCCGTGTGGGACTGATACTCCCTTGGCTGATCCTCCTTCCCCTCCTAGGAGGTTGCGGATACAATAAGATCCAGGGGCTGGATGAGGAGGTCAAGGCCGCCTGGAGCGAGGTCCTCAATCAGTATCAGCGACGCTATGACCTTATCCCCAATCTGGTGGAGACGGTTAAGGCCTACGCGGCCCACGAGCGAGAGACCCTCCAGGCCGTCATAGAGGCCAGAGCCCGGGTTGGCCAGCTCAAGGTGGACGCCTCCACACTGGACGACCCCGAGGCCTTCCGGAAGTTCCAGGAAGGGCAAGCCGCCCTCTCCTCGGCCCTGAGCCGGCTGCTTCTGGTGGTGGAACGCTATCCAGAGCTCAAGTCCAACCAGAACTTCCTGACCCTTCAGGCCCAGCTGGAAGGAACGGAGAACCGTATTGCCGTAGCACGGAGAAGATACATCCAGGCGGTGAAGGAGTACAACAAGGCCGTGCGCTACTTTCCGACTAACCTCACGGCCAAGTACCTCCTTGGGATGAAAGTCCGAGAGAACTTCACCTTGGAGGATCCGGGGATTAAGAGGGCGCCCAAAGTGAAATTCTAACTCTTGGACCGATCCTCGATTCAGGGCCCCATCCTTCGATTTTAGGCCGCATCTCGTGAGATTGAGTCGCAGGGAAGCGGCGTGGATTTCCGACGATGCTCCTCATGGATACCGACTCCGGTAAAAGAGGGATCTTGAAGTTTATTCTGCTGTGGACCCTCTTGTTCCCTTCTTTTTGGGTGGGAGCGGGGCTCTCGCCGGCCCATTCCCTGGAGGTCCCTCGATTGGACCACTACGTCAATGACTACGCCGGCATCCTCACCTCCTCTCAGCGTTCCACCCTGGAGGAGATGCTCCGGCAACACGAGGCTCAGACCACGAATCAGGTGGTCATCCTCACCCTCCCCTCCCTGGAAGGAGAGTCTCTGGAAGAGTTCTCCATCCGTGTTGCCCATGGCCGCATCGGCCAGAAGGGCAAGGACAACGGGGTGCTGCTGCTTGTAGCCATGAAGGAACGGAAGATCCGAATCGAGGTGGGGTATGGACTGGAGGGGGCCCTCACCGATGCGGAGAGCAGTCTCATCATCCGGCGGATCATCGCACCCGCTTTCCGGTCGGGAGACTACTTCGGGGGGCTCTACGCGGGGACCAGGGCCATCCTCCAGGCCATCGAGGGAGAATTCCGGGCCGCCCGTTCCTCCGACGTCCCCCGCCGAGGCGCTAGAGGATCCCTCTCCGGGCTCTTTTTGATGTTGCTGATCCCTCTGGGACTCTTCGGGATCCTCCCCACCCCTCTTCGGGTCGGAGGAGGGGGGCTTTTGGGATTTCTTGGGGGGCTGATCATCTTCCATTCCCTAATCGCCGCAGTGATCGGGGCGGTATTCGGCCTTGGATTTCTCTTTCTCCTATCTCTGGGGGGGGCTCTTCAGGGGCCTTTCAGAGGGGGATTTTGGGGAGGCGGCTTCGGGGGAGGGGGTTTTTCAGGTGGAGGAGGGGGCTTCGGGGGAGGGGGAGCCTCCGGGAGCTGGTAGTAACCCGTATCGAGCGACGACATCTATGGATTCCAGGAAGTTCCTCAGTCCTCAAGAGATAGAACGAATCAACGAGGCCGTGGCCGAGGCCGAGAGACGGACCTCGGGGGAGATCGTCCCAATGTTGGTGGGGGCCAGCGACGACTATCCCCACCTGGACTATATTGGTGGGGTGTTGGGACTGATTCTCGCCGCGGCCCTGGTCATCTTGCTCACAGGAGACCCACGGCCCGAGACCTGGGTCACTGCCCTAATGGCGGGATTCGTGGGAGGATACCTCCTCTTCGGCTTGATCCCAAGCCTTAGAAGACTGGCCCTTTCTCGGAAGAAGGCCGAGGAAGAGGTCTTGGAGCGAGCCCTCAGGGCCTTTCATCAGCACGGAATCTCCAGCACCCGCGGCCGAACTGGCATCCTCATCCTCGTCTCCCTCTTCGAGCGCCGCGTTCAGGTCCTGGCCGATGAGGGGATTCACTCCAAGGTCCCCCCCGACACATGGGATGACGTGGTAAAGATCATCTTGGAGGGGATCCGTTCCGGTCAACCGGGAGACGCCTTCTGCCGGGCCATCCGAAGATGCGGGGAGCTGTTGGCCCAACACTTCCCCATCGCCCCCGATGACCGGAACGAACTGCCCAACCGAATCATCATCGAGCCCTGAGGGACCCCAGATACTTGGGGCTCTGCATGGGCAGGATGGCCAGGGCCGAATAGGCGACATTACCGTCTGGCCAACTCCGCGGTCAACTCCTTCTCCAAAAGCTCTACAAAACTCTTTAAATCGGGGATATGGTCCTTAACGAAGGTGGTCTTGGAGAGGACAATTCGGACCTTCATGGGGATGTTGCGCACGGAAAGGGTCTGACCGTCCATGTGCTGAAGAAGGCGTCTCCCCACCGCCTCGGCTCCGGCTTTGCCCGTAAACGGCAGCAAGACAAGGATCCTGTTGTCTTCCAGGGAGCCCACCAGGTCCACCTCCCGGAGGTAGCCCCGCATCTTCTTCATGAGGACGTTTCGGATTTCGTGGGGCCGGATCATCCCGATGGGCACGGGTTTTAGGCTTACAGCCTGTCGGACCCCCACTAGGAGGCCAGAGAAGAGGTATCGATATCTGCGCGCCCTCTTGACTTCCTCCCTTAGGAGAAAGAGGGTCGTTGCACGGTTGAATGTCCCCTTGGGGACCTTCTGAGAATCGGCCTCACCTGGAGCAAGACCGCTCTGTCGAGCCAAGGCCGCCTGGAGAGGAGCAGCATCCACCCCCTTGGCCTGCAGGGCCTCCACTACCGCCTCCAGCACCTGCCCCTGCCGCTCAGGTTCTGGATAAGCCTCTCCCACCAGACGGAGGATCATCCGCGGATCAGATCGGACCTGGGTGTCGGAGAGGGCATATCTCAGGATCCACTCCTGTCGGAGGGCCTCCAGGGAAGCGGGCCTCTTCTCGTCCAGCTCACGCCTGACCTGCATGGCCAGGGTAGTATCCGCCAAACGGGATCGGAGCTTCTGGACGAGCTCCTCCTGTATCTGGGCCAGGACTTCATCTAGCTTTCGTACCCCCTCCGCCCCTTCCCCCCGCACCCGATCCACAGCCAGCTCTCCTCCCACACGTTCCACATAGTCCACAAGGATCCGCTTCAGGGTCTCCCGGTCATCCTCCTTGCCGAGGGCGCGGACTTCGGAGGCCAAGACTATCAGTTCTGCGGCGCCCTTGGGATCCCGCCTCACCTCCTGAATAATCTCCTCTACAGAGAGCCCGATCTCCTCAGCGCCCTCTTCCAAGATCAGGGCCAATTCCTCGCTCTGGAGCTCCCGTTCCAGCTCTCGGATAAGTTGAAGATAGTCCGAAAGCGGCATCCCGTCGGCCAGGAGGGCCTCCTTTAGCTTTGGTAGAAGCCGCTTCAATTCCCGGACATCGGGCATCATCCGCCGGATGAGCTGTGCGAGGCGCCTGACCGAGATCTTCCCGCTTCTGTACTCGTCCCGAACGAGCTGGACCACGACCTGATCCGTCAGGTCGTCCATCTCCCTTTGGACCAGGGTCTCTCTCACAGAGAGCTCCCCCCGCTGCCTTCGCTGGGCCATCCCCTCCCGAAGCTGCTCCCGGAGCTTGAAGACGGCCTCCACCAAGTCCTCCATGGAACGTCCCTCGGGCAGCCCCGAGCCAGCCGCCTCAAGCTGCTCACGCAGGTGCCGAATCCCCTCCACCAGAGGGGCTCCTTCCTCCTCAGGGGCAGCCGNTTTTCCCTCTCCTTCCACGGGCTCCATGGCGTCCAGAAGCCTCTGGGAAACGCCCTCGGGATNCTCCAAGAGAAAGGGAAGGCTGAGGGCTTGCAAAAAGCCTTTGGGAACGGCCTTCGATGGGAGAGCTTCGGTGGACCCTGCCTCCAGGTCGAGCCCACCCTCCCGCATGGCCGAGGAGGTGTCGATCAACACCTGGGTCAGGCCCGATCCGATCCCACCCATCCCCTGCTGTCCCTTCTCCACCACCTCCTCATCCGCCGTCATCTTTCGGAAAAAGACATGATTGATCCGGATCCTCTGGACCCCCTGTTGGAGGAGCCCTCTCTTCATATCCTCGGCCGTAGGAAATGTCTTCGTATCCGCAAAGACTCGGGCGAAGCCCGTCACCTCCTTTGTTGTCAGGCCCTTTTGGAAGGAGACCGACTGGACCCCGGCCTTCTTCATATGGGCCACCAAACGNTGGGGATTCACCCGCGGGTCCAGGGGCTCTTCTTCGATGTAGATCCGCTCCCGGTCGAGGATGACNGCCAAGGGGCTGACGTATTGGAGCCCCTCTTGCACGGCAGAGGTGAGCTGTTCCACACTCTCACGGGTGCTGGGATGCTCCAGGTGGTACATGCTCACCCGGTTGAAGAGGAGGTTAAACATACGGCCAATACGCTCGGCCATGGGTTTAGGGAGGGTGGCCATCTTCACGTCGTCGGTCCCCATGACTCACCCCATTTCCCCGCCCCGAAGGGATCGGCCGCCGAGACGCTCCTCCCTGTACCGCTGGAGGTCCTCGGCGAAATGGCGGCAGGTCGGGTAACGGTCCTCGGGCTCCCTGGAGATGGCCCGAAGGATGATCCGCTCTAGCCTCTCGTCTACTCGAGGATGGACTTCCGAGGGTCGTCTGTTGAACAGACCCAAGGGCTCCGTCAACTTCCGCTGTTTGAGTCTAGGGAGAGGCTCATCATAGATGGGAAGCACTCCAGCGGCCAACTCAAAGAGGATCACCCCGGCCGCATAGATGTCCGCACGGGCATCCACATCTTTGCCTGCGGTCTGCTCGGGGGCCATGTAGAGTGGAGTCCCCAGGATCTTCCCCTGATCCAGGTCCTCTCCCCTCAGCTCCTTGGCGATGCCGAAATCGGAGATGAGGAGTCGCTTGTTCTTGGCCTCGATGAGGAGATTGGCGGGCTTGATGTCCCGATGGACGATCTCTTCATCGTGGGCGTAAGCCAGCCCGTCGAGGAGCTGAAGGAAGATCCGCAGCACCTCCTCCATGGAGAGGAGGCGTCTTGAGGGTATAGGGTGCCGTCGGACCCGCTCCAAGAGCTTGGAGAGGGACATTCCCCGGACCAACTGCATGACCATGTAGTAGAGATCCTCGGTCTCCCCCACCTCGAATATGGAGATGATGTTGGGATGGCTCAGGATGGCGGCGGTCTCGGCCTCCTGAAGGAAACGTCTTCCCGCGATGGGATCTCGGATCAATGCCTTAGGAAGCACCTTCAGGGCCACCGGCCGTTTGAGGGTGGTTTGGTATCCCACAAAGACCACCCCCATGCTTCCCCGACCAAGCTCCTTCACCACCCGGCAGGTGCCCAGGGTGGCCCCAAGAAGATGGTCCAAGGAGACCGTCCGGATGTCCATCCTCTCTCCTTGATGCCTGGGCATACGACCAAGGCAAAACCCTCTGCCGCACCCCTGCCTTGGAAGCCCTCAAGGCATAAACTTCCTCCCCACATTTCGGGCAAGATCCACGATGGGTTTACCGGAGGATCCCTCAGCAACCGGCGACCGGCTCCCCAACCCCGGATTAGGCCCCTGGGATGGGGCCGCCCATGTCCGCCTCACTAACGACAGATCGGATGTGAGGTGCAGAGAGAGGCCGTCTCTTCCCTTTTCCGGCGGGACCCCACGATGGGAGTATGTTCTCTCTGCAGTGAATCTCCCTTTTGGAACGGATCGGATTCCTGACCAATAAACCGAGGATTAGTTTAAAAAACCACAACAAGTCCTGTCAACTAAGGGACCTTCAGAGATCCCTCCGATTTTCCAGGGCTTTCCCCAAAGTTACATGATCTGCATACTGAACGTCGGCTCCTACTGGCAGACCATAGGCGATCCTGGTTACCCGAACTCCCAACGGCTTGAGCAATTTGGCTAGGTACATGGCCGTGGCCTCGCCCTCCACCGAGGGATTCGTGGCCAGGATCACTTCCCGCACCCCTTCCCGTTCCACCCTTTGGGTCAACTCAGCAATCCTCAAATCGTCCGGTCCCACCCCATCCAGGGGGGAGATCACCCCATGGAGAACATGGTATTGCCCCCGGTAGTGTCCGCTTCCCTCCAAGGCCATGAGGTCTCCGGGCTCCTCGACCACGCAAAGTACACCGGATTCCCTCTTCGGATCACAGCAGATCCGGCAGGGATCCTCGTCGGTAAAGTTGAAACACCGGGAACAGAGCCGGATCTTCCGCTTTACGGCGAGGATAGCACCGGCCAGGGCCTCCATCTCATGCTGAGGGGCACGCAGCATATGAAGGGCGAGACGGGTGGCACTCTTCTCCCCGATACCGGGGAGCCTGACGAGGCAACGGATCAGCTCCTCTACGGGTCTGGCAAGCGAACTCATAGTCCCCTCACCCGAAGAGTCCCGAGAAGTACCCTCCCAGCCCCGGGGGGATAAGCCTTCCCATCTCCTGTTGAAGAACCTCTTGGGCCCTCCGTTTGGCCTCCCGGACCGCCGCAAGGATCAGATCCTGGAGCATCTCCACATCCTGAGGGTCCACCACCTGGGGATCGATCCTGAGGTCTACCAACTCACCATAGCCGTTCATGACGGCCGTGACCATCCCCCCCCCGGAGGAGGCCTCGATACGGCGGGAGGCCATCTCCTCCTGGATACGGGTGATCTGTTCCTGGATCCGCTTGAGCTGTTTGAGGTTACCCAGTCCCTTCACCACCTTCCTCCCAGGTACCCCCATCGCCTCCGACTCTGGGGCGAGGGGATGATTTTTCCTCATTGAGTCGGATCTCCACGACTCTCCCTTCGAAGACCCGCAGTGCCTCCTGAACCAGGGGATGGCCCCGGATGCCCGCCTGAATCTCGTGGTGATTGGGAAGACGGCCCTCCCCTTCTTCCCCTTTCCCCTTGGTCTGCTCATCGAGGACGGCCCGAATTCGGAACCCCTCTCCGAAGAACTCCTGGCAGGGCCCTTGGAGGCCCTTGGCCTGATCCCCCTCGTTTACCCGATCCACATGAAAGGTGGAGGGAAAGGACACCCTCAGTTCTCCGTCCTCGGAAGCCCCCATAAAACTCCCCTGCTCCAGGACCTTGGCCAGCAGCGGATGCGTCTGCCCGATCCTCTGCAAGAAATGTTTCCAATCTTCCTCCGTGGGCTGGCGCCTTCGCGCCCTTTGCTCTGGACTCGTTGCAGGAAGCTCCTTCCCCCTATCCTCCTCTCTCTCACCCTCAACCAGGTCCTCCAAGCGCGACAGCACCCCCTCGATCTCCTCGGTACGATCCAGGAAGGCCATCTTCACCAAGAGCATCTCCAAGATGTGACGGGGATAGTGAGAGGAGCGGATCTGCGCCTCTGCTCCCAGCAGCATCTCGAACCAGAGTTGAAGGTCCTCTTCCGGGATCTCCCGGGCTTGTCTTTCCAATTCCATCCGCTCATGATCGGGCAAATGGAGGAGGTCTTCGGCCTCGGGGACCGTACGGGCCACCAGGAGGTTTCTCAGATGGTCCACCAATTGTTGGTAGAAATAGGGAAGTGAATGACCGCGCTCGTAAAGTTCCTCCACGACCTTGAGGCATTCCCGGGCGTCCCTCTGGATCAGGGCCCTGGAGACCCTGAAGAGCCAACCGCGTTCGATCAATCCCACAGCCTCCCGGACCGCTTCGGCGGTCACCTCCGAACCCGAGTACGCGATCACCTGATCCAGCAGACTCTGAGCATCCCGAAGACTCCCCTCGGCCTCCCTCGCAAGGAGGGCCAAGGCCTCTCCTTGTGCCTGGATCCCCTCCAAGGCGCAGATGGTCTCCAACTGCGCGACAATGGCCCGTATGGGGAGGCGGCGGAAGTCGAAGCGTTGGCATCGGGAAAGGATGGTCGCGGGGATCTTGTGGGGCTCGGTGGTGGCGAAGATAAAGACCACATGGGAAGGCGGTTCCTCCAAGGTCTTAAGGAGGGCGTTGAACGCCGGATTGGAGAGCATATGGACTTCGTCGATGATGTAGATGCGGAACCTCCCCTTGCTGGGCCGGTAGCGGATTCCCTCTCTAAGGTCGCGCACGTGATCCACGCCCCTATTGGAGGCCCCGTCGATTTCCTGGACGTCCAGGGAAATCCCCTCGGTGATCTCCCTGCAGGAGTCGCACACACCACATGGCAACGGTGTGGGGCCATTCACACAGTTGAGTGCCTTGGCCAGAATGCGGGCCACGGACGTCTTTCCGACGCCTCGAGGACCGCTGAAGAGGAAGGCGTGGGCCACTCGATTCGACCGGATCGCATTCTGAAGTGTGCGGGTGACGTGCTCCTGACCGATGACCTCCTCGAAGAGCTGAGGACGCCATCGCCTTGCCAGAACCATGTAGGCCATGGATCAGCCCCCAAGAGCCGCAAGATGCCGCGACCGCATCAACGAGAGGGAACTTCGCCTATAGCCCATTTTACCCCCGCCTGGGTCAACGGCCACCAAACCAGCGCCAAGGCGAGCCCGGCACCGCCCGTAATTCCCTTACAAAACACGGGCGGGCAGGGGTGATAGCCAGGCCACCCTGCAGCACACGAAGGAGTTACTACCGCTGCTTCCTTCCGGACCTGACGGGGTTCGTAACCCTTCGTCGCACAGGACCCGGCTATCACCCCTGCCCGCCCGGTCGGGGGGATAGACCAACGAAAACAGAAACAGGAATGGCGGAGAGAGAGGGATTCGAACCCTCGGTACGCCTTTTGGGCGTACACACGATTTCCAATCGTGCCCCTTCAGCCAGCTCGGGCATCTCTCCGTAACGACCACCCCCGGTCTTGCTCCATGGCGGAGAGAGAGGGATTTGAACCCCCGGTCCGCCTCTCGGCGGACAACTGATTTCGAATCAGCCCCCTTCAGCCAGACTCGGGCATCTCTCCGCGAGGCTCTCTCTTCGACGCAAACGGCGAAAAAATTCCTGGATCAAACGCCGACAGTCCTCTTCCATCACCCCGGTAGAGACCTCCAGCCGGTGGTTAAGGAGGCCGTCCTCATGAACTCGATAAAGGGAACCCATGGCGCCGCCCTTGGGATCCGCACAACCGTAGACGACCCGGGCCACCCTGGCTAGGTGGAGTGCTCCTGCACACATAAGGCAAGGCTCCACCGTGACATAGACGGCAGCCCCTGTCAATCGATAGGTCCCTATCTGCTGGGCGGCCTCCCGGACAGCAAGGATCTCTGCGTGAGCCGTGGGATCCCCGAGGGCCTCACAACGATTATGGGCACGCCCAATGACCACCCCATCTTTCACCACCACCGCCCCGACAGGAACCTCTCCCTCGTGAAAAGCGGCCCGAGCAAGCCTCAAGGCCTCCTGCATGTAGACGTTATCCAGCCCCACACCCCTGAAATGATTGGCGCGCCCAGAGGGATTCGAACCCCCGACCTGCGGATTCGTAGTCCGTCGCTCTGTCCAGCTGAGCTATGGGCGCGCTAGTCGAGTTTTCGGCCTGTCCAAAGCAGCTTCATTTTCCCATCTTAGGATACCCCCTCCGGCAAGTCAAGGCTCATCCTGGAGCGGGTCCTGAAACTCGGCCGGCGGGATCGCAGCCTCTCTCTGAGGAACCCCTGGACGCGGTCCTCTTCCAGGGCCCGGCACAGATCCCGGACCTCCATGGGCAGGCCCCTTTCCTCGATCTCCTCGAGCCATTGGGCTTCCAGCCCTCTCAGGGAGGCCCCGAAACGGGCCTCGCAAATGCGCGCAAGGGTAATCCTTCGTCCCCCCCGGCTCCAGGCCAAGGCCCGCATGAGCCGCTCAAGACCGAACCGGGCCGCCAGAAAACCCACAAAGGACCCACTTTCCACATAGGCGAGGATGTTCGTCTCCCAAGGACCGCTCCTCCATTCTCTTCCCTCCCACTGAGATAACGCTATGTATCGGCGGGAACATCGGATCGCTTCCATCCAGGCTTTCAAAGAGAATCCATACGTGGGATGGGTGAAAAGGGTACCCCAGCGTTCCTCCATAAGCACGGCCAATCCCTCTCGAAGGACCGGGTGCGGGGAGTCCGCCAGGATGTGGGTGGTTTCGTGTACCAAAGGGGCCTCCACTCCGTCGATGGGCCGCATAAAGTAGAGGTCGATGGCACGGTTATGATGGGGCAAGGTTGTACTTATCCCTCTGCCGGGCCTCAAGTACACGGGGATGGGCTCCTCGGGGGAGATACCGAGATCGGCAGTCAGGTCTTGGCAACGGCTCTCGGCCACCGCAGCATACCTCTCCACCTCCCAGGCAGCAAAGTCCTTCTCCTCGTAGAGGAACCGATAACATGTCCCCTCCAACTCCTCCATCCCCCAACCAACGGGGATCCCAAGGCACAGAAGCCCCACTATCATCCCTAGGGCCGTCCACTTCATGCGCCCTCCTCCCTGCCCCCTGCGGACGGGTCTTCTGGATCTCCCCCCCTGGCTTCGGCAAAGAGCCTCCACACCCTCAGGACTCCTCCTTCCAGTCTCTCGCGATGATAGGGGCCTCGTTTGGCGAAGACCCGAAGCATGGGGAGGTTATCTTGGAAAAGGTAGCCGCAGACGCCGCGAAATCCCATCCGCTTGGCGTAATCCTCTAGACAATCCTGAAGGATCCCCCCGAGCCCAAGACCCTGATATTGGTCGTGGATAGTGTAGGCCACCTCCACCAGCCCTGGATGCTCCTTGTCCACCGCATATCTCCCTACACCTACAATGCGTTCCATGCCAATCTCGCCGATGGTGGCCACAAATGCCATCTGATCCTTGTAATCCACGTTCACCATGCGCTGTGCAGTGGGATGGGCGAGGGCCTTTTTGGGCCGGAAGTAGCGGCGGTAGATGGTCTCGTCGGAATGGGAATAGAAGAAGTCCTGGAGGAGGGGTTCGTCAGTGGGTTTGATGGGACGGATGGTCACCCAGGTACCGTCCTTGAGGACGGCACGCCTCTCCTCCTCTTCCGGGTAGGTGTAGATCTCCGCATCCACCAGGATCTGGTCCGGATAGACGTAGGCCCGCTTCTTGGCCTCCTCGAGCAGCTCTCTGCGGAATCGGGGATGGGCGATGCTGATGAGCGCCATGGCACGTTCTCGAATGGACTTTCCTTGCAGGTAGGCGATGCCGTATTCCGTGACCACATAGTGCACATCCCCTCTTGTGGCCACCACACCTGCTCCCTCCTGAAGATGAGGCCGTATGCGCGACCTTCGCCCATCCCGGGTGGTAGAAGGCAGCACAATGATGGATCTCCCCTCAGGGGACATTGCAGCACCCCGGATGAAGTCCAGACGTCCCCCTATGCCGCTGTAAAAATGGTACCCCTTGGATTCCGAACAGACCTGTCCACTCAAATCCACCTCAAGGGCCGCTCCGATGGAGACCATCTGCCGGTTCCTGGCTATGACACCGGGATTGTAGACATAGTCTGCGGGATAGAAGATGACACGAGGATTGTCGCGGACGTAGTCGTATACCCTCTGGGTTCCGATGCAAAAGCTGCATATCACCTTTCCGGGATGGTACCCCTTGCGGGCCCCCGTGATCACCCCGGTCTCGATGAGGTCGATGAACCCGTCGGAAAAGACCTCCGTGTGGACACCGAGGTCCTCCCTATCCTCAAGGAATTGCAACACGGCGTAGGGGATGTGCCCGAATCCGATATGGAGAGTATCCCCGTCCCGAATGAGTTTGGCGGCGTTTCGGGCGATACGCAGGCCCACTTCGTCCGGTTCGGGATACTGGAATTCGGTCAGAGGTTGATCATGCTCCACAAGACAGGTGACGTCGCTGACGTGGATGAAGGTATCGCCGAGTGTTCGAGGCATGAATCTATTGACTTGAGCGATTACCACTTTGGCCGTCTCCACGGCCGCCCGCACGATGTCCACGGAGATCCCCAGGCTGAGAAACCCGTGGGCATCAGGAGGAGACGTCTGGATGAGGGCCACGTCCACCTGAATGACCCCCCGCCGGAACAGCCGAGGGATCTCCGAGATGAACACCGGGGTATAGTCCGCACGGGCCTGATTGATGGCATCCCTCGTGTTGGGTCCGACGAAAAAGGCATTGTGGCGAAATCGCGTGTCAAAGCGTTTCTCCGTGTACGGAGCCCTCCCCAGGGTAATGAAGTGCAGGATCTGGACATCATGAAGCCGATCGGCCGCATCGATCAGCGCCTGCACGAGGCATTGGGGCTCGGCGCATGCCGTCCCAAGGAAGACCTTGGACCCACGCTTGACCCTCTCCAGTGCCCGACTCAAGGAGACCCTCCGTTTCTCGTAGGTCCTCCTCCAGGAGCCCTCCCTCCGCTCCTTATTGGTCCTGTCCCGAAGATCCCCCCCGACCATAGGCTTCCTCCCTCAGAACTTGGTCATCTTGTGCCTCATTGTAGAAAAGCCCGGAAAGAAGTAAAGGATCCGTGAATCGGACCCAAAGGGCTCCCTCGCATGGACCGACCCACGGCGAAAGCGCGGCACCACCACAAGACCCTCTTCGAGCAACGGGCACCCGGAGTGCCAAAGGAGTTGGGGGACGGAAGCTGAACGCGAAGAAGAAATCCGCTTCCTTCCTCTTTACAGACTGCCTATTTTTTCTGTATGTTAGGCTCTAACCCCAAGGAGAAACCCAAGACAAGGAGATCGTCTTGACGACACCTCATCTTGTGGCACGGTCTGGCCTGTTTCAGGGATCTTCCTATGAGATCACAACGCCCTTTACCTTGGGCCGACACCNCTCCAACTCCCTCCATCTGACGGACCATAAGGTCTCCAGGTTCCACGCTGCCATCGAGCGGACCCCCGAGGGCCTCGTCCTTCGCGACCTCGACAGCCGAAATGGGACCTGGGTCAATGGAAAGCGGATACAAAAGGCCCTCCTTAGGCCTGGCGACGAGATCCGGATCGGGGGGATTCGCCTCGTCTTTGAGGAGTCTCCCTCCCAGGAGTCCCTTGACCCCACCCAACAAGAGACCCCCACGGAGGCCTTGGTCCGCTTCCGTATGCCCGTGGACCCTCACGGCCGCCTCCTGGAGCCCGTTCCCATGGAATGGATCCCCGAAAGTGCCCAAAAGGAAGTGCGGCGCCTTCAGTTGCTATATCGAACCAACATGCTTTTGGGCACCCAAATGGAGCTGGAGGGCATCTTCAAGCGCCTCCTGGAGCAGGTCTTCCGGGTATTACCCGCTCATCGGGGAGTCGTCTACCTGGTGGATCCTAAGAGTCGGACCTTGAAGCAAGTATACGCCCGGCTGCGGGAGGGGATCAAAGAACGGCCCGCGGAGATCATGGCCAGCCAGACTATACTCCACGAGGTCATGCGGGACCGGTGCGGCCTGCTCATCCAGGACACCTTTGCCGATGAACGCTTCAGCTTGGTCGACAGCATCGTCGAGCAGGATATCCGTTCTGCCCTCTGCGTGCCCCTCCTCCACCAGGGAGAACCACTGGGAGTCATCTACCTGGATGCTCTGGGAAGCACTTCCATCTTCTCCGAAGACGACCTCCAGCTCCTCAATGCCATGGCCGTGCCCGCCGCTCTCCACCTCCGTAACCTTCAGGTCATGGAGGAGGTGGCCCGCTCCTATCTGGATACGATCCAGGTCCTTGCCAATGCCATCGAGGCCAGAGACCATTACACGGTGGGGCACACCTGGCGGGTCACCCGCATCGCCCTGAGTATGGCCTGCGAGATGGGATGGGACCCTAAGAGACTACGGCAAGTGGAGATGGGAGGGATTCTCCACGATATCGGAAAGATCGCGGTGGAGGACCGAATCCTTCGAAAGACCTCCCGATTGACCGCCGAAGAATACCAGAAGATGCGTCTGCATCCCGAGCACGGAGCCCGGATACTGAAGGACGTGGAGTTCCTGAAATCGGTCATCGCGTATGTGCTCTTCCACCAAGAACGCTGGGATGGGGGCGGGTATCCCTTCCAACTGAAGGGAGACGAGATTCCCATAGAGGGGAGACTCCTTTCTGTGCCCGACGCCTTCGACGCCATGACCAGCCAAAGGCCCTATCGAAGGCGCCTCTCCCCAGAGGAGGCCGTGGAGGAGATCGTGCGCAACCGAGGCAAGCAGTTCGACCCTCAGATGGTGGAGGTCTTTCTCGAGGTCTGGAAGCGAGGGGAGATCTCCTCGGTCATCCAATATGCACGCACCACAGAGCAGAAAATCCCCTGCCCTTTCTGCAGCACCCTTCTCCCCATGGAGGGCCCGCCCAAAGAGGGGCTTGTGATCGAATGCCCGGTCTGCGGAAAACACTGCCTGCTGGAGAAAAAGGGAGGCTTTTGGAAGAGCTCGCTGGCTTAAAGGAGGGTCTCTATGGCCTGATGTGGAGGCCGCTCGGGAAGGCAGGACCTACCCCCCCAGCCAGCTGAGGATCCACGAGGGGTTGATCTCCCCTCCAGCCCCCCCAAGAAAAGAGGGGGTCAAATCCTATGCTTCAAGGACAACAGCAGCTCCTTGAGCTCCTCGTAACTCCCCCCCATCTCCACGGCCTGGGAAGGCCTCTGGTCTAAGCCCTCTATGCTCGGGGGCAAGGGAGGCTCCACGCCTAACTCCCTCAGGACCTCGGGGAATTTGGCCGGGTGCGCGGTCTCGGTGGCCACCGCCAGTGTTTCCTCCATTCGTCGCCCGAGGAAGCGCTTCAGGGCCGCCCAAGCCACGGCACCGTGGGGCTCCAGAATGACTCCGTAGCGCTCATACGCCTCCTGGATGGTGAGACGGGTGAGGTGATCGGAGATGGAGATGCCCACGGCCTCCTTCCTCAGCTTCTCCAAATCGGGCATCCGATGGACCGTGCCCTGACGATCCACTTTGCCACTATAGAGGTGGAAAAGCCTCCTGAGGTTGCTGGGGTTGCCTACGTTCATGGCGTTGGACAAACAGGCCCTCGAAGGCCGGATGGGACGGTAAATCCCCGTCTCGAGGAAGGCGGGGAATTCATCGTTCTCATTGGTGGCCACGATGATCTTCTCCACTGGCTTTCCCATCCGCATGGCCAGAAAGTCGGCCGTTACATTGCCGAAGTTGCCCGATGCCACGGAGTCCACAATGGTCTCGCCCCGCTCTTCGGCAAGGGCCACATAGGCATAGAGGTGGTACCCGACCTGGGGCATCAGGCGTCCCCAGTTGATGGAATTGGCCGAGGTAAGGTTCAATCCCCTCAGGTCCTCGTCCTGAAAGGCCCGCATTGCCATGGCTTGAAGTCGATCGAACTTGGCCCGCGCTGCCACGGCAATGACGTTCCCTCCCAGGGTGTTCATCTGTTTGGCCTGGCGCAAGCTCACCTCATCCCGAGGATAGAGGACGACCACGGTAAACCCCTCCATGCCATGAAAGGCGTTGGCGATGGCGCTGCCCGTATCCCCCGATGTGGCCACCAGGATCACCCTAGGGCCGTCCTCCTCGGCGGCAAAATACCTCATGGCACGGGCCATGAACCGCGCCGCGAAGTCCTTGAAGGAGGCTGTCGGTCCCTGATCCAGGCGGATCAGATGGCATCGTCCCACGACCCGCTCCAGGGGAACGGGGAAGTTATAGGTCTCCTGCGTCAATTGCCAGAGGTCTTTCTCCGGGATCTCCCCCCCGAGGAAGGCCCGGATGGCATGGAAGGCCACCTCAGCGTAGGGCCGCCCCCGGAGTCCCCAGATCTCCTGGAGAGACAGGCGAGGGATGCGTGTGGGCATATAAAGACCTCCATCCGGAGGCTGCCCCTGGAAAAGGGCCTCACGAAACGTCACTACCGGGGACCTGCCGTTTGTACTGTAGTAGCGAATAGGTTCCATCTCCACGTTCCCTTCCAACGATGGTCTCTCCTCAGATCGCCAAGGAAGCCCGCGGATTCGCTCCGCCGCGACGGAGGAACGCACTCAAGATCTCTCCCTATTTCGTGCTGCGTGGGCCACTGGCTTTCTCCAAACTGCCCTGTGATGAACCCCTATCCATGTGGGGTCCACGCAGGACCTCGTAGGTCTGAACGAGGTTCGGCATCCCCTGGATGCGCACGGGCTGAAGTCTTCGGAGGGAGATCCCTTTGGGGAGTCGGAGTCGGACCGGTTCGCTCAGTAGGATCTGTCCCCCCCGGGCTCTATCGCAGAGTCGCTTGGCCACATTGACCTCCTGCCCGATGGCCGTGTAGTCGAATCGGCGTTCGGATCCCACGTTGCCCACGAAGAGGTCACCGCACGAGATCCCCACCCCCAAGGAAAGCTCGCCGAAGCGGGGGTCTTTGGGCTTCCACTCCCTGAGGATCCCCTCGAAGGCATCCACCATGGCCTGAGCCGCATTCACGGCGCGAAGTTCGGGGTCCTTCACTTCTAACGGGGCCCCAAAGAGGGCCATCACCGAATCCCCGATAAATTTGTCCAGCGTCCCTTGGTGGGCGAAGAGGATATCGGACATGCGGGTGAAGACTTGGTTGAGAAAACCCCGGGTCCTCTCCGGACCCGCCTCCTGGACCACTTTGGTAAAGCCCCGGATATCCGCGAACAGGACAGTGACCCTCCTCATCTCTCCCACGGTCATCCACCCCTCGGGGTTCCTCATCAGGATGTCTACCACTTGAGGCGAGACGTAACCCTCCAGGATGGATCGCAATCGAGCCTTCCCGCGGGTCTCCCGAAACAGGGCGGCGTTACGAATGGCCACCGAGGCATGGTTGGCATAGATCAGCAAGAGCCGAAGCTCATTGTCTGTAAACTGGCGATCCGAATCCAGCAGATTGACGTTGAGCACCCCCAATGTCTTTCCCCTCACCCGCAGGGGGACACAGGCCGCCGAAGCGATGCTGCGTTCTTTCTGAATCAGGCCCGGGAAGTCATTGGGACCCAGTCGTCCGTGGAGGAGTCGAGGCTTCCCATGCTGAGCCACCCAACCCGCCACCCCTTCCCCGAGCCGAACCCTGGCCCGTGCCATGGCCTCCACCTCTCTCCCGTACACGGCCACTGTCTTCAGGACCGTCCGACTCCGGTCGAGGAGCATCAAGGAGGATTGGTCCGCACGGAGGACGGTTACCGCCTCCCTCACGATCATCCGCAGAAGGGCCGACAAATCCATCTGGGCGTTGATGGAGGCCGTCACCCGGAAGAGGCTCCTCAGGCCCTCCAGATCGAGGAACATCTCCCGGATCTCCTCTCGTGTGAGCAAAAGCCGGCGGCGGAGCCTGCGCGTCTCCCGGTTCGATAAGACCAAGTAGAGACAGAGGAGGAGGATGAGGACGACTAGCCCCAGGTAGTAGAGCCCTGAACCCCACTCGGACTCCAACGTAAAGGGCCGTCCGCCCAAGATCCATTCCGACAAGGGCGTAAGGAGGATGCCCAAGGTGAGCCAAAGGATGGTCACGATGGCCAAAAGCCACAGATGCCACTCCCGGCGCTCCAACTGCTGCCAAGGCGAGCGTCCCCTCTGGTGGGAGATCCCTGGATCCGTGGATGAAGATGAGGGGACCAGATCATTCATGGAACCCGTCCATGCTCGAATCGTCTCATCCCACAGCCCGAGGCCTCCCGGCACGACCTTATGGGGGAGGTCTCGTTGATCCTCTCCATGCGAATCTTCTCTGCCCGCTTATGTGAGAAGGCGGAAGCCGTGAGGCCCGCCGCTCCTCGAAGATCCCCTTCTTACAGACCATGGAGGGGAAAGAGGGTCCGACGGATGCACTGGAGAGTGGACTCAAGGGCCGCCTCGGCGTATTCTCGCCGGAGGCAGGGGAAGGGGACTTCATCCCGGAGTTTGGATCGTCCATATCCCATCTGCCTGAGCCTTTTTATTACTTGCTCGGGCAGCTCGTCCTGCGGGTTGCACCCGATCATCACCCCCCAGGCCAGAGTCCAGGCGCGGGCGACGTTGAGGAGTTCGTAACCGCCCCCTCCCAAGGCGACCCATCGAGGGAAGAGGCGTTTCATCCGCTCCACCACGCGGACGAACCCCTGCGTCGTAAGGTCCAATGAGGCCAGGGGGTCCCCCTGAAAGGTATCCACGCCCAACTGGGTCACCGCCACATCCGGTTGGAACATCTCGACGAGGGGGACCACCACTTCATCGAAGGCCCGCAAATAGAGCCAATCATCCGTCCCCGGCCAAAGGGGCACATTGACCGAATAGCCAAGCCCTGCCCCGCGACCCATCTCCTCCACGAAGCCCGTGCCGGGGAAGAGGGTGCGGCCGTCTTGATGAAGGGAGATGGTCAATACGCGATCTGTCTCGTAAAAGGCCCATTGCACGCCATCGCCATGGTGGACGTCGATATCCACATAGACCACCCGAAGGCCCCGCCGGAGGAGCTCCTGAATGACCAGGACGGGGTCATTGACATAGCAGAACCCCGATGCCCGCGAGGGCCGGGCATGGTGTAGACCCCCTCCTATACTGAAGGCAATGTCCACCTGTCCCTCTGCCACGGCACGGGCTGCCTCCAGAGAGGCCCCTGTTACGAGACAGGACCAATCATAGAGGCCAGGAAAGACGGGGTTGTCGCCCGGGCCGATTCCATAATCCTCCATCCCTGGAAAGGGAACCCCCTCGTTGGCCCTGCGGAGGACCCTCACGTAGTCCTCCGTGTGAAAGGAAAGGAGTTCCTCCGTCTCCGCCCGATGGACATCCAGCAGGAGATGTCGGGCCTCGTCCAGCAGCCCGTAAGCCTCCATCAGGTCTCGGGCCAGACCCAACCGCTCCGTCTTCAAGGGATGGTTGGGCCCGTAGTGATAGCTCAACATCTCATCCGAGAAGACGAAGGCCTGTCTCATCCTCCCCCTCTCTGTGGGGGCTTTTACCATGGGCCCAATATGGGTGTCAACGTCGATGGAGAGTCGTCCACCGCCCCCTTGACTCGCGGAGCGTCTGATCCATCAAAGGGACATCAGATACTCATGAATGGCATCGGCCGCTTTGCGGCCCGCCCCCATGGCCAGGATGACGGTAGCCGATCCGGTGACGATATCCCCTCCGGCCCAGATCCCCTCCCTTGACGTCTTTCCGGTCTCATCGGTAACGATGTACCCCCATCGATTGGTGTCGAGGCCGGGGGTTGTGGAGGGGACCAGGGGATTGGCCCGGGTTCCGATGGCCACGATCACCATGTCGGTCTCCAGGACGAATTCGGACCCCTCAATGGGTTTGGGCCTCCGTCGACCCGACTCGTCGGGCTCTCCTAGCTCCATCCGGACACACTCCATGGCCCGCACCCATCCCCGTTCATCGCCGATGAATCGGACGGGATTGGTCAACAACTCGAAGATGATCCCTTCCTCCTCGGCGTGATGGATCTCCTCGGCCCTGGCCGGCATCTCCTGCCTGGATCTCCGATAGACGATGCGGACGGTGTCTGCCCCAAGGCGCAGGGCCGTACGAGCGGCGTCCATGGCCACATTGCCCGCGCCCAACACCACCACGTTTCGCCCCGCGGCGATGGGAGTGTCGTAATCGGGGAAAAGGTAGGCCTTCATGAGATTGGAGCGTGTGAGATACTCATTGGCCGAATAGATCCCGCAGAGGTTCTCCCCCGGGATATTCATGAAGGCCGGGAATCCTGCCCCCACCCCGAGGAATATGGCGTGGAACCCCTCCTCTTCCAGCAGCTCGTCCACGGTCACCGTTTTGCCCACCACCACGTTGACCTCGATCTTCACACCCAAGCGTCTCAGGTAGTCGACCTCCGCCCGAACGATCTCCTTGGGGAGACGGAACTCGGGAATCCCGTAGACCAGGACTCCGCCTGGTTCGTGAAGGGCCTCGAAGATAGTCACCTTATGGCCCTTTCGGATCAGATCCCCCGCCACGGTAAGACCTGCTGGCCCCGATCCCACCACAGCCACCCGCCTTCCCGTGGGGGGGGCCATCTCCGGCATCTCGAACTTGCCGTGCTTTCGGTCGTAGTCGGCTACAAAACGCTCCAGTCTGCCGATGGCCACGGGATCCCACTTCCGGCCAAGAATGCATCCCTTCTCGCATTGATCCTCTTGGGGACAGACCCTCCCGCAGACAGCGGGCAACGCATTCTTCTCCCGAATCTTGGCCGCGGCCTTGAAGAACTCCTTCTCTGTCACCAGTCGGATAAATCCGGGGATATCCACCTCAACAGGGCAAGCCGGCACACAACCCGGCTTCTTGCACTGAAGGCAGCGCTCGGCCTCCAGGACCGCCTGCTCCACCGAGTAACCCAGAGGTACCTCATCGAAGTTTCTACGTCGGACCGCAGGGTCCTGCTCCGGCATGGGTTGTCTAGGGATCTTGGCCTTTTTGGCCTTCTGAGCTCTATCCTTCCTCTCGGTCATGCCGATCTTCCTCCCTGCTGCTGTTTGAACCGCTCGTAGGACTCTCGCTCCTGGGGCTGATACATCATNAGACGCTTCATCAGCTCGTCGAAATCGACCTGGTGGCCGTCGAAGTCCGGGCCGTGTACACAGCAAAACTTGGTCTCTTCGCCGACCTTCACTCGGCAGGCACCACACATCCCCGTGCCGTCCACCATGATCGGGTTCAAGCTGACCATGGTTTTGACTCCAAAGGGTTTGGTCGTCTGGCACAGAAACCTCATCATGGGCACAGGGCCGATCCCCATGACGAGTCCGACATCGCCACGCTGTTCTAGCTGCTGTTTGAGAACATCGGTGACAAAGCCATGATGGCCGTAACTGCCATCGTCGGTGGTCACGTAGAGGCTGTGACACACGGCTCTCATCTCCTCCTCCAGGATGAGGAGGTCTTTGGTCCTGGCCCCGATGATCCCGATGACGTGGTTGCCGGCCTCATAGAAGGCCCGGGTGATGGGGTAGATCACGGCCACCCCGAGCCCCCCTCCCACGCAGATCACAGTCCCCAACTTCTCGATGTGACTGGGAACCCCCAAGGGACCGATCACGTCCTGGATCACGTCCCCCACGTTCATGGTCGACAGAAGGGCCGTGGTCTTGCCCACCACTTGGAAGAAGAGACGGATCCATCCCTCTTCGGGATGGGCCTCGGCCACAGTCAAAGGGATCCGCTCCCCCTTCTCGTTGGCTCGCAGGATGACGAACTGCCCCGGAAGGGTCTTCCTGGCGATCCTCGGGGCCTCCACACGGAACATCACGACCGTTCCCTCCGCCAATTTGCGCTTCTCCAGGATCCTGAACACCTCACCACCTCCTTTTGGAACCATAGTCAATCCCCCGCCAAACAGGCGATCCCAGAAGATGAAAAGGCCTTTCATCGTAAAGAGAATCTTCCGCCGAAAGGCCAATCTCTCTTTGGTCCTTATGCATTGAAAGTAAAAATTGTAATCCCCTCGATTCCTCTTGTCCAGACGACGCAGCCTTGACAAGGCTGGTTTCACTCCCTAGACTCGAGCACGGTCCTTGAGGAGGATTCCGGGGGGAGATATGAGCGATTTGGCCCACTTCGATTCCAAAGGCCGGGCGCAGATGATCGACGTCAGTGGGAAATCTCCGACTCGGCGCTTGGCCGTTGCCAGCGGACTCGTCCGCATGCAGGCAAAGACCCTCCAGGCCATCTTGGAGCACCGGATCAAAAAGGGCGATGTCCTCTCCGTGGCGCAACTTGCGGGGATCCAAGGAGCCAAGGCCACGGCCCAGCTCATTCCCCTCTGCCATCCCTTGAGTCTCACCTCGATCAAGGTCCACATCGAGCCCGACACCGCTTTGCCTGGAGTGCGGATCCAGGCCCGAGTGGAGGCCATGGACCGAACGGGAGTGGAGATGGAGGCACTGACAGCGGTTAGCATTGCCGCCTTGACCATCTATGATATGTGCAAGTCCATCGACCGGTCCCTGACGCTTTCCGAGATCCGACTGGAGTTCAAGACCGGAGGAAAGAGCGGAACCTATCAAAGGGGCTCCATACCATCCTCCCCCCAAGAGAATCCCTCTCCCTGAAGGTGTCTTTCCCCCCTCAATTTGGAGGCGGCGGGCGGATCCATTCCACCCTTTGAATATGGGCTGGCCTCTCGTTGAGCTTCCCATCCCTTCATGGTATCTTCAAAAAAGATCGCTTATTTACTTCGCGGATCTCGGATTGTCTCCATGGAGATGGAATCTTTCGAAGTCATCGTCATCGGGGCGGGACATGCCGGCTGCGAGGCCGCTTTGGCCGCGGCCCGAAAAGGACATCGGACTTTGCTTCTGACCATTAACGTGGATCATATCGCCTGGATGTCCTGCAATCCTGCCATCGGAGGGCTCGCCAAAGGTCACCTGGTGAGAGAGATCGACGCCTTGGGCGGCGAAATGGCCAAAAACATAGATGCCACTGGGATCCAGTTCCGCCGCCTCAACAGGAAGAAGGGGCCCGCTGTCTGGTCTTCCCGGGCTCAGGCGGATATGTATCGGTACGCACGAAGGATGCGCAGCATAGTGGAGACTCAGCCCCACCTCACTGTACGTCAGGCCATGGTGGAACGGATCTTGGTCCGGGGCCATCGGGTCACGGGTGTGGAGACCTCCTTGGGGGAGGTCATCCGCGCCCCCGCCGTCATCGTCACTACGGGGACCTTCCTTCGGGGCCTCATCCACATAGGCCTTCAAACCTTTCCGGCAGGCCGGATGGGGGACCTCCCTTCAGAGGGCCTGTCCCGGTGCCTTCGGTCCATGGGATTCCGCATGGGACGCCTCAAGACCGGCACTACACCCCGACTCGACGGCAAGACCATCGATTTCCAGCGACTGGAGGCCCAGTGGGGGGATGACCCCCCTGTGCCCTTCTCCTTCTCTACACGGAGGATTCCCCTTCCTCAGGTGCCGTGCCATATTACCCACACTACCCCCGAAACCCATGAGATCATTCGGAATTCTCTGGACCGCTCTCCCCTTTACAGCGGCCGGATCGAGGGGACGGGGGCCCGGTACTGCCCCTCGGTGGAGGACAAGGTAGTCAAGTTCCCTGACCGACAGCGCCATCAGATCTTCCTGGAGCCCGAGGGGCTGGACACTCGGGAAATCTATCCCAACGGGATCTCCACCAGTCTCCCTTACGATGTCCAGGTCCGCATGATCCACTCTATCCCGGGCCTAGAGCGAGCGGAGATCGTCAGACCGGGCTACGCCATCGAGTACGACTTCGTGGACCCCACCCACCTCCTCCCCACCTTGGAGGCCAAGGACGTGGAGGGGCTCTATCTCGCCGGTCAGATCAACGGGACGTCCGGATATGAAGAGGCCGCGGCTCAAGGCCTCATCGCGGGGATCAACGCCGCCCTCAAACTGGAAGGATGTGAGCCCTTGATTCTGGACCGGTCCGATGCCTATATCGGGGTGCTCATCGACGATCTGATCACCCGAGGGACCAACGAACCCTACCGCATGTTCACCTCCCGAGCCGAATACCGCCTGTGGCTGAGAGAGGACAATGCGGATCTGCGCCTGAGGGATAAGGGCTTCAATGTGGGACTGGTCTCTAGCGAGCAATACGAGGCCTTCTTGAAGAAACGGGAGGCCATCGAGGCCGAGCTGGAGAGGCTGGACAGCACCAAGGTGAAGCCCAGCCAAGAGGCGAACCATATCCTCGAGGCCAAGGGCTCCAGGCCCATCCAGGAAGGGCATTCCCTCAGGGCTCTGCTCCGCCGTCCCGAACTCCACTATGAGGATTTGGCCCCCCTGGATCCAGAGCGTCCCGATCTGCCCCCCGACGTCCAGGAGGAGGTGGAAATCCTCATCAAATACGACGGCTATCTACAGCGCCAACAAAGGGAGATCGAGCGGTTCAAGGCCATGGAGAGGGAAAAAATCCCCTCCGACCTAGACTACCATCGGGTCCACGGCCTCTCCCACGAGGTCCGTGAGAAGCTTTCCCGAATCCGGCCCATCAGCCTTGGACAGGCCTCCCGCATCTCGGGAGTGACACCTGCGGCCATAGCGGCTCTCCTGGTCTACCTAAAGAAAAGACGGTCCCTCTCCAGCGAGGCGACAAATCCGCAGTAAGTTTTCCCCTCCCCATCCCCCACATGCGATCCTAGGAAACCCTCCAGTTCGACCTTGCGGCCTCAAGCACAATCCTCCTCGTCCTAGGACCGCCACCCTTTGATATACACCGCGATCCCTCTTGGAAAGAAGAGGCCCACGGCGATTAAGAACCCCCCCAGCCAAGCCGGGTACCCTCCCTCCCCGAGCAGCCCCAGCCATTCCCGGGCCCCCACATAGAGGATGGCACCCACAAGAGGCCCATAAGGGGTCGCGACTCCNCCGAGAAGGGCACAGACCACAGGTGCCATGGCAGCCGTCAGGCCGAATGTGGACTCGGGACTCAGATAACCCATGACAAAGGGATAGACCCCTCCGGCCATGGAGGCCATAAAACTCCCCAGGACCAGCGCGCCGAAACGCACCGCGGCTCCGTCTATACCCATCACCGCCGCCCCCAAAGGCTCATGGGCTACGGCTCGAAGGGCACGGCCGAATCGCGAGTCTGGAAGGACATGGTGGATCCAAAAGGCAGCCATGAAGATCATCAGGGCCCATCGGTAGGGACCCTCCATCCCTTGAGGGAGAGGGATGGAAAGCCCTGCCGATCCCCCGGTCAAGGGCTCCAGGTTTCGAGCCAGCGCGCCACCCATCAGAACCAGGCTCAGGGAGCTCAGGGCAAAAGGGACTCCCCGTTGGGGAAGAAGCCAGGGCCCCACCCCCAGGCTCAGGCACGCCCCGCCCAGGCCTGCAGCCAAGGGACAGAGCCACCATGGAAGGCCTCCCAGGTACAGCCCCGCTGCCAAATAGGAGCCCAACCCAAAGAAACACCCGTGTCCCAGATGGAGTTCTCCACCATACCCTCCCAGGATGTTGTAGCTCAAGGCCAGGGAGGACTGGAGCCAGAAGTTCCAGGTTAGAAGGGCCCAGTAAGGTCCCATCCAATCCGCCCCGGCGGCCAAAATCCCTCCTGAGACGAGCAGAACCCCTGCAGCCCCGAAGCTCACGGTTTCCTCCTTATATGGGAGAGAAAGAGGACCAAAGGAAGGAGAAAGTACCAGCTTGCCCCCCCCCAACGATGACCCATTGTCTGACTCACCCACGTCTCCATTACGCCCAACAGCAGCCCCCACCCCATCACCCGCTTGGGCTGGATTCCCTTCGCCAGTACAGCGAGACAGAGGAACCGGATGGTCAACCCCATGGCCTCATGGACGCTCGTCATAAAAAGAAAGGCCACGAAGAACCCTGTCAACCCCGCCATCCCCAACCCCATGCCAAGGGCCCTGCGGGCCGAAGCCTCGGGATCCACCCCCACCACCCACAGAGACCCTTGGCCGGAATCCCAAGCCCGAAGCGCCCGGCCCCAGCGGTTTCTGCTCAGAAAGAGGGACAAGGCTACGGCCGCCCCACCCAGAGCTCCCATAACCGCCATCTTGAGAGGGGGAAGAATCAATCCTCCCACATGGAGAGGAGAAGGGGACCACCTCAATAGTGTGGTGGGAAGACTCCAGAGCCCTCCTCCCGCGGCCTCCAGGACCAAAGCCAACCCCAAAGAGACGAGGAAGAAGCCTCGGCCTTGGTCCCGGCTTCTCAGCCAACGGCCGAGATACGGCAGATGAAGGGCCCATCCAAGCCCTCCCACCCCCAAGGCGGCCAGGGGGACGGCAAGGGCCGGAGGAAGACCCGTCCGACTTACGCCCCAGGCAGAAAGAAGGGGGACGAGGACCACGAAATGGCCGTACGCCAAGTGGACCCAGCCCATGGCTCCCAGGATCACCTGAAGGCCCATGGCCCCGAATCCATAAAGCCCCCCCACAAGGAGACCGTTGAGCAACACCTGGGGATGCGGGACAATCATAGAGTTGGCTTTCCTCCCCCAGCACCCATACTCAAGGAGACGGATGTAGCCACAATGGAGTGTTGCAAGCGAACCGCGGGGAAGAGGCAGATCAGGGAGATGGCCTAGGATAGACGTGGAGGCCCGTTGCCACTTCCGGTGGCCAGATTATTCGATATCGACNGTTCTGGATCTGAGAGGGATAGGTGTTGATGGTGCCCACCCCGTTGGAGCGAAAACGCACCAAACCGCCGAGGGTCTCTACCTTGAGGGCCTTAAGGGTCTTCATGAGAACCGCAGGCTCCACACTTGCCGCCCTCTTCAACGCCGCCTCCACCACCTGGAAGGCCATCATGTAGGCGGGGGCCCATGGATAATCCTCCAGGGGGATCCGCGCATACCGTAGGATACGAAGGAACCTCTCGGGATCCCCTCCTTTCATCCCCGGGGCCCAATAAGACTGGCCCGTCACCCACTCGGCCGCAGGTCCAAGGGCCTTCCGGAAGACCCCCCCATGGTGGATCACATGGAATTCACGGGGATGGAGACCCAACTCCCTGGCCTGGGCCACAAATTGGACGGCAAAGGGGATATTGGCGGAGACAAAGACCACATCGGGGTCCTCTTCCTTGAGCCACAGGATAATGGATGAGAAATCCCGGGTGTCCAGAGGGGCCACACGGTGCCCCTGCACCTGGAGACCCGCCTCCCGGGCAAGGATCTGGGCACCCTCAAAGACGCCTTGGGGATGGAGGGTGTCCTCCACCACGAAGGCCACGCTCTTGGCCTGCCCCTCGGACCGAAGCATATCCCAGTAGCGATGCGTATATCGCGCCGCTTCATCCAGGATGCCGACGATCCAGCGGTAGCCGCGGTTATAGACCTTGGGGGAGTTGGCGCAGATGGCCACAAGGGGCACTCCGTGGGCCTCCGAAGCCGTCGAGGCGGCGAAGGTCAAAGGGCTGGAATAAGGCCCGAGAAGCAGGTGCACGCGGTCCTTCACGATCAGGCGTTCCACCCTCCGCCGAGCTGTGGCCTCCTCGCTCCTGTCGTCATAGATATAGAGTCGCAAGGGACGTCGTTCGGCCCCCACCTGGATCCCTCCCCTGGCGTTGACATCCCGCGCCCAGGAAGAAAGCAGACGCCGAAAGGGGCCTACTTCAGTGGAAAACGGGCCTGTCTCCGAAACCGTGACCCCGATCCGGACCGGCTCCGAGGCCCAACTGTTGGAAAGGACAACAACTCCCATCCACAGGGTGGAAACCCAAAGCAGCCTAGAAAGACACCTCTTTCCGGTCTTCATCTCAAACCTCCCAGGGCCCGAAATATCAAAGGGGCCACCCAGGACGAGCCTGGGTGGCCCCTTTCGGCCTGACATAACCCGCTATTTCCTTATGCCATGTCCTCCTCTCCCTGTCAAGCCCGGAAGGCGCCCGCTCTTATATCTCTTCCCCCGACCCCAGCCGACCCCTGCGAGCCAGACGGACGGGGTCACACAGGACAAAATATCCCCCTTCGGATCGGACGAGACCCTGAGTTCGAAACCATTTGAGCTGCTTGTTGACGCTTTCCCTGGTGGCCCCCACCATGGAGGCCAAGTCTTTCTGGGTAACCTTGACCCCGATACGGATGCCCTCTTCTGTCACATGGCCGAAGGCACGACCAAGCTCGAGGAGCTTTCGGGCAACTCTCGAGCTGACGTCCAAGAAATGGGTCTCGGCCAAGAGGGCATCCGCGCTCCGCAGGCGCTGGGCCAGCACCTGCATCACCTTGATGGCCGCATCGAAGCTCATGCGCAGAAGCTCCAGGAAGTCCTCCCTCCGGAGGCACAGGACCTCTGTCTCCTCCAAGGTCTCCACAGTGGCAGACCGCCGTTTGCCGTCGATCAAAGAGAGCTCCCCCATGATCTCCCCCTCTGAGAGGATGGCGAGGATCATCTCCTCCCCTCGTGGAGAGGGGATGACCACCTTTACACGACCCTTTTGAAGGATATAGAGACTTCCCCCTTCATCCCCCCGATGGAAGATCACCTGCCCTTTGGGATAACGCCTGCGGATCAAAGATGATTCCAGACGTTGGAGATCTTCATCTTTCAACTCTGCAAACAAAGGGCTTCTACGTAATAAGTGACTCAACCCCATAATGTATTGGCTCCTGTCATGCCAGAGAATGTGAACTGTTTCACCATTCTTTGGTGATTTGATTCATAGAAGCCGATCTGGGTTGACGATATGATAGAGCATCTTTCCCCAAGGGAGGACACCCCATGATGTCCAAACCCACCCCCCGCAACGGCCAGTGGGACCCCTATTCGGTCCCTGATCGGATCTCTGAGGATTTCGTCTGGGAGTGCATCCTCTGGCTCCAAGCTTTCTGCAAAGGGGCTCTGAACCTACGACGACTCCGTCGAGTTCTAGGCGATGTGGTGGCCCTCTTCCAGGGGAGATTTCCGGGCTATTTTCCCTGTGACACCCGGTATCATGACTTGGAGCACACCCTCAGGCTGATTCCTCCCTTCGCCCAGATGGCCTGTTCCCTCCTCGAAGACCGCTCCCCCACGGTGGGCCCGGAAGAGGCAGAGTGGGGGCTCACCGCTTGTCTTCTTCACGACTCCGGCTATCTCCGCCAACGGAACGACCCAACCGGAACGGGTGCCAAGTATACGTTTCGCCACATCGAACGAAGCGTCTCCTTCTCCATGCACTATCTACCCCGCATTGGCTACCCTGCCCGAGCCATAGAGGGAGTGGCCTCCATGGTCCAGTGTGCCGGAATTCATCCCGCCTTGGAAAGGATCTCCTTTCCCTCTCGAGCTGTCAGGCTGATGGGCTACGCCCTTGCTACGGCCGATCTGCTGGCCCAAATGGCCGACCCCCGATATCTCCATAAGCTCCCTTTTCTCTTCGAGGAGTTCCGCGAGGCCTATGAATTCGAAGGAGACGAGAGGCTCACCGCCTTGGAGATCCAACCCTTGAAAAGCGTCCAGGAGCTCATGGCCCGGACCCCCGCTTTCTTCCATGAAATGGTGCTGACCCGCTTGGCCCGAATGGGAAATCTCCATCATCTGCTCAAAGCTCCTCACTCCGGATCCCATCCTTACCTCCGCAGCATTGAGGCCCACCTTGAAAGAATCCGCGCCTTGGTAGGAGAGAGCTCGAGCGAAGTCTTCCGTGGAAAAACCTAACAGAGGGGCCTCCTTGCGTCAACCGACCCTGATGATATCGTGCGCATGCCCTTGAAGGANGGAACAAGGGGCGGATGCCGAATTGCGGCCTCAGGACTTGACCCCACGACGGCAAGGCCTTAGAAAAAAGAAAGACGTCGATGGCCCATAGTGCGGGGAGGTTCGAGATGCCTATCTACGAGTTTTACTGCACGGACTGCAATACCATCTTCAACTTTTATTCCAGTAGGGTGAATACGGACAAACGCCCTCGATGCCCTCGTTGCAAGGATCGCCTCCTGGATCGTCTCTTGTCCCCTTTTGTGACGCTCCGACGCACCAAAGGACGAGACGATGACACGGATGAAGGAGATCTCCCCTTTCCCGATCTAGACGAAGATCGTCTGGAGCGGGCCATGACCGCACTCGCTCAAGAGGCCGAACACCTGGACGAGGACGATCCTCGCCAAGCGGCACAGTTGATGCGGAAGCTGTCCGATATGACGGGTCTGCAGCTTGGCCCCGCCATGCAGGAGGCCTTGGACCGAATGGAGGCAGGGGAGGACCCCGAACAGATTGAGGAAGAGTTGGGAGATCAGTTGGAAGAAGAGGACCCCTTCTCCCCTTCTTCCCCCTCCCGTAAAGGGCCAAGGACACGACGGAGACCGCCCAAGAGGGACGACACCCTCTATTTTCTTTGAACCTCTATGTGGAGGAAGGGTGGCCACCTCCTCCCGTCTGTGAAGCAGAGAAAAAGGATTCTGTTTTAAAGGGGGACAAGATTAGCCGTCCAAGAGGGGGGTATGGAATGTCCTAGGTGCGGATTCCGCCAACCCGAGGATCTCTATTGTGCCCGCTGCGGTGTATCAATCCGTAAGGCCCTTCGACGCAGATACGTCCGCTGGACCATGGGGCTTTTGGCCGCAGCGAGCCTCTTCATCTGGGGGACCCTCACGTTCGTGGCCTGGCTCGACCGAACCAGCAAACCTCCCTCCCAGCTCCACCTTTCCTCCAACAGGCCGAAGGCCCCCACTGAGCAGGGACCCAAGCAGCCCCTAGCGGAGCGCCCTAGCCCACGGCCAAAGAAAAAGGCCACAAAGTCCGTCTCCTCCCCCTCCCTGCATCCACAGGAGACTCCATCCCGGGATCTCCAGGCAAAACCTTCTCCCTCCATCCCCCCAGCCTCAACGGAACCTATGGCCAAACCGAAAACCCCCCGGCCTTCCGAGCCGGACCCCGAGGAGCAACTCCGACGCTGGGCCGCCCTGGAGTGGTTCGACCAAGGACAAGCCCTCTCCGACAACTCCGAGGAGGAACTGGGGTTTTATCGACGGGCACTGGAGGTCTTCCCTGGCTTCGCCCCAGCCGCCTATTTTATGGGGGTGATCTATCTGGAGTGGGGAGATCGAGAGACCGCCTTGCGGGCTTTCCGGCGCTTCCTGAGGTACGCCACCCCCGAGGAACTGCAACGCTATCCGCTCCCCGAGACCATTACCCCGGAGGAACTGGAAAACGTTCCATCCCCGCCCCAATAATCCCCCAAATCGTGCCTATAACTTCAAGCCTGCACTGCGGCCTTTTTCGATTCCTTGTCGGGCTTTTGGACAGAAGATGCTCCCTTCTGCCTCCTCGCTTGCCGAAAGACAAGGGGGATCAGCTCTTCCATACGCCGGACGAACTTAAAGGACATCTCTTTTCTGATCTTTTCGGGGACCTCCTCCAGGTCCTTTCGGTTTTTCTCCGGGAGGATCACGGTGTAAATCCCAGCCCGATGGGCGGCCAAGACCTTCTCTTTGATCCCTCCCACTGGGAGGACCATCCCTCGGAGGGTGATCTCGCCGGTCATTGCCACATCCGGCCGCACTGGCCGACCCGTCAAGAGGGAGACGAGGGCCACGAAAATGGTCACGCCCGCCGAGGGACCGTCTTTGGGGATCGCCCCTTCGGGGACGTGCACGTGGATATCGTGTTTCTCGAAAAACTCCGGATCGACCCCCAACTCTTGGGCCTTGCTTCGGATAAAGCTCAATGCCGCCTGAGCGGACTCCTTCATCACATCCCCGAGTTGGCCGGTCAGAATGAGGGACTTTTTTCCGGGCATCTTGGTTGCTTCCACGAATAGGATGTCCCCGCCCGCCGGGGTCCACGCCAGTCCTGTGGCCACACCGGTCTGTGCCGTGCGCTCGGCCACCTCGGAGAAGAACTTGACCGGCCCCAGGTAGGTATGAAGCATGGAAGGCTTGACCGTCACCCGTTCTTCTTTGCCCGAGGCCACCTGGCTTGCCACAGCCCTGCAGATGGCCGCGATCTCCCTCTCCAGGTTCCGGAGTCCGGCCTCCCGGGTATAGTCTCGAACGATCTTCTGGATGGTCTTGGAGGGGATGGAGAGGTGCTTGGATGTGATCCCATGGGCCTCTAACTGGCGTGGGATCAAGTACTTCTTGGCGATCATCACTTTTTCCTCCAGGGTGTAGCCCGGAAGATCCAGCACCTCCATCCTGTCCCTCAATGGGGAGGGAATGGTCTCCAGGACATTGGCAGTGGTGATGAACATGACTCGAGACAGATCGAAGGGCACCTCCAGGTAGTGATCGGAGAAGGAATGGTTCTGCTCTGGATCCAAGACTTCCAGGAGGGCCGAGGAGGGATCCCCCCGAAAGTCCATGCCCAACTTGTCCACTTCATCCAGCATGAAGACGGGATTGTTGGATCCAGCCTTGCGCAGACCCTGGATGATTCGTCCCGGAAGGGCGCCTACATAGGTCCTTCGGTGGCCACGGATCTCGGCCTCGTCCCGTACCCCCCCTAGGCTTAAACGGACGAACTTCCTCCCCAGGGCCCTAGCAATGGAGCGTCCCAAGGAGGTCTTTCCGGTCCCCGGCGGACCCACAAAGCAGAGGATGGGACCCTTGGCATCGGGCTTGAGCTTTCTCACAGCCAGATATTCTAGGATGCGCTTCTTGACTTTCTCCAGATCGTAGTGGTCTTGGTCGAGAATCCTGCGGGCACGGTCTATGTCGAGGTTGTCCTGGGTGGAGATGGACCAGGGAAGATCCAAAATCCAGTCTAGATAGGTCCGGGAGACCGTATATTCTGCTGCTGCAGGGGGCATCTTGGCCAGACGATCCAGCTCCCGCTCGGCCACGGCCTTGGCCTCTTCGGGGAGGTTGGCCTTTTCGATCCGCTCGCGCAGCTCCTGTATCTCCGCCGTCCTCTCATCCGTCTCTCCCAGTTCCCTCTGGATGGCCTTGAGCTGCTCCCGCAGATAGTATTCCNTCTGGACCTTCTCCATCTGGTCTTTGACTTCCGATTGAATCTTGCTTCCGAGCTCCAGGATCTGCACCTGCTGACTGAGAAGCTTAAGGACCTTCTCCAGGCGAGCCCTGACGTCCAGAGTCTCCAGAATCTCCTGTTTCTCGGGTGTCTTGACGTTNAGATTGGCCGCCACCAAGTCGGCCAGGCTCCCCGCATCCTCCACATTGTGGACCACCACGGCCAGCTCCTGGGGCAGATGGGGGGACATCTCCATATACTTCTTGAAAAGACCCTTGATGTTGACGGATAGAGCTTGGACCTCCATCCCCTCGGCGTTTCGGTCATTAAGGCGTTCGATCCTCGCGCGGAAATAGGGCTCCCTCTGGGTAAACTCCACGATACGCATTCGAGCAAGCCCTTGGATGAGCAGACGCTGGGTTCCGTCGGGCATCTTCAGCATCTTTTGGATAAGCACCACAAGGCCCACCCGGAAGAGATCCTCAGGGGCGACCTCCTCCTTTCGAAGCTCCCGGATCCCCGCAAGCCCGATGATCCGATCCCCCACGATGGCCTCGTCCACCAGTTTGACGAATCTCTCCTCCGCCACCATCATGGGAACGAGCATCTTGGGGAAAATCACCATGTCCCGGATGGGGAGGATGGAGACCTCCTCCGGGATCGCCAGTTCCTCTTCTGCTCTAGGCGGGACGTGTGGGGTCATCTCTTCCTGCGCCATCTTCCTCCTCCACCTGGCAAACGGCTTCCGTGGTCAGGGCTGAAACTATATGATATGAAAGGAGGACCGGTATCAGGCCTCCTGGACCTGGATCGACCGATCCCTCGGCGGCGCCTTGGGGATTCGTACCAGGAGGAATCCATCCCGGTACGTGGCCTGTACCTCATCCAAGGAGATGGGGACGCTAATGCGGATCTTACGTTCGAAAGGGCCGAAGTCGATCTCCATCTGGTGGATGCGGCGCTGGACCTCCTGAAGGGGATTCGAACGGCGACCCGCGATCCTCAGGACGTTCTGATCCAGAGTGACCTCAATCTCCTCCCGCCGAAGGCCCCCCATCTCCACCAAAACGAGGAATTCCTCCGAGGTCTCGTACACATCGGTCGGTGGAAGCCAGCGGGCCCCCCTTCTCGGGAAGAAGGTCCTGCTAAGCTGGCACATCTCCTCCAACATCTGCTCTACCGTATCCCTCATCTCACCCGCGCCTTTACCCAAACGGATCTCTATGATCTCCATGGCCTCACTCTCCCGGCCGGCTCCCCTCCGCATTCTCTCTACCGGATCCGGAAGCCGCCTCTGCCAGCTCATTACCTCCGAGGAGGCGACATCCCCTCCTCACAAGAGGTCTCCGCCTCGATAAAACCCTCCCCTGCGGACCCTTGCCCAGACCCTGAGAGAGGGTCATTCCGAGCCTTACTCTTCGAAGGCGACCCGGTTTCTCCCCCCCTCCTTGGCCCTGTACATGGCCCGATCNACCCGGCGTAGGACCTGATCCGTGGACTCCCCTGCCCGGACGGAGCTGATCCCCAGGCTAACGGTAAGCCGGATCGATGCATGGGGGGGAATCAGGATCTCCATGGCCTCGATGTCGGATCGAATCCGCTCCGCGATCTCTCCCGCTGTGCTAAGATCCGTCCAGGGGAGCAAAATGAGGAATTCCTCCCCTCCGTATCGGACCACCAGATCCTGTTCGCGCACGCCATGTTTCAGGTACACGGCCACCTGACGGAGCACCTCGTCTCCTGCTTTGTGACCGTAGCGATCGTTGAGCCGTTTGAAGTAATCAATGTCGATCATGATTAGAGAAAGAGGGCGGTTCTGCCTCTGGGTTATCTCCGCCAGGTGCTCCAGCTCGCGGAAGAATCGCCTTCTATTGGCCAGCCCGGTAAGGGGATCCGTATTGGATTGAGCCTCGATCTCCCGATAGGAGTGGTAAACTAGGTAAGAGGAGGCGATCCCCCCCACGAATGTGGAGAAGAGAGCGGTCTCCTCGCTCCGAAAGGCCTGGGGATCAAGGTTAAAGAGCCCTCCTACCCCTTGCACCCCTCGAGCCCCGTCCAGAGGGATGGGAAGGAGCAGATGCGAGGCGATCCCCCCGGAAAGGGCTCGAGGAATCCAGGGCCGTTCCCTGATGGAATACTGAAGCCTCGTTGGAGTGACCTGGATTCCCAAGTGAAGCAGCGCGCCGATGATCCGTTCCTGCATCTCCCGGAGGAAGATCTCCAGGGGCTCCTCGGAGGTATAGAGAGTAAGGCGCTTCAGCTCACCCTCTTCCACAAGCCCCAAAGCGAACCCATGGAAGGCCATGGCCCTGGCGAAACGCTCCACGATTCGATCCAGGACCTGATCGAAATCGAGAAGCAGGGGCACTGTCTGGCTTAGATCCTGAAAAAAGGCGGCTGTGCGTTGACTGAGGTGAACTTCGGTGTCTTCTCGAGGGAGAATCGTCATCTGGAGGGCTTCCCGGGCGCCGAAGAGGACCGGTCTTGCCTGAACATCTACTCGGACCATCCCTCCATCTCCCTGGCAAAGCTCCAAGCCTTCGATGGAGCCGCCCCCTCGTGAGGGGATGCCCACCTCCCCAAGGCCCTTCTCCTCCAACCCGACTTGACGGAGGAGGGTCGACAGGTGGCGCCCCAAGAGGTCTTCCCTGCTCCACTGAAATCGCCGCTCTAAGGCCGGATTGGCTTCCAGGATCTCGTGGGTATGGGCGTCCACCAGGATGATGGGATCCCGGCATTCCCAAAGCATCTCCCACCACTGCCGATGGAGACGAACGAGGGGGTCAGCTTCGGGAGAGGGAATCGGTTCTCGCCCCCTGGCGGCTCCACGTGCCCCTTCCGAGACTCCGACATCCCTGTCAACCATCGACTCCCTCCGGGTCGTCCTTTGAGGCAGCCCGACCTTGTCTCGGGATTCCCCTCAAAGCCTTCCTACCCTCTGCAGCTCCCGGCGTAAGAGCTCCCGGTTTTCCGGCTTGAGGGGAGTGAGCGGGAGACGCAGNGGCCCGGCCGGAAGACCCATCATATTCATGGCCTCTTTGACGGGAACAGGATTCGTCTCGATGAAGAGGGCCCGAACCAGGGGCAGGGTCCGGTAATGGATCTCTCGGGCCTGGTCCACCTCTCCCTTTAACAATAGGTGGACCATCTCCGTGTATTCCCTCCCTATGACGTTTCCCACGGCACAGATGACCCCATGTCCACCCAAGCACATGAGGGAGAAGGTCAGGGCGTCCTCTCCGGAAAGGACATAGAAGGGTTTTTCCCGATGACGCGTGGCCTCGATCACCCGCATGGTCTGGGTCAGGTCCCCGCAAGCGTCCTTGACCCCCACGATATTGTCCACGTGGGACAACTCAATGATGGTCTCCGGTTCGATGTTGCGGCCCGTCCTTCCAGGGATGTTGTACAGGATGATGGGGAGGCGTGTGGCCTCGGCCACAGCCCGGAAGTGGGCCAACAAGCCTTGGTGGGTAGGCTTGTTGTAGTAGGGACAGACTTGAAGGGTGGCGTCCGCACCCACTTCCTCGGCGTGACGCGTCATCTCGATGGCCTCGCGGGTGCTGTTGGATCCAGTCCCCGCGATGACCGGGACCCTCCCCCGGGTCTCCTCCACCACGATCTCGATGACCCGTCCATGCTCTTTGTGAGAGAGGGTAGGGGATTCCCCTGTGGTCCCGCAGGGGACCAGACCGTCGACCTTTTCCTCCTCAATAAGATGGTTGACGAGTCTGCGAAGGCCCTCCTCGTCGATCCGTCCGTCTCCCAAGAATGGGGTCACCAATGGAACGTAACATCCCCGAAACTCCATTCCCTCGCCTCCTTTCAAGCTAGGGGGCCCGCCTCATCCTCGTGGAGGCTCGTCGAGCCGTCCCCCCTCGGGTAGTTCCCTCGTCCACTATAGGGGAAGGAGAAGACACTGACAAGCGGGTGCCACTTCGGGTCCCGAATTTCATCTCAAAGAGGAGAGCTTCGGGGGAAGGGGACTCCGGCACTGAACCATCCTCCTCGTCTCTCCTGCCCCTCCAGCGAAACACGAAAATTCCCCTCCTCAGCCGGGCAAGCCAACCCGCCAAGGCCTTGGGCCTCCTCTTCATGGACGGTGCATCTCCCCTCGACGTGGACGGTCCGGAGAAGCGGGGGCTTCAGGGGGCAGCCCTTCGGGGGCTCGACGGAGATATCCTCCCAGGTCCCCTCGAACCCAACGCCCTGCCTCTCGGGTCCACTGAAGGACATAGGGGGCCAGCTTGGAGTCTCGGATGAACCCGCTGCCGGGGGAGAGGAACGCTATGAGGACCATGACCAGTCCCCCCCCCAGAAAGACCCCCTGAAGGACCCCGAAGATGAACCCAGCCACCCGATCCACCCAGCGCATATGCAGAATCTCAAGGCTCCCTCGGGCCATCCTACCTACCCAGAGGATGAGAAGGCAGGCGGCGATGAATACGAGTATCCATCCGATAACAGTTGCCGCCCATGGGGTGGGTGTCCAGGGTCTCACCCAACCGGCGACCACAGGGTAGAAACGCCCCGCAATCAAGAACCCCCCCACAAAACCCAGGAAAAAGAAAAGACCTCGGATTAACCCTCTCCAGGTCCGGTAGAGGATGCTCACGCCTAAAATGCCCACGAGGATCAGATCCAAGGGGTTCATAGGTATGGTTATACTTTCCAAATGAGCTCAAGTCAAAGGAAAGAGGAGACGGAAATGGAAGATTTCTTAAGGAATCGAGAGATTGTCAGGGTTGAGGACTATCTTGGTAAAATGTGGAAAAGTTATTCAACCATTCAACATTAAATATATTTTCTGCCATCCTCATAAGTATCGGTTCTCTCGAAGGTCGCTACAAGGCCCAAGCGATATCAACTGCTTCGACTCCACCTCCTCGACCCTCTATCTCCCCCTGCGAATCCCTTCGGATTCCCCGAAACCCCGTTTGACTTCCCTGAGCCCAATGCAAGATACTCTCCCACATCGGGCACGGCGAACTCTTCTCCAAACTTTCTTGCAGAGATCCTTCGGTTCGAGGGAAGGGATGGTTGCGTCCCGGGAAGAAGGTATGGATCGGGTGTGGCGTGCGGTCAAGGAGTCCATCCAGAAGACCATGAGCCCGGAGGCCTTTCAGCGATGGATCCGCCCCCTTCGTTTTGTTGGCTACAGGGACAAGACTCTCATCATCGGATGCCCCAGCTCATTCTTCAAGGAGTGGGTAGAGAGCCATCATGGTCATCGTCTCCAGGAGGTCCTGGACACGAACTTTGGAAAGGGATTCCGACTCCAGTATCATGTGGTAAAAGGGGAAGAAGACCCCAGCAGGAGCGAAACCACCGGGCAGATGAACTTTGCCCACCTGAGTTCGTCACCCCTTTGGCGCTCGGGCCTCAACGGAAACTACACTTTCGAGCGGTTTGTGGTCGGTCCTTGCAATGAGTTCGCCTATACGGCCTCTCTGGAGGTGGCCCGAACACCCCAGACCAGGTACAACCCCCTTCTCCTTCTCGCCGATGTAGGGCTGGGAAAGAGCCACCTCTCCTCGGCCATCGGCAACCACATCCTCACGCATGAGCGGGGAAAACGAGTCTATTACACCACCGCTGAGGAGTTCGTCAATGAGATGGTCCACTTCTTGAAAAACCGGCGCTTCGAGGCCTTCAAGGAGAAGTTCCGTCATCAATGCGATGTCCTTGTGTTGGACGGTGTGCAGTTCCTCAGCGGGAAGACGCGGACCCAAAGCGAACTGGCCCACACCTTCGACGCACTATTCTACTCCAAGAAGAGGATCGTCTTGACAAGCAACCTCCATCCTCGGGATATCCCCGAGATGGACGAGGCCCTCTCCTCTAGGCTCTCCAGCGGTCTGACAGTGGACATCAAGCCCCCGGACTTCTCCACCCGATGCCGAATCCTTACCCACAAAGCCCGAATGGAGGGGCTGAATCTGCCCCCAGAAGTGGCAGAATACATCGCCGAGCGAATCACAGGGAACGTGCGCCACCTGGAGAGCGTCCTCATCCACCTCATCGCCAAGTCCTCTCTCCTGCACCGGCCCCTGGACCTCCATCTGGCCGAGGAGGTTGTGGCGGCCCTTCATCCAGAACTGACACAACCCCGAAGACCCACCATCGAGGAGATCCAGGAGTGCGTATGCAGGTACTTCCACCTGAGCCGAGAGACTCTCGTGTCACGCTCTCGGAAGAAATCGGTCTATTACCCCAGACAATTGGCCATGTACCTCTGCCGCCAGCACACTGAGGCCACCCTCAAGGTCATCGGAAAGGCATTCAACCGAGATCATGCCTCGGTCATCCACTCCCTGGCCGTCATCCAGAGAAAGTTCAAGCAAGATACCACCACTCGGAACCACATCACCTTCCTGGAAAGTCGAATCCTCTCAGGGAATCCCGCCCACAAATGGGAAAGAGACAACGGTCGATCACGACGAAAAGGGGCCATGAGCTGACTCTGAGTGCCCTTTCTCGAAGGCCTTTGCCTACCCGATTACTTTTGTTAGAATAGCTAAATCGTTTTTGAAACCAATGTAGTGGGCACATGGGCTGGGCTCCTTCTCGTTGCCCCCTTGAGGAAGGGCCTCGATGCCCGATGGTCCAACTCTCCTGTGGAGGTCTTCGGATGGGCAGGCGTGTGGTCATCACAGGACTGGGGATCCTGAGTCCCTTGGGGATCGGGACTCAGGCCTCGTGGGAGGCCTGCAAGGCTGGTCGCTCCGGCATTCGACGGATCACCAAATTCGATCCTTCCCCGTTCCGCACTCAGATCGCGGGAGAGGTGGAAGACTTCGACCGCTCCCCTTATGTGGATTCCAAGGAACGGAAACGTTACGACGATTTCTGTCAGTACGCCTTGGTCGTCAGCAAGATGGCCCTGGAGGATGCGGGCTTGGAGCTCGAAGAGAAAGTGCGCGAAAGGATCGGGGTCATCATCGGGACGGGATTCGGGGGGTTGAGCACCTTTGAGAAATACTTCCGTATTTATCTCAATAGCGGCCCCAAAAGGCTTTCTCCTTTCTTCGTCCCCATGATGATCGCCAACATGGCCCCGGGGATTGTGGCCCTCCGTTACGGCCTACGGGGTCCCAACACCTGCACGGTGACGGCCTGTGCAGCCAGCTCCCACGCCATCGGAGACGCCTTCAAGATCATTCAGAGGGGCCAGGCAGACGTCATGCTCGCAGGAGGGACCGAGGCCTCGCTCCTCGGAGTGACCCTCGGGGGGTTCGACGCCATGAAGGCGACCACGGCTCGAAACGACGACCCTGCTCGGGCCTCTCGCCCTTTTGACAAGGACCGGGACGGCTTCGTCCCTGCCGAGGGGGCGGCCATGTTGATCCTGGAGGAGTTGGAGTTCGCACGTCGAAGGGGGGCTTCCATCTACGCGGAGATCATCGGCTACGGATTGAGCAACGACGCCTACCACTTCACGGCCCCCGACCCAGAAGGCCGCGGAGCCGTCCTCTGCATGAAGATGGCCCTGGAAGACGCCGGCATCTCCCCCAGCGAGGTGGACTACATAAATGCCCACGGGACCTCAACTCCCCTCAACGACCAGATCGAGACCAAGGCCATCAAGGAACTCTTCGGAGATCACGCCTACCGATTGGCTGTCAGTTCAACCAAGTCCATGACGGGGCACCTCCTCGGGGCCGCTGGTGCTCTGGAGGCGAGCTTCACGTGCCTAACCCTTCGGGACGGGATCATCCCCCCAACCATCAACTACGAGACGCCCGATCCCCAATGCGACCTGGACTATGTTCCCAATCAGGCCCGCCAAGCCGAGGTCCGCATCGCCATGTCCAACTCGTTCGGCTTCGGAGGGACCAATGCCTGCCTGGTCTTTAGGAGGTATGACAGGGTCTAATTCGGGAAGGGTTCCTGCCTAAGGGACCCTCGGTGAGCATAGCCCCAAGTCCAAGGTCCGCCCCCTCATCCCCCGTCCGTCTGAGGATAGGCGGTATTGGCGTAGAGGTATTCCATCTTTTCTTTGTGCGCCAGCTCCTCTCGGGCCAGCTTTCGAAGGAGCTCTTTCACTTCGCCCTCGGGATGGAGGCGGGCTAGGTTTTCATAGAACTCGCACGCCTCTTTTTCCTTCTCCGCTGCCCAAAGAAAGGCCTCTTCCGCTTTCCACTGGGGGTTCCAATGAGGGGTCCCCAAGGTCTCCACAAGGCGAGCGTCAACGGGGTCCTTTCCTCCCAGGGCCCCTCCATGACCCCCCCTGCCTTCCTTATAGTCTTTCAAGAGGGCCTTATGGCGAGCCTCCTCCTCGGCCAAAAAGAGGAGGGTGTCTCGGGTGGCGGCATCGTGCACTTTTTCTGCAAGAGATCCATAGAACTCTTGTGAGGCATTCTCCTGGGAGATGGCCATCTCCAGGGCCCGCTCCAATGTCATGATACCCATGACCGCCTCCTTCCCCGGCGTCCTCGCAGGGAGGAGCCCTAAGGCAAGGATAAGCCCTCCCTCTGGTCCCCGCTCCGGAGCCGCTTACGAACGGGGGTCCTTGGGCCTTCGATCCTCCACCCGGACCGCGGCCGTCTTTTCCTCCGAGCCTCCTGTCTTTTTGAGCCCCCCAGGACAGACCAGATCCACCTCTCGAGGGGCCAAACCCGTGGCTTGGCGAACGGCCTCCTTCATCTTCCGGGCCAGGGCCTTTCTGGCCTCGTCTTTCCGAAGGTAGGAGCGGTCCTTGAGCTCTACCCGAAGGATAAAGTAGTCTCCTCCCTTTCGGTCCCGATCCACCACAATGCGGAACTGGGAGCCAGCCTCCTCAAAGGCCAACAGGGTCTCCTCCACCTGACTGGGATATAGGAGGATCCCCTCGATGGCCACGGCGTCCTCGGTTCGACCAATAATAGGAGCCAGACGGGGGTGCGATCGTCCGCAATCGCAAGGTCTCCAGGTGATGGCGGAGAGATCCCCGCTCCGGTATCGGATCAGGGGGGTCCCCTCCCACACCAGAGAGGTCCAGACCAACTCCCCTTCCTCCTCGTCGGGAACCGGATCCCCTGTTCGGGGATCGATGCACTCGCACAGGAAGGCGTCGGCCCAGGTATGCATGCCGAAACTTCTGTCCCTTACCTGACATTCACAGCCCATCCCTGGCCCCAAAAGTTCGTTCATCCCATAGTGATCGTAGGCCTTAAGTCCCAGGGTCTCCTGGATACGCTCGCGCGTGGCCCGGCTCCAGGGCTCCGACCCGAGAAGGGCTACCCGGCAGGAGGCCTTCTCCTGAAGCGGGATCTTGCGTCGCTCCACGTAATTGGCCAGATTGAGGGCCATGGAGGAACTGCCGCAGATCCCGGTGACCCTGGCCTCAACCAGGAGGTCAACGAGCCGCTCAAGGGAGAGGGGGCCGGAGGGAATACTCACCATCCCCAGCTTGAGAGCCCCGTAGTGCAGGCCGAAGCCTCGGGTGGTCATCCCCATGGGGTAGGTATTGAGCAGGACATCCCCGGGTCGAAGGCCGATCATCCAGAGGGAACGGGCGTTGAGGTCGGCCCAGTAATCGATGTCCTGCTGGGTGGCAGCCACAAGCATGGGTCTGCGACGTTGTCTCCCGGAGGTGGAGTGGATCTCTCGAATCCGATCCGTGGGGGCGCAGATGAGCCCTGAGGGAGGAATCCGACGAAGCCGCTCTCGATCCAGAAGCGGCACCTTTCGGACATCCTCTAAAGAGCGGATCTCCTCTGGTTCAACCCCTTCCTTGCGGTAGAGCTCGGCATAGAAGGAGCATTCCTCCATGGCCCGCCGGATCATCCGGCGGAATCTATCCAGCTGGATCTCCCTCAGACGTTCCGCAGGTAGGGTCTCCAGGTCCGGCTGGAAATAGGGTCGATCGTTCACTGACATCTCTTCTCTTCGGTCCCTTCCGGGGAGGCTCGGGCCTAGGGACGCTCCAGTCGGACGGCGCAGACTTTGTATCCCGGGATCTTGGCCACTGGATCCAAGTGCCCATGCGTGAGGCGGTTCACCGCCGCCTCTGCATAATGGAAGGGAACGAAAATGGTCCCTTCCACTGCCCGATCCGTGATATGAGCCCTGGCCTCGATCCGCCCCCGTCGGGATATCACGCGGATGTAGTCGCCCTCCTCGATGCCGTATCGAGCGGCATCGTCAGGGGAGATCTCAACCAGGCATTCGGGGGCCCGCTCCACCAGACCGGGGGATCTCCGCGTCATGGTCCCAGTGTGCCAGTGATAGAGGATCCTCCCCGTAGAGAGATAGAGGGGGAAGGCCTCATCCGGGACCTCAGGGGGAGGCTGGTATTCGATAGCGTGGAAAAGCCCCCTTCCACGCGTGAACCGATCCTTATGGAGGAAGGGAGTTCCCGGATGATCCGGCGTGGGGCAGGGCCACTGAAGGCCCACCCTCTCGATGCGTTCGTAGCGGATGCCCCCGTAACTGGGGGTCACGGATGCAATCTCCTCCATGATCTGCCGGGGATGGTCGTACGCCATGGGATAGCCCATGGCGGAGGCTAAGTCGCATAGGATCTTCCAGTCGGGACGCGCCTCCCCTGGTGGCTCCACGGCCTTCCTCACCCTTTGGACCCGACGCTCGGTATTGGTGAAGGTCCCTTCCTTCTCGGCGAAGGAGGCGCCGGGGAGAACCACATGGGCCAGCTGTGAGGTCTCGGTCATGAAGATGTCCTGGACCACCAGGAAGTCCAGCTGGCGCATGGCCTTCTCCAAGTGGTTCAGGTCTGGATCGGAGAGCATGGGATTCTCACCGAGGATGAACATCCCCCTGATCTCCCCCCGGTCAGCCCCTTCCATGATCTCCATGAGAGTCCGACCTGGGGTCTCCGGCAGTTCCTGGACCCCCCATGCTTCGGCCATCCGCTTCCGCACCTCGGGGTCTCCCACGGGTTGGTAACCGGAGAAGACGTTGGGCAGGGCCCCCATATCGCACGCCCCTTGCACGTTGTTCTGGCCCCGAAGTGGGTTGACCCCCGCGTGGGGGATCCCTACGTTGCCGCAGAGCATGGCCAAATTTGCCAAGGACTTGACATTGTCTGTGCCTCGGGTGTGCTGGGTTATCCCCATGGCGTAGAGGATGGCGGCAGCGGGAGCCCGCGCGTAGATACGCGCGGCCACCTTCAGGTCCTCGCTGGGAATTCCGGTGATCTTCTCCACTCGCTGAGGGGTGTAGGACTCCACGACCCGACGGAGATCTTCGAACCCCTCCGTTCGCTGACGGATGTAGTCCTCGTCGTGGAGCCCCTCCTCTAGGATCACATGCATAAGCCCGTTGATCCAGGCCACATCCGTCCCCGGTTTGGGTCGAAGCCAAATATCCGCGAAGGAGACCAGATCGATGCGCCGTGGGTCCACCACGATCAGACTGGCTCCACGCTGGCGGACGGCCCGTTTTACGTGATTCGCAATGACCGGATGCATCTCCGTGGTATTGGATCCGGTCACCAGGATGCAATCGGCCCGTTCGACCTCGGCGATGGAGTTCGTCATGGCTCCACTGCCGAACGCGGCGGCAAGACCTGCCACCGTAGAGCTGTGTCAAAGCCGCGCACAGTGATCGATGTTATTGGTCCCCAGGACACTCCGTGTGAATTTCTGGAGCAGGTAGTTCTCCTCGTTGGTGCACCGAGCCGATGAAAGGACGGCCAGGGCCTGGGGGCCATGCTTCGCCTTGATCTCTCCCAGCCGCTTCGCCACCAACCCTATGGCCTCCTCCCATGAGGCCTCGCGAAACTCTCCGTCCTCCCGGATCAAGGGTTTGGTCAGCCGATCCGGATGGTGGATGAAGTCGTAGCCGAAGCGACCCTTGACGCAGAGGCTCCCGTAGTTGGGGGGACCGTGGCGGTAGTCCGAAGTCACTTTAATCACACGACCGTCGACCACGTTCAGATCGAGCTGGCAACCCGTCCCGCAGTAAACGCAAGTGGTGCGCACCTTGCGGATCACCCAAGGCCTTCCTCTGAACTTGGCCTGGGTCTCGGTGAGGGCGCCCGTGGGGCAGACCGAGACGCACTCCCCGCAGAAGACGCAGTTGGACTCTCCATAGGGAAGGTCCCATGCGGTGACGATCTTGGCCCGTTTCCCCCGATAGCCGTAATCGATGACCTCGTTGACCTGGACCTCGTTGCAGGCCCTCACGCATCGACCGCACAGAATACACCTGTTGAGGTCGCGCTCGATCATGGCATTGGAGGTGTCCTTGGGATATCCGGGAGGCTCCGCCGAATACTCCAACTCCTCCACCCCCAGTTCATAGGCCAATTGTTGAAGCTCGCATCGACCATTGGCCTGGCAGGTGAGGCAGTTGTGATCCCCACTGGCCAGGAGCAACTGGGCGACCAGCCTTCGGGCCCTGAGGACCCTCTCCGTCCGCGTGTGTACCACCATCCCTTCGGCCACCGGTGTGGCGCAGGAGGCCACCAGCGCCGGTCTGCCCTCCACCTCCACCACACAAGCCCGGCAGGCTCCGGATATGGGCAACTTTGGGTGATAGCACAGCGTGGGAATGGCAATGTGTGCCTGTCTGGCGGCCATGAGGATGGTGTTTCCGGCCGCTGTGATCACCTCTTTTCCGTCAATGGTCAGCCTCACGCGTTCCATACGTGTTCTCCCCCTGGAGCTTCCTCGAACTTGGCCGTCCTTGGGTTACTTCCGAAGGACCGCCGAGAACTTTTTGGGACAGACCTCGAAGCAGGTCCCGCACTTGATGCACTTCTCCTGAAGGATCCGATGGACCACCTTCGGAGCCCCCTCGATGGCCTCCACAGGGCACTTCTTGCGGCAGATTCCGCAGGCCTTGCACTTCTCCGGATCGATCTCATAGGTCACCAGTTCGGGGCAGACACCGGCCGGACATCGCTTCTCTCGGACGTGAGCCTCGATCTCCTCCCGGAAGTACCTCAACACGCTGAGGACCGGATTGGGGGCCGTCTGACCTAGACCGCAGAGGGAGGCGTCCTTGACCGATAAGGCCAAGGACTCCAGACGATCGATGTCCTCCTCCCGGGCCTTCCCCTTGCAGATCCGATCCAAAAGCTCGTGCATTCGCTGCAGCCCCTCCCGGCAGGGGGTACACTTTCCGCAGGATTCACTCTTGGTGAAGGTGAGAAAGTACTTGGCCACATCGGCCATGCAGGTCGTCTCATCCATAACGACCACGCCTCCGGAGCCCATGATGGAGCCCGCCTTGGCCAACTCCTGGTAATCCACGGGAAGATCCAGCAGCGACTCAGGGAGCACCCCTCCCGAGGGACCGCCCGTCTGGACCGCCTTGAAGGCACGGTCGTTGAGGATCCCACCGCCGATGTCGAAGATGATCTCCCTCAGGGTGATCCCCATGGGGACCTCGATGAGCCCCGAGTGTTTTACCTTGCCCGTGATGCAGAACACCTTCGTCCCTTTGCTGTTTTCGGTTCCGAACTGACTGTACCAGGGCGCCCCCCGGAGCAGGATGACCGGTACATTGGCGTAGGTCTCCACATTGTTGATGTTGGTGGGCTTCCCCCAAAGACCAGACTGAGCGGGGAAGGGAGGCCTGGGGCGGGGCATGCCCCGCTTCCCTTCAATGGAGGCCAGAAGGGCCGTCTCCTCACCGCAGACGAAGGCACCGGCCCCCATCTTGATCTTGAGATCGAAGGAGAAGTCGGTCCCCAGGATCTGCTCTCCGATCAGGCCGTATGATCGGGCTTGCTCGATGGCACGCTGGAGCCTGCGGACAGCCAAGGGATATTCGGCCCTCACATAGATGTATCCTTCTTTCGCCCCAATGGCGTATCCGGCGATGAGCATCCCTTCGAGAACTGAATGGGGATCGCCCTCCAGTACGCTGCGGTCCATGAAGGCCCCGGGGTCGCCCTCATCGGCATTGCATACGATATATTTCAGATCCCCCTCGGCCTGACGGGTAAAACGCCACTTCATCCCTGTGGGAAATCCCGCCCCCCCGCGTCCCCGAAGCCCTGAGGCGAGCACGGTCTCGATGACCTCCTCCGGGGTCATCTCCAAGAGGGCCTTGGCTAACGCGAAGTACCCGTCCGTGGCGATGTAATGGTCGATCTCCTCCGGATCGATACTGCCGCACTTTCGAAGCACGATCTTGCGCTGTTTGGCATTGTAGGGGAGCTCGCTGAAAAGGGGAATCCCCTCCAGCGGGGGGACCCCGTCGGGCATCTGTGCGAGGACCCAATCCCGAACCACCTCCCCCTTCAGGAGGTGCTCCTCAACCACTTTGGGGACCCGATCAGCTGTGAGATGACGATAAGTGATCCGGGGCATCCCGGGTTGCAGGATATCCACCAATGGCTCGTCGAAGCACATCCCGATACAGCCGGTCTGAAATACCTCACCGCGGATCCCCTGCTCGTGAAGGGCCTCCCGAAAGGCCTCCAGGGTGTCTCGGGCGCCCGAGGCGATCCCACACGTGTTCATCCCCACCACAATCTTGACCCGGTCCTCCCCAGACTGGTCCAATTTCNGGGTCCGGTCCCTGATCCTCTTGAGATCTTCCAGGGTCTTCACCTCTCCTCCTCCACGGTGCTCATGGAGCTCCGCCTCGGGGAACGGAGCATCATTCGTACTGATCCAGGATCTCCTTGACCTTCTCAGGGGTGAGTTTCCCGTAGGCCGTCTCGTCAATGATGAGGGCTGGTGCTAGGCTGCAGCAGCCGATGCAATAGACCTTCTCCAGGGTAAACCGCCCGTCCGCAGTGGTTCCCCCTTCCTCAACTTGGAGGTGTCTCATCATCTCTTCCAGGATCTTCCCTCCCCCCCGAACATGACAGGCCGTCCCTTGACAGGAGAGCACGGTATGCCGGCCACGAGGTGTGAAGGAAAACTGGGCGTAGAAGGTGGCCACGCCGAAGACCCTGGCTGGGGGGATGCCGAGATCCGAGGCGATCCTGCCCATGACCTCCCGGGGCAGGTACCCGAAGATCTCCTGGGCCTTCTGCAGCACAGGGATCAAGGCGCCTGGCTGGCCCTTGTAGGTCGAGATTGCCTCCTCCAAGGCTTTACGCTGTTTGGACGTCCAATCTGTTCGCTGTTGCATCATCCACTGCACCTCCCAGAGGAGTTCGACGAATCGAGGGAAAGATAACCCGAAGTCTTTCCCAAGACAAGGTCGAGGCGAGGACGATGAAAGCGTTCTCCCGGAGCCAAGGCCCGAAGCTCTGGGGCAGAGGACTCTCGCATTGTGGAGTTCTCATGGGTCCGGAGTGGAGGAGAGGAGACGGTGAATCATCCCGTCGAGGATCTGAACCAGATCCGGCTTGCGAAGATAGGGAGGCTGGGATTCCATATCGGCCTCGATGATCTCCTCTGCGTAAGGGATCCAGGCCAGGATCTCGAAGCCCGCCATCTCCTCCCGCAGGAAGGCCTCGTCCTTGGGGCCTCGAATTTTGTTCCCGATGACACCTACGCGCGTCAGACCGATATCCCCCGCCAGTTTACGGATGGTCTTGGCTGTCTCAATACTCCTCCTGCCCGGCTCCACAACCACCAACAGGCGGTCCACGGCTTGGGCCGTACCCCGGCCCAGATGCTCGATGCCGGCCTCCATGTCCAGGATAACCACCTCGTCCCGTTGGAGGAGGAGATGAGTCACCANGGCCTTGAGCATTGCGTTCTCCGGGCAGTAACAGCCGCTGCCGCCCGTCTTAAAGGCCCCCATGACCATCATACGGATACNGGGCTCGACCTGCCGGCAGAATCGATCAGGGATGTCGTCCACGCGGGGATTAAGGGTGAAGAGCCCTCCGGTCTGGCCGGGTCGCGCCCCGGTCCTCTCGGCGATGAGATCCTCCATCTTGACGATGGGGATGATCTGCCCGGCGTCGTGCAGGCCGAAGGCGGCGGCCAGGGTGGCGTTGGGGTCCGCGTCGATGGCAAGCACCTGATATCCACGCGCGGCGAATGCCTTGGCCAACGTGACGGCCACGGTCGTCTTCCCCACTCCACCTTTTCCGCCGATGGCCAACTTCATTCCCTCACCTCGTCGGGCCCCACCGCTGATTCGCCTCCCTCCAACAGCCCTTCCGTCTCATCCAAAAAGAAAAGCCCCGGCACTCCAAGCTATACAGAAGGCCTCCCCTGGAGCTGTCACATCCCCGCTGCAGAGAGGATCTCGGGCACCAAGTGCTCGCGGCCGATGGCCATGATGTGGACCCCGTCGCAGATCTTCTCCTCGCGCAGTTGCCGGATCATGCGTCCTGCGATCTCGATCCCCTTCTCCAGGGCCTTCCCCTTGGGGGCGGAGGCCATCTCGTCGATGAGCTCCTGGGGCACAAAAATGCCAGGGACATTGGCGTTCATGAACCGAGCCATCCCCGCCGAGGCCAGAAGGACGATTCCGGCTAGGATCTTCACCTCGAACTTCCGGGCATACTCCATGAACTTCTTGAAATTGTCCAAATCGTATATAGCCTGGGTCTGAATGAACTCGGCACCCGCCTTGATCTTCTTCTCGAACTTCATCAACTGGGGTTCAATGGGATCGGCCTCCGGAGTGACGATGGCTCCCGCACAGAACTTGGGAGCTCCCTTGAGTTCGTTGCCCGCAAAATCCCGTCCTTCCTCCAGTTGCCGGACTAACTTCAGGAGCAACACGGAGTCCAGGTCGAAGACAGGCTTGGCCTCCCTGTGGTCTCCCACTGTGATGTAGTCCCCGGTGAGGCACAGGACGTTGTCGATCCCCAGAACGTAGGCCCCCAGCAGATCCGACTGAAGGGCCAGGCGGTTGCGGTCGCGGCATGTCATCTGGAGGATGGGCTCTCCGCCAGCCTCCTTGATGAGCTTGCAGACCGGAAGGGACCCGATGCGCATCACCGAACTCTGGTTATCGGTGACGTTGAGGGCGTCCACTTTGTCCTTGAGAAGATCTATGTGGTGAAGCATCTCCTCGATGTCCACCCCCTTGGGGGGACCGATCTCCGCCGTCACCACGAACTCTTTTGTCTTCAGGGATTCACGAAAGGGCACGGGCATCGCTACGCCTCCTCTTTCTCCTCATAGGCACGGTGAACGATCTTGGACGGGGTGGTCTGGACCCTGTAATCCTTGGCCGGATGGATCTCCCGAATGGCGTCCAGCCGTCCCTGGGTCTTGAGGCGTTGGTAGATGAGGGTCCATGCGCAGTCCTTGTCCTTGTCCACCTCGCATTTGCCGTGATTCGTTCCCCCGCATGGGCCGTTGACCAACCCCTTGGGACAGATGGTGATGGGGCAGATACCCCCGGTCTCGGCCAGCAGACAATTGGCGCAGGCCCGGCACTTCTCGCTCCAGACCCCCTCCCCCTCGGCCACACCGATGAAGGTGGTGTTGAGCGCGGGCACTATCACCCGGTCCTCGAAGAGTTCGGCGGTCATCTGCACCCCGGCCCCGCAGGCCATGGAGATGACCACGTCATACTGGGGAATCTTCTCCTTGACGGTCTCGAAGTACTCTCGATCGCACTGGCGCTGAATGGTCTCCTCGTCCACCTGGACCTTCTTCCCCTCTTTCTCGAAGGCCATGCGCAGCTGCGAGGCAAGCAGTTGCACCTCCTTCTCACCCCCGGCCATACAGACCGAGACACAGGTCCCACATCCCATGACGAGGATCTTCTCGCACCCATTGACATAGGACTTGATCTCTTCGAAGGGTTTCCGTGTTCCGACGATCATGGCACCTTCTCCATCACGCCCGGATCTTGAGGGGTTCTAAGGATCAAGCGGCATCCTCGTTGCCCACGTCCCTCTTCAGGGGCGAGGGTCCCATCTCCAGGGCCCTTCGGGTCATCTCCTCCACGGCCTGAGCGAAGGCCGGGGCCTGGGAGGAGCTCATGTTGAACATCTCCAATCTCTCGGGCTCGATGCCCACCTCTTTCAGCAACTCCTTGGTGTACCGAACCCAGCGCTTTGCTCTCTTATTTCCCTCCAGGAAATGGCACTCTCCCTCCAGTCACCCGGCGACGAAGACCGCATCGGCCCCCGCTTCAAAGGCCTTCATCAAGTGGATGGGCTCCACCTTGCCTGTACAAAGCAGCTTCACCATCCGGACAGTAGGAGGGTACTGCAGGCGCATGGAGCCTGCCAGGTCTGCGGCGGAGTAGGCGCAATAGGTGCAGCAGAACGCGACGATCTTGGGGTCATAGGCCATGGCTGCTCTCCTCTCTCTCCTCATGGAATTCTGGACGAATCGACACACCCCTCCGGAATCGGAGATCTCCCTCTTCCCTCCCCGAGGTCTACTCCTGCAACGCGGCCACCTTGGCCAGGATTTCCTCGTCCGTGTAGTTGGCTAGGTGAATGGCCTTCCTGGGGCACGCCGAGGTGCAGATCCCGCAACCCTGGCAGGCGGCGGGCTCGATCTCGGCCACTCCCTCCTCGCCGATTTGGGGCACATGATAGGGGCAGGCCCGAACACAGGTGAGGCAGGCCACACAACGCTCCCCTTCCACCCAGGCCTTCTCTCCGGGTAGATAGAGGCGTTCCTTGGACAGGATGGTCACGGCCCGAGAGGCCGCGGCTTCGGCTTGAGCGATGGTCTCCTTCAGGGGCTTCGGGCCGTGAGCCAAACCCGCAAGGAAGTTCCCCTCCGACGCGAAATCCACCGGCCGAAGCTTCATATGGGCCTCCATAAAGAAGCCGTCGGCGTTGAGGGGAAGCTTGAACTGTGTGCTGACGGGATGTGCCGTATCACCCACGATCCCTACGGCCAGGGCGAGAAGATCCGCTCGGATCTCCACTTCCTCTCCCAGGACGTGGTCCCGGACGAAAACCCTCAATCCGTCCGATCCCCGTTCCACCCGGGGTGGCTGGTCCTTCTCGAATCGGATGAAGAGGACCCCTTTCTCCCTGGCCTCCCGGTAGTTGTCCTCCAGGAGACCGTAGGTGCGGATGTCGCGGTAGAGGATGAAGATCTGCATATCGGGGTTGATCTCTTTGAGCCGCAGGGCGTTCTTGATGGAGCCCTGACAACAGATCCGACTGCAGTAGGGACGCTCCTCGTTCCGAGAGCCCACACATTGGATCATCACCACGGTGGTGAGGTCCCTCAAGGAGTGGTCGCCCTCGGCGATGCGCTCCTCCAACTCCAGGCTCGTCAGCACCCGCGGGTCCTCCCCGTAGAGATACTCCTGGGGTTCGTAGGGCTGGGCCCCTGTGGCCACCACGGTGACCCCGTGGCGGATCTCCTGCGGCTCGGAGCCGTTGGAGATGATGCGTGTGACGAAATTGCCCACGAATCCGGAGTGGTCCANCACCTCCGTCTGGAGGTGGACCTGGATCTTGGGGTGTTCCTGGACGCGTTTTCGAAGCTGATCCAAGTAGCCGAGGACGTCGTCGCCTTCGATGGTATAATGGATCCTTCGGGCGACGCCCCCCAGTTCCGAACTCTTCTCCACCAAGTGGACCGCGTAGCCCTGTTCGGCGATGTTGATGGCCGCATTCATCCCGGCCACGCCCCCCCCTATGACCAAGGCCGACTGCTCCACCGGAACCGTCAGTTGTTGCAAGGGACGGGCGTGGCGCACCTTGGCCACAGCCATACGCACGAGATCTTTGGCCTTCTCCGTGGCCTTGTCGGGCTCCTGTTGATGAACCCATGAGCCCTGGTCCCGGATATTGGCCATCTCAAAGAGGTAGGGATTGAGACCCGCCTGCCGGATGGTCTCGCGGAAGAGGGGCTCGTGGGTCCTGGGGCTGCAGGAGGCCACCACCACCCGGTTGAGTTTCTTCTCCCGGATCACCTCGATCATGCGCTGGATGTTGTCCTGGCTGCAGGTAAAGAGGTTCTCGTCCGAGAAAACCACCCCCGGCAACGTAGCGGCATATTCCTTGACCTCGGGAACACGGATGACACTGGCGATATTGATTCCGCAGTCGCAGACGAAGACCCCGATGCGGGGCTCCTCCTCGGAGACATCCAACTCTTCTGGATAGCTCCTCTCCTCGATCTCCGAGTAGCGAGCATCGGCCAGCAGGGCCTGAGCCCTAGCCGCCGCGGAGGAGGCCTGCATCACGGTCTCCGGGATGTCCTTGGGAGCCTCGAAGGCGCCGCAGACGAAGATCCCGGGCCGCGAGGTGGCTACTGGGGCGAAACGGTCCGTGGCACAGAAACGGTAGTGGTTGAGATCGACCCCGATCCGCTCGGCCAGTTCCGCCGCATCCGGCGATGGCTCCATGCCCACGGAGAGGACCACCATGTCGAAGATCTCCTCCCGGACCTCCCCTCCTTCGTCCACGTAGCGAAGAATCAGGGACTTGGTCTCCGGTTCCTCGACCACGGAGTGGATCCGGGATCGGACGAATCGGACCCCTTTCTCCTCTCGGGCCCGGTCGTAGTACTTCTCGAAGTCCTTCCCGAAGGTCCGCATGTCCATGAAGAAGATGGTGGTCTCCAACTCATCGCCCACGTGTTCCTTGGCGATGACGGCCTGCTTGATAGCATACATACAACAGACCGAGGAACAGTACCCGTGGTCCCCTTCGTTGATGTTGCGGGAGCCCGCGCATTGAATCCAGGCGATCCTCCCGGGCTCCTTGTGGTCGGAGAGGCGGATCAGATGACCCTGAAATGGACCGGAGGCGCTCAGGATCCGCTCGAACTCCTTGCTGGTGACCACGTTGGCGAACCGGCCGTAGCCGTACGTCTTCAGGATCTTGGGATCCACGGTCTGGAACCCTGGGGCCAAGATCACGGCACCGGCCTCCAGGGTGATCCGTTGTTCTACCATGAGATGGTTCACCGCCTCCGCCTGACAGGCCGCCACGCACTGGAAACACTCGCAACAGGCCCCACAGTTGAGGCACCGACCCGCCTCCCGTCGGGCCGCCTCCTCATCCACGGGGAGACGCACCTCGTCGAAGCCCTTGCGTCGCTCATCCGGAGGCAGGGTCGGCACGTGCAGGCGTGGGGCACTGGAGACGTCGGGGGGAATCTCAGTCCAACGATCTCCCATGGGTGGCTCCTCCTGCCAACCCTTGGGTAGCTCCTCCCCTTCCAGGTACTTGGCGATGTATCGGGCCGCCCGCTTCCCGGCCTCCACCGCCTCGATAACCGTAGCCGGGCCCGTGACCGCGTCNCCCCCCGCAAAGATACCCGGGACGTTGGTCTGGAGGGTCTCGGGNTCCACCACCAGGAGGTTCCACTTGGAGATGGCCAGCTGGTGTCCATCGCCGAGACAGGAAAAGTCGGGTTCCTGCCCGATGGCGGGGATGATGTGGTCCGCTTCGATGAAAAACTCCGATCCCTCAATGGGTATGGGCTTTCGCCTTCCGGTGGTATCCGGCTCCGAGAGTCGGGTCCGAATGCACTCGATCCCGGAGAGCCTTCCCCCCTCGTGGACGATCCGCTTGGGGGCCACAAGGAAGTGGATCTTGATCCCTTCCTGCTCCGCCTCCTCTACCTCCTCGGCCTCTGCCGGCATCTCGGCCCGGGACCGCCGATAGAGGATGCTCACTTCACTGGCCCCCAGCCTCAGGGCCACCCTCGCACCGTCCAAGGCGGAATGGCCTCCGCCGATGACCACCACCTTTCCCTCCAATCGCCGGAGCTCGCCCAGATGGACCTCCCGCAGGAAGGTGGTCACGTCCTTGACGCCCGACGCCTCCCCCTCCCCAGGGATCCCCATCTTGAGCCCCTTCCAGGCGCCCATGGCCAGGAAGACGGCGTCCGCCCCCCCCTCCTTGAGCTCCTCCAGGGTCAGATCCTTCCCGATGGTGACCCCGGTGTGGATCTCGATGCCGTAGCGCTTGAGGTTTTCGATCTCCGCGTCCAGAACGGCCCTGGGAAGCCGATGCTCGGGGATCCCGTAACGCATCATCCCGCCGGGCTCGGGCATGGATTCGTAGACCGACACCCTATAGCCCTCCAGTGCCAAGAAGTAGGCCGCGCTGAGCCCTGCAGGCCCCGAGCCGATGATGGCCACCTTCTTATCCTTGGGTTCGATCTCAGGGACCGGAAGCTCGCTTACGGGGGCGCGATCGGCAGCAACCCGCTTCAGTTCCCGAATGGAGATGGCCTCATCGACCTCCAGGCGACGGCAGCTCCTCTCGCATCGATGGGGGCATATCCGACCCAAGATCCCAGGGAAGGGAAGGTCCTGCATGATGATCTGGACGGCCTCCTTGTACTTCCCTTCCNTGACCAAGTTGACGTAGCCCTGGACGTTGATGTGGGCAGGACAGGCCATCCGGCAAGGGGCCAAATCCAGCTTCTCGATGGCATAGCCGCTGGGAATGGCCTGGGGATAGAGCTTGAAGGTGGCCTTGCGTTGGGACAAGGCTTCGTCATACTCGTTGGGCCGGACCACGGGGCAGACTTTGGCGCATTCCCCGCAAGCCGTGCACTTGCTCAGGTCGATGTACCGAGGGTGCTGGAGGACCTCGACCTTAAAGTCCCCCGGCTCTCCTTCGATCTTGGTCACCTCGGCGTCGGTCAAAAGACGAATATTAAGGTTTCTGCCTGCCTCCACCACCTTGGGAGAGAGGATGCACATGGCGCAGTCATTGGTGGGAAAGGTCTTGTCCAATTGGGACATGACCCCCCCGATGGCCGATCGCTTCTCCACCAGGTACACGAAAAAACCGCTTTCTGCCAGATCCAATGCGGCCTGAACGCCTCCGATTCCGCCACCTACGACCACCACGGATCCCTTCGACATCGGTCCCTTCTCCTACCAGAAAACGGATTTGGTCCCAAAAGGCCGGGACACATCGCTTGAACGGGGCTTGGGGGGAGGGATGACAATGTGGCTGGCTCTTTTCATTTTTCGGTTTTATTATAGCTAACGCCGACGCATCATTCAACCTTTATAGAATAGGAGAATTCTTGTCAAGAGGAGCGCAGCTGCATCCCGCTCCCTGGGCCGGGCCTTACAAAAGAGGCCCCATCGGCTCAGGCCGATGGGGCCTCTGCTACGGGCCAATAGGCGCTCGGGCCCTCTTGGGTTAGCTCCTCAGAAAGGCCTTCACGATGCGCTCCCACTGCGTCTTCTGGAGCTCCTGATAGAGGTCTTCCGCAGGGGCTCCTCCGTCTGCAGCCAGCCTCGTCTGATCCATCATGGAGATGAGCCTCTCCCGCTCCTCGCGAAGGAAGCCCTTGGCCGCCTCCCCGAAGTAGAGCCCTTTGAGGTTCTTGCGCAACTGAATGGGCTCCACGATAAAGAGCCATCCCTCCTCATAAGGGGACTCATGGATCAGCTCGGGGTGGTTGAAGATCCGCTCGTTTTGCCGGACCACGATTCCATCCACGGGGGAGAGGACTCCCGCTCCGTGGCCGTTTCTCCGAAGCCGCAATCCCACTTCCCCTTGCTTCACTTCCCCGCCCAGGTCCGGGAGNTCCACTCCTTGGACCCGCCCCAAGAGCCTTCGGGCGAAATCGTCGAGCCCCACCCGCACTCGGCCGCCATACTCAGGCCTAGCCCAAGTATGCCCCTCATGGTAGTAGAAATCCTCGGCCAGGACAAACCCACCCACCTCGATGCGGGAATGGACGGGAAGGACCTCGCTCTGGATCCGCTCCTGCATCATCTGGTCGAAGGCGCAGTTTCCACACTCGTAGGCATTGGCACAAATTTTGTGGCTCACCTCCCCCGTGAGCATGTACCTGCACTTCCTCCTCGATGCAGGGAGCCTCATCATCCGCTCCACCCAGGTCTCGTTGAAGGTCTCTGCGGCGGGCGCCATGGGCCTCGCCGGCGACTCCCTTTGCCTCTCCACTTTGGCCTGCATGGCATGGTCGTAAAGGCAGGTGGAGCAGTCATAGTTGTTGTCGCAAAGCTTGTAGGAGACCACCCCGGCCTCCATCCAGATGCACTTCTTCCTCCCGNGCGGAACGACCTTCATCGAAGCCCTCCGAGCCGTGGTTCCCATGGCCTATCCCTCCTTTTGTCCGATCTCTTCCTCTTCTATGGTTAATAGAAGCAAGAGATGTACCGGAAAGGAGATATATTTCTTCTATCGACAACTAATTGAAATAATTCTATTTTTTTAGAAGCTCCTCTCGTCGTTCTCCGCCTCAGGTCTCTCCGGTGCCGAAATATTCGGCATATCTTGATGAAAGAAACCGGAAGGAATGTCTAACCTGCCGGATATTATTTACTTTTTCAAGATTTGTGGGGATCTTTGACAGAGTGCCGAAGAAATTTACACCAGGGGAGACTTCATCTCTACTGGGACTTGAAGATAGCTTTCCCTCACCGAGGGAGCGGCANATCCGCCCTTGGCGGGAAAGGCTGGAGGCGAGGGGCACGGGGCGGAGTGCCATACCAATGTCAACCCGTGGCCGACTGCCTTGTAGCCGCTAGCTAGTCCCCTCTCTCTTTCTGTTTCCTCACCCTCCACTTGAAGAGCTCACCGCAGCTTGGGCAGAACTCCGGGCCCTTTTGATCTGTATGCTCGATATGGGTGGAGGAATACATCACGCAGCGGCGGTCCCGGCAATGGGTCAGCCCGAGGGCGTGACCCAACTCGTGAAGCGCGGTCTTCTCCATTCGTTCCAACAGGAGCGCATCCTGAGGAGGGGCGTCGTAGAACTCCGGGCGCAGCCGATGGAGGGAGATCAGGGCGCAGCGGCCTTCCACCTCCGCCAGTCCGAAGACGAACTTCAGTATGGGGACATAGAGATCCACGGAGGTCACGCCAAGAACCCACTCCCCCTTTTCCTTCGAACGCTGTTTCAGACAGTGGAGAATGGTTTTGGAGTCGTATTGGCGGCGGGTTTCGTTGTAGGCGTATCTCGGATTGTCCAGCTTGGTGGAGGAGACCCGGCACAGAAGACCGCAGCGGGCGGTGATCCGCCGGGCAAGCTGGTGAAGGAGAAGCCGATCCACGGGCCCGATGGGGCAGATCACAACGGATGCGATGGGCCCTTACCCCCGTTTGGCGATCCCGTAGCGTTTCATCTTATTGTAGAGGGTCTGCCTGTCGATCTCCAGGACACGAGCCGCCTGGCTGATATTCCACTGGGTCTCCTCCAGAATTCTCTCGATGTGCATCTTCTCCACGGCCCTCAGGGACTTGGGCATCTCCACCCCAGCCGCATCCCGGGGTGAAAATGGGAGGTCTTCGGGCGTGATCTCCCTCCCTTTTCCAATGACCATGGCCCGCTCGATGACGTTCTCCAGCTCTCGAACGTTTCCGGGCCAGTCGTACTCCATCAGGAGCTTCATGGCCGAAGGAGATACCCGAGCGGGTTCACGGTTCATCTCCAGGGAATACTTTCGGATGAAGGCCTCCACCAGAAGAGGAATGTCCTCCTTTCGATGCCGCAGGGGGGGCACGTGGATGGTGATCACGTTGAGTCGGTAGTAGAGGTCCTCGCGGAAGCGATTCTCTTGGATGGCTCGCTTCAGGTCCCGATTGGTGGCGGCCAGGATCCGCACGTCCACCTTGATGGTCTCCTGCCCGCCCAGCCGAGTGATCTCCTTCTCTTGGAGGACCCGCAAGAGATCCACTTGGGTCTTCAAGCTGATATCCCCGATCTCGTCCAGGAAGAGGGTCCCCCCGTGAGCTAGCTCGAACCTTCCACGTTTGGTTCGGTCCGCACCTGTGAAGGCCCCCTTCTCGTACCCGAACAGCTCGCTCTCCAGGATGGACTCGGGCAGGGCTCCGCAGCTGACCGCAATGAAAGGCATGTAGCAGCGCGGACTGTTGGCATGGATGGCCTTGGCCACCAGCTCCTTTCCAGTGCCGCTTTCTCCGGTGATCAGGACGGTGGAGTCCGTGGGGGCCACCCGCTGGATCAGATCGAAGACCTTCTGCATGGGCTCGCTTCGGCCGATGATCTCATCGAATTCGGCGCGCTCCTCCAGCTTCTGGCGCAGCAGCAGGTTCTCGAGGACCAGCTCTCTATGGGAGACGATCCTCTTGATCTCCATCTCCACCTCGTCGGGGTCGAAGGGCTTGAGCAAGTAATCGAAGGCTCCTTCCTTCATTGCCTGGACGGCCGTCTCTATGGTCCCGTACGCGGTCATCATGAGGATCTCCGCGTCGGTGTTAACATCCTCGTCCTTGAGCCGCCGGAGGGTCTCCAGGCCATCCATGCCGGGCATCTTAAGATCCAGGAGGATCACGTCCCAAGAACGCTCCTTGGCTAGGGCGATGGCCTCCTCTCCGCTGGCCGCAAGCCCCACCTCGTATCCGTCCTCGGTCAGCCAGTCCTTCAGGCTCTCCCTCATGGGCGCCTCATCGTCCACCACGAGGATCCGCGGCTTTCGGCTCATGTCTGCTCTCCCTGCCCAATCTCTCCCCGGCCTTGGGACGGGTCTTCCTCCTCCTGAGGTCTCCCGGCCACGGGCAAAAGGATGGTGAAAGTGCTGCCATGGCCCGGCGAGCTCTGAACCTCGATGGACCCTCCATGTCTCGTGACAATGCCGTAGACCACCGAGAGTCCCAGCCCCACGCCCTTGGCCTCCTCCTTGGTGGTAAAGAAGGGTTCGAAAATGCTGCCCAGATCCTTTTCCTGAATTCCGCACCCCGTATCCTGAACAGAGATCTGGATAAACCCTTCCTTCCTAGCCGGGCCGGCCTTGACGGTCAACGTGCCTCCTTTGGTCATCGCCTCGATGGCATTGATCATGAGGTTCAGGATGGCCTGCTGCATCTGCCGAAAATCGCACCGCACTTTCGGCAGCTCAGGGGCGATCTCCTTGACCAGGCTCATCTCCTTGATCTCCAAGTCATGGGCGATCAAGGAGACGGTCCTTTCGATGACCTCCTCGATGCTGTGATCCTCGTAGGTCCCTTGGGAGTGCCGCGAGAAGGCCAGGAGGTTCTTGACGATTTCCCCGCAGCGGGCCGTCTCCGATTCCATAGTGCCCAAGTAGCGGGCGATATCCGCCAACCGCTCGGTGGAGAAGCGGCCTCGGTCCACCAGTTTGCGCATCAGCTTGACGTAGGTAAGCACCACGGAGATGGGGTTGTTGATCTCATGGGCAATGGTGGCCGCCAGCTTCCCCAGAGAGGCCAACTTCTCGGTCCGGACGACCTGCTCCTGGGCCTCGGAGAGTTCTTGATAGGCTCGTTTGAGGTCCTCGTAGAGGTTGGCGTTCTCGATGGCCACGCCGATCTGGTTGCCGATGGCCGTCAGGAACTCTACAAAATCGGGGGAAAATCTGTACTCTGCGTGGCTCGAGACGCACATGACGCCCACGGCCTTCTCCTTGGAGAGGAGAGGAATATAGACAGAGGACTTGAGCCCCTCTTCGATGATGCAATCCACGTAGGGGTCGTCCGCACGCAGGTAGTTGTCCACCACCGTGGCCTTCCTGGTAAGGACCGTCTTTCCCAAGAGCCCGTCTCCGACCTTTCGGCGCTGGAAGTGTTCCTTATTGACGAAGCGCCCCGAAAGTCCTTTCCAGGCCACCAGGCGAAGGCACTCCTCCTTGGGATCGAGCATATAGATCCGGATACTGGCCGCCCCAAGGATCTCCAGGATCCGATCTATGGTCTGCCCCAAAACTTCATTTAGATGAAGGCTGCTGCTGACGGCAGTGGAGACAGTGCGGAGGATGTCGAGCCGTCTGTGGAGCTCATTGGCAGACCTGCCATCTCGACCGTCTCCAGAGACTTCCCGGATGAGGGCCAAAACGGCCCGGCTTCGGACCGGACCCCCTTTCACATACTCCGCGGAAAGGAGGGCATGGAAGGCCTCCCCTCCCTTGCGGACCATATGGACTGAGAGTTCACGGACCGTTCTTTCTCGGGTGAGGGCCTCCTCAAGGCGGTCGAGGTCCTCCCTCCGTTGGAACAGCAGACGGACGGACTCCAGGGCCAGAAGCTCCTCCTTCCCCCCATATTGAAAGAGTCGAACGGCCGCGGGGTTGACCTGAAGGATACGCCTTTGTCGGTCCCAGGCAATGATCGCCTCCCCGCTTAAGGAAAAAGCGACCCGGTAGAGCTCTTCAGCCCCCCCTCCGGGAAGAGGCCGCGACACAGCGGGCATGCTCTCCTCCTCCTTATGTGGAGAGAAGGGTATCCCCTCCTCCTGTCGGGGATGTCCAAAGGGTCTCCAGGTCACTTCCGCGAGATGAGCACCGCCGGAGCTAACGGGATTCCCTCGGGTTGCAGACGAACGGCAACCTCAACAACCCCCATGGATCATACATCAGTTGCCCCTTTCCGGAAAAGACCCTGAGATCGCATTACCGCGCCCTCCGGGGAGCACTTTCTTCCCAAGACAGGGGTTACCTTTACCCCGGGATCCAACGAAGAGGGCCCCCGTTCGGGGGCCCCATCGAAGTGAATCGACCCAGGATGCCCTCATACCTTCTGCCGCGATCCCACAATGCCCGAGCAGTAGAGGCGACCGCAGGTCTCGAAGAGGATGAAAGGAGTGGTCAGAAGCGGGATACCTTTGGATTGAGCCAAACGCACGGCCTCGGGCTGGGGACGCTTCCCTCGGACGAAGAGGATGGCCGCCAAGTCGACCATCTCGGCGGTCCTCACCACTTGGGCGTTGGTCAGGCCGGTTAGAAGGAGCGATCCCTCGGTGGCGAAGGCGAGCACATCGCTCATCAAATCGGATGCAAAGGCCTTCTCGATCTCCAGATCGAGCCTTTCCTCCCCCACAATGAGCTCCGCTTCCACCACCTCCATCAGATCTCTCAGCTTCATCCCGTTCCCATCGGCTCTCCTGGAGGGCTTTTCAGACTCCCTCTCCCTCCCCCGGCCCAATCCGCCCACAGGCCCTTCCGGGCGCATTACAGCTCGAGCCAGGAGTCGGAATAGAGGGTGTGCCCCAAGAGAACCCTTACTGTTTTGACGTAATCCTGCTCCTCCTTGCTCAGGGAGCCCATATCCACCTCTTGCCCGTCGACAACTTTGTTGACCAACTCCACGATGTCGGGACGCTCACCCTTGGCAATGGCCCGAAGCTTTTCATCGAAGGCATCCACGATGGCGCTCGTCATCCCATACTTCTGGATGATGATGAGATAGGTCTGATTCAGGATGGGTCGGAGATGATCCGGCGCGCCATTGGAGACGTTGGATAGTCCACATGTGGACTGGACCCCGGGCGCAAGGACTTCTGCGATCTCGCCCAACTGCTTCATAAACTCAATGCATTCCATGAGCTGCTGCTGCTGGACATTAACCGGCGTGAGGATGGGGTCCACGTAGATATCCTCCGGGGGGATCCCCGCTTCCACGGCCCGGGAGAGGATGTCTGTGGCGAACATGCTCCGCTCGCTAGCATCCCGTGGCATCCCCTCCGGCCCCCAAAGTAGCGCCACCATCCCCGCCTCGTACTTGGCGGCCATGGGGATTTGGACGTCCATCCTCTCCGGACGGCACATAATGGAGTTGATTACGGCCTTTCCCTTCTTAGGTTTGTAGGCCCTAAGGCCCGCCTCAATGGCCTCGATGTTGGTGGTGTCGAGATATAAAGGGGTATCTACCACCTCTTGGACTGTCTTGACCATCCACTCCATCAGTTCGGCCCCGCCCTTTCGAGCCGGTCCCAGATTGATGTCGATGAAATCCACCCCCGCTTCGGCCTCCTTCACGGCCAACTCCTGGATGGGCTTGGGGTCCCGATCCTTCATGGCCTGGCCGATCCGCTTGACCATCACATTGAGGTTCTCCCCGATAAGCAGCATGGATCTTTCCTCCTCTTGTGGGCGTCCAGGGTTCAGTCTGCAGCGGCCAGCACACCTCACCCCCGGTGGGCTTACACCGCCTCTGGGCTCCGATCACCCGCCACCACACTCCCTCCTATGGCCTGATGGTGACAGAGCCTTGTGCGCCGACCCCTCCTCTATGCCTTCCATTCCTTCAGATAGGCAGGAAGAGCCGCGGCCTCCCGCGGGCCGATCAAGACCTCCCAATCAACCAGCTCTTCCTCCAGGTCGCCGGCGATGGAGGCCGCATAGCCGGGGATGATGACCTTCTTGTGCGAGACCTTCTCTATGATCCCGCACTTCTTCATGAAGATACCGATGGCGTCTCCCACGAACTTCCCCGCAGCCCAAGCGGTAAGCACGGAGAGGCCCTCGGTGTCCATGATCAGCAGCCAAGTGGGCACGCGACTCGCCTCGATCTCGCCGGTAACGATGAAGTAAGTCAGCGAGAAATTGCTGGTGACGCACACGGGCGACTTCTCGTCCGGGTTGTTGATCTCGTAGATGCCCGGGGTGACCGTCATGGGACGTTGCGGATCCGTGTAGATATTGAGCCGCTCCACCAGCAACGGGAAGATACTCTCCGGCTGGAGATCGTCCAGGACGATGAGGCCCGCATATTTGGGGACCAACATGGCAGCCGCGGCTGTCTGCTCGGCCAAGGTCTCCCCCAAGGAATTGGCGAAGCAGATGGTGGGAAAGCCCAAGGCTCGGTTCTGTTCCAACAAGGCCGCACGCCGGATGGCCACCTGATCCTGGAACACACCTGGGAGGTCGCGGGCACCCGAGTCGATGACCAAATCTTTGAGCCCTGCCTCGGTCAGCTCGTTGGTGAGTTCCATAACCTCTTCCAGGTCCACGCCGCGCACGGCCAAAGGGCAACCCGTCTCTCCGGCAATGGCGCACATCTTGTCCGCATTGGCGTTGGTGGCCGCATAGAGGAGGGGGTGTTTGTCGGCGAGGGCCTTGGCCACCGGGGCCAGGACCTCGGGGGCCTCGCAGGCCAGAATCAGCGACAGGTCGCTGTTGTCCACCACAGTACGGGCCGCCTTCTCGAACGTGGTCGCATCCCCGGATTCACACTTGAGGAAGACGAGCTCCGGCCTGAGGTTTAACCCCACGCGTTCCCATTGGTATCCAGCCCACCGCTTGGCCTTCTCGGCGATATCCTCGTCCGTGTCGCGGATCACCCCTGCGAAGCCACAGGGATTGTAGAAGGTCTTCTCATGACGGAACAGAACCGTCTCGCCGCCGATCTTCACGGCCGTGTCCCCGTATCCCACGGTCAGGGGCCGGATGGGTGGAGCACTGGCTTCGGCCAACTGCTCCCTGGCCTCCTCCGAGACGTAGGGACAGGAATCCAACTCGGCCTTTCCAGCAGCTAGGTTCATGGCGAACGCCAGACATGTGGGCACACCGCATTCCCCGCAGTTTGTTTTGGGCAGCAGCTTGTAGATCTGAATTCCCGTCAAACCCATGACTCACTCCTTCGCCCAGGGATTCGTTGAAATCGGAACAGGGAAGGGGCGCCCCGGAAGGGCGCCCCTCATCTCCATCAGCCCATGATGGGCTCCATGCTCAGGGCAGGATGGTTCACCTTCTTGAGGAACTCCAATACCGAGGCCTCATCCGTCCCCACGGTCTCGTCGGCTATCTTGTCGATGAGGTCGGGCACACCCAGCTCCTCTCCCCTCTTCCGGAGGCCCTCCCGCAGTTCCTCCTTGAGGGCCTTGGGCATCCAGACCAACCTCAGCAGCCCCCCGTCACCTGCGAGAAACTTGCGCTGGATGATGTTGTACTTGGAGTGCCCAACGAAGCCCGGCGAGCTCACGCCGCCCCCTATGGTTCCAGCCAGTGTGGTGAACTTCATGCCGCAGGGAGTGTCCCCTGTGTAGTCTCGATGCACGGTCATGACCCCGTTGCAGCTGGGCAGCACCGCGGCGATACACTCACAGCAGCCGCAGGTGGTCATGGGGTCGTAGACAATGGAATAGAAGTTGTAGTGGTCGATCTTCTGGCGGCTCGCTTTGTACACGAACTCGTTCACCCCCTTCCACTGTCCCAGTTTGGGATCGAGGCATTCCCCCTTCTCCACGGGTTGATTTGGGCCGGTAGGGTTGATCTCGTAGCTGGCCTTGCAGTCAAACCAATTGTAGGCCCCGCAAAGGCCGGTGCGCTCCGGACTAATGACGCAGACGTGGCTGGGGGCAAAGGATTGGCACAGAGTGCAGGAATAGTAGATCTCCACGTCTTCGTCTCTCATTCCCTCGACTCGCTCGTCGCGCATCTTGTAGATGGCCCTCGCCTTCTCCGTGAACCTCTCCACATCCTCGGCATTGGTATAGAGGGTCACCTCCACTTTGTCCAGGATGGACCCGAAGTCCTTGTGGAACATATCGTGGATGATCTGGCCAATATGCTTCAAGGTGAATCCCTTGTCCACGGCGTTGGCTCCGAGGCGGATCCAAGCGATGTCCCTCTGGCCGATATGCATGACCCCCTGGGCGTAGTTGATCAGGTGGTGAATCTGACGCTCCAGGATGGGCTCGAAGTCCGGCTGCATCTTCCGGCCGGCCACCCGAACATAGATCCCCAGCGGGAGCCTCTCGCCCTTCTCGCAGTCCGGGATATCCTTTCCGATGACCGTGATCTTGCCGTCCTCGATCTCGTCCATATCGGCCATCTCCACCAGCTCGGTGGCCTGGCTTTTGCCTCCGCCCATCTCCACCACCAGATCGTCCTTCCGGATCCGCTCGCCCTCGAAGGCAGGACCATACGAGACCGGGATGTCCACCTTGGTCACCACGGTCTTGAGTCCACGCACCTCCACGGACTTCTGGACGATCTGGTCGTGGGGCACCTGGGCTACCACGTGCTCGTAGGTGCAGATCCCGGTAGGAAGGATCTCAGGGATGTCGGTGTCGGCGATGGTGGGGAAGCCCCAGTTTATGGCTCCCGCCGCATTGGCCGCCCACTCGGCATTGACTTCGCCCAGGGCGTTGACAAAGGCGAAGATGCGGTTCTTGTTGTAAAGGAGGATCTTCCGATAGTCTCCCGGTTTGATCCCGCCAAAGGCCATGGCTGCGCGGTTGGCGAAGCCCAGGGCGAAGACCGCTGCGCTGATGTCCGGACCGAACGGCACCAGACGGGTGTTCCATCCTACCTGGACCCCGGCCTCCACTAGCTGCTCGGCGAAGGTGGTCCCGGCCTGATTGGCGCACATAAACACGTAGAGGTTTCGCCTCTGGTACTCCTCAGCGATCATCTTGGCCGTCTCGGGGTCCGGGGCCGCCCCCACAATTGCAGCGAAGCCCGGTGCGGTACCGTCCACGAACTCCACCCCACGCTTTCGCATGATCACGTCATCGGCCGCCCCGAGCCAGAGCTTTCCGTTCTCCACGTCGCACTCCTCGCCGGGGTGGTAGAAGTCTGGGTCGTCCACATAACGGATGGCCTCTACTATCTCCTCCGCAAACAGTGCCGCCATCCCGGCATCGAGGGTCGGTCCCAGATAGGGCAGGTGGTAGCGGTTTTTCACGTGCGGAGGAAGCAGCTTCCTCGCGATCTCAAGGGGCTTTTTGGCGTCTCCCAGGGTCTTCACCGGAATACCCAGCAAGGAGTAGATAATGGGCAGGTAGTAGGCGGTATTGGGAAACTCCAGCTTCTGATCGGGGCCGTACTGTTCCAAGGCCCGTTTGTAAATCCCTTCGGCCTTGGAGACAATGTTGTAGGCCCCCTGTATCGCGGCGAATGCAACCAGCTTGGACATTGCTCGTCATCCCCCTTTCTAGAGAGGTTGTGCCGGATTTCGATCAGGCGACATCCAACGCTCTTCGGTCGGCCATATCGAAGAGCTTGCGCTCCCTTGCCTTGTCCAGACCCAGGGCCTTGCGCTTCTTGTCGATATGGGCGATGAGCTTCTTGGCATGCTCGTAAGGGTCGGGCTCCACGTCCCACATGCCGCCGTAGATCTGCTCCAGTTCCTTGAAGATATATTCGGCGAATCGAGGGGCCCCGCTTACGGGAAGTCCCACGCCGAAGACCGTGTACACGCCGCTGGCCACGAAGTAGTGGCCGATGCTGATGGCCTTCTCGCTCATCCACTCGGGGGCGCTACCGGCCGCTGGCAGATCGCTGATATCCTTTCCGAGACCGCCCGCCTTGACCACCTCGGTGGCGGCCATCAGGATTCGGCTGTTGTCCACGCAGGCCCCCATGTGGAGCACCGGTGGGATCCCTACGGTCTCGCAGACCTCTTCCAAGCCAGCTCCGCAATAGACCTTGGCCGACTCTGGGGTCAGAAGCCCCGCCTTGCCGCAGGCCATGGCGTTGCAACCTGTGGTCAGGACGATGACGTCATTCTTAAGCAGCTCCTTGACGACGATGAGGTGCGCCGAGTCATGCGTGGTACGGGCGTTGTTGCACCCCACCACTCCCGCGATTCCGCGGATGCGGCCGTTGATGATGTTATCGTTGAGGGGCACGTACGAGCCTCTGAAGGTCCCCCCCAAGTGGTATCGGATGGCCTCGTAGCTGAATCCGGCCACCATCATCTCCTTCTCCTTGGGGATCAGGATGGGGGACCTCCGATTGGGGAAGTTGTCCACGGCGAGCTTAACGATCTTCTTGGCATCCTCCAGGGCATGGTGCTCATCGAACTCGATGTGGATGGTCTCTCCGCTGTCCATCATGGCCCGGGGGTTGGTGGTGATGACTTTGGTGTGATAGCAGGTAGCCACATTGGCAATGTTCTCCATGATGCACTGCACGTCCACCACCATGGCATCCACCGCCCCTGTGACGATGGCCAACTCCTGCATCAGGTAGTTGCCCGCGATGGGCATGCCGTGGCGCACCAAAATCTCGTTGGCCGTGCAGCACATCCCGGCCAAGTTGATTCCCTTGGCCCCTTTGCTCTTGGCGTACTCGAGCATCTCGGGGTCCTGAGCCGCCACCACGATCATCTCCGAAAGGAGCGGTTCATGCCCATGGACGATGATGTTGACGTGGTCCTCCTTGAGCACCCCCAGGTTGATCTGCCCCTGGACCGGATAGGGGGTACCGAACAGGACGTCCTGCAGGTCCGTGGCGATCATGGAGCCAGCCCACCCGTCGGCCAGGGCCGCGCGGGTGCACTGCTTGATGAGGTTCCTGTAGTCCTGATCCACTCCCATGTGGGTGCGGTGCAGGATCTCCACGATCTCCCGGTCGATGCCCCGAGGGATCACGTCCAATTTCTTCCAGAGCTCGTATCGGGCCTCGGGGGCGCGTTTGGCATAGTAGATCTCGCCCTCCTGCTTACCCCACTCGGCCAGGGCCTTCTCGCCCACATCCTGGGCGATCTCGTAGATGTCCCGCTCGACTTCTTCCCCGTCCACCACCACGTGGGTGGGGACATCGAAATCCTTGGCGATCTCCAGGAGCTTCTCTCTATCCTTGATGGTGTAGTCCTCGGTCTCCCGACGCGCCGCGGCCAGGAAGACCTCGGCCACGCTTCGGCCGTGATCGCTGTGGGCCGCGGCCCCCGCTGCCACCATACGGGCGAAGTTGCGGGCCGCAATGGTCTCCGGAGTGGCCCCGCAGAGCCCCTTTCGGGTATCCTCGCCCTCGATTCCCTTCTTGGGAAGCGGCAACCGGCATGGTCCTTGGGCGCACATCTTGCAGCAGGTCCCCTGCTCTCCAATGTTGCAAGGCTTCATCACATTGGCCCGGTCGAAGATGGTCTCCACGCCTTCTTCCTGGGCCTTGGCCAGGACCTGCTGCGTTGCAGGATCCACGCTGGCCTCTTTGGGGTTGACCGATTTGGCCTTGGTCGGGGGGACCACTTTCACTTTCTGTGTTTCGGTCACCTTTTTCTCTTCCGACATGGGAGGTTCCTCCTGCCCGTTTTTTCCCCTTCACGGGGTTCCCCCTCTTATTGGTTCTGAGACGAACCGGGAGCCCCTCTTTGGGACCCCGTCCGCCCCCGCCCTTTTTATCCATGGAAGGGGCTCACATGGACCTCTTCTCTCCCAGAGCATAGCTAGCGCTGCTTCAGGATCCCATCGCCTCTGGCTCGCCATCGCTCCAGCTGGCGAAGGATGTAGATCCCATCGGGGCCAGCCGTTCCGGGATCAGGCCCCTTTCCGAACTGGACGTCTTTGCGCTCCATCTGCTGCTTTCGGGCTTCGAGCTCGGCCATACGTCTCTCCCTCTCCTCGCGGCGTTTCCGTCGAAGCTCCTCCAGCTCCTCCAGGGCCTTGGCCTTGGCCTCTTCTTTGGCCTTGCGCTCAGCCTCGGCCTTGGCCTTGGCTTCGGCCTCGGCACGCGCCTTGGCTTCCGCCTCCTCCCTGGCCTTGCGCTCAGCCTCCTCTCGAGCCCTTCGTTCCGCCTCTTCCTTGGCCCTCCGTTCCGCCTCCTCTCTGGCCTTGCGCTCAGCCTCGGCCTTGGCCGCGGCCTCGGCCTCGGCCTCAGCACGGGCTTCCTCCTCCTTGGCCTCGGCCTCAACGGCCGACTTGGCCTCGGCTACAGCCTCTACCTTGGGAGGAGCCGCTTCCACTTTGGGAGCCGCCTTGGCCGCCGCGGCCGCAGGCTTGGGGGCAGGCTTGGCCGCCGCCTTGGGAGCCGCTGCAGCCGCGATGGGCTTGGCCCGTTCCCTTTCCACCTTCACCCGTTCGGCTGCGGGTTGCCGCTCGGCCATGATCCTTTCGATGAACCCCCGCACCAGCCTCAGCGTCTCGGGGTGGCGTAGGATCAGGATATCCGAGCCTGCCATGAGGAGCCCTACGGCGGTGATGGTCTCCATGAGGACCCCGCGCATTCGATCGTCGCCCAGTTCGGGGGCCTCCTCGGAGGAGAGCTTGGCCTCCTTGGTCTTCCAGACCTCGTTGCCCACGTTGTTGATCATGGGAAGCGTCAGCTGATCGTCCTCTTGGACCAGGGCGGCCATGCGGATCCGCTCCATCACAGAGTAGGAATACTCCAGGCCGTAACCCAATCCTCCCGTGGTAGGATCAATGACGATCCTCTCGAATGGGACCCCTAAATTCCCCAAAAGGATGTTGAGCTGTTTGGCCAGGTTCACGTCGATGGGAGAGCTGGCGATCACCGAGTGGTCATAGGCCAAGGCCGCCGCCCCCACAGCCTTATGGTTGTCCTCCTCGACCGGGCCGAGCAGAAGGTTCTTCCCCTGATAATCCTCGGCGATGCGTTTGAGGACCTCGGCGTCCTTGGCCGCATTGGCCGTCCCCCAGACGATCACGGGAACGTCCACGGCCTCCAGGACCTTACCCACGGCCTCGCTCGCCTTCTCCGGAGGGGCATCGAGCCCGTTGGGGTCTGTGGACTTGAGTTGGACGGCGATGGCCTCGGCCCCGTATTGTTCCACGCACTTCTTGGCCCAGGCCCCGGGGTCATCCAGGACGTCCTCGAAGGGCTCCACACATATCTGGGGCCAGTCCTCAGGACGCATATCCCAGACTTCCATGGCAAGGAGAGGCCTGTTGGGCATCTCCCCTTCGAAAAGATGGAAATGATAACAGTTCTGTCCTCCGACCTCCCTAGCATGGGGGTCTTTGCCCAGCTTCACCCGCTGAATTGACCCGCTGTATTGGATCTTGGGAATTGCAAAGGCCAACTTCATCACCTCCTCGTCGTCTTCGTGGAGCCTCTATTTCATCCCCGACCCTAGCCCATCTCGAATGCGAGCACCTCCGTCTTCACAGCTTACAGATCTCCGGCCGCCTTCAGGGCCGCCTTGACCGTGTTTTTCATCAACATGGTGATGGTCATGGGGCCCACCCCTCCGGGCACCGGGGTGATGGCCGAGGCCTTCTCCACTACCTCGTCGAAGTCCACATCCCCCACGAGGATCCGCTTGCCTTCCGGTGTGCGGCCCACCTCATTGACGCCCACGTCGATGACCACGGCCCCTTCTTTGACCATGTCTCCCTTGATGTATTTGGGCACCCCAGCCGCCACGATCAGGATGTCGGCCCGGCGGGTGTGGAAGGCCACGTCTCTGGTCCGGGTGTGGACCACCGTCACTGTAGCGTTGGCCCCCGGGCCCTTTTGGATGAGCATGTTCGCGATGGGCTTGCCCACGATATTGGAGCGCCCCACCACCACCACCTCGGCCCCTTCGATCTGGGCACCACTTCGGACGAGCAACTCCTGGATCCCCGCCGGCGTGCAGGGGAGGAAGTCGGCCGTTCCGATCATCAGTTTGCCCACGTTGACCGGATGGAAGCCATCCACGTCCTTGTCCGGGTCGATGGCGTAGAGAATCTTCGTCTCATCGATGTGCTTGGGCAAGGGAAGCTGGACCAGGATGCCATGGATCTTGGGATCCTCGTTGTACTTCCGGATGAGATCCAGCAGGGCCTCCTCTGTGATGTCCGCAGGTCTGTCGTCCTGCACCGAGTAGAATCCCAGCTCGTGGGCCGTTTTCTGTTTGGCCCGCACGTAACTCTGGGATGCAGGGTTCTCCCCCACGAGGATCGTGACCAACCCGGGGACCAGACCCCGCTTCTCTTTCATCTCCTGGACTTGAAGTTTGAGCTCCTCCCGGATCTGTTTCGCCACCTCCGCACCCTTGATGAGTCTGGCAGCCACCGTCTCCTCCTTTCTCGTTGCTGGGATGGGTCCTAAAATAGTAAAAAAACAAAAAACATCAAAATCAGCAAATCGTCCTCAAGCCCAAATTGTAAGACAATTGAAAGGGCTTTTCAAGTTCCTCCATCCTCCTAGAAGCATCCCTCGTTGGATACGCAACACCGCGAAATCTTTTGATTTTATAAACGACCCCTCCTTTCATCTCAAATACTAAACAACCTTCTTATATTGCGGGATATTTTCCGGTCTTGGGCCCCCGAGGCGCGACTCAGGCGCTGGCCAGGACGCGCCCACTCACCCCGAAGAATTCGTCCAAGATCCCAAAGAGGGCCCTGAGAGCCGGGCTCTCCGGCGGCAGCTCCACAATGGGCCTCCCCTGAAGATCGAACTGCACGATATGCTCGTCTGCAGGGATGACTCCCCCCAGCTCCAAGCCGCGTCGTCGAATCTCCTCCTCGAGGATCGGATCCAGATCGGTCGTAGCAGATCGATTGACAAGGACCTTGAGACCCCCGATCTGGAGTTTGAGCTCGTTGGTCAGGTCCCGGATCCTCTCAGCCGTGAGGATCCCACGCTGGGTGGGATCCGTCACCACCAGCATGAGGTCCACATCCCGGGTGGTCAGCCTGCTTATGTGCTCCAAGCCGGCCTCATTGTCCATCACCACGTAGCGATAGTTCTTCAGGAGGATCTCCAGGTACTTGCTCANAAGCGAGTTGGCGTAACAATAGCAGCCCGCCCCCTCGGGACGCCCCATGACAATGAGGTCGAAGCCATCGCACTCCACCAGGGCCTCCTGGACCTTCATCTCCATGAAGATCTCCTTGGTCATCCCGGTGGGAACGCTCGTCTTCATCTCCTCCCGTGCCTCGCCGACTGTGCGGGTTACCTCCACGCCCAACATCTCGTTGAGGTTAGCGTTGGGGTCGGCATCCACCGCCAGCACCGGGGTCTTGTTCCGCTCCAACAGGTAGCGGATCAAGAGGGCGGCAACCGTGGTCTTTCCCGTCCCCCCTTTTCCGGCCAGGGCGATCTGAAAACTCATGTCCTCTTCATCTCCTTCAGACAGGTGATCCGTTTGATCACCCCGGGGAAGAAGTGTTCATGGGTATGGGGCAGGAAGAGAGCGGCCACGTAGTTATCCATGAATCGAGGACTTTCACTCAACTCGAAATTGGTCATCATTTTGGCCACCCGCTCGGCATCGTCGAGCATCTCGTTGGAGAGCGATATGAGCCTGGCCCCGAGAAGGGATCCGTTGCCGATAAAGTGAAATCGCTCCAGGGGAAGCTCGGGGAACAGACCGATGGTGATNGCGTTTTCAATGTCGATGTAGCTTCCGAAGGCCCCTGCGATGATCACCTGATCCAAGTCCGAAGGCCGCAGATCCACACTCTCCAAAAGGGTCAGGCACCCGGCGTACATGGCCGCCTTGGCGCGAATGAGGTTGTCGATGTCCGCTTCCGTAATGACGATGTCCTCCCCGATGGCGGTATCCTCGGCCCAGACCAGGACGAACTCCTGCCCGTCTTGGCCCTGACGGATGCGAGGGGTATCCAGGTCTGCGTTGAATTTTCCGTTCTGTCCGATGACGCAGCAGCTCAAAAGATCGGCGATGATGTTGATAAGCCCCGAGCCGCAGATCCCTCGGGGCTTGGCTCGGCCGATGGTCAGCACGATGGGCTCCAGGGTGTTGGGGTCCAATCGGAAGTCCTCAATGGCCCCCGTTGTGGCCCGCATCCCGTGCTTGAGCCCACCTCCCTCGAAGGCCGGACCCGCGGAGCAGGAGGCCGTTACCATCCAATCGGAGTTGCCCACTACGATCTCACCGTTGGTGCCGATGTCCATGTAGAGGGTAAGCTCCCTCCGCTGGAAAAACCCCGAGCCCAGCACCCCGGAGACGATGTCCCCTCCCACGTAACTCGCCACCGACGGGAAGGTGTAGAGGTGGACATGCTCTCCTACGTCCAACCCCAGATGGATGGCCCTCACGGGAGGTATGAAGTTGGCCGTGGGAACGTAAGGGGCCTCACGGATATACTTGGGGTCCAGTCCCAGGAGGATCTGGGTCATAGTGGTGTTGCCCGCCGCCGTAAGATGGGAGATGCTCTCCAGGGGGATCCCGGCCTTCTGAACCATTTCCCGGATGATCCCGTTTATGGTGGCCACCACGGCCTGTTGAAGCTCCTGGAGCCCTCCAGGACGTTGGGAGTAGACGATCCGGGTGATGACATCATCACCATAGCGGATCTGGCCGTTGTAATCCGATGCCTCGGCCAACACCTCCCCGCTGTTGAGGTCCAACAGCTGACCCCAGATGGTGGTGGTCCCTATGTCCAAGACCACCGAATGATGGGAGGAGGTGGTGTCGCCGGGCTCCACTTGGATCAACTTGGGCTTTCTCGGGCCGCGGAATTGGTAGTCCTCCAATGCGGGGGAGACTCGGGTGTTGACCAGGGTGGCCGTCACCTTCCAATCGGCCGCTCGAAGGAGGTGGGAGAGTTTTTTGATGACTCGGAAGTCCGCGGAGATGCTGTCGACCCCGTGGGTCTTCTTGAGCCCCATCAGCAGTCTCGAGAGGTCGCTTCGGTTGTCCTCCACGGTGGGCGGGGGCAGCTCCACGTAGAGCTTCCGCAAGGCCGGATTGAACAGCCAACCGGTGGCCAGTCCCTCCAGCTGCTGAACCCCCGACAGCCGGCCAGCCGCCTGCCCGTCCCGGGGCCGAGTCAGGGCCCCCCGCTCCAGCCTGGACTCGGGGGGGACCTCCACGGTGATGTCCTGAATCACCGTGCTCCTGCAGGCCTGCCGGATACCTTGAGCGTACTCCTCATCGCTCAGAGAGGGGGTGCGCTCCGTCTCCACTTGCCCTCGAATGACCTTGACCTTGCACTTTCCGCAGGCCCCGGCCCCCCCGCATGCCGCATTGAGAAAGACACCTGCGGCCATGGCGGCCCGGAGGAGGTTCTCCCCACGGTCCACCACGATCTCTACTCCCTCGGGCTCGAATCGGACATGGAGGCGCCTTTTCATCCAAGTCTCCCGAGAGGCAAGGGAAAGCGGTATTTCATAATCGGAAGGGGAAGGGGGTGATATTCAAGACCCAGCCTCGGATCTCGCACCCTACGTCCTCGTCTGCCTCCTTCACGAGGCCCCGTGTGTTTCCTGTCCTCTCCACTTCAATGGGGCCCACACTCCCTAAGCCTCACATAGGATACGGATCCCACCCTCGGATGGGGATCTTTAGGGGCGCGTTTGGAAGGGCTTCGGCGCCTTCATTAGAATACGTCAAATAGGTCGAAGGTGTCAATATGGGCGATCGACACCCGCGGAGCCTCACGGCCTCAGGAGATAGTGCTCACCATGTCAGTCGAAGCATATCATCGGACCTTCCTGTGGCCCCGCGAGGACTTGGTCGAACCACAGTAAAGACCTTATCTTCGGAACGTCCCGGCTATTCCCGCTTTCCCTCGGTGGAGGGCTTGACCGCACGGATCCTGGCCGCGGCCACATAGTTTTCCAACCCGTGGCCGGGGATCCATTGTCGGATGAACCCCCGGCTGGACTCATCGACCTCGATCCGGACCTCGTGGAATCCCACCTCGGTAAGCACTCGGTGGAATTCCTCCACCGAGATAGCCCCTGCGATGCAGGAGGCCCATAGGTTCGGGTCATCCCTGAGATCATCAGGCAGAGGAGCCGTGGCCACCACGTCGGAGATGGCCAGCCTTCCTCCAGGTCGCAGCACCCGGTAGGCCTCCCGGCAGACGGCCTCCTTGTCCGCAGATAGGTTGATAACACAATTGGATAGGATCACATCCACACTGCTGTCGGGCACGGGGAGGGCCTCGATCTCGCCCAGTCGGAAGGATACATTATGGAAGCCTCCTTTGGCGGCGTTTTCCCTGGCCTTGGCCACCATCTCCGGGGTCATATCCACCCCNATGACCATCCCTTCCGGTCCAACCTTGCGGGCGGCGAGGAAGCAATCGAAGCCAGCCCCCGCTCCCAAGTCCAGGACCACCTCACCGGACTTCAGCTCCGCGATGGCCGAGGGGTTGCCGCACCCGAGCCCGAGGTTCGCCCCCTCGGGCACCTGTTTCAGATCCTCCACGGAGTATCCCACAGCCGTCGAGAGGTCCCGAACAGAGGCAGGCGGCCCGCAGCAGACCTCCCCACCACACGTCGCCCCCCCAGCTGAAGTCCCTCCCCTGAGGACCGCATCCCGGTACCTCCGAAGGACGACTCTCCGGATCCCCTCCCCTCCTTCTCCTCCTCTCTTCTTCATGGTCCCCTCCTGAGTCCAGATAGATTAATCGATATTTCTGGAAATCTAGATATTTATGCCCCAAAATGAGGGCCCCCTCAAGGGGGCCCCTCTGGGGGGAGGACCACCCCCGCACAGCAGTCTCGCATCAGGAAGTCCAACACCCCCCGGATGGTCTCGTAGTCCACCCGGCAGATGAGCATCCGCCCCTGTCGACTTTGGGTAATGAGCCCGGCCGCCACCAGATGGGCGATGTGATGGGAGAGGGTGGACTGAGGGATCCCCAGATGGGCCTGAATCTGCTTGACCGGAAGTCCTTCCGGGCCAGCACGGACCAAGAGGCGGAAGGCCGCAAGCCGGACCGGATGCCCCAACTCCGAAAGACACTTGGCCGCCCGTTCAAGCTCCATGGTCCTATAATACAGTGGTGGATCGATCCGTGTCAACCAGATTTCTAGAAATATAGAATTATCCGAGCAACCATCGTCCCTTCCTCACTAACTGCCCATACCCTGCCCTTAGGGGCGAGGCCCCTCGATGGATGAAAATGACTACCGTCTCGTCTATCTGGTCTGTCTCGTCCATTTCGTTCGTTTCGTCTGTCTCCCACTTTTGCTCGACTCCAGCCTTTGGCAACTCCATGCTAATCCGCCTTACGCCGCCCCCGTCTGGTCTATCTGGTCCTTTTGGTCCGTTCCGTCTATTTCGTTTCTTAATCCTCGGCGAGGATCAATGCCTTTATTCGGGAGGGGCGACTAAAGTCGCCCCTCGTTTGGGAGGCTAAAGCCTCCCCTATTCAACCAAGACCAAACCAACGAAATGAGCGAAATAAACCCGATAGACGAGACAGACGAAACAGAGATCGACGATATGGACGAAATAAACGACAGACTATTTTCAACGTAAGTACGTAAACCTTTTTTTAAAAGAGGAGGAGAGGATTGATGGGTTTTGGAAGTAGCGGAACACCACCGCCTTTGGATGAAAGCGCTGTTCTCTTCCATACCTTGGTAGAGAACGCCCTGGCCGGGATCTATCTCTTCCAGGACGGGAGGATGATCTACGTCAACTCCAGGATGGAGGAGATCGTGGGGAGACCCGCTGAGGAAATCCTCAAAAGCGACATCTTTGAGTTCATCCACCCCGAGGACAGGGAGATGGCACGGGCCAAGGCAAGGAAACGTCTGCAGGGGATCATTCCTCCCGAGTCCTATCGCATCCGCATCCTTCATCCCGAGAAGGGAATCCGCTGGGTGCTCGTTTTGGCCGATCGGATAGACTATGGGGGAAAGCCCGCCATACTGGGCAACATCATGGACATCACCGAACAGGTAGAGGCCGATGAAAGGATAAAAAAATCGGAGGAGCTCTTCAGGACACTATTCGAGATGGCACCCGATCCCATCTTTCTGGTGGGGCCCTCGGGTGAATTCATCGATGGCAACAAGGCCGCCGAGAGGCTCACCGGCTACCGGAAGGAGAAATTGATCGGAAAGGACTTTTGGTCCGCAGGGCTTTTGCCGCCCGATCAGGCCAAAAAGGCTGTCTCCATCTGGGAAAAGATGAGGCGAGGGCAGGCTGTCAGGGCAGAGAGGCTCACACTTATCCAAAAGGATGGGAGTCGGGTGGAGGTGGAGATCCGGGGGTCACTGGCAAGGATGGACGATCGGGAGATCTTCATCGGGATCGCCCGTGATCTGACGGAGCGCAG
>MTPG01000049.1 GCA_002010915.1 Desulfarculaceae bacterium JdFR-97 | reverse complement strand
GGGGAAACGGGAAAGGGGCTTCTATGGAAGAGAGGAGACAGCTCTTCGACGACTGGCCTCAGCGCTATGATGCATGGTTCGAGACTCCCATCGGGAGGCTGGTCAAGCGGTATGAGGCGGAGGTGATCTTGGAGCTCCTTGAACCTCGGCCTGGGGAGAGGATCCTGGATGCAGGATGTGGGACAGGGCTCTTTACGGCCGACTTTCTGGATCACGGAGCATACGTGGTGGGGCTGGATCTCTCCCTTTCCATGCTCCGTCGGGGGATCCAGCGAGGTAAAGGACGCCCGTTTCTGGGACTTGCCGCGGACATGCGTTTTCTTCCGTTTGTGGATGAAAGCTTCGACAAGGCCGTCTCCGTGACGACCATCGAGTTCATTGAGGACGCGCGCGGGGCTGTGGAGGAGCTCTTTCGAGTGACGAGGCCTGGAGGAATAGTAGTGGTGGCTACGTTGAACAGCCTCAGCCCCTGGGCCCAGCGCCGGCGTATGGAAGCCCGCAAGAAGAAGGATTCCGTCTTTCGAAAGGCCGTGTTCCGCTCTCCAGAGGATCTGCGGGGGCTTATTCCTGGCCATTGCGAGCTCCGGACCGCCGTTCATTTCCTCAAAGACGACGACCCGGAGGAGGCCGTACGAATCGAGGCCGAGGGACGCCGGAAGGGTTTGGAGACCGGGGCCTTCGTCGCGGCGCGCTGGATCCGGACCTGAGCCTGGTGTAAAGTCCTTCGCTGGAGACGGGGCCGTGGATGTGGATATGGGGCATCGCCTTTCCAAGTCGGTTTCAACAAACCCGGTGTGATGGAGGGCCGAGCTATGGACATGCTTTTGACCGACGAACAGAAGGAGATCCAGAAGGCCGCGCGCAAGTTCGCGCAGAACGAGTTTCCTCCCTTGGCCGAGGAGTTGGATAGGGAGGAGCGCTTTCCTTTGGAGCTGTGGAAAAAGGCCTGTCAACTGGGCTTTGTGGGGCCTTGGATCGAGGAGCAGTACGGAGGGCCGGGCCTGGGCGTGATGGAGGCAGTGCTCATCACCGAGGAGTTCTGGCGGGTGGACCCGGGTTGTTCGACTATCCTGGCCGGGGCCTTCGGCTCCCAGATGATCCAACTTTACGGTACTGAGGAACAGAAACGGGCCTGCCTCCCGCCCCTGGCGGCGGGAGAGAAGATCAGCGGGGCAGCCATCACCGAACCCAATGCGGGAAGCGATGTGGCCGGGGTGCGAACGCGGGCCGTGGAAGAAGGGGATGAGTTCGTCATCAACGGCACCAAGATGTTTATCACCAACGGTACCATTGCCGACTTCTTTGTGGTGCTCTGTCAGACGGAGCCCGAGGCAGAGAAGCGGCACTCGCGATTCAGCGTCCTGCTGGTCGAGGCTGACCGACCCGGCCTCACCCGGAGGAAGATCCGGAACAAGTTGGGGATCCGGGCCTCGGACACTGCAGAGCTGATCTTCGAGGACGTGCGCGTCCCCAAGGAGAATCTGGTAGGAGATCGAGGTCGGGGCTTCTACCAATTCATGCACTTCTTCGATGTGACGAGGATTCCTGTGGCGGCCCAAGGACTGGGTCTGGCCCAAGGAGCCTTGGATCGGGCCCTTCGATACGCCAGGGAAAGGGAGGTCTTTGGGAGCTCGTTGGCCTCCTTCCAGGCAACCCAGTTCAAACTGGCCGAGATGGCCACCATGGTGGAGGCTGTGCGGGGACTGGTTCGTCAGGCGGCCTGGAAACTGGACCACGGCGAGGTGGACACCCGTCTCATCGCCATGGCCAAGTGGCTGGCTGGACAGGTAGCCGTGCGGGCCGCCGACGAGGCCCTACAGATCCATGGGGGCTACGGGTTCATCGGCGAGTACGACATCTCCCGTTTCTATCGGGACGCCAAAATCGTGGAGATCTACGAGGGCACCAAGGAAGTCGAGAAGCTCATAGTGGCCAGACATCTGCTCAAGGGCTAGGAACTAGCTCATTCCAAGAGCCCCTTCTCATCGTTGTAGTGCTGGGAGAAGAGGGCTCCGGGGCCCTTGAAGACGTTGACACGAGAAAAGACCAAGTCCGCCACTTCCCTGCGAAGCTCGGGGTCCCTGGGATTGAACAGCCGCTGCATGGCCTCCAGGGTCTTGCATCGGGCCATGGCATGCCAAAGTTCCTCCGGACTTTCAGGCTCAAAGGGCTCCTGTTCCATCCTGTTCGGCTGCGGGAGGGGAAGAAAGACCTTGCGTGCCTCTGCCAAGAGGGTATCCAACCTAGCCTTGAGATCCTCCACAGCCCGCTCCATCTCCTCCGGTGTGCCGCAGTAGGGGGTCAAAGAGACGAAACCGCGATCGTCCGAGGGGTAGGACCGAGTGACGATGCGGGCCCGCTGCCCGCCTTCCCCCTCCTCCAGATCCAGGGTCAGAAGCTCCTCCATGGCGGTTCCTCCTCTTTGCACCTCTGGGGCCGTGAAGGGAGTCCACCAAGCCGGCGTAGGCATCCCTTTCGGTCTCAACTCTAGCGAAGGCATTTCGTTCCGTCAACGGCCTGCTGGATGGGAACTCCTCCTAGAGGGAGAGGCGGACAGAGACTCGGCTGACGGATGGGCAAATGAGGGGGCTCCTCCCGAAGGCCTCGAGTCCGGAAGAGATGGGGAGGCCTTTTGGAGAAAATTGAGGCCTTTGGGGCTCCACAAAACGGGTTTATCATCGAGTTTACGAATCCTTTCCGTGCCAACCTTCCAAGGCAAGGACCATTCGGAAATGGGATGAAGCTGAGAAATAGCGGTCGGTTAAGAGACAAGAGGGATGAAACTCAAAATGCATCAATTGTAAAAGTGAAACAATGGGAGGGTCTTTTTAAACAAAAGAGAAACAGCCCTGAAAGAAAAATATTTTTTTACAAGGAAAGAAAATATTATGGAAAATCGAATTTCAACAAGATCGAGTAGTCCCTGAAACGGAACCGTCTGATCTTTTCAAATTGTGAAACTTTCTTGGGCGAAGTTGATTTTCGCGCAGGTTTTTGTTGACATCGGGCCTTTTCCTTGGTACTAGAATGTCCGTTGCCGGAAAGTTCTTTTTTCATTGGCCCACTCTAAAAGAAAAGGAGGTGTACCATGCAGGCAAAAAAAGGGCTGTTCGTGGTCGGGATCCTGATAGGGGCGTTGCTACTTGCGGGAGGCGTCTCGTACGCCATTGATTATCCCAAGCGCCCCATCACCCTGATCTGTCCTTGGGGAGCGGGAGGAGGGACGGACGCCTGCTCTCGGATCATCGCCACCCTTCTAAAGAAGGAGTTGGGCGTTCCTGTCAACGTGGTCAACCGGACCGGGGGAAGCGGCGCCGTGGGCCACACGGCCATGGCCACGGCCAAGCCGGACGGGTATACCATCGGAATGCCCACCGTGGAGCTCACCATGATGCATTGGGTGGGTCTGACCAAGATCACCTACAAGGACATCACCCCCATCGCCCTGGTCAACGCCGATCCGGCAGGGATCAACGTCCGGGCCGATTCCCCTTGGAAGACCTATGAGGATTTGGTGGCGTATATTAGGAAGCATCCCGGTAAGCTCAAGAATTCGGGCACTGGCGTAGGGGGTATCTGGCACTTGGCCATGGCAGGGTGGCTGAAGGCCATCGGACTTCCACCCGATGCGATTCAGTGGATCCCCAGCAAAGGGGCTGCTCCGGCTCTCCAGGATCTGATGGCTGGCGGTATCGACATGAGCACCTGTTCCCTGCCGGAAGCGGCCACGCTCATCGAGGCGGGGAAAGTTCGGGCCTTGGCCATTATGGCCGATGAACGGGACCCTAAGTTCCCCGATGTGCCGACCCTCAAGGAGAAAGGGGTGAACTGGACCTGTGCGGCCTGGCGCGGCATCGCGGCACCCAAAGGGACGCCCAAGGAGATCGTAGAGATCCTCGAGAAGGCCATAGCAAAGGTGCACAAGAGCAAGGAGTTCCGCGATTTCATGAAGAACCGAGGTTTCGGGATCCGATGGATGGACTCCGCCACTTTCGCCAAGTTCCTGGAGAAAGCCGATCAAGAGAACGGAGAGGTGATGAAAGCGGCGGGAATCGTCAAGTAGGCAAGAGACAGCCATGCGGGTGAGCGACACGGCCATCGGACTGGGGTTGATCATCTTTGGGGTGGCGGTTCTCCTCTACACCCGAAACTTTCCCACATTGGAGAAAGGGTACCCCGGCCCCGCCCTCTTCCCCAATGTCCTGGCCGTGTTGTTCATCCTGGCGGGCCTCGGCCTTTCCATCCAGGGCATCCGGAGAGGGGAGAAGCTCCTGAAGTTCGATATGAGCGCCTTGAGCCGGGGAGGGCTGATCAACATCGCCCTGGTGCTGCTGTCGGTGCTCGTCTACATCTTTCTCTCCGATGTCCTGGGCTTTCAGATCATCTCCTTTCTGATCCTATTCGGCCTCATGAAGTGGCTCCGCGTCTCTACTCCTTGGTGCGTGGTGGTGGCTTGTAGTGTGACCCTGGGAATCTATCTCCTTTTCGCCAAAATGCTTTTGGTCCCCCTCCCTTGGGGTCTTTTTGGTTGGTGACCCGATGATGGAGCACATCCAGACCGCCCTTTTCCTCATCCTCCAACCCTATGTTCTCTTGGTCATCGCCTTGGCGGCCCTTTACGGTCTCTTCGTAGGGGCCATCCCGGGGCTCACCGCCACCATGGCGACGGCATTGTTGGTGCCGGTCACCTTTTTTATGGATCCGGTGCCAGCCTTGGCCGCCATCGTGACCATGGAGGCTATGGCCATCTTCGCTGGCGATATCCCGGGTGCGCTGGTACGCATACCGGGCACTCCCTCCTCCGCGGCCTATGTGGAGGAGTCCTATGCCCTGACCCTGAAGGGCCAGGCTGGATATGTCCTAGGGGTCGATGTGACCGTGGCGGCCATCGGAGGAATGATCGGCTCCATCATCCTGATCTTACTNGCCCCCATGCTGGCAGAAGTGGCCATGAAGTTCACCTCCTTCGAATACTTCTGGCTCGCCTGCATCGGGCTGAGTTGCGCCGTTCTCGTCACCAAGGGCTCCCTTCTCAAGGGGATGGTCTCTCTGCTCATCGGGCTTTTCATGACCACGGTGGGGGTGGACATTACCTTGGGATACCCCCGTTTTACCTTCGGTATCACGGACTTCCTCAACGGCTTCAGCTTCATCCCCGCCATGATCGGGATGTTCGGGGTCTCGGAGGTGATGCGAAACGTCTCCTCCGGAGAGCTCAGCTTCCGTCTGGAGTCCCGGGTCCAGGTCCGCAAGCTTTTCTCGGGTATCGGTCGAACGCTCCGAAGGTACAAGCTCAATGTGGTCCGTTCGGGGCTGGTGGGGACTTTCGTTGGAATCCTGCCCGGTGCAGGGGCCGACATCGGGGCTTGGATCGCCTATGCGGTGAGCAAACGCTTCTCCAAGGATGCGGACAAGTACGGGACGGGCCACATCGAGGGGATCGTGGACGCGGGCACGGCCAACAACGCGGGTCTGGGAGGGGCCTGGGTCCCGGCCTTGGTCTTTGGCATCCCCGGCGACTCCATCACTGCCATCGTCATCGGGGTCCTCTTTATGAAAGGACTGCGACCCGGGCCCATGATCTTTCAGAATACCCCTGAGATCCTCTACGCGGTCTATATCACATTCATTCTGGCCAATCTCGTCCTCATCCCCTTCGGCATCCTGGCCATCAAGGCGGGAAACCAGATGCTCCGCGTGCCCCGTAACGTCCTCATGCCCGCCATCCTGATGTTCTGCATCGTGGGCTCCTTCGCCATTAACAATACCACCTTCGACGTGGGAGTCATGTTGGCCACAGGGGTTCTGGCCTACTTCATGGAGGCCAACGGCATCCCTGTGGCCCCGGCCGTGCTAGGATTGGTCCTGGGACGGCTTCTAGAGGACAGCTTCATGGTATCCATGATCAAAAGCAACTGGGACCTGACCGTCTTCTTCCATCGCCCGGTGAGCGCCGTTCTGGGGGTCATCACCATCTTTCTTTGGACATCACCCTTTGTCGGAGCCCTTCGGAGGACCATTACGGCTAAAAGGGCAGCTCGGACCCAGTAGGAGCTGAGATGCCCCGTGGAGGGCATGAGGCCCACTGGGAGAGAGGAGCTGAAGGGGAGGAAGGTAGTGGAGGAGATGTTCGAGCTTCATCCCGAACGATGCACGGAATGTCAGATCTGCATGCAGATCTGTGCATGGGAACACTACCAGGAGCACAACCCCAAACGGTCTCGGATCTGGATCCGAGGAGAATGGCCCAAAGAACCGGAAATTCTGGTCTGTCAGGCGTGTCCCACTCGGGACTGTATCCAGGTCTGTCCCAACGAGGCCTTGACATGGGAGGGCTTCGTGAGGGTGCATCCGGATCAGTGCGATGCCTGCGGGGCCTGCGAGGAGGCCTGCCCTGTGGAGGGCGTCTGCCTCGACCCTCGGGGGGGCCTTCCTCTCATATGCGACACCTGCAATGGAAGGTTCGTGTGTGTCCAGTGGTGCCCTACCAGCGCCGTGAAAAAGGCGGGTCTGTAGACTGCGCGAGCCCCTTGGGGGCTCTGGGAAGGTGGAGACGACGCCACTTCCTCGTCCAGAACTCCCTATGTGGGAGAGGGTATGAGGATTCCATAACGGAGGAGAAAGAGGCGACATGGATTGGTGCGGTTATGCGGGTTCCCTCCTGGAAGTGGACCTGACTCAAGGGGACATCAGGACGGTTCCCCTTGAGGTATCTTTGGCCGAAGCTTACATTGGAGGGAAAGGATTTGGGGCTTGGATCCTCTACGAGCATCTGCCTTCAGGATGCGATCCCCTCTCCCCCGAGAACCTCTTGGTGTTCGCCACGGGTCCCCTAACNGGAACCTTGGCCCCGGCCACGGGTCGCATGGTCGTCTGTACCGTGGGTCCGGAGACGGGCCTTTGGCTGGACTCCAACTGCGGTGGTTTTCTGGGGCCGGAGATCAAGATGGCGGGCTTCGATGCCTTGGTGATCCGGGGAAGGGCTGAACATCCCGTTCTNCTGGTTGTGGAGGACGGCCGAGCTCGACTGGAGGACGCCTCGGAGCTCTGGGGGAAGGACACCTTCTCGGTACACCGATGGGTCAAGGATCGACTTGGATCCCGCTATCGGGTGGCCGCCATCGGCCCGGCCGGGGAGAAGGGGGTCCTCTTCGCCAACATTATCTCCGAATATCGGGCATTCGGAAGGGGCGGTGCTGGCGCCGTCATGGGTTCCAAGAACCTCAAGGCCGTGGCCGTCCATGGAACCGGGTCCCTCCGCGTGGCCGATCCCCGCAGATTCATGAAGGTCTGCAGAGAGGCCTTCAACGAGTTGGCCATTCATCCCGAGACGGGAGGTGGGAGGCAAGTCTACGGGACAAACGCCATCCTCTCCTGTATGAACGAGGCAGGGATTCATCCGGTTCGAAACTTCCAGAAAGGGGTCTTTTCGGGAGCGAAAGAGGTCAATGAGGAGACTATTCGGGAGTTCTACGTTAGGCATCGGGCCTGTTTCGGGTGTCCCATCCACTGCAGCAAGATCGCCGAGGTTCGGGAGGGGCCTTTTAGGGGAAGCGTTGTAGAGGGTCCTGAATACGAGGACGTGTGGGCCTTTGGGGCTCAATGCGAAAACAGGGATGTGGGGGCCATTATCCATGCCGAATACCTGTGCGATTACTACGGAATGGATGGGATCTCCACGGGCAATGTCATCGGCTTCCTCATGGAATGCGTGGAGCGGGGCCTGCTGAGCGAGGAGGAGGTGGGTTTCTCGCTGCGTTTCGGGGATGCGGAGGCCATGATCCGGGCTGTGCATCACATCGGTCGCCGGGAGGGTGAGGGGGTCCATTGGGGGGAGGGGGTCCGGAGGTTGGCCCAGAGGATCCCCAGGGCCGAGGATGCGGCCATGCACGTCAAGGGGATGGAACTTCCTGCCTATGATCCACGTGGGTCCACGGGCATGGCCCTGGCTTATGCCACAAGCGATCGGGGTGGATGCCACCTAAGGTCCTGGANCATTGGGGCGGAGCTCCTCTCCACCGAAGAGCGGATGGACCCCTTCTCCAGGGAGTTCAAGGCCGAATTCGTAAAGACCCAGCAGGACCTCTTTACCGTGCTCAACGCCACCGGTTTCTGTCTCTTCGCCATCTCTGCGCTGGGTATGCGCCAGATCACGGAGTTCCTCCATTCCGTCACAGGCTCTGAGACTTTCTCCTCTTCCGAAGAGATCCTCAAGGCGGGGGAGAGGATCAATAACGTGGTGCGGCTCTTTAACCTTCGACAGGGTCTTTCCAGGGATCAGGACACCCTGCCTCGGCGCTTCCTGGAGCGGCCCTTGGAGGAGGGGCCCTGTCGGGGGAGGGTCGTTGAGCTGCGGCCCCTGCTGGAGGAGTACTACCTGGTGCGGGGATGGGACCAGAATGGAGTCCCCAGGCCGGAGAAACTCAAAGAACTGGACATCGAGTGGAGGTAAGGATGGGGTTTAAGCCCGAGGGTGTCTACGTGGCGATGTTGACCCCCTTTCGTGAGGACGGGTCCATCAATGAGGACGAGATCCGACGGATGGTCGACTTCGCCGTACAAGGGGGAGTGGACGGCCTCTTTCCAGTGAGCTCTGTGGGAGAGTTCATCCATTTGGATCGAGAGGAAAAGATCCGGTTGATTCGGACGGTTGTGGAGCAGGCACGGGGGAGGGTTCGGGTGACGCCCGGGGTGGGGAGCACCCACCCTGCCGAATCCATCGCCCTGGCAAAGGAGGCCCAGGCCATGGGATGCGATGCCGTGGTGGTGGCCCCTCCTTACTACTTTACACTCTCACAGGAGATGATCGAAAAGTACTTCGAAGCCATCGCCGATGCCGTTGACCTCCCCATCATCCTCTACAATATCCCCCTGTTTACCCAACCCCTTTCCTATGACGTGGTCAAGCGCCTTTCGCGCCGGGAAAACGTGGTGGGGATGAAGGACAGCAGCGGCAGCATGGTGGACCTGGTGCACTTCATGGACAAAGTGCGCCTGGTGGGGGAGGATCTCTCCTTCCTCGTGGGCCGCGAGGACATGTTTTTCCCCGGACTGATGATGGGGGCTCGGGGGTGCATGACCGCCACGGCTGGGATCCTGCCAGAGGTCATGGTGGGCATCTATAGAGCCTGGAAAGAGGGGGACTACGATAGAGCTCGGCGGCTTCAGTTCTCCATCCTCTTGCTCATCCGGGCCATGTTCGCTATGCCCTTTCCCCTGGGGTTCAAGGTCGCCTTGGAGATGCGGGGCTTTTCCATGGGGCCGCCCAAACAACCGCTCTCTGATGCCGAGCGCTTCCGTTATCGCACAGTCAAGGCACGGATCGAGAAGATTATGAAGCCCCTCTTGGAGAGGCTGGAGGTGGGAGAGCTCTGCCTCTCGTCTTTGGAATAGGGGGTCTCAGGGATGAAGGAGGTGCTCTATGATGTGGTGACCTTCGGGGAGGCCATGATTCGACTTTCGCCTCCGGGCTTCCAGCGATTGGAACAGACCAGGAGTTTGGAGATGAATGTCGCGGGCTCCGAACTCAATGTTGCCGTGGGGGTCACCCGTTTCGGATTGCGAAGCGCGTGGGTCAGCAAATTGCCTCGAAATCCTCTGGGGTTTGCGATACGCAATCGGGCCCAAGAGTTAGCTGTGGACTGTTCGCATATCGTCTGGTCGGAGGAGGGCAGGGCTGGCATCTATTTCATCGACTTTGGTGCTGCTCCCCGTCCAACGGAGGTCTTGTACGACCGGTCCGGATCTGCGATAAGCAGAATCCGGCCGGACGAGGTCCCATGGAGATCCCTGTTCGAGAGGGCCCGACACTTTCACGTAAGCGGCATTACACCGGCACTGAGCCCTTCTGCCGCCGCAGCGACCGCCAAGGCATTGGAGACGGCCAAGGAGAGCGGTTGCTCCGTTTCTTATGATCTCAATTATAGAAGTAAGCTTTGGAGACCTGAGGATGCCAGGAGGGTTCAGGAACCTTTGATGGACTACGTGGACATCCTGATTACCAATCAAGAGGATCCCTGCCTCGTATTCGGATTGAAGGAAGAACGAGCGGAGGATTTGGCGGAGGCCATGGCTGCCTCGTACGGTTTCAAAATGGTCGTGGTGACCTTGAAAGAGGCCCTTTCCTTCTGGGCCGCCCGATGGACGGCTTTGGCTTATTCGGGGGGAGAGGTTCTGAAAGACAAAGAGTATGATGTGGAGGTCGTGGATCGAATCGGTGCGGGGGATTCCTTTGCGGCGGGCTTCATCGCGGGGTGGCTCGAGACGGGAGACGCCCGTAGGGCGCTCCAATGGGGAAATGCCTTTGCTGTCCTGAAACACACTTTCCCGGGAGATTTCAATTGGTGCACCCGGGAGGACGTGGAGACCTTTCTTGAGGGGGGTGGTCGGAAGGTCTCGCGATAGGCCCGGATGATCTGCGGGGATGGAATCCCCCTCTGCGTGAGATCTATGTTTCATGGAGTGTCAGCTCCCAGGTTTTGCCTTTCCACGGCAACCTTCACGACGATCTTATGAATGGGACCGGTTCCACCGAGGGGGGCATGTGCATCTTCAGGAAAGAACACCGCGAATGTACCTGGAGGGTGTGTTAAACCAGATATCGGGACTATCCGCAAAGAAGGCAACGTCCTTCTCGGGGTTATAGGCCTGCTCCACTTCTACGCAAAGAAGGGTAGCCTTCCACCCGATCCATTCCTCCCCCTGGACTGTGAATTGAACATCGATATATTTCCTGTGGATTTCCAGCCTGGTCCCCTCTCGACTTCTGCCCTCTTCCTTTATGACGAGGGCAAAGACGCGGTCATCTTCTATGGGGTGCCGTCCCGGCATAAGCTCGGCACTCTCGGGCCTTGTAAGGAACTTGAAGGCGGACCGAAACAAGGGGTTCAGAGCAGCATACTGCATCCAGTTTTCCAAATGATCGAGGATCATTTAGCCCCTCCTTGATAAGAAGCTGTTGTGAATTGTGAAATGATCGGGGCAGGTGGGCTTAACTCCCAACGGATCCATGCCTAAATCTCCGTTTCTTCATTCTTTTCGTCCCTTTCTCGATCTATGGAGATTCTATGGGCTTCCCTCTCGGCCGCCCTCTTAATGCGGTAGTAGGAGGTAATGATCACAATGACGGCGAGGGTGATGAAGGCCGTGCTGATAGGCCTCGTGAAGAAGATGAGGGGGTCTCCATGGGAAATGATCAAGGAACGACGCAGATTTTGCTCCGCCATGGGTCCGAGGATCAAGGCCAGAAGGATGGGTGACACGGGATAACCATAGTATTCCATGAAGTATGCGATGATGCCGATGATCAATGAGAGTCCTACGTCGAAAAAGCTGAACCTCATGGCATATGAGCCGACGACGCAAAGAAAGAAGATGATGGGCGTAAGTATTCTTCTGTCGACATTGATAAGCCTGGCAAAGACTCTTGCGCCAGACAGACCCACGATGAGAAGGATGAACTGCGCCATTATCATTCCAGCAAAGATGGGATAGATGATATCCAGGTGGTCCCGAAACAGAAGGGGACCTGGCTGTAGACCATGGATGGTGAGGGCCCCCAGTAGTACGGCCGTGACCGCATCCCCGGGAATGCCCAGAGTCAGCATCGGGATCATGGCGCCACCTGTAGCCGCGTTGTTTCCCGCCTCAGGCGCAGCAACTCCCTCCAGAATCCCTGTTCCGAATTTCTCCGGATGTTTGGAGGACCTCTTGGCCTCTCCGTAAGTAATGAAAGCTGCCACATCACAGCCGGTTCCTGGAATGCTCCCGATAAATGTCCCCATAAGGGCGGATTTGAAGATCGTTTTCAGGGTGGAGCGGATTTCCCGGAATTTGGGGAGGATGTTCTCGACTTTCGACTTGACTGGGGGAAGGACCAGGATCTTTTCGATGTTTCGGAAGACCTGGGCATAACCGAACAGACCGATGAGGGCGGGAACGAACGTCACACCTCCTAGCAGGTTTTGGGAGCCGAAGGTGAATCGGGGGACCCCGGATAGCGGATCGAACCCTATGGTAGTGATCATGAGACCGAAGATGGCCGAGATGATCCCTTTGAGTATGGACCGGCCTGAAATGGTGATGATCATTCCCAATCCGAAGACGGCCAGAGCGCAGAATTCGGGAGGGCCGAACTTGAGGCCGATCTTGGCAATCTGAGGAGACAGGAAAGTCATGATGATGGCGCCTGTCGTTCCTCCGCAGAAGGAGGCAATGGTGGACATTCCTATGGCCTTCCCTGCCATTCCTTTTTGAGAGAGGGGATAACCGTCCAGAAGGGTGGCGGCGGCGGCGGAGGGTGTTCCCGGTGTACGAATGAGGATTCCAGATATAGATCCCCCGTAGATACCGCCGCAGAAGATGCCCAGGAGCATGAGCAGCCCCTGAACGGGGGGCAATCCAAAGGTGAAGGGGATCAAGAGGGCGCACCCCATGGTTGCCGTAAGACCTGGAAGGGCCCCCACTATGATTCCCGTGGTGATACCTACAAATACGAATAGTAAAGTTCTTCGGGTTGAGCATCACCGTCGAAAATGCCTGCATGAGCAAATGGAAGTCCATACGTGAGGCTCTCCTTACTCTGATACACGCCCTTCTTCTAGCTCCGAACTTTTCCCGGGGATAGGGAATACACTTCCCGTTCGAGATGATGTCAGAACGAGAATGAAAATATCCCTGTTGGAAGCGGAATAATCAGGAAATACCTGAAGACTGCCCAGACGATTAGGGATGATACCACGGAACTCGCTATCCGTTTGATCAGGTCTCTATAGCCCAGGAAGGTCATGAGGGCAAATAGAAAGACGCACGTTCCCATGGCGAAGCCGATGACTTGCATGATGAGGAGATATCCAATGCACATCCCAATGGCCACCATCATCCTGATGAAACCTTTCGGGTCTATTCGGTCCTCCTGGGGCAACACATCTCCCCGGATGGCCTTGACAATGAGGCTCACAGCACACAGGCTCATCATGATCGAGAGGATTTGAGGGAAGAAATTGGGGCCGTAGTAATAGATCGTAGCCTTCCTGTATGCACTGGCGTACCAGAAGAACCATGCGCTCAGGATGATCAATCCTGTTCCCACAATAATGTCGGCGCGTCTCACGTTTCCCCTGGGGGGGTCGAAAGCGGCAGATGTGCCGCTTTCGACGCCAATTTGACCTTATTCCATAGGCTTCAACAATCCCACTGATTTGAGAGCAGGTTCCAGGGTCTCTTCCATCCCTTTGAGGAATTCCTCAAAGCCCTTCGGATCCTTGTAGACGAGGGGGAGTCCCAATTCTTTGGCCAACTTTCGAAACTCGGGATCGTCGAAGCACTTCTTGAACCCCTTGATCAGGACCTCCATCCGGTCCTTGGGAACGCCCTTGGGTGCTGCTAAACCTCTCCAGTCCAGGATGGGATGAGGATTGGGAAAGCCTGCCTCCTCTATGGTCGGGACTTCAGGGAAGAGGGGATGTCGCACGAGGTTATTCACGGCGAGGATCCAGACTTTGCCTGCCTTATAGAGCTGGAGCATCTCGTCGATACCCGTTGTAGCCACGTCGATGTGACCACCGATGAGCGCCGTTCTTGTGGGGGCCGCTCCGTCAAAGGGGACATAGTTGAACTGGACATTATTCTGTGTCGCTATTGAGGCTATGGCCAGATGCCACGCGCCGCCTGCTCCGCTGTGACCCACAGTCACGATCCCAGGGTTCTTTTTCGGGTAGTCCATGACCTGTTTGAGAGTTTTCCATTTGGAATCAGCAGCCACGGAGATGGCAGCTGGACTCTGATTGACCAATTGGATCAAAGAGAAGTCGCGATAAGAGAGTTTTGCCAAGCCCATCAAGCGATATGTGCTCAACTGAAAGGTGATCATCCCCACTGTATAGCCGTCAGGGCGGGCCGTTGCCACTGCACCCATGCCAATGGCACCCATTCCCCCTGTCTTGTTGACGACATTCACATTCACGCCGAAGTATTTTTTGGCGTTTTTGACCAAGGTCCTTGAGATTGTGTCGGTACTGCCTCCAGCGGACCATGGACAGATCAGTATGATGTCTTTGGCGGGAAAACCTGCTGACATGGTGGAAGGTCCTGTGAAGGCCACCAATATGATGGAAAGGATGATTAGAAAAACCGTTTTTTTCTCATGGCGCCTCCTCCTGGTCTGATATCTCGCGATATCGTCCAAGGAAACGATTTGTATTCATGTTGGGTTATCATCCCCTTTCGTCATGGCGGCCCCCACTGCTCGGTCTCAGGGTGTCCACAGGCGTTGGGACCGATCAATGACTTCATAGCCGTTCTATTGACCCATTTCCGGAAGGGGCGATTTTCCCCGGGCTTCTTTGATCCACCGGAGGCACTCTTCGATTTTCCGTGCGATGGCGCCCCAATCTCTGCGATCTACCAGATCCTTAGTGATGAGTTTTGAGCCCATTCCCAGGCAGGCTGCTCCGGCCTCGATCCAGCTTCGGATGGACTCCTCGTTGGGCTCCACCCCTCCCGTGGGCATGATTCTGCTCCACGGCATGGGACCCAGCAGGGCCTTGATGAAGGACGGGCCTCCGACCTCGCCTCCAGGGAAGATCTTGACGATTTCTGCGCCCAGTTCCTCGGCCGCTGAGATTTCGGAAGCCGAGCCGCATCCAGGACAGTATGCCACCTTGCGCCGGTTGCAGACCCGCGCGACCTCCTCGTTGAGTACTGGACCAACGATGAAGTTTGCACCACAGTTGATATAAAGAGCGGCCGTGGAGGCGTCCAACACCGATCCAACGCCCAAGATGATGTCAGGGCGTTCTTGTNGGAAGAAACGTACCAGTTCCGCGAAAATCGGAAACGCGAGGTCCCCTCGATTGGTGAACTCCACCACCCGTGCGCCACCCTCGGCACATGCCATGACGATTTTTTTGGCGATCTCCACGTCGGGGTTGTAGAAGACAGGGACCAGACCAAGGTCGTACATAGCGTTGAGAACTTTCATTCTGGGAAATCTAGCCATTCCGATCTCTCCGGACTTTTTTCCTCAAGGCCCCGGTGATGTATAGGGTATCGGGGCTTTGAGAGACTATCTTCATCGGGACACGCGTCCCGATACATCACCCTCCATGATCCTTTCTACTTCGGAGACCGTGACTAGATTGAAGTCTCCGAAGATCGAGTGTTTGAGGCAGGAGGCGGCCGTAGCGAAATTCACCACCCTCTGGGGGTCATGGGGAAAATGGAGCAGGCCGTAGATGAGCCCCGCCGCAAAGGCGTCGCCTCCCCCCACTCGGTCCACAATGTGTGTGACCTGATACACGGGGGCTACATAATGACCTTTCCGGTCATGGAGCAGAGCGGACCATGTGTTGTGGCTGGCACTCAATGACCCTCGAAGGGTTATGGCAACCATCTGGAGGTTGGGAAATCGAAGGAGGAGTTCCTCAGCCACTGGAAGGTAATCCTTCGCCTCGACCCGACCTCCTCGCACATCCGTTTTCCCGGCCTTTATGCCGAAGACCTTCTCTGCATCCTCCTCGTTGCCGATGGCCACGTCCGAATAGCGGACCAGCTCGGGCATGACCTCCGATGCCGATTTGCCCCACTTCCACAGCTTGGCTCGGTAGTTCAGGTCGCAGGAGACAGTAAGTCCTTTCTCCTTGGCCTTTTTTACCGCCTCCTTCAGGACCTCGGCGGGGCCCTCAGCGATGGCAGGGGTGATCCCGGTCCAATGGAACCATGTGGCATCGGAGAAAACTTCGTTCCAGTCCATCATGCCCGGCTCGATGCTTGCGAAGGCCGATCCCCCCCTGTCATAAATGACCTTGCTTGCCCGCTGCATCGAGCCGATCTCCAGGAAGTAAATTCCGAGTCGTGCCCCGCCCGTAATAATTCGAGACGTTCCCACGCCGAACTGGCGCAAGAACATGATGCAGGCCTTGCCGAGGTCGTTGTCCGGAAGTCTTGTAACATATTCCACAGAGACGCCGAAATTTGCCAATGAGACGGCCACGTTGGCCTCTCCGCCGCCGTATATGACATCGAAGCTTCGGGCCTGCCCGAACCGTTGAAACCCAGGAGGCGAAAGCCTCATCATGATCTCTCCAAAGCAAACCACCTTATGCGCCATGACGGACCTTCCTGAAGCGAAATTTCCACCTGTCAGCTCGGCGACTTTTCTTCCTTTTCCCTCTCTGCCAGAGCCTTCTTGAGCTTTTCCACGTGATCTTCCCGGGGAGGAACGAAGATGTCAATTCCCTTGAAGCCGGTCTTGGTCTCTCCTCCATGGGGCACATTCGGAGGGTGGACACAGATATCGCCGGCCTTCATAAGGAAGCGTTCATCCCCGCAGATATGGTCCTCTTCCCCCTCCAAGATGATGAGGATCTGCTCCGAGGGATGGCTGTGGACGGGGAAGACGCATCCCGGGGGGTTTTCAATGAAGCTTATGAGGACCCGATCCGTGGCGATAAGTCGGCTCTTGGACTCCTCAGTCAGGGGAACTAGGGGAAGATCCTCTATGCGATGCCAATATTTTGATTTCCTTTCCGGCATGGAAACCCCCTCCTTCATGTGATTTCTAGTTTCTACTGAGACAAGAGCGATTCTGCCTTGCCTCACTGACATCGACGGAAGTTAAACGAGGCCCCTTCTTTGTCGATGCCAAAGAGCTTGAGATCTCTGCAGGCCTTGTTCTCTGACCATTGAGGCACACCGTGCACCTGTTGCATAGATGATGGGACCCATCGTGATCGGATCTCTCCGTTTCTCGTGATCGACCTTTCTTCCCACTGCCTCCATCACGCCCGATAACTCGTGTCCGAGGATTCGAAGATGCCGAAAGCGATCCTTGAACTTCCCCGTGGAGGCGAAGGTCCCCGTGCCCCAGATGCTAGCCCAATAGACCCTAATGAGAATTTCGTCGTTCTCATGGCTCTTTAAGTCAGGGGTGTGGCACCTCAATTCTTGCTTGCCTTCAAGGGTCTTCTCCCCTGTTGCTTCCGGCTTGGAACCGAATCCATAATGATCGTCTTGATTCTCCTCAGAGGGTATCCCATCATGATGACCCCGGCCAACGGGACGCAGAAATACCAGAGGCGTCGAGACAATTCGAGAATGGGTGACCGGTCGTTGGCCTTGATCATTAACTTCCACCCGTAATAGGTCATCATTCCGAGAAAGGCGAGGGAAAGCAGCTCCACCACCACGGCGAGTCCTCTCTCGCCCTTGCGGTCCTTGAGGTGATCTTCTAGCCATCTCACCCGAAAATGTTCATTGTCTCGCCACAAAACTGCCGACCCCAAGAAGACCATCCAGGCGAAGGCCCACTCCACGATTTCGTCCGACCATCCCCATAGAGGCCACAGGGACGAATCGGACGAAGACCACGGCCGAAAGCAGCACCAGGAGCGCCACGAAGCAGCCAATGGAGGTCCATTTCAATGAAGTGGCTAGAGCCAGATCCAGCCATGGGAAAAAGCGCTTCATGCTTGACCCCTCAATCCGGTCCCATGATCGTATTCGGCAGCCAGAGACACACCTCTGGGAAAAAGGACATAACGAGCAACACGAGAAAAATTCCCAGGAGATACGGCCACATCTCCTTCGTCAAGAGACCTATGGAGATGCCGCTTATGCTGGAAACAGCATAAAGGCTCATACCCACCGGAGGGGTCAAGAGCCCGATCATGGAGCAAAGGATCATGATGACACCGAATTGAACCGGGTCGATTCCATATCGTTCGATCAGCGGCATAAAGACGGGGATTGTGATGACGAGAACGGCAATGCCTTCAAGGAAACACCCCAGTACGATCAGTATGAAGATGATAATGAGGATCAAGAGCCACTTCATCCAGGTAAGGGCCGTCAAGGTAGTGATGATCTGTTGGGGGATTCTCTGGTGAATCATAAACCACCCAAAGAATCCGGCGGAGGCGATGATGAACATCACGCGCAAGGTATGCACGAGGGAGTCCCACAAAATTCTCGGCAAGTCCTTGACCTGCAATTCGCGGTAGACAACGATTCCAAGAATCATCGCATACACGGAAGCAGCCACCGCGGCTTCCGTGGGAGTAAAGATCCCCCCGAGGATCCCCCCGATGATGATCACCGGTGTTCCAAGGGCCAGAGAAGCCTCCTTCATGCTGAGGAGAAGCTCCCTCAAAGAGGCCTTCTGTTCCTTGGGGTAGTTTCGACGCTTGGAGAGGAAAAAGACTGCTCCCATTAGGGCAAGGCCCATGAAAACCTCGGGAATACAGCCCGCCAGAAAGAGTTTCCCTACCGACACACCTGTGATACTCCCGTAGATCACGAAGGGGATGCTTGGGGGAATAACCGGACCGATGGTAGAGGAGGCGGCGGTAATCGCCGCACTGAATCGGCGATCGTAGCCGCTTTTTGTCATCGCTTCCAATTCGACCAGTCCGAGGCCCGCCGCGTCGGCGACAGCGGCGCCGGACATGCCGGAGAAGATCATACTGGCCACGACATTGACGTGGCCGAGTCCCCCCCGGAGATGTCCCACCAAGGCCAGTGCGAATCGGAAGACCCTTCGGGTGATTCCGCCGGTATTCATTAGATTCCCGGCGAGAATGAAGAATGGGATGGCTAGGAGGGTAAAGGACGTGGTGGCGGAGTACATGCGCTGGGCGATCATAGGCAACACGAACCCTTCCCCCTTGGCGATGAAAGCAAGTACCGCGGTCAACCCCATGCTTACGGCGATGGGGACACCGAGGAGGAGGAAGAAAACGAGCGTGGCAAAGACGATGATGGTGAGCATGGCTTCATCCACCCCATTCTTCCAACGATGGACCTATCGCATGGCCTCAACCATCTCCATAAATTTCTTCACGTTTTCATCTCCCGCATATTTCCCGATACGTTCGTACGCAGGTCCCATGACAGCTCGGAATTTGGAAATGTCGGGTTGGGTGACGACCATCCCTTTCTCTTTGAGCTTCACAAGCAGATCGGCTTCTTCGTCTTGTATGGCCTTTCGAAAATAGTTTCCTGTCTTTCCGCTTTCTTCCCTTATGATCTTTTTCTGTTCCGGCGTGAGCTTGTTCCAAGACTTGACGCTCATGACATGGACCATGGAGTTGTAGACATGTCGCGTGAGGGCGAGATATTTCTGCACTTCATAGAGTTTGAAGTGATAGATCACGGCCAGAGGGTTCTCCTGGCCGTCCACGACACCCTGCTTCAGGGCCATGAGGAAACTCCTGGCCGTCTACGGTGACCTTCCCCTTGGGGCCCACATTAATGACTCCCAGCTCTCGCCTTTGGAGGAAGAAGTCGGCACCGATCTCTTTTCCTGTCTCCAGCCGAACAGGATTGGTCGGACATATGCCTCCGATGATCATGCGGTCGAAATGGCTGTAGATCCATCTGACCTGCCCAGGGGAAAAGAGTCCCTGAATGAGAAATTCCTCGCGGATCCGTTGCGTATCGTAAGTCTTGAAATCTTCGGGGTGAACGGGATTTCTGATTTCCATGGATCTTTCCTCCATATGAGGCTATATCGTTTCCCGGCAACCCAATTTCCTGGAGATCAATTTGGCCTTCTCCATGACTCGGCACTTCAGATCCTTTTCAATCCTTGTGAGAGTCATCCTGATAGCGGGGCCCGAGATGCTGATTGCCGCCACCGCCTTTCCTCCATTGTCGTAAATGGGGGCGGCCACGCATCGGATTCCCCTCTCGTTCTCTTCATCGTCCACGGCATAGCCTTGAAGGCGGATGAGTCGAAGTTGTTCTTTGAGCTTCCGGGGATCGGTGATGGTTCGAGAAGTGCGAGCTGGCAAACCGGTCTCCTGGATCAAGGCGTGCAGCCGGGATTCCTGCATATGGGCGAGCAGGACCTTTCCTACAGCGCTACTGTGGGCGGGATTGCGCAATCCGATGCGTGAAGCCATGCGAAGGGTCTCAATCCGGTGATCCGATTCCACTTTGTCGACGTAGACCACTTCATTGCGGTCCATGACGACTAAGTGGACGGTCTCCCCCGTACTTTCGGCAAGCTCCACGAGGAGAGGCCGGGCCTCATTGCGAACATCCAGCTGGGCAAGAAGACGGTGACCCAGTTCCACAAGCCGAAAGCCCAGAAAGTAGTTTCTCGACTCAGTGTCCTGCCGAACGAATCCGAGGTAGGCCAGTGAGTTCAACAGGCGATGGGTCGTGCCTTTTGGAAGGTCGAGCTTTCGGGAGAGTTCTTTCACGCTCATCCCCTGAGGGGCCTGTTCCAAGGCATCCAATATGGCAGAGGCCCTCTCCAAGGCCTGAACGAGATTGGAGGGCCGTTGCCCGAAGGTTGGGGATGAAAAGGGAAGGCTGTCTCCTTGCAGCTCTTTCATGATTTCCTCTTTGTGAGATGAAGATTTATGCCTCGCACGCCCAGGTCTTTATTTCTTATTGCGAAACATAGTTTCTTAATATAAGATGACGTGAATTATACCAGGGTCTTGTTCCCTGTCAAGCCTCTTTAGGAAGCGACTCCTGCGGACCCATGGAGGAGTCGTTGCTCGGGATTGAGATGTGAACTTCCATTTCTTTTCCAGGATCAGGGGAGCGGATATGGAGGTCGTTTAGTCAGGTGAGATCTGCCCGTTCTGAAAGAGACTTCTCGAAGAAGAGCCCTTGGGGTGATCTCTTAATTCATGGAAAAGGGGGCCCCATGGAAGGCTTGACAAGCCTAAAGTGATTTCTATAATGGCGTCAGTTTGTAATATGAAATTTTGTTTCGTATAACGAAACAGCTTATGCCATTATTGCCTGAGATGGGATATTAGGAGCCCGATTTGGGCGAGAATCCATTGTGACGGCTCGAAAAATCCGGAGGGCGGCCTCTTTTCGCTTGCCAAGAGGGGCTCTTGTGATCTGGATGGTGAGGAGGGGGAAAGATGATCCGTTCCATCGAACACGTGAGCATCCGCTGCAGGGACATGGAGGCCTCCATCGACTTTTACCGGCGGATGTTTGGAGCTGAGGTCCTCCTGAGGCGGAGGCCAGGAGACGGCAAGCGGATCACCTATCTGAAGCTTGGAGAGGGTATGTTGGAGTTGATGGAGCTGGGCCCTGCAGAGGAGGCCCCTGATCCCATGTCCCACTATGGGGTCCATCACATCGGTCTCAAGGTAGACGATCTCGATACCGTGTACCAGGATCTCAAAGGGAAGGGTGCCGACTTCCTGGGAGAGCCCTTCGAGCCCATCCCTGGGATCAAGCTGGTCTTCCTGCGAGAGCCCAATGGAGCCGTCATCGAGCTGGCCCAGAGGGACCCCCGGGTCTTCGAGGAGGCCTTCGCCCAGGGGACGGTGGATTGGTAGGGAAGGATCGCACCACCTCGGAAGGGGGTCCTTAATTGGTATTGGCAAAGGGGGTCGACAAGGATTTCAGAAGGCGTCCCTAGGTGGACTCTGTGAGAGAGGTGCTTTCTCCTCGGGGGGGGAGGACCATGAGCGTTCTGTTCGAGCCCTTCGAGTTCTCCGGGATCCGGATGCGGAACCGATTCGTCCGTTCCGCGACGGTCAACAACCTCACGGATGAGAACAACCGCTTCACTCCCGCTCACCGCAAGCTGTATACGGATCTGGCCCGTGGAGGTGTGGGGCTCATCATTGCAGGCGTCCACCGACCTAAACGGGAATGGTTCTTGGGGCATCCCTTCCGTCAACCGTGCTTGGACGCCCCCGGGGTGGAAGAGGAGTTGGGCTCCCTGGGGGAGGAGGTCCACCGTCTCGGTGCCCGATTGGTCTCGCAGATCTCCCCGCCCTTTCGCATCCGCGGCAAGCAGGTAAGCGGTTCCGCCATTGACGTCCACTTGGTTCCGGAACCCTTGGATGAGGAGGATATGGCGGAGATGAGGGAGGCCTATCGAAACGCTGGGCGTGTGTTGAAAGCGGCGAGGTGCGACGGGATTCAACTGCACTGCTGTCACAACGATGTCTTGAGCCGAATGATATCCCCCTTTTTTAATCGTAGAACGGACCGCTACGGAGGATCTCCGAAGAATCGGGCACGGCTGGTGTTGGAACTCGTCCAAGAGATTAAGGAAGGGGCAGGTGAAGATTTTCCAGTTATGATCAAGATGAACGCTAGCGACTTTCGGGAAGGGGGGATGTCGGTGGATGAGGCTGCGGAGATGGCTTCCATCTTGGTCGAGGGAGGCATCTGTGCCATCGAACCCTCATGCGGAGGAGCAGGGTCCTCTCATACCCCCTCTGGACCCGTTCGGAAGGAGGAGTGGCACGAGGGATATCTCGTGGAGTATGCTGCTCGCATTAAACACGTCGTGGATGTCCCAGTGATGGTGGTGGGGGGTCTCCGAAGACTGGAGATGATGGAGGAGATCGTCCTGACGGGAAAGGGTGACCTCATCTCCATGTGCCGACCCTTCATCCGTGAGCCGGACCTTATCCGGCGATGGGCATCGGGGGATACCTCTCCCTCCAAGTGCATCTCTTGTGACGGGTGTCTGAAGGAGACCATCCGAGGTCGAAAGCTCCGATGTGTCCAGAAGGAGAAAGATGCGGCAAGAGGGTGAGGGAAACTTCTCTGCCCATGAAGCACAGAACGGAAGGAGGTGAGAGAAAAGGGCTTGACAGTTGGGTTCCCGAGGGATAAGTACTCTACCGAATCGGACTTCATCTCCTCCTCGGGCGGTTTAGGCCACGGAGATCTCGATCGTGTTCTCGCGCGCGCGCTTCGAATTCTCTTCAGGCACCGGCAGCAGTTACAAGGCGTCTTCCAACGACTGCTGAAGGCAATTCGCGTTCACTCTGACCATACAAAAAAGGGAAGCATCTCATTAAGGGCGAAGGAAGAGAGGTGTCTTCTATACACTTCCCTTGTCCAGCCCAAATTCCCTCTGGGTTCCCTGAACAATGGATTCGGGGATGATAAGGAGATCTCCCGAGTTCATTCCAAAAGAGGCCCTCGTTTCGGGAAGGAGGGAGGCGCAACCGGTTCACTCTCATCCAAGAAAGGAGGGAACGACCATGGGAAAGGTCACCAGAAGGGAATTCGTCAAAGGAATGGTGGCCGGTGGGGCTGCGGTGGCCGGGACGCTGGCCGCCCCCGGAGTTCTCCGTAAAGCCTATGCCCAGAAGCCTAAGCTCTCCGTGGGGTTGTGGAATCACTGGGTGCCAGGGGCCACCGATGTCCACAAGGCTATCATCGAGGAATGGGCCAAGAAAAACAAGGTGGAGGTCTCCATCGACCTGATCGGGCCTCAGTGCCGGGATATTTTGACCATCATCTCCGCCGAGGCCCGGGCAGGCACCGGGCATGACATTACAGCCATCTGCACATTCGATGCCACTGCTCACAAGGAGAAGCTCGAGCCGCTCAACGATGTGGCCGACTACATCCAGAAGAAGTACGGGAAATTCGACGATATCTCCACCTACCTCTCCTATCAGGACGGTGTGTGGATCACGGTCCCAGCCCCCACGGGCTCGCACAGCTATCCGCTGGTGTCCAGAATCGATCTCTTCCTCCAACACGTGGGGATCAACCTCAGAGAACTCTTTCCCACGGATTTTACCAAGCGCGACAAGAGCAAGGTGGATGCCTGGAACTATGATGCCTTCCTGGATGCCTGTAAGAAGCTCCACAAGGCCGGGTATCCCTTCGGTGCGGCCATCAGCGAGACCAGTGACGCCAATGACTGGCTCTGCCCTGTCTTCCTGGCTTTCGGATCCTATCCGGTGGACGAGGAAGGCAACATCACCATCGAGTCCGACGCCACCCTTCAGGCCCTAGAGTTCCTGAAGGAGTTGACCCAGTATATGCCCAAGGAGATTTACGGGTGGGACGATGCATCCAACAACCGGTGGATCATCTCCGGGAAGGGGGGCTGCATCTCCAACCCACCCAGTGCTTGGGCCGTGGCCAAGAGGACGCGGCCAGACATCGCCGCCCAGCTATGGCATCACGATATGCCCAAGGGCCCCAAGGGGCGGTATCGAGGTGCCCTCTACTTCAACTTCGGCGTCTGGAAGTGGAGCAAGGAGAAGAAGGCGGCCAAGGAGCTGTTGATGTACCTCCTTGAGAGCGCTCAGCAATGGAGGATCCTGGAGGCGGCCCAGGGGTACGATATGCCCCAATTGAAGCCCCTCCATGCCCATCCTGTCTGGGAAGAGGTGGGGCCTCCCAAGGGTACCCAGTACAACTACATCCCTCGGGGGGACGAGAAGCTCATCGTGGGCGGCTACCCGGCAAAGCCGGAATATGCTGTTCAGATCTACAGCAAATACATCATTCCGGTGATGACGGCCAAGGCCACCACCGGGGAGATGTCGCCCAAAGAGGCCATGAAGTGGTGCGCCAAGGAACTCGAGATGGTAATCGGATAGGCCTCTGAGGCCGATACGTCGGGGGGGGTCTTCCCCCCCTCTTTTCGATCCTTCCTAAGGGGTTTTCGGTTATGCGGTCCATTGCCTCCGTGGTGAATCGAAAGTCGTCTCCCTCCTTCCTGAAGATCCTTCGGTCCCGTCGCTATGCGGCCTATTGGATGGTGCTTCCCCTGTTCATTTTGATCGTGGGGCTTGTGGTCTATCCCTTCTGCTACTCCCTTTACCTGAGCATGCTCAACAAGTCGGAGACCAAATGGGTGGGGCTCAAGAATTTCGGGAGGTTGCTGGGATACGGGACCTTTTGGCTTGTGGTGGGCAACTCTTTCCGTTTCACCCTGATCGCCGTCTTCTTCAAGGCCACCCTGGGGCTAGCCTTGGCTTTGATCCTCAACAATCTTCCGTTAGCCGGACAGCGCCTGTGGCGAGGTGTTTCCATGATCCCCTGGGTCATGCCCTTGGCCCTGAGTTCTCTGGGATGGTGGTGGGTCTTCGAGCCTACCCACAGCGCCATCAACTGGGTCCTGGTTCAGCTTGGAGGGACCCCTAAGCCCTGGTTGAGCGATCCCTTCTGGGCGCGGGTCTCCACCATCGTGACCAACATCTGGTTCGGGACTCCCTTCTTCATGATCATGTACCTGGCCGGTCTCAAATCCATCCCGGAGAGCCTCTACGAAGCGGCCCAGATCGACGGGGCTGGCGCTGTCCAGCGTTTCCGTTATGTGACTTTGCCCATGTTGAGCCGACTCATCGCCATTACGGTCATGTTCTCCACCATCGTGACGTTCGCCAACTTCGACATCGTGAGGATCCTGACCCGAGGTGGGCCGAGATATACCACTCATCTCTTTGGGACCTACGCCTTCAACATCGGAATCGAGGCCGGTCATCTGCCTAGGGGTGCTGCAGTAGCGCTCTTCATGTTCCCTGTGCTGGGACTGGCCGCCTTTTTTATCTTGAGAAACATTGCCCGAGGTGAGGAATGATCCAGTCGCTTGCACGAAGGAAAAGGGCCAAGGTCTTCATTTCCTATTGCGCTCTGGTCCCCTTTTTGGTCTTCTTCCTCTTCCCCCTCTACTGGATGCTTATCACCTCTTTCAAGACGGACACCGAGATCACCAGCCTCAAGGGGGTCCCACTGATCATCCAGGGGAAGCCCACCCTGGCTCACTACAAGAAGATCTTTTTCGAGACCGCCTACGTCACGTGGTTCAAAAACTCCTTTCTCATCGCTGGACTGGTGACCATCATCACCATGGCCATCAGCATCCTGGCGGCCTACGCCATCTCGCGGCTTCGGTTCTTCGGCTCGCGCCACTTCGGGGTGGGGGTCTTCTGCACCTACCTGGTGCCGCCGACCCTGCTCTTCATCCCCTTCTATAAGGTGGTGGGGGCGTTGGGGCTTCTGAACTCCAAGTGGTCTCTCCTGTTTCTCTATCCCACGTTGACCGTGCCCTTCTGCACCTGGATCCTCATCGGGTTCTTCTCTTCGATTCCCAAGGCCCTGGACGAGGCGGCCTTCGTGGACGGGGCCAGCTACATCCAGATGCTGTGGAAGGTCTTTCTCCCTGTGGCGGCCCCGGGTTTGATCGCCGCCACGTTGTTCGCCTTTACCGTCTCCTGGGCCCAGTTCCTTTATCCTTTGGCCTACATCTACCGAGAGAACGAGATGGTCCTTACCAATGGGATCTACACGACCCTCATCCGTGGAGACGTCTACTTCTGGGGTGAATTGATGGCAGGGGCGCTATTGGCCTCGATCCCCGTGGTCGTGTTGTTTGCGTTCCTCATGGATTATTATATTGCCGGGCTCACTCGAGGAACCCTTCGATGATCTTTTCGGAGAGCTCGGGGAGGAAAAGCTCTCTTCCTTTTCCGTGGGTTGGGTCCCTCGATGAGGTCTTTAAAGAGTCGAGGATGATCAGGAGGGCGGTTTNATGGCCAAGGTGATTCTGGAGAATGTCTCCAAGAATTTCGGAAGGGTGCAAGCGGTCAAGAATTTCAGCCTGGAGGTGGACGACCAGGAGTTTCTGGTCCTCTTGGGCCCGTCCGGGTGCGGGAAGTCCACGACCCTACGAATGATCGCCGGTCTGGAGGAGGTGACCGAGGGAAAGATCTACATTGGAGATATCCTTGTGAACGACCTCCCACCGCGGGATCGAGACATCGCCATGGTCTTTCAAGACTACGCCCTCTATCCTCACATGACCGTTTACCAGAACATGGCCTTCGGCCTAAAGCTCCGCAAGCGCCCCAAGGAAGAGATCGATCGCAGGGTGAGGGAGGCCGCGGAGATCCTGGGGATTCAGGAGTTGTTGACCAGGAAGCCCAGGGAACTCTCAGGAGGACAACGGCAGCGAGTGGCGGTGGGGAGGGCCATCGTACGTCAGCCCTCGGTCTTCCTCTTCGACGAGCCCTTGAGCAACCTGGACGCCAAGCTCCGGGTCCAGATGCGGGCAGAGCTTTCCAAGCTGCACAATCAGCTCAGGACCACGATCATCTACGTTACCCACGACCAAGTGGAAGCCATGACCATGGGGACCAAGATCGTCATCATGAAGGATGGTGAGATCCAGCAAGTTGGAAGCCCCATGGAGGTCTACAACTATCCGGTGAACGTCTTCGTGGCTGGATTTATAGGGAGCCCAGCCATGAATTTCATCCCGGCCACGCTTGTGCAGTTGGAGGATGGAGTGTGGTTGGATGCGGGGAACTTTCAGTTGCTACTGCCCCCTTCCAAGGCCGAACGCCTCCAGGACCTCAAGGAGAGGCGGGTGCTGTGCGGAATTCGGCCCGAGCATATCCAGGATAAGGCATTCGCCTCCAAGAGGCCCAAAGGGAGCACCATTGAGGGGATCGTGGAGGTGGTGGAGCCCTTGGGGTCCGAGGTCTTCCTCAGCGTCCGCTCCGGGGGCCACACGCTCACGGCCCGGGTCGACCCTCAAACCCGTGCCAAGCCCAATGAAAAGATCGAATTGGTGCTCGACACCGACCGCATTCACCTCTTTGAGCAGGAGACCCAGAGGCGCATCAACACGGAATGAGGCGCTCCTTTCAGCTTTCGGCTACCAGATGGTGGAACCTCCGTCCACCAAGAGTGTCTGGCCGGTGATGAAGTTGGATGCCTCAGAAGCCAAAAAGACGGCTGCCCCCACATAGTCCTTGGGATCTCCCATTCGTGCCAGTGGAATGGATCTGATCCGCGCCTCCAGGTCCTGGGGGTGCTCCTGGAAGTAGTTGCGGTTCAGATCCGTGATGGTGGGACCGGGGCCAATGGCATTGACGAGGACGTTGTATGGCGCCCACTCCAGGGCCAAGGCACGGGTCAGATGCGAGACACCGGCCTTGGACACAGCATAGACAGATCTGCCTTCCATGGCCACTTCGGAGACATTGGAGGAAATATTGATGATCTTTCCCTTTCTCCTTCGGATCATCTCCCGCCCCACCACCTGACAGCAGAAGAAGAGCCCCTTCAGGTTGATCTCCAAGATGTGATCCCATTCCTCCTCGGTGAAGTCCTCAGCCGGTTTCCGCACGATGACCCCCGCGTTGTTGACGAGCACGTCGATGGCCGGATGCTCCTCCAGGACCCGGGTGGCCAGTTTCCGTATGGATGAAACACGGGCCACGTCCGTGGGGATGGCAGTGGCCTGGAGTCCCTCATCCCGCAGGCGTTGAGCGGCCTTCTCCCCCTCGGAGGCCCTTCGGTTGGCAATGACCACATGGGCGCCTGCGGCGGCCAACCCCCTTGCGATGGCGAAGCCGATCCCCTGATTGCCTCCGGTGACGATGGCCACCTTTCCTGTCAGATCGAAAAGATCGATTATCTCTCTTTTCATTTCTCCCTCCCTTAAGCCCCTCAAGGAGGGCCGGCTATGCCCCATGAGCGGGATGTCTCAACGGACCAGGAGGAACTCCGCATCATCCTTGACCCCTAGGCCGTGGCGGACCGCCGTCTTGATCTGGGGCAGGTCCCATGCATCCCCAGTGAGGTGATTGACGGCGGCGTAGTTCTGAAGGAGTCGGACTCCCTGGACATCCAAGGCAACGGGGTCCCCAGAGGCCAAGATCACACCCGGGTGTACCTTGAGCCCGATGGCGGGGCCTCCGCTGACAAAGGAGACCCTTCCATCCATGATGATGAGATCGGGCTTGATGGGGATGGAGATCTCCGCAGAGCGTTGGGAGACGAACATGTTGTTGTCCCCATGGAGTAGGAACCGGTCGCAGAGGTGGACGAAGCCCACCGTGAGCTTCAGGCTCATGGAGAATCCTGCCAGATAATGCGTTTTCATGGTGGGGAGGTAGAGGATCTTGTCGAACTCCTCCAAATCCTTGGGGTATGCGACCACATCGAGGAAGTCCCCATCGATGGGGACTTCCAGATACTTAGATCGATCGAAATCCAAAACAGGCACCCTCAGTTGGGCCATCTTATCCAACATGCCGGTGTTCTTGAGAACCTTCTCGGTGGGGACCCACGGCCTGCCCGATCCTTCCCCCACCGTGATCCGGCTGTAGCCGTGCTCCCTCAACAGCTCGATGACCGCCTCGAGGAAGTCCAGGGCAGTGGATCCCGGGGGGGGATCGTCGCTGTTGAAATTGGGCTTGATCAGAATGCGGTCCTGGGGCTTAAAAGCCCGCTCGAGCCCTCCGATCTTCTCCACTGCCTTGCGGATATCCTCCTTGAGGTCGTGGTCAGCCACCACAAAGGAGACAAGGGCCTTGCCCCCCTGGATGTAAGGATTGGGCCGCCTATGGCGGAGAGAGGCCTTTCCCACCACCTCCTTCCTGGTGAGGGGGGGATAGTCCTTGGGACGCTTGGCGGCCAGGTGGGCCTGGTATTCCTCCCGGTGAAAGACGACATCTTCGGGTTTGAAGTTCATCTCCTCCTCCTTTCGGGTCGTCATGAGAGGACAGAGGAAAAGGCCCGGCCGTCCCAAAGGTCCATAGAGAGATACCCCTTCACCGAGGGGGACGGCCGCCTTCATCGATCTTTCTTCAAAGGGGGATCTTAACGGATGGCCCTCCTTCCCACAACCCCTCAAGAGCTGGTCTTTTCCCGATTTTCAAGGGGTCTCGTCGTTGAACGCGGGGTGCATTTGTGGTAAGGAAAAGGATGGCCTCCGGGTGAAAGGACAGTGAGGGAGGCCTCTTAATAAATATCCATATAGATGGACAGATGGAGGAGTGATACATGGCAACGGAGAAGGAGTTCGATCCTCTACGGGACTATCCCCTGGCCTCCCGAAGGCCCGAGCTTCTCAAAACGCCATCGGGGAGGGCCTTCGACGAGATCTCCATGGAGAACCTCCTTGCCGACCAGATCGACGCCCGGGAAGTCCGCATCCGCGCCGAGACCCTGGAGATGCAGGCGAGGATTGCGGAGTCGCACGGCAGGCCCTCCCTCGCGGCCAACTTCCGGCGGGCCAAGGAGTTGACCCTGGTGCCGGACGAGGAGGTCCTGGCCATCTATAATGCCTTGAGACCCCGCCGCTCCACCAAGGAGGAGCTCCTTCGGATCGCGGACGAGCTGGAGTCCCGCTATGGAGCCGTGCACAATGCTCGCTTCGTGCGTGAGGCCGCTGAGGTCTACGAGAGGAGGGGGTTGCTCAAGAAGGGCGAGACCGACATGGGGAAGGGAGGAGGATCATGAGGGGATCCAGGCGTTTTGAGATCCTCGCCAAGAGGGAGATCAACCGGGAGACCTTCATCCAGCCCTGGCCCGAGGAGGGGTTGATCGGTATGGAGAGTCCCCTGGACCCGACTCCCAGCTTGAGGCTGCAGGACGGGGTCGTGGTGGAGATGGATGGAAAGGCCCGGCACGAATTCGATATCATCGATTCCTTTATCGTGGAGCACGCCCTGGATCTGTCGCGTGCCGAAGAGTCCATGGCCATGGATTCACTGGAGTTGGCCCGCATGATCGTAGACATCGCTGTGCCCCGCCAACGGGTTATCGAGGTCTTCGCGGGGCTCACCCCCGCCAAGATCGTGGAGGCGGTCAGCCATCTCAACGCCGTGGAGATGATGATGGGGGTCCAGAAATTGCGGGCCCGAAGGACTCCGGCCAATCAGGCTCATGTCACGAACCTCAGGGAGAACCCAGTCCTTTTGGCCGCGGATGCGGCCGAAGCGGCACTTCGGGGGTTCGCCGAAGAGGAGACCACGGTGGCGGTCTCCCGATTCGCCCCTTTGAACGCTTTGGCCCTGCTGGTGGGCTCCCAGACGGGACGTGGCGGAGTGCTGACTCAGTGTGCCGTAGAAGAAGCCCTCAACCTCAAGCTCGGGATGCTGGGGTTGACCACTTACTCCGAGACCCTCTCCGTGTACGGGACGGAGTCCACTTTCGCGGACGGGGATGACAGCCCCTGGTCCAAGGCCTTTCTGGCCGCGGCCTACGCCTCCAGGGGGATCAAGGTACGTTTCACATCGGGGACGGGGGCCGAAGTGCTCATGGGGAACGCTGAGGGCAAGTCCATGCTCTATTTGGAGACTCGCTGTCTCATGTGCATCCGAGGGGCGGGCGTCCAGGGGACCCAAAACGGATCCATAAGCTGCATTGCCCTGCCTATGGCCGTTCCGGGGGGGAGTCGAACTGTGTGGGCCGAGAACCTCATTGCCATGCTCCTGGACCTGGAGGTGGCCTCGGGAAACGACGCCCTCTCCTCTCACTCCCAGATTCGGAAGAGCGCCAAATTGATGGGACAGTTCCTTCCAGGGACCGACTTCATCTGCTCGGGATACAGCTCCATCCCCCGCGAGGACAACCTCTTCGGTGGGGGCAACTTCGATGCCGAGGACTATGACGACTACTTGGTCCTCCAGAGGGACTTCCAGGTCAATGGGGGGATGGTCCCTGTGAGCGAGGAGGAGGTGATCGAGGTGCGCCGAAAGGCCGGAAGGGCCATGCAGGCCCTCTTCCGAGCCCTAGGGTTCCCTCCCATTACCGACGAGGAGGTCGAGGCCGCTGCCTATGCCCACGGCAGCCGGGATATGCCAGAGCGGGACCGCGTTGCGGACATGGAGGCCGCCCAGCGGATTCTGGACGAGTCTATCACGGGCGTTGAGGTGGCGAAGATCCTCCACCGGGAGGGATTCAGGGACGTGGCCGAGCGGATCTTGGAGATACAGAAACAACGGGTCAGTGGGGATTACCTTCAGACCTCGGCCATCTTCGATGAGAACTTCCGCGTCTTGAGTGCCATCAACGACCCCAATGATTACCGAGGGCCGGGGACAGGTTACCGCCTCTCCGGTGAACTTTGGCAACGTATCTGCGCCCTCCCCCAGGCCCGAGACCCCAGGGAGATGGGCCAACTGCGTCCCTTCCGGCCCCTCCGATGGACCCTGAGGGAGCGAGGGGAGGCGAGGGTAGGGAATCGGCCCGAAGAGGTGGTCATAGGGGTTGGCCCAGCATTCGGGACGACTCTAGGGGCCACCATCAACAATCTTCCTCACGATGAGGTCTTAAAGGCCTTGATTGAGGGACTCGAGGAGGAAGGGGGGCGGGCCCGTGTGGTTCGGATCCGGGAGACCTCAGACTGCGCCTTCATCGGCCACCGGGCGGCGCAGTTGAGCGGGTCCGGTATCGGTATCGGGCTCCAGTCCAAGGGAACGGTGGTCATTCATCAGAAGGATCTCCCACCTCTGAACAACCTGGAGCTGCTTCCTCAGGCCAACTTGCTTACCCTCGAGCACTATCGGGCCATAGGTCGAAACGCCGCCCGGTACACCCGAGGGGAAAAGGCCGAACCCGTTCGCACAGCCATCGACAATACGGCCCGACTGAAACACATCATTCAGACTACCCTGATGCACTTGATGGAGACCCGCGAGGTCCTGCCGGAGGCCCCCCCGGTGGAGCTGGAGGTAGACTTTCATCCCCCCAGATAGACTTCTCAGGGCGAGCCTTCGGGGCTCGCCCTTCCCACAAGGGATCTTGATGTAAGAGGCGGTCAGAGGCCGCAAACCGTCGGATCCTGCGAGCCCTTTCGGACTAGAGGATCAGCCAGTCCAGCCCGAGGTAGCTCAATCGTCCCGGGGTGGGTACTCCGTTTTCCGGGTCCCAGCCCAAGGCCTCGTAGTAGAGGCGAAGTCCCTTGTCAAACTCCTCCCGGGTGATTCGTTTCTCGGCGGGAGTCCCCTCTTCGAGAGGCTCGAAGAGTCGGTCCGGGAGATAGTCGTCCTTTCGGGATAAGCCCTCTCGGACGTTGAACATACGGGCCATGGTGATGGTCCGCTCCCCCAGCTCCATCAGCTCATAGAGGCTCGTGTTCCACCCGGTGATGGCCCGCACTGCATCGGTCAAAAGGGGGAGGGTCAGGGCTGAGTATGGGGCGGCCGCGAAGTTGCAGATCCCCAACGAGTTGAAGAAGTTCCAAATCTGCTGGGTGTGAACGAAGTGACGGATCTTCTTGGGACTCAGGTCCAGGGCGTCGATGGGTTCCACCACGCCTGCAGGATTGCACTCGTAGAGCATGGGGGTCTCCGAGAGGAAGGCGGTATCGTGGGGCGCCTCAATGTGGTCGGCCCCGGTGGGAGAGGCTGCGTATGAGAGCACGAGTCCTTTCTTCCCCCGTGGGTCGTGCATTGGCAGCTCTTGGCCCTTGATGTGCATGGCGTAGGCCTCAGCTCCCCGACCGATCTTGCGGGCGGCCTCCCGGACGCCCTGAGCCAGGAGATCGCCGAACCCCTCTCGAAAGGCGATCTTGCGGATCATCTCCAGCATGGCGTCCACGTTGCCGAATCGCAGATCCATACCGTCCGTATCATCGCGCGAGAGGATTCCCTTTTCCATGCACTCCATGGCGAAAGCGATGCAGACCCCCGTGGAGATGGTGTCGAGACCCCACCGGTTGCACATCTCGTTGCCATGGGCGATGGCCTCCAGGTTGTCGATGCCGCAGAAAGAGCCCAAGGATGCAAGGGTCTCGTACTCCGGCCCCCCGTATTCGGGACGGGCGGCGTACTTGCCCTCGACTTTGACGACCCTCTTGCAGTGGATGGCGCAACTGTAGCATCCCTTGGTGGCCTCCAGGATCGTCTCGGTCATGGTTTCACCTGAGATGGCGCGGGCTCCCTCAAAGCGTCCCGCCCGGAAATTTCGGGTGGGAAGGATCCCGGATTCCTGCAATGGCATGACGAATACGGGTGTGCCGAACTTCTTGAAGTTCCGTGCCATGGGGAACTGGGGGATGAGCTCCACGACCTTTTTGGCGATCTGTCGGACCTTTTCCGGATCTGCGAAGGCGAGCTTCTTGGTGCCCCTGACCGCCACGGCCCTCAGGTTCTTGGCGCCCATGACGGCGCCCATCCCAGTGCGGCCGTTGGCATGCTTGAGCTCATTGAGGATGCAGGCATAGCGCACAAGCTTCTCTCCCGCGGGACCGCACTGGGCCACGCGGACCCTTTGGTCGCCCAGCTCCTCGCGGATCCGATCCTGGACCTCCCCTGTGTCCTTTCCCCAAAGATGGGAGGCGTCCCGTAGCTCGGCCTCTCCGTCGTGGATCCATAGATAGACGGGCTTGGGGGATCGCCCCTCGAAGACGATGCCGTCGAAGCCAGCCATCTTCAACTCCGGACCCCAGAATCCCCCAGCCTCGGCCTCTCCGAAGGCCCCGGTCAGGGGGGATCGGGCCGCCACGGTATAGCGGGTCAGCCCGGCAATGGGGGCTCCGGAGATCACGCTGGACATAAAGACCAATCGGTTTTCCGGGCCCAACGGATCCACCCCCGCGGGCATCTCCTTGAGGAGATAGTAGAGGGAAAAGGCGGAGCCTCCCATATAGAGACGATAGATCCGCTCGTCAGGCCGCTCCTCGTCAATCTTGCCTTCGGTCAGGTTCACCTTGAGGATCCGTCCGTTGTATCCATACGCCATGGCATCCCCTCCATTGTTGCTTTTTCCATTTATAACGTCCTTGCATATCCTGGAGGCGTTTCCCGTGATCTTACCGGCAAAGACGGCCATGTGCAATCCTTTTGACCGGCCGCCTCTGTGGTCTCTTGGCTTAATCCCTTCATGGAACGCCGTCGGTATCAGCGGCTTTTATCTTCAAAGTCCGTTGAAACACGGAGAGGGATCCCAAATATCCTACATTTCAAGCAAGGAGCGTGTTCTCCATATGTCCAGATGCAACGTTCTCCGTGGTCGGTGGCGTAAAAAAGCCCGGTTTTGAGTGAGACGCTGGGCGGATGGGACCACTCATCCTGTACACTCTTCAGTCCGAAGGATCGCCGTCTTCTTTCCGAAGGGCGCGCGCCTCTGGGAGAAGGACGATCAATCCTACGCACAGAACCGGGAGGATGGAGAGGGCCGACAGCACCTCCCTGATGGAGAAGATATCGGCCAGCTTGCCGGTCAAGGGAGTCAACATTCCGCCTGTGCCAAAGGCCAGCCCCATCATGAGGCTCGAGACCATAGATCGACCTTTAGGGGCGAACTCCTGGGCCATGGCGACGCCCAATGGGAGGGTGGCCAGAACGAGGAAACCCGTGAGAAAGACCGAGGGATAGACCCACCCTCCGCGGGCATGCACCAGCAGATAGAGGCCTGGGGTGGCCAGCCCGAAGGTGGCGAGGAAGATGGGCTTGTATCCGATCCGATCCGCCATGCGTCCGGCCAAAAGCCCGCTTAGGGCACCTGCTACAGTAAAAAGGGAGACCATTGTCCCTATGGAAAGGAGTGAGAAGCCCTCGCGGGCGTAAAGGACCGGTATGAAGGTCAGGAAGGACTGGCCCACAAATGCCCTCAGGACCATAACCGTCCAGATGATCAGGATGTGGCGCCAGACTCCGCCCAGGATCTGGCGGAGGGATCCCAAAAAGCCGTAGCGTCGCAGGCCTTCGCCCTGAGGGTGGGGGATGATCCGGAAGGGTAGAACCATGGCCACCAACCCGAGGATAGCGGTGGCAGGGGTCCACGAAAGCCCAAGACTCCCCACGAAGGTGGTGATGAATAGGGGGCCGACTCCGAAGGCCAGGGTCCCTCCCATATTGAAGATGGACATGGAGAACCCGAAGTGTCGACCTGCATAGGCCGAGACCATCCCCGCGAGGGTTGGGTGGAACATGGAAGAGCCCACTGATCCCAAGGCGATAAAGGCCAGAAGGAGAGGAAAGCTGGGAGCTACACCCACCAAAGGGATGAAGAGGATGGGCAGCAGCGGCCCTGCCAATACGAAAAATCGGCTCCTGTAGTGGTCGGCCATATAGCCCACTGTGGGTTGAACGATGAAGGCCAGGAGCCGGCTCAGGCCAGTGATGAGACCCACTTGAGCCAAGGAGAGGGCGAATCTCTNCACAAAGAGGGGAAGCAGCGGATGAATGAAGGAGGAGTAGAAGTCGCCGAGGAAATGGACCAAGGTCAAAGTGAAGAGGACTCTCACATCGACGGTGGAATCGCGATCCGACATGGACATCTCTCAGGCGGGCGGTCGGGTGTTGTATCGTCGGGTCAGATCCCCTTCAGTTCATCGAGCTTTTGTCGGAGCTGGTCGGTCTCCTTCTCTCTCCCCTCCTCTTTGAGCTTCTTGCGAAGGGCCTCGAGGGCCTCCTCCAAGGAGGGGAGGATCTCGTCCCGAAAGTAGCGCCGGGCCTCTTTGCCCGCTTTCTCAAGAGAGCGGGCCCAGATGTCCATTTGCTCCTCCAAGTCTCGAAACCATTCCTTTTCAGGGAGGTCCTCCAGGTCCTTCCTCCAGCGCTCCATCTCCCTTCGGAGCTGCTCCGCCCAGTTTTGGAGGTCTCGGGCGCTCCTATCCAGGAGCATATCAAAGGGAGAGGTCCCCTCCACTGTGGATCCATCGGCTAGAGGGCTTCCTGGCTTTCCTGTGCAGAGGATCTCCAGCGCTTTCCTCTGAGGCCGGTGGGGATCCTTCTGGATCAGAAAGCGACAATGGTCCGTCACCCGGGAACGGGATTCCTTCTCGATCTTGATTCGTACCGCGTATCGTCCCTCGGGGGTGACCTCGATGGAGTCAACCGAGCCGATGACCTCCTGTTCCATAAGGACGGAATCTCCAGGCCTGAGCTCGTAGATGTGATCGTAGAGCACGGTGATCTGGAGGGCCTGCGAGCAGGCCGCCGTCGCCGCAGTCAAACTGCACAGAAGAAGGGTTTTGATGGTCATTGCCCCAAGGGTCCGGATTTTCCCAGAGGTGTTCGACCCCATAACATCCCCTCCTAGAGATTGGATTATGAGCGGCGTTACGATCCCTGGAGCCCCGGGCCGCTCTAGATACGCTACCACGTCCTTTCAATCCAGGCCAGGGCTGCCGTGGTTTGAAGCCAGCCTCGACCCAGGGGTGGGCCTTTGTCTCCTTTGCAGATGAAACATTCGAATGCGGCGGCCTGCGCTGGGAGAAGGGGAAATGGAAACCCAGGGCAGGCCGCAGAGGGGAAACACAAACCATGTGAGTTCCTTTGTCAGGGTATCTCCGGGAAGGAAGGAGCCAAGGAGACGAACCCTTGACAGAGGGTTCGAGGGGCGTATAGATTTTGGATGCTCCGACTCTGCGGCCTGTACCAGTTCTCAGGTTCACCGGAAGACAAGAATAGGGCCGGCGCGTAACCCACGTGAGAGAGGGCCTTTCCGCCTCGCGTGAGAGGTGGTTTAGGAGGTCGACAGAAGAGAGGCGGCCCTTGTGGGGAGGAGAGGGTCAGCCGTGGGTCGGATTCCCTACCCCTTGGGGAAAAGAGTGACGGGTCATAAAAAGGACCATGGAAAGGAGGGTTTCATGACCGAGCAAAGAAGCGGCGAGAAGAGGCTGGTAGGAAGGGTGGTCCACTACTTCGGTAAGATCGGGGTGGCTGCCGTGGAGCTGACCGACAGGCTCAGGGTCGGAGACACGATCCTTGTGGAAGGAGCGGCCCCGCGATTCGAGCAGGTGGTGGAGTCCATGCAGATCGAGAAGAGCTCGGTTCAAGAGGCCGAGGCAGGACAGGCCGTGGGGATCAAGGTCAAGGACAAGGTCCGAGAGGGTGATCGCGTCTATGTAATATCCTAGTTCTGCTTATCTCCCCGGAGCAGAGTCTTTCCAATCTGGCCTTCACCCTCAGGAGGAACCCCCGTCTGCCTACGAGTGAGGGGCATCGTTGCCTCAAAGCGCGAATCCCACTAAGAATTAGGCAGAAAAGGTATCCTTTTCTCCCTTCCACTGTCTAACTGTAGGACATCGTCACCCACATGACCATGTTCGCTGGCGCGTCAATGGATACGTCCCTATTTCCGCCCCGAGGGGGTCAGCCCAAGGTGGAGCCGCCCCTGGGCTCCTATGATGGTCTCCGGATTCGTCTGAGTAAGGAAGTTCCTGGCTGATCCCCGAGGCCCCGGCCGAGGATGACTTCCTAGCGGAGATAGCGAGTCGTCTCCGAAAGGGGCTTCCGCGGGGTCTGTAGGGGCTCCCCTCTCGCCTTTCCGATACAGACGAGAGCCAGGGGCACTTTGGGTGGCTCCACTCTCAAGATCTCTCCTATAACCTTGAGGTCGTAGAGGGTGAACCAAAGCCCTCCAAGGCCCAGGGCATGAGCTGCCAAGAGCATGTTCTGGATCGCCGCGGCGCAAGCGTGCTGGTAACCCAGGCCTCCTCCTTCCAAGAACCGGTCCGCGCCGGTCTTCTCTGGGTCCCCCACCACTGCGACGATCACCGGAGCAGATTTAAGAAACTCCACACGATAGCGCCCCAGCCACTTCCAGCCGCTTCGCTCCCTAAGCCATTCCCTTCTCCGCTCTGCCTCCGCATAGATCCTCTCCTTCGCCTCCTGGTTAGTGATGACGATGAACTCCCATGGCTGGGCGTTGAGAGGAGAGGGGGCCCAGACCGCGGCGTTGAGGATCCGATGGAGGGTCTCCTCGGGAACGGGTTCGGAAAGGAATTCCCTACAGCTTCGCCTGTTGCGGATGGCATCGAAAAGATCCATAGTCTTTCCCCTTTATCATTGGTTGGTTCAAAGCATGCCGTGGTAAAAGGGCCTGCCCGTTCTCTCCGGCCACCGGTGGGGGATCTTGTCTCCGTCCCGAGCAGATCCCCTCGGCGGCCTACGATGCCTTACAGCAAATTCCATCCTACCCTAACCCCTTCTCCCTGTGGAGGGCAAGAGAAGATGAGAGGGGCACCGTAAATGGGGTCCTTTGAGGTGAAAAAAGGAGTGAAAATAGCGGCTTTGGTTTTCCTTGCATCGCACCGATAAATGATCTATGAAAAGGGACGATAACTTGGACAGAACTCCGACAAAGGAGATGCGATCATGAAGAGACTTTGGATCTTCTCGTTGGGGTTTTTGATCCTTTCTGCAGGGTGCATCGACCTGGAAGAGAAGATCGTGATTCGGAAGGACGGAAGCGGATATTACGAATCCCGCCAGGTCCTTTCCAAGGAGTTGACCTCCATGATCCAGAAGGGACTCCAAGGGCCCTCGAGCAAATCGGACTTTATTACTTCGCTGAGGGAGCTGGAGAGGAATTTCCAAGGCCCCGGGGTCAAGATCGTTCGATCCTCTTTCGATGTGGTGGAGGAACGCTTTGTGGGTGAGTACTGCATTGAATTCTCCGATGCGTCGGCCTTCTTCCAGGCGCCGGGGATGCGCAAGCGTTTTCTCTTCTACAAGGAAGGAGATCAGCTAGTTCTGACCTCCGTTCTAAAGAAGGGCATGCAGGGCGGAGCTTCGGCCCCACCCACGCGGGTCCAGGCCAGCTCACCTGGGGAGGAGGGGCAGGAGGTGGACATGAAGGAGATGCAATCGGCCCTTAGGGAATCCATGAGGGCCTTTTTTAAGGACTTTCGCATCTCCCTCACGGTGGAGCTTCCCACGGAGATCCTCGACACCAATGCCACGGAGGTGATGGGGAACCGGGCGGTCTGGACCATCGATGAGAAGACCTTTGAGGACATGGAAAAAATGACGGCTCTCGGCGACAGGTTCTGGGTCCGATGCAGCCTCAAGGGGCTGGAATTCGTGCCTCCGGAAAAGGGTGCCCTTCCCATGGCCGCCCTTCCCGCTCCTCGGCGTCAAGCGGGGTTCGCCAAGCCTTCGCCCTCCTCCGCCTCGCCCAGACCCAGCCCTCCGCCTCGCGAGGTCATCTTGGATCCCAAGGAGGCCGTTCGGGGAGGGAAGTGCGTGGTGGTGCTGAAGAACGGCAACCAAATCCGAGCCAGCTCCTTCTATCGCGAGGGTGACAAACTGATCTTGAGGATGATGGGTGGGAGCATCTCCATACCCATCTCCAATATCGACTCCATCCGAACCCGGAGATAGTAGAGGGGATCCAAAGGAACTTCGCCCCCGACCCTGCGCTCCTGATGTGGGGACTGGGCTTACAGCCTATATCTGTAACCGATCCCGCCTTCGTCCCGTCACCGACCCCCGGTAGATGTTGGGGACATTTGGGGAATTAATGCTTGGGGAGGCTAGAGTGAATGAGAAAAAAGAGAAGCTTTTGAAGACCTTTTCAAGCTAATCGAACCCTCGGCTAAGGGTGCTTATACGTCTTTTTGGGGAAACGTTTTGTCGACATGAACCATTGAAAAGAGCATTTCCTTTGAATCTGGGAACTTTGTTTCGGTTGTGGCCCTATTTTTTGGATAAATATAAGATGACAAAAATACAACTTTTGGGGGATTGACTTGACATCTTCCCTTACATCTCCGGCCTGAGAGAATTTCTGCCTTTTTCAACTCCCAAGTCGAAAGTAACTCCGATGTCACTTTATGGGGGATTAAGCTGTCTCCAAGGCTTGTCATGGAGGCTAGAAGTCTCTTGAATCCCCGGCATCCCTTTTGATTGAGAGGGGGAAGCGATGGGCATAATAGTGATTTCCAGGGGAGCCTATACCATGGGGAAGGAAGTGGGAGAGGAGGTGGCTCGGAGGTTGGGGTATAACTGCCTTTCCCGTGAGGAGTTGCTTGAGACCTCCGGCGAATTCAATGTCCCCGAAGTTCGGCTTCTGGGTGTGGATCCTCCGGTTTTGGAAAATATGGTCTACTGGAAGCGACGCTACCTTTCCTTTATCCAATCCTCCCTCTTTCGTCGTCTCAAGGAAGACAACGTGGTCTACCACGGCTTTTCAGGCCGTGTATTTGTAAGAGACTTCCCCGGGGTCCTGAAGGTCCGAGTGGAGGCGGATCTTCAGGATCGGGCCCGCATTGCGGCCCTTCGTGAGGGCGTCACCCAGGAAAGGGCCGTGGGGATGGTCAAGAGGATCGACGAGAATCGAAAACGCTGGTGCAGGCAGCTCTATGGGGTGGAGTCTGCCACAGTAGTTGGTTCGATCTTGTGATCAATGCGAGCCGAATCTCTCTGGAAGGGACTGTAGAGCTAATCTGTGGATTGGCGCGGTCCCCTCGATTCACTATCACCTCGGAGACCCTTGCCAAGATCGAGGCCCTCTGCCGTTCCGACGAAGAAGTCGTGGGCATGATGCCCCAGGGAGAGGAGACCGTTGCCGGCTACTTTGCGGCGGTGATTGGATGTATGATGCAACCGACTCTTCACAGGCGGGGAAACGGATCTCTTTCGCGGCCGCGCCGGGGACAGGTCGGTCTTGCTCCGGCCGAAGGGGACTTTGGCCAATATCATGGAATCTCCACATAGAGGCCGGGTCTGTTTGGCTTGGCGACTCTGCGGGTCTTCTGTAGTATCCCCCAAAGAGAACCCGTAGTTCCTGGAAGATCAAGTCCCCCCGATGGGGGTCTACTCGGCCCATTTCGTAAGATAGTGCCATATCAGAGGGAGGAAGGGTCTTCGCCTCGGAGCCGCTCTTCCTCTTGACCCCTCTCAGGGCTGGGGTATAATCCCCACATCATGCACAATAACCCCCTTCCCAATCCCGCTGCCAAAATTGGGAAGGCCCCGTGGAGGACCTCCCGGGGGGAGGTCCATTTGTTTTGGAGGAGGCCATGAAGTCTCTGGCCGCCGTCATTCTGGCCGCAGGAAAGGGAACGCGCATGAAGTCGCGGATCCCCAAGGTCCTCCACCCCTTGGCGGGGTTGCCGATGATTCACTATCCCATTGAGTTAGCCCGTTCCCTGGGAGCCGATCCCATCGTGGTCGTCGTGGGATACGCAGCCCAAAGCGTTCAACAGGCCCTGGACGGATATGGCCTTCGGTTCGTGGTCCAGGATCCTCAGCTTGGAACGGGCCACGCGTTGGGCTTCGCTCGCGTCCTCCTCGAGGAAGGTGTGAAGGACCTCCTCATTCTTAGTGGAGACGTGCCCCTTTTGACAGAGGAGACGCTCAGGGCGATGGTGTCCTGTCATCGCTCGCACCGAGGGGCCCTTACCTTGCTTTGCGGTCGGATGGAGGACCCCACCGGGTACGGGAGGATCCTTAGGGACGGAAAGGGCCGTGTGGTTCGCATCGTGGAGGAAAAGGATGCCACCGACGAGGAGAGGGCGATCCAGGAAGTCAATGCCGGAGTTTACTGCGCCAAGGCCCGTCCCCTCTTTCGGGCCTTGGAAGGGCTAAGTAGAGACAATGTGCAGGGAGAGTATTATCTGACCGATGCAGTGGAGATCCTGGCATCGGAAGGGGTGGAGACGTACGAGACCTCGAACCCCGAAGAGTTCCTTGGCATCAACGATCGGATGGAGCTGGCCCACGCCGAGGAGGTCCTTCAGTGGCGGCTGCGCCGTCACTGGATGAGGGAGGGCGTCACCCTGAGGGATCCGGATTCCGTTTACTTGGATTGGAGGGCCGTCATCGGTAGGGACACTGTCCTGGGGCCCAATGTGGAGGTGCGGGGGGGATCCCGGATCGGTGAGAATTGCAGGATCGAGGCAGGATGTGTCTTGGAGGACGTGGAACTGGAGGACGAGGTGACGGTGCGCCCGTGGTGCGTGATCCAGGGAAGCCGCGTCGAGGCGGGTTCGACCATCGGTCCCTTTGCCCATATCCGTCCCGGGAGCCGCATTGGTCCCTCCGCCCGCATCGGAAACTTCGTGGAGGTGAAGAACAGCAGGGTGGGCCGAGGCACCAAAGCCGCTCACCTCAGCTATCTGGGGGATGCCGAGGTGGGGGAGGACGTCAACATCGGGGCCGGCACCATCACTTGCAATTACGACGGAAGGTTCAAGCATCGGACGGTAATCGAGGACGAAGTCTTCGTGGGGAGCGACACCCAACTGGTGGCCCCCGTGAGGGTGGGTCGCGGTGCGCTCATCGGGGCGGGTTCCACCATCACCAAGGACGTCCCCGCGGAGGCCCTGGCGGTCGCCCGGGCCCGACAGGTCAACCTGCAAGGGAAGGCCCGAAGACGAACGAAGAAAGGGTGAAAGGACGACCATGTGCGGCATCGTAGGCTACGTGGGTGAACGATCCGCCCAGGAGATAATCCTGGAAGGGCTCAAGAGGCTTGAGTATCGGGGATACGACTCCAGCGGCGTGGCTGTCCTGAACGAGGGCGAGCTTCAGATCCAGAGGTCCGTGGGGAAATTGGCCGTCCTGCAAGAGAAGCTGCGCGAGACCCCCACGCGGGGGACTGTGGGGTTGGGCCATACCCGTTGGGCCACCCATGGAAGCCCCACCGAGGAAAACGCTCACCCTCATGAGGCCGACGGGGTTGTGGTCGTTCATAATGGGATCATCGAGAACTACCTGGAGCTGAGGGAAGAGCTTCGGAGGGAGGGGAGGCGATTTCGGTCTGAGACCGACACCGAAGTGATCTGTCATTTGATCTCACGTGCCCTTCAGCGGTGGGCCACCCTCGAGGAGGCCGTCCGGGAGGCCCTAGCCCAGCTAAAGGGATCGTATGCGCTGGGGATCCTCTGGGAAGGGGCCCCTGACCGTATCCTGGCGGCCCGCATGGAGAGCCCCCTGGTCATCGGCCTGGGGAGCCGGGAGAACTTTCTAGCTTCCGACATTCCCGCCATTTTGCCGTACACCCGAGAGATGATCTTTCTGGATGACGGAGAGATGGCGGTCTTGGAGCGAGGGAAGGTCCAGATCTTCACCCTGGACGGCCGCCCCTTGGAGAAGCCTGTGCAGCGGATCGACTGGAGCCCTGTGATGGCCGAAAAGGGGGGATACCGCCACTTTATGCTCAAGGAGATACACGAGCAGCCAAGGGCCGTCATCGACAGCTTCAGGGGACGGATCCGCCCCGACTCCGGTCAGGTGATTTTGACCCCTCAAGGCCCTCCTGAGGAGTTCCTCGAAGAGGTGGAGAGGATCGTGATCCTGGCCTGCGGCACATCCTACCATGCCGGTCTCATCGGCAAATTCATGTTGGAGGGAATCGCACGAATCCCGGTGGAGGTGGACTTGGCCTCGGAGTTCCGATATCGGGACCCTCTGGTGGATTCTCGTACCCTTCTTGTGGCCGTCAGCCAATCGGGTGAGACGGCCGATACCCTCGCCGCCCTGCGAGAGGGACAGCTGCGCGGCGCCCGATCACTGGCCGTGTGTAATGTGGTCGGATCCACCTTGGTTCGCATCAGCGATTCAGTCCTTTTCACTCAAGCGGGCCCTGAAATCGGGGTCGCCTCCACCAAGGCCTTCGTCACTCAGCTTGTGGTCCTTTACCTGTTGGCCGTCCAGTTGGGGACGCTTCGGGAACAGCTTTCGATGGAGGATGCCCAAAGGCTGCTCAAGGACCTGATCCGGCTGCCGGGCCAGCTGGAGGAGGTCCTCCATGCGGAGTCCCGGATCCAGGAGGTGGCCCGGCGGTTCATGAACGCCACGGATTTTCTCTACTTGGGCCGAGGGATCAACTATCCCGTGGCCTTGGAAGGGGCCCTGAAGCTCAAGGAGATCTCCTATATCCACGCGGAAGGATACCCCGCCGGAGAGATGAAACACGGCCCCATCGCCCTGATCGACGAATATCTCCCTGTCGTCGTCCTCCTGACCCAGGACCGGACCTTAGAGAAGGTGATGGGAAACATCGAAGAGGTCAAGGCGAGAAAGGGAATCGTCATAGCCGTGGCCTCGGACCCCCCGCAGGAGCTTCAGAAAAAGGTGGACGAACTCATTGAGGTTCCCGCCAACAATTCCTACCTGACGCCCATCCTCTTGGCGGTCCCCATGCAGCTTTTGGCCTATCATATCGCCGTGCTCAAAGGGACCGATGTGGATCAGCCCAGGAATCTGGCCAAGAGCGTCACCGTGGAGTGATGTCTCCTCTCCAGAGGGGACGATTCAGTAGCCTCCGTGGTATGAGGGCTGGATTCCAAGCAAAGGATGCCTCCAAGGGGAGCATGGGAGGGGAATGGGAGATGGGTTTGGAGGAAGATCGTCTGCTGGCTGCACTCAATCCGCCCCAGCGGGATGCAGTCACCCATCGGGGAGGTCCCCTGCTTGTGCTGGCCGGGGCTGGAAGTGGGAAGACTCGAGTCATCACCTATCGGATAGCCCATCTTCTGGCACGGGGGGAGGCCAGTCCCTGGAATATCCTGGCCGTGACCTTCACCAATAAGGCCGCCCGCGAGATGCGGGAACGGATCTGGGGGCTTCTCGGCCGCTCCGAGGGAGACCTCTGGATCAGCACCTTCCACTCCACATGCGCCCGGGTCCTTCGCGGACACGCCCACCTTCTCGGCTATCAGAGGGACTTCGCCATTTATGACGAGAGGGATCAGATGGGGGTCATGGAGGAATGCCTGCGGGAGGTGAACCTGGATCCCAAACGTTTTCCGCCTCGACAGATGCTCTGGAGGATCCGGGATGCCAAACAACGATTCGTGGGGCCGGAGGAGGCCCTGCGCCTTTGGGCAGGGGACTATTTGGGCGAACGCACAGCCAGGGTCTACGAGGAGTATCAGCGTCGACTCTTGAGTGCCCAGGCCATGGACTTCGACGACCTGCTCTTTCTGACCCTCCGCCTCTGGGAGACTCATCCCGAGATCCTCGAGTACTATCGGGGCCGATGGAGACACGTGCTTGTGGACGAGTTCCAGGACACCAACCGCATCCAGTATCTATTGGTGAAGCGGCTGGCCGAGCAGCACGGCAACATCTGTGTGGTGGGTGACGACGACCAGTCCATCTACAGTTGGCGAGGAGCGGATCTGGCGAACATCCTTCAATTCGAGGAGGATTTTCCCCGTACCCGGGTCATCCGGTTGGAGCAGAACTATCGCTCCACCCGGACCATCCTGGAGGCCTCCGGAGCCGTGATCCAGAGGAACCGGATGCGGAAGGGCAAACGCCTCTGGACCGACAATGAACAAGGAGAACCTGTTCGGCTCTATTGCGCCCTAGATGAACGGGAGGAGGCCTCGTTCGTGGCCCAAGAGATTTGCCACCTCGTGGAGAGAGAGGGGGTACGGCCGGGAGAAATGGCGGTCTTCTATCGGGTCCACGCCCAGTCCCGCGTGCTGGAGGAGGAACTCCTGCGCAGGCGAATCCCATTTGCCATTTACGGGGGGGTGGGATTCTACGAACGAAAGGAGATCAAGGATTTGGTGGCCTACTTGCGAGCCATGATCCATCCCGGGGATGACTTGAGCTGGATCCGGATCCTAAACACTCCCCGTCGGGGAATAGGGCCCCGCACGGTGGAGTCCGTGAGGGCCTTGGCGCGAAGAGAGGGGATTCCATTCAGCCAAGCTTTGAGACGATTCACCCAGGACAGAAAAAGTCGGGGCTCTATAGCACCGCGGATCTGCCGCTTTTTGGGAGTCATGGATGCCTTGGCCTCCCAGGTGCACCAATTGACCGTAGCGGAACTGGTACGAAAGGTCCTGGAGACCACNGGCTATCTGGAGGAACTGGAGAGGGATTCGGATCCCCGGAGCCGGGATCGCATGGAGAACATCCAGGAATTTCTGAACCTAGTGGAGGAGTACGGGGAAGAAGGAGAGGAAGAGACTGGGCTTTCCGGATTCCTGGAGCGGCTTGCCCTCATCAATGACCTGGATCGGATGGAGGACGGCGAAGAGCGGGTATCCCTTATGACCCTCCATGGAGCCAAGGGGTTAGAGTTTCCCGTGGTGTTCATGGTGGGTCTCGAGGAAGGGCTCTTTCCCCACAGCCTTTCCTTGGAAGACGAGGCAGCGCTGGAGGAGGAACGGAGGCTCTGTTATGTAGGGATGACCCGGGCCCAGAGGCGTCTCTACTTGACCCATTCGGCTACCCGCCTCCTCTGGGGTGCTCGGCGGGTTCAGGAACCATCCCGTTTCCTGGCGGAGATCCCGGAGGGATGTCTGCTGGGAGGCTCTCCCCAAGGCCCATCCCTGGAGGCCGTGGAAGAGCGGGGACTCTACGTGGGCCGGTGGGTCCGTCATCGGGCCTTCGGGGTGGGGAGCGTTCAGGAGATCCTCGAAAACGGAACGCGGGTAGTGGTCCACTTCCCTGGCGTTGGGATGAAGCGGTTCCTGGTGGACCAGGCCCCCCTGGAGTGGCTCTGAGAAAAGGGAATGGGGGACCTCCACAGGGCGGGCAGATTTTTAAGGAGCCCCGGATTCACGAAGTATTCGTCGGAGGTAGAGGAGGACCCGGCCGGCCAGACAAGGCGAGTCCACCAGAACGGACAGCTCATGGTTGTATCGGAGAGCACTCTGGGTGAAGTTGTGGCTTCCCAGAAGGGTGAAGCGTCCGTCTACCACCACCACCTTCATATGGGAGCGCCGATCGGGTCGATCCAGAGTCACCTGGATGCCCGCTCGAAGCAGCCTGCGATAGGTCGATCGGTTGTCGGAAGCTAGGTCCGATCTGGGGTCTTCGGGCTGCTCCAGGAGAACATGGACTTGCACACCCCTCTTTCGGGCTCGGATCAGTTCCCCGAGGATGCGGCCCGGAGCGCCCCGAGGAGGATCCCCTGCCTTGAAGAAGAACATTCCCACCCAGATTTCCTTGCGGGCCCTGCGGAGCAGATCGAGGAGCACCCTTTCCAGGTGTCGATCTTCCAGGAGCTCCACGGAGGAGCCCCTACAAGGCGGGGTCCGGGGGAAGGGGTAAGCCACGGACCCCAGTGGATGAGCGATCCCCCAGATGGCCAGGAGGCCGATCCAGATTACAGAAAAAAGAAGGAGGAGTCTGCGACTCCTCCCAGATCTCCCAAAGTCCTTCATGCCACCGTTGCGCCTCGCCCCCGAATCTGGGGGGTGTTCCGGAGAGTCCTTACTTGACCTCCTCATAGTCTGCATCCACCACGTCCTCCCCCTCTTTGGAGGGGCCCGATGAGCTCTGTTGACCTCCTTCCCCGGCTGAGGCCTGTTGCTGCTGCTGGGAGGCTTTGGCATACATGGCCTCGGCCAATTTGTGAGAGGCCGTCTGGAGCTCCTCCATGGCCCTTTTAATGGCGTCGAGATCCTGTCCGTCCATAACCTCGCGGAGCCTCTGAATGGCCGATTCGATCTTCTGGCGCTCGGCCGCATCGATCTTGTCGCTGAACTCCTTGAGGTTCTTTTCCGTGTGGTAGATCAGGTTATCCGCATTGTTGCGCGCCTCAGCCAGTTCCCTTCTGCGCCGGTCCTCCTCAGCATGGGCCTCAGCTTCCTTGATCATCCGCTGGATCTCCTCCTCCGAGAGACCCGAAGAGGCTGTGATCCGGATGGATTGTTCCTTTCCCGTGGCCAGATCCTTTGCGGAGACATGGACGATACCGTTGGCGTCGATATCGAAAGTCACCTCGATCTGGGGAACGCCTCTTGGCGCTGGAGGAATCCCCGTGAGGTTGAACCGCCCCAAGGTCTTGTTGTCCGCGGCCATCTCGCGTTCGCCCTGCAGGACGTGGATGCTCACCTCGGTCTGGTTGTCCGCTGCAGTGGAGAAGATCTGGCTTTTGCGCGTCGGAATGGTGGTATTGCGCTCGATGAGCTTGGTGAATACCCCTCCCAGCGTCTCGATGCCCAGTGAAAGAGGGGTGACGTCCAGCAGGAGCACATCCTTGACCTCGCCCTTGAGCACTCCTGCCTGGATAGCCGCACCCATGGCCACAACCTCATCGGGATTCACCCCTTTGCTGGGCTCTCGGCCGAAGATCTCCTTGACCTTCTGCTGCACTCGAGGCATTCGGGTCATACCGCCCACCAGGATCACCTCGTTGATGTCCTGGGGTCTTAACCCCGCATCCTTGAGGGCCAGCCGGCAGGGTCCTTCCAGCTTTTCCACCAAATCTTCCACCAAGGATTCCAGTTTGGAGCGAGTCAATTTCATGTTGAGGTGCTTAGGACCACTGGCATCGGCCGTGATGAAGGGGAGATTGATCTCCGTCTCCATGGAGGTGGACAGCTCCATTTTGGCCTTTTCAGCGGCTTCCTTAAGCCGCTGTAAGGCCATACGGTCGTTGCGCAGGTCAATCCCCTGGTCCTTTTTGAACTCTTCAGCCAAGTAGTCGATGATCCTCTGGTCGAAGTCCTCTCCCCCCAGGTGGGTGTCTCCGTTGGTGGCCTTGACTTCGATGGACTTCTCGCCGTCTACATCCATGATGTCCAGGATGGAGATGTCGTAGGTCCCACCTCCGAGATCGAAGACGGCGATCTTCATGTCCTTCTTCTTGTCGAGGCCGTAAGCGAGGGAGGCTGCTGTGGGTTCATTGATGATCCTCAAGACATTGAGGCCTGCAATGCGGCCAGCATCTTTGGTGGCCTGCCTCTGGCTATCGTTGAAGTAGGCGGGCACGGTGATGACCGCCTCGGTGATCTTCTCGCCGAGGTAGTCCTCTGCGGTCTGCTTCATCTTCTGGAGGACCATGGCGGAGATCTCAGGTGGGGCATAGACCCTTCCCCGGACCTCGATATGGGCGTCCCCGTTGGCGGCCTTGACGATTTTGTAAGGAAGGATCTTCAGGTCGCGTTGGACCTCGGGGTCATCGTATTTTCGCCCTATGAGACGTTTGACCGCAAAAAGGGTATTCTCCGGATTGGTGATGGCCTGACGCTTGGCGATCTGGCCCACCAGGCGCTCCCCACTCTCCGTAAAGGCCACCACAGACGGCGTGGTCCTTCCCCCCTCGGCGTTGGCAATGACTTTGGGCTCGCCCCCTTCCATCACCGCTACGCAAGAGTTGGTGGTTCCCAAATCAATACCGATAGGTCTGCTCATCCCGGCCTCCTTACGTTGGTCATATCCATTCAGACTGGTTTCGATTCGATGGAAGGATCCCCTTTGTCAGGGGCCTTGGAGACGGTGACCCTTGAGGGTCGCAAGAGCCGATCATGAAGCCAATAGCCCTTCTCCAACTCCTGAATTACGATGTTGGGTTCGTGCTGCTCGGATTCCACCTGCATCATGGCCTCGTGCACGGAAGGATCGAAAGGCTGATTCAGAGCGTCGATGGGCCTGACCCCGAACCTCTCCAGAACGGCGAGGAACTGGCGTTGAATCATCTCGATCCCCTCCACCAAGGCCTTGAGGTTTTCCTGCTCTCGAGAATGATCCAAGGCGCGCTCCAGATTATCGAGGATGGGCAGGATCTCCTTGAGCAGTCGCTCATTGGCGAACTTCATCAAATCGGCCTGGTCGCGCGAGGCCCTTTTTTTGACATTGTCCAGTTCGGCAGCCGCACGCATCCACCGATCCTTGTAGTCCTCCACCTCGTCTTTGAGCCGATGGACCTCTTCTTTCAGTTCCTGCAGTTCCTTCTCCAAGTCCCTTTGGGCGGCCGCTTCTGTGGCCTCCTCACGAACTTCTCCCTCGTTTGCAGGAGATTCCTGGGTCAACTCCTCCGAACCTTCCGCCTTTGTTTCCATGACTTCCTGTGTCCGATTGGCGTCGTCCTTTTGCCTTTTCCGCTTCGCCATGGGCGCTCTTCGCCTCCCGATGCGCTCTCGTATTTGTGTCGCAGCCGCCTTGAAACAGGATCCTCTGGTTCCGAGAGGAAGCTGGCCGCTTTCTCCTACCGGGGAAGCGGCCGTCGTCGTACCAAGGTCCTTGCAACAAAGGAGATCAAAGAGGAAACCTTTCAGATTTCAATAGCTAACGGCTGACCTTAACATAAGCACCCCGCTTTGCCTTGTCAAGGGAACCCCTTGGGCTTCCTTGACTTTTCCAATGTCCATTCCTATATTAAACAAGGCGACACCATGGCGGTTTCGACAGTAATCAGAAGGTTTCCAAGGTCCTGTTGCTTTCAAGGAAATTCCCTGAGGATGCCCGCCGGATAAACCCACGGATGTTATATCTTGCCGGTCCGGTCCATCCTTGGTGTGCATTTGATGGAGGAATCTATGTCTCAAAACCCCGTGGATAAGGATCAAATCCGGATTCCTGAGATCCTTCCGCTTTTGCCTGTTAGGGATATTGTGGTCTTTTCTTATATGATTCTTCCCCTCTTTGTGGGCAGAGAGGGTTCTCTCCAGGCGGTGAACAAGGCCCTTTCCTCTCATAAGATGATCTTTTTGGCCACACAGAAGCGTGCAGGAGACGAGGACCCCGCCGAGGATGACATCTATCGGGTGGGGACGGTGGCCATGATCATGCGGACCCTCAAACTTCCCGACGGGCGTGTGAAGATCCTCGTGCAGGGGTTGGCCAAGGGTATCATCCGTGAGTTCCTTCGTGAAGGGGCGGGGTACAACGTTCGGATCGTCAAGATCGAGGAGCCCCAGCCCTCGGAGCTCACGGTGGAGATGGAAGCCCTGATGAGAAGTGTCAAGGAGAACAGCGAGAAGATCCTNAACCTCAAGGGCATTGCCTCTCCCGACGTATTGGCCATCCTGGAGTCCATCGAAGAACCCGGACGGCTGGCGGATCTGGTGGCTTCGAATTTGAAATTGAAGGTCGAGGAGGCTCAGCAGATCCTCGAGACCTTCGATCCTCTGGAACGGCTTCGAAAGGTTAACGAGCTGCTCACCAAAGAACTGGAGGTCTCCACGGTTCAGGCCCGGATCCAATCTCAGGCCAAGGAGGAGATGTCCAAGACTCAGCGGGAGTANTTCCTTCGCGAGCAGCTTCGGGCCATCAAGAATGAACTGGGGGAGATCGACGAGCGGGCCGAGGAGATCAATGAATTCCGTGAGAAGATCGCGGCGGCCAAGATGCCCCCAGAGGTGGAGAAAGAGGCTCTCAAGCAGCTCAATCGATTGGAGATGATGCATCCGGATGCGGCGGAGGCATCCATCGTCCGGACGTATTTGGACTGGCTGGTGGAGCTTCCCTGGAGTAAGAGTACCCGGGATCGCCTGAACATCCAGAAGGTCAAACAGGTGTTGGACGAGGATCATTACGACCTGGAGCGGGTCAAAGAGCGAATCCTGGAATATCTGGGGGTGCGCAAGATCAAACGGAAGATGAGAGGCCCCATCCTGTGCTTTGTGGGTCCTCCGGGTGTGGGGAAGACATCCCTAGGTCGTTCCATTGCTCGGGCCCTGGGTCGGAAGTTCACTCGGATCTCCCTAGGGGGGATCCGGGACGAAGCGGAAATACGGGGACATCGCCGGACCTACATTGGGGCCCTGCCAGGACGCATCATCCAGGGGATCAAGCAGGCGGGCTCAAACAACCCCGTCTTCATGTTGGACGAGATCGATAAGGTTGGAGCCGACTTCCGAGGAGATCCTTCGGCCGCGTTGCTCGAGGTGCTTGATCCGGAGCAGAACCATGCTTTCAGCGACCACTATCTCAACGTTCCCTTTGATTTGTCCAAGGTGATGTTCATCACCACCGCCAACCTGATTGATCCCATCATTCCTGCCTTGAAGGATCGGATGGAGATCATCGAGATCCCGGGTTACACTAACGAGGAGAAGCTGCGCATCGCCCAGAAGTTCCTGCTTCCCCGCCAGTTGAGCGAGAACGGGATCGGAGAGAGAGATCTCAAGATCTCGGAGGAAGCCATCCTTCAAATCATCTCCCACTACACCCAGGAGGCTGGTGTCCGCAACTTGGAGAGAGAGCTGGCGGCCATCTGCCGGAAAGTGGCGCGGAGGAAGGCCGAGGGGGAGACCCGGCTCGTCCATGTAACCCGGTCTAACCTCCACAAATTCTTGGGGCCGCCCAAATACCTCCCCGAGGAGGAGCAACAGGAGAACGAAGTGGGTGTGGCCACCGGCCTTGCTTGGACGCCTCATGGAGGGGAGATCCTCTATGTGGAGGCCAGCGTCATGAAGGGGAAGGGGAACCTGACCTTGACGGGTCACTTGGGTGACGTCATGAAGGAGTCCGCCCATGCGGCCTTGAGCTACGCGAGATCGAGGGCCGCAATGTTGGGTATCGATGAGAACTTCTACGCGGAGAAGGACATTCACATCCATGTCCCGGCGGGGGCGATCCCCAAAGACGGTCCCTCAGCCGGGGTGACCATGACCACCGCGTTGGTCTCCGTGCTTACGGGGAAGCCTGTCCGCAAGGATATCGCCATGACCGGTGAGGTCACCCTTCGTGGTCGGGTGTTGCCCGTGGGCGGGCTGAAGGAGAAGGCCCTGGCTGCTTTGAGGCACAATATCCATACCGTCATCATCCCGGAACGAAATCGAAAGGACTTAGAGGAGATCCCCCGGCATATCCGAAAGAAACTTCACTTCGTCTTCGTGAAGGAGATGGACCAGATCCTTCATTTGGCCCTCTTGGACGGAAAAAAGAAAGGGCGACCTAAGGGTCCCCCCAAACGTAAGGCCACTCAGACGTCGCGTCCCCCCGCGACTCCTGCATAGCCTCCTTAGCCGGAGGTGGAGGACGGGTTGATTCAGGAGTCAATCATCCCCCTGTTGCTTGGGATTCTCTTCATTGGCTTCTATGGACTCCTCTCCGGCGCCCAGCGTGCGCTGTTCGCCATAACCGAGGATCAGATTGAACACCTGAAGGAAACGGGGGATCCGCGTTCCCGGTTCCTTGGGGACCTCCTGTCGGTTCCCCGACGAACCGCCCTTTCCCTCCTGATTGCCAAACGCCTCTGCCTCCTCGGGGCCGTGGTCTCGGCCCAGCAGGTTTGGCTTCTCTGGAATGGAGGTGCGTTGTTGGGGGTCCTGCTCGTCGGGGCCCCTTTGCTGATCTTCCTTCTTGGGATGGGACTTTCCCGTGCCGTGACCCGAAGGGGAGTCTCTCTCTATGCTTCCCACATGGCCTTCACCGTTTGGATCCTGGAGAGGGGGATTTCACCGCTCAGTCGGCTTCTTCATAGATGCACCTCCCTTGTCCTGAACCTGGGAGGAATCCCGCACCCTCGTCGAGACGAGGAGGCCCTGGAGCGGGAATATCTCGGGTTGGTGGATATCGGCCATCGCGAGGGAGTGGTGGAGAGCGATGAGCACCGACTGATTCATCGAGTTTTCGAATTCGCCGAGCTTCCGGTCTCCAAGGTCATGACTCCCAGGGCCGAGATGTTCACTCTACCCGTCCATTTGGACCTTGACGAAGTGATCCGGCGGGTACACGAAGCGGGCTATTCCCGGGTGCCCGTGCACCGGGGGAAGAAGGACGAGGTGGTGGGCATCCTTTACGCCAAGGATCTCCTTCGGCTTCGGCTCCCCGAAGAGACTCCTCGGCCTCGTTCCGTGGAAGAGCTCCTCCGTCCTGCTCACTTCGTCTCCGCTCAGATGGGTGTGGAGGAGCTGTTTCGGGATCTACAGCGACGAAAGCTTCACATGGCCATCTGTGTGGACGAGTACGGCGGGGTGGCCGGGCTGGTGACCATGGAGGACCTGCTGGAGGAACTCTTCGGTGAGATCTACGATGAGTTTGACCTTGAGATCCGTCGATGGGAGCCCGTGGAGGAAGGGGTCTATATGGTATCGGGGAGGATGGCCCTTGACGAGCTGGCCCGTCTCCTTCAGGTCCCCCTGGAGGAGGAGGACTGCCAGACCGTTGCGGGATGGGTGTTGAAGCTCTTCGGCCGGCTCCCCGAAAAGGGGGAGTCCATCGAGTGGGATGGGCTGCGTGTCGTGGTGGAGAAGGTCTCCGGTACGCGAATTCAGGCGGTTCGCATCGAGAGACGTTTGCGGGAGGGGGCGTGAAGGTCTGGACACCCTTGGTCATCGGGATAGCGGGGATCCTCTTGGGGGGAGCGGTAACCACTGCACGTTCAGTGCTTCTGGCCCTGGGCCGCGACGAGATCGAGGCCTTAAGGAGCCGACATAGGGGCTTGGCAGCTCGGGCCTTGGGGTGGATGGATCAGCCCGAACGCTTCGTGCAAGGGGCTCAGTGGGCCCAGGAGGCCCTCTTCATCGGATGCACAGGGGGAATCCTCTACCCCTTCCTGAAGCGGGGCCAATGGGTCGAAGGCCTCTTGGCCGGGATGGCCTTCCTTTGGATGTTGATGTGGATGGGTGAGGGGGTGGCCCACGCGGTGGCAGTGCGGAACCCGAGGCGGTGGGCTCCTTTGATGATATGGGTCTTTGCGTGGTTGGGATGGATGGCCATCCCCTGGCGTGTCTTTGTCGGGTGGATCCGCCGCTTGGGGCTCGGGAGGTCGGAGGGAAGGCCCGACCACCATGCCCCTCTGCTGACCCGGCAGGAGTTGAGCTGGATTCTGAGGGGAAGGGAGGACAACGGTGCCCTGCTCAAGGAGGAAAAGAAACTCATCACCCGAATCTTTCGATTCTCCGAGACCCAGGTGAGGGAGGTGATGATTCCTCTCGTCGAGGTGAGCGCNGTGGAGGAGACGGCCCCAGTAGAGGAGGTGATTCGGAGGGTGGACCGAGAGGGCTTCTCCAGGTTTCCTGTCTATCGAGAACGCATCGACCGGATGTACGGAGTGGTTCATGGTTTCGACTTCTTGACCGTCGAATCTCTGGAAGAGCCGTTGTCACCCTATATCCGAAAGGCTCTCTTCGTGCCGGAGAGCATGCCTGCCGACGACCTCCTCCTTGAACTCCAACGAAGCGGGAATCATATGGCGATCGTGGTGAACGAATACGGAGGAGGGGTAGGGATCGTCACCCTGGAGGACGTCCTGGAAGAGATCGTAGGCGAGATCCAGGATGAACACGACAGCCACCGGGTCCTCTACAAGAGGCTTTCTCCCCAGCACTTCTTGATCAGCGCCCGCATGGAGATCGACGAATTGAACGAGATCTTCGGTCTTCGGATCCCCAAGGGAGATTACGAGACCTTGGGGGGATTCCTCTTGAGCCAATTCCAGCGGATTCCCAAAGAGGGGGAGGCCGTGGTCTTTCGGGGGCTGCGGTTCACTGTCCGCAGGGCGGACGAACGCCGGATTCATGAGGTCCTCGTCACCCNTCCCCGTCTCGACGTCTCCTCCCCAAAAGGAGCCCGGAAATCCNGATGATTCCCCTGACTGACACTCCCTTGACAGGGGTCCGCGAATGACCCTACTATGCCTGAAACCTTGTGGACTTCTCGCCCCCCATTGTCCAGGATGCTAGAAGGGATTGACAACAAAAAGAAATTCTCTGCCACGGAGAGGGAGATGAGGAGACGGATGGAGGAACTCTTTGAAGAGGTCCTTCGAACCCAACGCGACTTCCAGATGAGGGCGATGGAGGCCGTGGCCTCCACTGCATCTGCCTTGGTAGAGGCCCTACGGTCCGGGCACAAGGTCTTGCTTTTCGGAAACGGCGGCAGCGCTGCGGATGCCCAACATATCGCGGCGGAATTCGTCAATCGATTTCAAAAGGACCGCCCTCCCATTCCGGCCCTGGCTCTGACCACGGACTCTTCGGTGATCACCAGCATCAGCAATGATTCGGCCTTTGAGGAGATCTTCGCCCGCCAGATTAGGGCTCTGGGCTCGCGTGGGGATGTGGCATGGGGGATTACCACGAGCGGCTCCTCGCCCAACGTTATCCTGGGCCTCCGGACGGCCAAGGATCTAGGGTTGACCACCATCGGAATGACAGGAGGCGCTGGAGGGGAAGTCCCCAAATGGGCGGATCATTGGATCCATGTGGATTCCTTTTCGACCCCTCGGGTGCAGGAGGTCCATATCACAGTGGCCCACGTCATCTGCGAGTTGGTGGAGGAGGTCCTCTTTGGAGGGGAAGGCTGAGGAGGGAGGCGTGAAGTCGACGGACCGGCCTCGATTGAGGACCTATTCCCTTTCGTCCCGTCCCAGCAAGGTGCACATAGGAGGCTTTGGACGACCCTACAGGATCGGTGAAAGTGTAAGCGGCTTTCTGGACAGGCTGCCGGATTTTTTGGCGGCCAAGGATCTCAAGAGGGTGGCGAGGGCGGTGGTGGAGGCTCGGAGCCAGGGGCGGTGTGTCTCCATGGCCTACGGTGCCCATGTCATCAAGGTGGGGCTGAGCCCAGTGATCCTGGACCTGTTCTCCGAGGGGTGGCTCAATGCGTTGGCCACAAACGGGGCGGGGATGATCCATGATTTCGAGATCGCCGTGGCTGGAAAGACATCCGAGGATGTAGATGCCGCCCTCTCAGAGGGAACCTTTGGCATGGCAGAGGAGACCGGCTCTCTTCTCAACGCCCTGATCCGACAGGGGGTCGCGCGGGGAGAGGGGCTGGGAGAGGCCGTGGGCCGGGGACTCCGGGAGATGAAAGCCCCCCACCTGGATTACAGTATCTTGGCGGCTGCTGTGGAGAAAGGGATCCCCGTGACCGTTCATGTGGCTATAGGCACCGACATCCATCACATGCATCCCTCGGCCGATGGGGCCGACTTGGGGTTGGGGAGCCACAGGGACTTCCTTCGATTCTGCGAGAGGGTTCAGAGGATGGAGGCCGGCGTCCATATCAACGTGGGCTCCGCCGTGGTTCTCCCCGAGGTCTTCCTGAAGGCCTTGAGCCTCGCGGTCAATCTGGGTCGCCCTCCAAGGGGGCTGATGACGGTCAATATGGACTTTATCCAGCACTACCGCCCCATGACCAATGTGGTTCGGCGTCCCTCCATGTTGGGAGGAGAGGGGATCCATCTGACAGGCCATCATGAACTGATGGTTCCACTGCTGGCTGCCTGTATCAAAGAGGAAGCGGCTCGACGCGGCTTGACTCCTATCCGCTCTTGACATGGGGGGACCCTTGCCCTAGCTTAATGACGGAATGGGGGGTCTCACCATGGCCAAAAGACGAGAGAGTGGGGGCTCTAGGGAAAAGGGATGGCGTCCAATTGTAGGGGCTCCCGGGAAGGAATTGGGACTTCCCTTGAAGTATCTGGTCGTCAGCGGCAAAGACGAGATGAAGATCTCGCGAAGCGTGGATGGTAAGGTGGAAGACCTCTCCCTTTCAGGATTGGTCTTCACGACTCCCAGCATGAGGATCGACGATCTCCATCTGTCGTACGATGAGTCTCCCCTCGTTCGCAACAAATTGACCATGGAGATCGATCTTCCAGGAGGGAAGAAGATCACCGCCATAGGAGAAGTGGCTTGGTACGAACGGTCCCTGACCATGCGGGATCAGATCTATCATGTGGGGGTCAATTTCAAGGAGATGAGCCCTGAGGATCGGCAGTCTCTGAAGGACTATCTCGTCTCTATAAAAAAGACAGTAGAGGCCATCGCGCTGGATGTCTGAAGACGCCCTCGAGGCCTCGAAGGGGTTGGGACAATGCCCATCTATGAGTTTGAGTGTCAGGCGTGTCATGAGGAGTTCGAGGAACTGGTCATGGGAGGCAATGCTTCGATTCATTGTCCTTCCTGCGGGAGCGAGCGGGTGAAGAAGCTGATGTCGGCAGCCGCGTTCAAGTGTAACGGTAATTTCGTCAGCACCACCTCATCCGGAGGATGCAGCGGCTGTTCCTCCCATTCCTGTAGTTCGTGCGGGTGAAAAAGGGGATCAGNCGAGACGCGCTGTACGGGCCTCCGTTGTGTAGAGGCCCGCTTTTTTCGCCCCGACTCTGCATGGACAGAGACTTTTGCGTCGGTATTACTTGCTCACGCCTCGTGGGCCATCCGGGTTGGAAGTGCGCGACGGAGGAAGATGTGAACCGATGCGGGGCAGTTTACGGGGCCCACTGAAATATCACAGTGGTCAGGTCCTTCCCTACTTGAACTTGCCGTTGTTGCTTGAGATCTCCGACAGATACGGTCACGGTGTAGACCCCCACTGGGAGCTTGGCGAAAAACCAAGGGCCGTTGGAGACTGTATGGAGGAGCGTCCTTCCTTCCTTGTCCCGGAGGATCACCGAGAGATCGGAGAGGTACTCCCCCGATGACATGGCAAAGACCAGTTTGAGATTGTAGCCTTTGGCCATGGATTCCAGAATTCGTCTCTCCTCCAACCCCACCCCTCCGCTGAGATAGGAGATCTCCCCTTTAACCCCCTTCTTGATGAAGTAGCTGGGTCCTTCTCCCAGGAGAAGGGGCGCGTGGGCTGTCGTAAAGAAGAGGATGAGAACCAAGCACATCCACCAGCGCTTCATGGCCGCACCTCCTGATTCCTCCGTCCCTCCGACCACAGGGAACCATCCCTTCTCGGACGATGCGATATCCTTTTGGCTCTTTGTAATATAAAGACCCGGGGATGTCAAAGCTCATCGGATAGGGTCCTCATAGCCCCCCGAGGGTTCGGAGCCGTTCTCTTGCACGGGCGTTGCCAGGATAGAGTCGAAGGGCCTCTTTATAGCGTCCTTTTGCGACGTCGAAGCGGTAGAGCCCTTCCAGCGCCAGCCCTTCCTGGGTCAGGGCAAGGGAGAGCCAACCAGGTCGATTGGATAGCTTCATCTGAGCTCGTTGGGCGAAGCCCAAGGCCCGCTCTGGCACCCCTTTTCGATTCCAGGCATCTGCCAGGTAGAGGTCCGCCAGAGGGTTGTCGGGGGCCAGGGAGAGGGCCTTCTCCAAAAGGGAGATTGCGTGGTCCAGACGGTTCTCCTCCAAAGCCTCCTTGGCCCTCTCGATGAGCTGAAGGGAGGCCCTCATTTCTGGTGAGGTGGGAAAGGTCAACGAACGGAGGTCCTCAGGAGGCCGGGAGATGGCGGTTGGAGGGGGGGAGGTGTGAGTCTTGGGCGCAGGGAGGCTGCAAGCCCCCAGAAGAGGGCCAAAGACGGCAACGGCGAGGGAGAGCTTCCATGCTGCTGAGCAATGCTTCCTGCGGATTTCTCTCTCCTTGGCGGTGCGAGGGACCATACCATTACCTCACGATCTTTTCCAGGATGCCTAAAATACGGTCCAACAGATCCTCCTGCCTAGGGGGATGGAGTGGACAGGGTCTCGATGGTTGGGTTCCCTCTCGATAGACCTCGCGAAGGCGTTGAGGGCACCTTTTCGTGGCCAGTCCTCCGGATGTCGGGTCGATCTCGGCGGTGACTATTCCGGGAGGGGGAAGGAAGGTTGAAGATGGAGACCCCTGGAGGATCCGCCGCATTAGGTCGGCCCAGATGGGAAGGGCCGCCTGGGCGCCCGTGAGTCCTACCCGGTCCCCTTGGTCGAATCCCACCCAAACCAAGGCCAGATACCCCGGCGTCAAGCCGATGAACCAAGCGTCACGGCCTCCATTGGAGGTTCCGGTCTTTGCCGCGATTTCCCCTGGTAACCTCCAAGCGCGGAGGGAACGGGCCGTGCCACGGGTCACCACACCTTTGAGGGCGGACAATACCAAATAACAGACCTGAGGGGAGACCACACGGACGAGCTCTATATGGCGTCGCTCCAGAAGTAGCCCTTTGGGATCCATTATGGACTCCACAGATAGTAAATAGGGGCGGATCCCTTCGTTGGCCAAAGTGGCATAGGCTGCAGCCAACTCAAGAGGACTCACTTCTCCGGCGCCCAAGGCTAGAGAAGGGTTGGGTTCCATGTGGGACTCGATTCCCAGGGAACGGGCCACAGAGAGGATCCGCGGAAGCCCCACTTCCAGAGCAAGGCGCACCGTGGGAACGTTGAGGGATTCCTCCAGCGCCCTTCGGATCGTCACCCGACCGCGGAAACGGTGGTCTGCATTGCGGGGAGCCCAAGGTTTGCCTTGAAGGTCGATTTGGATGGGGGCGTCCAAGACGAAGTCCGAGAGGGTGCGGTCTTCCAGAGCCGCCAGATAGACGAAGGGTTTAAAGGCGGAGCCTGGCTGACGCCGTGCCTGGACAACTCGGTTGAACTGGGTTTGATTGTAGTTTCTACCCCCCACCATTGCCAGGATATGCCCGGTCTGGGGCTGGAGGACCAAGATGCATCCTTGAAGACGCCGGGCGGGGTCCTTCCTGCGAAGATGCCGATGGTTCCTCTCCAGTTGCTGGAGGCCTCTCTCCAGGGCCTCTTCGGCCCATTGCTGGATCTGAGGGTCGAGTGTGGTAAAGATCCTCAGCCCGTGGGACTGAAGGACCTGAGGTGGATAGAGGTCCTTGAGTTGTTGGAGCAGGAAGTCGCAAAAATAGGGAGCGCTCCTCGACGGGGCCCGGATGGAGGGGCGGACACCGAGGGGGCGGCTTCGGGCCTCTCTATATGCCTCAGGGGAGATCAGACCCTGATCCAACATGGCTCGAAGCACAGTGTTTCTCCTGCGAAGGGCCTTTGTCGGATGACGATGAGGGGCATAGAGGTTAGGGGCACGGATCAGACCGGCCAATAAGGCCGACTCTTCCAAGGAGAGACGGGAGACGGGCTTGTGGAAATAGAGCCGAGAGGCCTCTCCCATTCCGTGAATCGCTATGCTGCCCCGCTGCCCCATATAGATCTCGTTCAGGTAGAATTCCAGGATCTCCTCTTTGGAACGCAGGCGTTCCAGGATCAAGGCCATCCAGGCCTCCTTTGCTTTACGCCATAGAGTCCTGTTGGCGTTGAGGAAGTGGTTCTTGATGAGCTGCTGAGTAATGGTGCTCCCCCCTTCCACCACCCTTCCTTCTCTCAGGTTGGTCCATAGGGCGCGGAGGATCCCCCGGATATCCAATCCCGGATGGTCATAGAAACGTCGGTCCTCGACGGCCAGCACTGCCTGGATCAAGTGGGTGGGGAAGGCCTGAAGAGGGAGGACCTCCCGTTCACGGCGCATCTCCCCAAAGAAGGTCATAAGGACCTCTGGTTCGATCTCCAGCAGATCCACGGTTTTGCGGGTATCCAACCTCACGATGCGCTGTATCCTTCTTCCCCGCCATTCGATCCTAAAGGGGGCAGGGTTCACCTGCCTGTCCGGATACTGGAACGCGTGGAGATAGATGTCGAGACCTCTCCTCTTGCGGGCATATTCCCCCGGTCCCTTTACGGCTGGGACCTCCCGATAGTCCAGCCTTTGGAGTCTTCGGATCAAGATCTCTCGATCCAGGGCTAGACCAGCGTAGAGAAGGAGGGGCCGTGAGTAGACCCGCGAGGGAAGGTCCCATCTGTGCCCGGAGAAGGCGGACTCCAGCTCCAGTGCCAGGAAGGCGCTGTAGAGACCCGATCCCAAAAATGCGATCCCCATGAGATAAAGGGCGACCTTGACAGGGATTCGCATCTTACCCGAACGATGTTTCCGTCCAGAAGATCTCTTCCTCTTGGGGTTGGAGGTGCACATGAATGTGGGTCCCGGGGTCCTTCCTTTGTTCTGCCTATGGTAAAGGGAATGGTTGGGCCATACAACCCGCTGCGGAGGCGCCCTGACGGTCTGTGAGGTCCCGTCTATGTGGTAGCATAAAAAAGATATGGTTCCTTCCAGGTGGTCTGATCTCCCCAGAGGAAAGAGGGGGAGGCTGGAACCCAGGACGAGGATGCTGAGAGGGCGTTATGGACTCGGACGCCCTCCAAGTCAGGAGGCCGAGATGCCGGAGCGATGGAAGACCTTGGAGTGCAAGATCGACCCTTTGGGGGGCCCCTTTGCCCTTCGCAGAGAGCTTGCCCTTCTTCCCTCCCGGGGAATCGTTCATGAGTTCATCATGCTTGAGTCCCCCGATTGGGTCAATGTGGTGGCCGAGACGGAGAGAGGGACTCTGGTCATGGTACGGCAGCACAGGTTGGGGTCCGATGAGGTCGAGCTGGAGATCCCGGGAGGTTTGGTCGACCCGGAGGATCCCGGTCCTCTGGAGGCCGCCAAGAGGGAACTGGAGGAGGAGACGGGATATCAGGGAATGAGTTGGTATCGGATCGGTGTGGTCTACCCGAACCCCGCCCTTCAGACCAATCGATGTTACACCTTCCTGGCTGAGGGATGTCGTCCCCATGGGCCTCCTCGCCCGGACGTTAAGGAGTCCATCGATGTGGTGGAGGTCCCCCTTTACTCGCTGAAGGAACTCATCCAGGAGGGCCGCATCGCTCATGCCTTGGCCCTCAACGGCCTCTTCTGGTACTTCCTGCACAGGGGCCTTGTGGGATTGGGATGATGCTTTCCCAGGGCCCATGATGGCCAAGAGGGGGGAAGGAAGGATTCACCCTTGACCCCTACGGGCCGGAAGCGTTACTATGGCCGTTCACAACAGCTCCCTTCCGGAGGCCCAAAGGGGCGGCGCGGCTCTGACTCGAACGGATGCGGACGGAATCGTTGCGATACACCGGTGGTGAGATGACGTTGAAGATTGGATCGGCGGGCCAGGGTGTCAACGTGAAGACCGCCACCGCCACCCTTCAGGGAAGGACAGAGAGGAAACCCTTCCTTACATTCCATCCTATTCATCTCATTATTTTCGCTCAGATCGTCATCCCCACCATGGTGCTTGAATCCTGAATACGAGGCAGGGCGGGGCCTGATGGGCTAAGTTCACAGGTCGTTCTCAGAGGGAAAAGAGCGACCAGGCTCATATGGTAGGTCTCGACTCCGGGAGGGACAACAAGGGGATACCTTTTGGGGAGATACGGCTCAGAGGCGAGGGTGAGAGGGATGAAGACAAGGCAAAGGAATCGTCTCTTCTGGGTTATCGGAGTCGTAACGTTGGGGCTGGGTCTGGTGGGCTATCTCATCCCGGGAAAGACCTCGGAAAACCCTCTTCGCATCTATTACTCCACGGCGGGAGGCAGTGTGCTGTTTCCCCACAAAAGACATGCACAGATGCAGGGGCTGAAGTGCCGAGACTGCCACCACGAGCTTCTTCGTACCGATGAAATCTCTTCCTGTGACCAATGCCACAAGGACGAACAGTATAGTTCAGGGGACTTCGAGCACAACGAACTGGTAGAGATCCATTCTCCTAACTGTTCTGTTTGTCATGGCCGTGCCGATGTAGAGCCGGCATCCTGCCGCAAGTGTCACAGCCAAAACGGGGAATATCAACCGGTTTCTTGCAAGCGTTGCCATCAGGAAGAAGAGTACGATCCCAAGGACTTTACTCATGCCGATCTGATGAAGATCGAGGGTCACTGGTGCACGGAATGTCATCGGACCCGCCGGGTGATGGACGCCTTTCACCTCCAATGCAACCGTTGTCACCAGGACCTGGAAGAATCGACCTATGTGAAGGACCTGGAGGGACAAGGTGAAGCCCTCTCCTGCAAGGTCTGTCATCTCAAAGCCGGGCATTAGAGCGAAGCTCTCGGATGGGGGGCTGGGCGGGGGATAGACCCCGGGCCGAAAGGGATCTCCGATGGGATGCGTTGCTGCGATGAAAGGGCCGGGACGTACAAAAAAGGTGATTCCTCTTCAAGAGGAGGGCCCTCTCATGGCCCCCCCAAAAAACGCCAAACGTGCTTATTCACTTAGCTCCGTATTTACTGATCAGGAGGATGTTCCTTGCACTCACTGGCGAGATTTTTCGGCCCGCTCTAGGCTTGTCCGCCAAGGCAGGGGCCACCCCGAAAGATCACGAATGTTCGCTCCAGGAGCATCCTCCTGAACTAAACGTCAAATGAACCCCTGCGGAACTAAGTGAATAAGCAGTAACCGCAAATATCGGGGTATGAGCAGTGATGATCAGGAAGTTCTTCTTTGGTTTTTCAAAGCCCAAAATCCGCTTTGAGGGATGGGAAGGCGGAGTCGAGACCCTCCCCCTCCCGGAGCGCGTGACCCTCCCTCTTTCCCAAGGCAGGCAGATGCCCTTCAAGCCCGTGGTGGAAGTGGGCGAGAGGGTCAAGACAGGGCAATTCATTGCCCAGCTGCCCGACCGCACGGGCGTCCATGCCACGGTAACAGGTATAGTGGAGTCCATCGGTCCGGGATACAACCGGGAAGGGGAGGAGATCCTGACCCTTTCCATCCATAGGGACTCGGATGACGAGATGGTCCCATCCAGGCCCATCGAGCGACTGGAGGAGGCAGGTAGGGAGGAACTGATCGGGGTGCTGGCCGAATTGGGGTTCGCATCTCCATGGAAGCCCGAGGAGTTGAAAGGGAGATCCGAGGGTCCATCCATTGACACCGTGGTGGTGCTGGCCGTGGATGAGGAGCCCCCTATTTCCGTTCAAAGGAGATTCCTTACCGAGTTTGGGGAAGACCTCGCCGACTCCATAAAGGGGATCCGCCGGATGGCCGGGGAGGAGGCCCGGATCGTGGTGGCGGTTCCGGAGGAGATGAAGGACCGGGCCGAGGCCCTCCTGGAAGGAGTGGAGGTCCTTCCTGTGGGCAATAGCCCCGCGCAGACCAATCGTGCCCTTCTGGTGTCCAGGGTGGTAGGGGAAAGGGTCGGGTATGTCTGCGCGCCGGGGAGCAACGGGGTGGTCGTCTTTTCTGCCGAGGATATCGCCTTTGCTGGCCGCTGCCTACGGATGGGCAAACCACGAACCAATAAGCTGGTGACGGTCTGGGGGCCCGGACTTCAGCGGCCCAAGACGGTGAAGGTGCGCTTGGGGACGCCTGTCGGACATGTGCTGTCTTGTCTGGGAGTCCAGGTGGGCTCTGGGGATCGAGTCATTTTCGGAGGACCCTTGATGGGCTATGCTCAGCCGGACCTAGATGCCCCCATCACAAGGGAGACCGACGGGGTGACGGTGATCCCCTCCAATGAGGTGGTCCCCTTCTCCGATGCCCCCTGTATCAACTGCGGACGATGTGTGGAGGTCTGTCCCGTCTTCATCCCGGTCAACCTGGTGGGACGGTATGCTGAGTTCGGTTTCTTCGAGAAGGCCGTGAGCATGGGTTCCGGGGCCTGCGTGGAGTGTGGCCTTTGCGCCTACGTGTGTCCGTCGCGCAGGCCTCTGGTTCAATACATGCGGTTCGCCAATAAGGAATATATCCAGAGACAAGAGGAGTCGGCGCAGCAGGAGGGAGAATGAGATGAACCGCGTGGTCCTGAGCGTGGCCATGGGACCTCATATCCACGACGGGTCCCACGTCTATCGAATCATGGCAGGATACGTGGCGGCGTTGATGCCCGCGGCCGTGTGGGGATGCGTCCATTATGGAATGCCTGCCGTGAGGACGCTGCTTCTGGCTGTGGGCAGCGCTGTGGTATGGGAGGGATTGGCCAGGAGGTTCCTGGGTCGTGATCAGACCATTCATGACGGAAGCGCCCTGGTCCAAGGGTTGCTAATGGGCATGATGCTTCCCGCCAACACCCCTTGGTGGCTGATCATTGTGGGTACCTTTCTCATGATTTTCATTGGGAAGCAGTTGTTCGGCGGGATCGGATGCTATCCCCTCAACCCCGTCCTGATCGGCTACGCTATCCTTTCTGTATCTTGGCCCATGCGTCTCAGTTCGCACTTCGCTCTGGTGGATCTCACGTTGAAAGGGCCTGTGCTGGAGCCTTTGGCCGCCCTGAAGAGCTACGGGCCTTCGGTTGCAGAGGTCTATCCTCCATTAAACCTTCTCCTGGGGCTCCAGACGGGAGGGATCGGAACCGGGGCCGTGGGACTATTGGCATTGGGGGGGATCTTCCTCATGGCTCGGGGAGACATCTCCTGGCGTGTGAGCCTTTCCTTTCTCCTCGGGGTCGCCGTTGCAGCCTCCATCTTTCATGTGATCTCCCCGAGTCGATTCGCTGGTGCTGCTTTCCACATTCTCGCAGGAACGACGGTCTTCGGGGCCTTCTTCCTCGCCTCGGACTATACGACCACCCCGGTGTATCCCTTGCCGAGGCTCATCTACGGGTTCGGCACCGGGGTCCTCATCGTCCTGATACGGAATCTGGGGGCCTATCCCGACGGAACGGTCTTCGGGATCCTGATCCTGAATCTCTTCCACCCTCTCATAGATCGGATCCGTCCCTCTGTGGTTGGCGGGGGGGTCCTCAGGTCAGGGTGGAGAGGCTGTAGCCCGCATCAGGTCAGGAGCTCCCGATCTCCTCATATGTAGAAGTCGCAGCACAAGCGGAGGCTGGTTTTATGAATGAGATCACGAAGATGGTCCTGGTCACTACAGTGATCTGCGTGTTCGCGGCGGCCCTCCTTGCGGGATTGAAGCAGGGACTCAGTGCCCGCATCGCCCGTCAGGAGGACTACTATGTGCGTGGGCCTGTCATTCAAGAGTTGCTCAAGGGGAGCCCCAATGACCCCCTCGCCGACAAGGTGATCATCGAGTTGGATGGAGAGGAAGTGGGCGTCTACCCCTGGATCGAGGAGGGAAAGGTCCGCCGTATCGCGCTGGAAAGGCACGGAAAGGGGGGCTATGGAGGCGACGTGGTCGTCATGACGGCCGTAGACTTGGAGACCGATCGGATCTATGGAGTGCGGGTGACTCAACATAAGGAGACCCCTGGGGTGGGAAGTCGAGCGGCGGATCCTGTCTATCTTAAACGATATCAAAAACTTCCCATCAACCAGGAAATTCGGCTCACCCGGGATGGGGGTCAAGTGGATGCCCTCTCCGGCGCTACGAGGTCCAGCACGGCCATCGCCGATGGGGTGAATCGAGCTGCCCAGTTCGTCCTCAAACACGAAGAGGAGATCGTAAAGCGCATCCTTGAGAAGAAGATGTGATGGCGAGTGGGACTACAGCAAAGAGTTTGGTTCCAGGGATCCAGTTGAAAGACACAAGGGAGGGAAGACAGGCAATGAGGATCATCCGAGAGTTTACCAAGGGTTTTACTACGGAGTTGACCCCTTTCCGGCTCGTGCTGGGGCTGTGCCCCACCTTGGCGGTGACCACCCAGGCGGACAATGGCCTTGGGATGGGGCTTGCGACCACCTTTGTCCTGGTGTGCTCCAATGTGCTCGTATCCCTTTTGCGGCACATTATCCCGCAGAAGGTCAGGATAGCCTGTTTCATCGTCATGATCGCCACCTTCGTGGTGGCCGTGGAGCTCCTGATGCAGGCCTTCTTCTATCCACTCTACCAAAGGCTGGGAATCTTCGTCCCCCTGATCGTGGTCAACTGCATCATCCTGGGCAGGGCCGAGGCCTTTGCGTCCAAGAACCCGGTCATGTATTCGGCCGTGGATGGGCTGGGGATCGGACTCGGATTTACCCTCTCCCTGACGGTCTTGGGGGGGATTCGAGAGCTTTTGGGCACAGGAGCCCTTTTCGGACATCCCCTCCTGGGGGCCTCGTTTGAGCCCTTTGGGTTCATGATCAAGGCACCGGGGGCCTTCGTCACCTTGGGGATCCTGCTCTTCCTGATGAATCTCTTAACCAGCCTGGGTCGAAAAAGGGCACACTAGGGGGTCATGGGCATGGAATATCTCGTCTTGGTCATCAGCGCGGTGCTGGTACAGAATATCCTGCTCGCCCAATATCTGGGCAACTGTCCTTTCCTTGGGGTCTCGAAGCAGATGGAGACGGCCCTGGGGATGAGCGGGGCCGTGATCTTCGTCATCACCCTGGCCTCTGTGATCACCTGGATGATTTATTGGTGGGTCTTGATACCGCTCCATTTGGAGTATCTCCAGACCATCGCCTTCATCCTGGTCATCGCCTCGTTGGTGCAGTTCATCGAGATCTTCATGAAGAAGACCATGGAACCTCTCTATCGGGCATTGGGGATCTTCTTGCCCCTGATCACCACCAACTGTGCTGTGTTGGGGGTGGCCTTGCTCTGCATCAAGAACGATTACAGCTTCGGCGAGATGCTCGTCTTCTCCATCTCTTCCAGTGTGGGCTATGCCCTGGCCCTTATCCTCTTTGCAGGTCTCCGGGAGCGTTTCGCCATCAGCCGGATACCGGAACCTCTTCAAGGGACGGCCATTGGATTGGTGACCGCGGGTTTGATGTCTCTGGCTTTTTTGGGATTTACGGGGATGACATAGCCCGGGAGACGCTTTCAGTGGGCTCAGAATACGCGAGACTGCCTGGCTGAAGGAGTGTGCCATGTGGACAGCCGTGTTGATCATGGGCGGGATAGGCTGTGTGGCTGCAGTGGCCCTGGGAGTGGCTTCCAGGATCTTTTACGTGAAGGAAGACCCCCTCGTGAACCAGATTGAAGAGGCCCTTCCGGGGGCCAACTGCGGGGGCTGCGGCTTCGCGGGCTGCCATGCCGCCGCTGTGGCCATCGCCGCGGGCAAGGCTCCTCCCAATATCTGCGTGGGAGGTGGGCCCGAGGTTGGTGCCCGGGTCGCCGGCATCATGGGGATGGAGGTGGTGGCCAAGGAGCCCGAACTCGCCGCCACAGACTGCTGCGGGGGGCAGAGAGCCGCGGAGAAGTTCTTCTACAACGGGGTCCAGGACTGCAGGGCGGCCCAGATGCTCTTCGGGGGGAGCAAGCTGTGCGGCCACGGCTGCCTGGGGTTTGGGACCTGCGCCAAGAGTTGCCCCTTCGGAGCCATTACCATGGGTCCCGATCGTCTTCCCGTATTCGATCCCGAGTTGTGCCGCGGGTGCGGCTCATGCGTCCGCAATTGTCCCCGCGGGATCATCTCGTTGGTCTCCTCCACGGCCAAGATCCTCCACTTCAACCGATACACGGAGTGTTTGGCTCCTTGTCGACAGAAGTGTCCGGCCCAGATCGACATTCCCACCTATATCGAGCACATCCGGGAGGGGCGATACAGGGAAGCCATCCTGACAATCAAGGAACGCAATCCCCTCCCCTTGACTTGCGGGAGGGTCTGTCCTCATCCCTGTGAGGAGGTCTGTCGGAGAGGCGTGGAGGACGAGCCCGTGGCCATCAACCATCTAAAGCGGTTCGTAGCCGATTGGGAGATGAACCAGGGAAAGCATTTGGAGGTCCCGATGGCCCCTCCAACCGGGAAAAAAGTCGCGGTCATCGGAGGTGGTCCGGCGGGTCTGTCCTGTGCATATTTCCTGCGGCGCTTGGGGCATGAAGTGACCATATACGAGCAGATGCCTCAACTGGGAGGCATGTTGCGCTATGGGATCCCCGAATACCGCCTCCCTAAGCGGATCCTCGACTGGGAGATCGAGGGGATCCTCCGGCTCGGCATCCGGGTTCGCACCGAGGTCAAATTCGGGGATGACTTCGATCTGGAGTTCCTCCGGGCGGCCGGTTTCGACGCCGTCTTTCTGTCCGTAGGGGCTTGGGACAGCCGCAGGTTGGGCATCGAGGGGGAAGACCTGGAAGGGGTATGGGACGGGATCCGTTTCTTGAGACTCTTCCACCTGGGAGAGCCACCGGAGGTGGGGGAAAGGGTTGTGGTCGTGGGCGGAGGGAACACCGCCATTGATGCGGCCCGATCGGCCCTCCGCTTGGGGGCAAAGCGGGTCGTCCTGATGTATAGACGTTCTCGGGATGAGATGCCCGCCAATGAAATGGAGATCGAGGCGGCCGAGGCCGAGGGGGTAGAGATACTCTTTTTGGCAGCTCCCACAAAGATCCTTGGGGAAGGCGGCTCCGTCCGTCGAATGGAGTTTATCAGAATGAGGCTCACGGACCCCGACCCCAGCGGGAGGCGGAGGCCCGAGCCCATGGAAGGATCGGAAAAGCTCATGGAAGTTGACACCGTCATCGTTGCCATCGGGCAGTCCCCTGGGATAGACTTTGTGCGCGAGGACAAGTTGACGGGCCAACTGCGGGTAACCCGGTGGAATACCATCGACGCCCAAGAAGAGACCCTACAGACCTCTCTGCCCTTTGTCTTTACAGGCGGCGATTGCTTCACCGGGCCTTCCATCGCGGTGGAGGCCATCGGCGCAGGAAGATACGCAGCCCGATGCATCCACTACTTCATCGTGGAGGGGAAGATTCCTCCCATCCCCTCACGCCAGAGGACTCTGATCAAAGACTCTCTGCTGGAGCACCTGGAGGGCGTCCAGCCGGTTCCCAGGGTTCACCCCCATGAGCTCCCCGTGAATCGTCGGATCCGGAACTTCGAGGAGGTGGAACACACCATCTCCCCTGATGAGGCCCAACGAGAGGCAAATCGTTGTCTGCGCTGCGGTCTGATATGCTACAATCGGGATGTAGTAGAGGCCTTAATTGAAGAGCAAACCCCTTCGGAGGCAGCGGCCGTCTCTTAGGGAAGCCCTTAGGGAGAGGGTTTCCCCCAGCCAACACCTGAAGGATGGAGGGGACCCAGGAATAGGAGGTGAAGGAGATGGCGGAAGAGGGGACCCGGAGGAGGGATCGGCCTTACCTGACCGAACAGAGATACAATGTCCGGGCCCACCTGAAGACCGGGATGTTCCTCCACGTCTACTGTCCTCGGTGTGCCTCCAGCCTCATTGAAGATCAGATGGTGCGGTTTGTCGCGGTGAAGGAGGACGGCCAGGAGGGGTATCTGGATCTGTCTCCCTATTTCAATGTCTTCGACCACCGAACGGATCTGGATATCCCGGAGGGGATGGAGCTTCGGGACCTGAAGTGCCCCCATTGCCGTCATAGTATCGCCCATTCTGAAGAGCGGTGCGGAGATTGCGGAGCGAGGGCTGCGGAGCTCTCCGTGGCAGCAGTACAGACGAGGGTGCCTTTCTTCATCTGCATGAAGAAGGGATGCAGATGGCACTGGGTCGACCCGGAAGACGAAGAAAAGCTGATCCGAGACAGCTCCGAGGAGTGGTAGGACCCTAGATTTTATAAGTCATTTCCTCTTCTTAAGGCTCTCCAAGGCTGCCCTGTCCATGGATTTGCCCTTAAGCCGAGGTCTTCCTCCTGCCCTCCGCCATTCAGCGTGAGCTTTTACCACAGGGACGAAAAGGGAAGCGGCGGACCATGAAAAACAGAAGGCCTGCTCCCGCAGGCCTTGAGTTTCTTTGGTGCCGAAGCGGGGACTCGAACCCCGACGGGTCTACACCCACCAGACCCTGAACCTGGCGCGTCTACCAAATTCCGCCACTTCGGCAATGGAGGCAGCCTTGAAACCGTACAATATCCTTTTTATATTACATAAACAATGTTGTCAAGGGTGCCGGAAGTCTCTCAAGCCAGGATGACCATGGAGATCCTATCGGCCATTTCTCCTCCCCGTCCTTACAAGGGTGCGGTAGTGACCTTGGGGAATTTCGATGGTGTCCATTTGGGACATCAGCGTATTTTCTCTCGGTTGGTCGAACGCTCTCGGCAGATGGGTGGACCCAGCGTGGTCTATACATTTCGACCCCATCCCGTGAAGGTCCTCTACCCGGACCGGCCCCTTCCACTCCTGACCACGTACGAGGAGAGGGCCCATTTGATAGAGTCTCTGGGGGTGGATGTCCTCATCGCTGCTCCCTTCGACCGGGACTTCGCAAAGATGGAAGCCAGCCGATTCGTCCGAGAGGTTCTAGTGGAGGGGATCGGCGCAGCCGAGGTGCTGGTGGGGTACGATTACGCCTTCGGAAGAGGCAGGGAGGGTAATCCAGAGTTCCTTCGAAGGATGAGCCGGGAATTGGGCTTCCGCCTGGAGATTATCCCCCCGGTTCGGTTGGACGGAGTGGTGGTGAGCAGCAGTCGGATCCGACGGGCTGTCCAGGAAGGGGACCTGAGGCTGGCCAACCGTATGCTGGGGCGGGAGTTTTCGGTGGAAGGACGGGTCCTGCACGGTCACGGACGTGGAAAGGAGTTGGGATATCCTACGGCCAACCTGGCTGTGGAACGGGAACTGCTACCCAAGCCCGGTGTCTATGCCGTGAGGGTCTTCCTCCCGGATGAGGAGACCCCACGGGGAGGGATGGCCAACCTGGGGACGAATCCTACTTTTGGAGACGGGGTCCTCTCTCTCGAGGTTCACATATTCGATCATCGGGGTTCACTTTACGGAAAACGCCTTAGACTCACCTTCGTGGAACGGCTGCGGGATGAAGTGCGCTTTTCCAGCCCCGAGGCCTTGGTGGAGCAACTCAAAAAGGACGAAGCTTTCTCCAGAAAACTCCTGGGGAGGGAAACTCCATCCCGCTGAGGGGCGCCTCCTCTTCCATGGAATATCCGGGAATCCGAGGACGGGGGGCCGCAGGCCGAGGGTCAAACCCTCTTCCGGTTCAGAGCAGATCCACCAACCTGGGGAGGATATCGCCGGCAGAACCCTGGAGGAAAAGATCGGTGATGGTGTGCGTCAGGGGGGTCTCCTCGGGGTTGATCTCGAGGATCCGAGCTCCGCGCTCTTTGGCCAGATAGGGCATATCACAGGCTGGCGCCACAACGGCCGACGTCCCCACGACCAACATGACGTCGCAGTGCTTGGATTCCTCCTGGGCCTGGATCAAGGCCCGCCACGGGATGGGCTCCCCGAAGAAGACCACATCCGGCTTGAGGATTCCGCCGCAAGGACAACGGGGGGGGATCTCCTCCACTTCCATCTCCTGACTTGGGTACCGTTCTCCGCAGCTCATGCACGCCAATCTATGGCCGGTTCCATGGAACTCGATTACGAACGAGCTTCCGGCATCCTGATGGAGATGATCGATATTTTGAGTGATGATGGCCCGGAGATAGCCCTTCTTCTCCATGCGGGCCAAGCTGAGATGGGCGGGATTGGGGCGCGCATCCCGGACCAAGGTATGGAGTTCCAGAAGCATCCGCCAGACCTTTTCCGGATGTGCTCGTAGGGCGTCGATATGGGCGTACTCCATGGGGTCGTATTTCTCCCATAACCCCTGGGTCCCCCGGAATGCTGGGATTCCGCTTTCTACTGAGATCCCTGCCCCCGTCAAGGCCACTACTCTGCGGGCCAATCTGATGGCATCGGCCGCCTGCTGCAAGAGGAGATCGAGCTTCGACATGTACCTCTAAGCCCCCTTGGCTGGGCCCGGAGGGGCTCCGGGCCTCCGATGGAATGGATTTTCAAAGGGTGTTGGCGATGATCAGACGCTGGATCTCCTGAGTTCCCTCGTAGATCTGGGTGATCTTGGCGTCCCTCATGTAGCGCTCCACCGGATATTCTTTGATGTACCCGTATCCCCCCAGAACCTGCACCGCCTCGGTGGTCACCTTCATGGCCACATCGCCGCAGTAGCATTTGCTCATGGAGGACATGCGGATGAGCTCTTTGGGCAGCCGGGACATATCCTTGGGCTGTTCCTGCAAGAGGGCCGCGGTCTTGTAAAGGAGATGGCGTGCGGCCTCCACCTCGATGGCCATGTCAGCCAGCTTGAAGGAGATCCCCTGGAACTGAATGATGGGTTTGCCGAAGGCCACTCTCTCCTTTGCATAGGAGACCGCATAATCCAGGGCCCCGGCCGCGATCCCCAGGGCTTGAGCAGCCACACCGGGACGGCTAAAATCGAGGGTCTTCATCATGATGTGGAATCCGTCCCCCTCCTCTCCCAAGCGGTTCTCGGCCGGCACACGGCAATCCTCGAAGATCAACTCCCGCGTGTCCGACCACCGGATCCCCATCTTGTCCTCCTTTTTGCCTACGATGAACCCCGGGAACTCCTTCTCGACGATGAAGACCGAAGCCCCTTTGTGTCCCCCTTTTTCTGGATCCGTCAGAGCATAGACCGTGATGACGTCCGCAACGCCCCCGTTGGTGATGAACGTCTTGATTCCATTGAGGATGTACTCGTCTCCCTTTCGGACAGCCCGGGTCCGGAAGCTGGCGACATCGGAACCTCCGATGGACTCCGTCAGGGCAAAGGCGGCCAGGTGTTCGCCGCTGGAGAGCTTGGGGAGATATTTGGCCTTCTGGTCGTCGNTGGCGGCCAAAAGAATGGGAAGGGTTCCCAGTTCCTGATCCGCAGGGACGAGCCCTGCGGCCGCATCCACTCGAGAGAGCTCCTCCACCACGATACAAAAGGCGAGGAGTCCCGCTCCGCCCCCGCCGTACTTCTCGGGGAAATCCACCCCCATGAGTCCGTTTTGGCGCAGCACATCCACCACGCCCCAATCCCACTCCCCTGTCTCGTCCCTCTCCCTAGCGCCTGGTTCGATCTTCTCCTTGGCCAACCTTCGGACCATGTCTCTGAGCATCTTCTGCTCTTCGGTCAGGTCGTACTGCATGCGCCTTCCTCCTCCATAGGCTCGAGTTGTCTCTCAGGCCGGCGGGGGACCCCATGGGACGCCGTATAGAGGAGCATCTTTTCATTGAATTGTCAATTCCTTTCCGTGCAAANGCTCGGATGATAGAATGCCTTCTGGAGGAGGTCGTCGAGGGTGAGGAAGGACGTTTTCGACCGGGGGAACCTTTATGGCCGATCTCATCGACTTTGAGGCCAGCCTTAAGAGACGGGAGGAGGAGCGTAGGTTCGAGAGGTGGAACGAACGGCTGGGGACGAGATTTAGGTGGGGGACCCGCATCCGAGATCTTCCCGATGAGGTCCTTCTTAGGCTTGCGGAGGGGGGGATGGAAGGAAGCGGCCTTCTTGAGGAGTTGATCCTGAGTTCATGGCGGCTTCCCGTAGAGGAGCCGACCCAGATGGAACCCCGTGCCAGGATGGCCCTGCTGGACCTTTCCCTCTTGCTCATCGATCATTTCCGCTTCGAGTGTATGACCCGGCTGGGATGGTTGGATCCCCTCCCCCTGCGCGAGGTTCCCCTGTTGGAGATCCTCTTAGAACCCGAAGGGGACTGGAGATCACAGGTGGAGTCTCCCCGGCTCAGGAAGGATCACCCCCATCATCATCGCTTCCAAGGCATTCCCCAACCGGAAAGGGAGACTTACATTCGGAAGATGATCCCCGCTGCCTTGGAGCGGTTCCGTCGGCGGGTCCGCAGCCGTTGCTGAATATTAGCGGAGCTTGCAGGGGAAACCTAAAGGAGTTTCAGTGGGTTCTGCTGGACCTCCGGTTGTGGGAGGGGACGGCCTGTGTTATAGTGGATCCGTCGGGACGCGGGCTCCGAGATGGCTATGGATGCGGGGGAAAGGGGGTGGGCGTATGTCAGAGAGGCGTGTGGCACGGGTGACAGAGATCATTGCGGCCTCGCCCGAGAGCTTTGAGGATGCGGTCCGGGTGGGCTTTAAGAGGGCGTGCAAGACGCTTCGTGGAATCACCGGTCTTAGGATCCTGGAGCAGCGGGTGGCCGTGGAGGACGATCAAATCAAAGAATACCGGGTGAGGATGGAGGTCATCTTCGTCCTGGAGGAATAAGGGGAAGCCTTGCTCTCGTGCTTCGGAAGGGGTCTGATTCGATCCCCGCTTGGCCCGTGGCCCCGATTCGCGATCTCCACAGAGCTATTCCACTCAATACGGCTGTCATGAGATCCAAGAAAAGGTTCCTTGGTTTGGCGACTATCCTCGCGGTGGGGTTGTGTGTGGCTTGGTCGGGATGCGCACACCGGGGTGCTGTTCCCACGGAGACCTCCAAAGTGGAAGCTCTCCCTCAGGAGCTCGAGTCCGACTCCCGCGCCACCTACCATCTCCTGTTGAGCCTGCTTGGGGAGCGTGCCGGGGATAAGGACCTGGCGGTGGCCGAGGCTCGAGAGGCCGTGCGTGCAGCTCCCTCCTCCCCCTATATGCATCTTTTCCTCGCTCATCATCTGGCCCAGAAAGGGGAGATGGATCTGGCCATTGAAGAGGCACAGCGTGCGGTGGATCTCCAGCCGGAGGACCCGAAGGTTCGAATCTTTCTGGCCGACCTTCTCTCAGCCCGGGATCGCATGGAAGAGGCCGTGGAACATTACCGGGAGGCGGTTCGACTCGATCCCGGCAACCTGGAAGCCGCCCTGAGGTTGGCCAACCTCCTTCGTCGGGCCAAAGAGTATGAAAAGGCGGTCTTGGTGTTGAAGGACCTCATGAAGGTCAAACCCCAAGAACCCATGGTCCCTTATTATCTCGCCCGGATCTACGAGGAGATGGAAGAGACGGAGAAGGCCATTGAAGCCTTGAAGAAGGCCCTCTCCATCCGCCCAGGGTTCCGATCCGCGTGGGTCGAATTGGGGAGGCTCTATGAAAAGACCAAGCGATGGGAGGAGGCCATCGCCACTTACCAAAGGATTCTGGAGTCGGAGCCCACAAGCCAGCTGGCCTTAGCCAAGCTGGGGCAACTTTACATCAGTTTGAATCGATTCCAGGAGGCCCTGGATTTCTTCGAACGGCTTAAGGAGATGAATCCCTTCAACGCTGAGGTGAGGCTGAAGGTGGGTCTGCTCTATCTGGAGCTTAAGGAGTACGATCGGGCTGTCGGGGAATTCCAAGACATGATCACCCGCGGACTCTATGTGGATCGAAGTCGATTCTACCTGGCAACAGCGTTGGAGGAACGGGGGGATGTGAAAGAGGCCCTGGACGTGTTCCGGTCCATCCCCAAGGAGTCGGATCTCTATAAAGATAGCAGACTGAGGATCGCCCAGCTGGTGGAACGTCGGGGAGATCGGTCAGAGGCCATCCGGGTCTTGGAGCGGCTTCTGGAGACTTATCCCCATGACCCCTTGATCTGCCGGTATCTTGCCAGGCTTTATACCAAAGAGAGGAGGCATCAGGCGGCCATCGAACTTCTCACTGAAGCCCTTCGTAGAAACCCGGATAATCCCAAGCTTCACTTCGCTCTGGGTGTGGCCTACGATAAGGCGGGGCAGGTGGATCGAACGATCCAGCAAATGGAGGAGGTCCTCCGGCTCCAGCCGGACAATGCCGATGCCTTGAACTACCTGGGTTACACCTTCGCGGTGTTGGGGATCCGATTGGATGAGGCCGAGAAGTTGATCCTCCGTGCTTTGAAGATCCGTCCCAATGACGGCTATATCACCGACAGCCTGGGATGGGTCTACTACCGAAAGAAACGCTTCGACGATGCCCTGAGGGAACTGGAGAAGGCCGCCAAACTGGTTCCCGAGGATCCCATCGTGTTGGAGCATCTGGGCGATGTCCTCCTCAAAAAGGGGCAGTGGAGACGTGCCCTGAAGCTTTACGAGAAGGCCCTCGGGCTGGAGTCGGAGGAGAGGACCGAGGCCCAGAAAGAGGCCTTGAAGAAGAAGATCGAAGATCTGAAGAAGCGGAAGCCTTGAGAAATCGGATCCCGCCACCCCTTCGGTCCCTCGTCCTCCTATGCATGTTTGCGGCAGTGGCTTGCGGTTGCACCATTTTCAAGCCCTCTCCTCCTCCTCCCTTTCCGCCTCCTGCGCAGATCCTGGAGCGACTCTCCCGACAGCCCATTCCCCAGCGTCTTCGAGCCTGGGGATCCGTAAAGTGGGCGAGTCCTTCCCGGAAAGGGAGTTCCCAGATCGCCCTTGTCCTACAGCGTCCCGATCGTCTCAGGATTGAGGGGTTGTCTCCCATCGGGACCTCCGTGTACAGCCTTCGCATCGAGGGAGGGTGGATGGAGCTCTTCCTTCCGTCCGAGAGGCGCATCTATCGGGGGAGGGCCACCGTCGACGTCATGAAGCGACTCTTCTCCCTCCCCATGGACGTTCCCCAGTTACTGGAGCTGATCTGCGGCGGCCTGCCGCTGTGCGGAGAGGAGGACGGGTCCCTTCAGTGGGAGAAAGGAAAGCGGCCCGTTCTCAATCTTCGTTGTAGGGATGGAGCGAAGAGTCAGCAGATCCTCCTGGATTCCATGGGAAAGAGAGCTGTAGGCTATGTCATTTCCGCTCCGGGTGGAGAGGAGATTCTGAAGGTCCGATGGGAGGACCCTCTATGTCCGGAGGAAGGACCATGCGTTCCCACAAAGATCCAGGGAGAGATGCCTCGCGAAGGCAGGACCTTGAGGATCCGGCTGGAGGATGTGGAAGTGGACCCCATCCTCTCCGATGAGGAGTTCCGGTTTCGGATACCACCCGGCGTGGAGACCTTCCCCTTAAGTCCGGACTAGTCAAGTTGTGCTATAAGCATCAGGGGCGCATTGGACCATGGGCCCAACTCTCTTTCCCCACAGTCGGCTCTTAAGGGCTCTCGTATCTCTCTTGAAACGGATGGCGGAGGCCTTTGGTGGCGGAGGACCGCATGGCTTAGGGGAGCTGTTTGAGGCGATGCTCGGCGATTCGGGCTTGGTCGCTTTCCGGGTGTTCCTTCGTAATCTTACGGTAGAGAAAACGGGCGGTCTCGGCGTCTCCTAATTTCTCAAAGGCCATCCCCTGTTTGAGAAGGGCCGAAGGGACCTTGGTGGATTGGGGGTACTGGGAGACGACCTTCTCATATTCCAAGATGGCCTGCTTGTAGTTGCCCTCCCTGAAATAGCACTCACCGATCCAGAATTGAGCGTTGCCAGCGAGCCGGGAGTCGGGTTGGCGGGCGAGGAGGTCCTGGAACCCCTTCCGTGCCCTTTCATACTCCCCGGATTCGAAGGCGTATCGTGCCTCCTTGTAGAGGTCTTCCACTTTGGGGGCCTCTTGAGGAGGAGGCGCACCAGGAAGAGCCGTTGCGCCGGGGACACCTCCCGCTGGAGGAGACTCCAGAAGACGCTGCTCCAAGAGTTTAACGCGTTGATCCAGCCTTTCCTGGGTGCGTTTGAGCTCCTCGAGCCCACCCGTCTGCCTATGGGTCAGGGTCTCCACTTCATTCCGGAGGGTAGCCATCTCCTGTTGCATGACCACCAGGTCTTCCCCCATGAGTTTGGCCATCTGCTCCCGGATGGCGTCTCGGTCCTTCTCCAGGGCGTCCAGTCGGTTGGAGATGCGCCTCAGTTCATCCTGAAGGGTGCGGATCCTCTGTCCCTGCAGATCGAGTCCCCGCCGGACCTCTCCCTGGAAGGTCCGGAATTCCCCCCGTTGGACGCAGGAGAGGAGGAGAAGGCAGAGACCAAGACTTGCCAAACCCAAGGGAATGAACTTTGGGATCCTCATCTGGGATGTCCTCCGACTCGCCCGGGGCCCAGACGCCGATAGGGCTACCTGGAGATGATCACGAAGTGCGCCCGACGGTTTTTGGCCCAGGCGGCCTCATTGTGACCCGGATCCAGGGGGCGTTCTTCTCCATAGGAGATGGTGGAGATCCGATCCTCAGAAATACCCAGGTTGATGAGGTATTGCTTGGCACTGTTGGCCCTCCGTTCCCCGAGGGCGAGGTTGTACTCGTTGGTGCCCCGTTCGTCGCAGTGACCCTCGATGAGGATCTTGACGGTGGGATATTTCTTGAGGAAGAAGGCCTTGTCCGCCAGGATCTCTCGAGCTTCCGGTTTCAGGTCGTAGCGGTCGAAGTCGAAGTGGATATCCTGATTCTCGAACCGGAACTCTTCCTCCTTCCGCTTCCGCTCAGCCGCGGAGAGGGTTTCCTCCTCGATGGCACTTGGAGGGGGTGGAGTCGGCTTGGGTTGGACCTCGGCGGGCATCTCCGCTTTGGGGGTCTCCTGGGGCGCCGTCACCTCCTCCTTCTGGACGACCTTCTTGGCGCACGATAGAGTCAACCAAGGCAGTACAAGGAGCAAGATGAGCGGCATCTTCCAAGGGGTGCCTCGTTTGGTCATTCGGATCCTCCTTCAGTGCAATCTCCATCTTTGGCGTATTGGATTAAGGTATTCTTGACCAGAGCCCCCAGTGTGTCAAGGGTAAAGGCTCAGGGCTCCACCTGCTTCAACCATGGCGACCAGACAGGGGAGGTCTGGGCCCCGGGAAGACGGGTGATCTGTTGAGGGTTTTCTCCATTGTAGAGCATGATGTGGATCTGGGAGGAGCCCGATCGAGTGGAACTAAAGGCCAGGTAACGGCCATCCGGGGACCATGAGGGGGCTTCGTCGTCCGCAGGTGAATCGGTGAGTTGATAAAATTCGGTTCCGTCTGGCTTGATGGTGCAGATCTCGTAATTTCCGTCGATCATGGCGCTGAAGGCGATGCGGTCTCCTCGAGGTGACCAATCGGGATCGGTATTATACTTCCCCTCGTAGGTTAAGCGTCGTATCTTTCCCGTAGCCAGCTCCAGCAGATAGATCTGTGGACCGCCGGCCCTATTGGATACGAAGGCCAGGAATCTCCCGTCCGGGGACCATGTGGGCGAGACATCGATGCCAGGATGGACGGTCAGCCGTTGAAGGACGGTTCCTCGGCGATCGATGAGGTAGAGTTCTGGGTTGCCGTGGATACTCAGGGTCGTTGCCAGACGTTGGCCGTCAGGTGCCCAGCTTGCAGGCCCGTTGAGGTTCTCTCGGGCTGAGAGGATCCTTCGAGTGCCGGATCGAAGATCCATGGAGTAGAGGTACGTATGGGCGCCCTGATAGGAGATGAAAGTGAGTTCCTCACCATCAGGGGACCAGGCGGGTGAGAGATGGATGGTCCGATCCTGGGTCAGGGGGCGGACATTTTCCCCGTCCGGGTCCGTAAGATAGATCTCCTTGTTTCCCGAGCGCTTGGAGAGGAAGGCGATGCGGGTCTGGAAGATCCCCGGGCTGCCTGTATAGACTCGGATTAGCTCATCGACGAACCGATGCACCATGAGGCGGATGTCTTGGGGACGTCCCCGGTAGACCTTTCCGAAGGCCATCCTGCGTCTGGGCTGATCGTAGACCCGAACCTCCCAACGGATCCAGGGAGGCTCCACTCGAAGGGTTCCTCCCACCACGATATCCGCGCCTAGATAGTCCAAAACTTTCCAGTCGATCTGTCGTCGGCCAAAGCCCTCCCGGAAAGGGTCGGCCAGAGCCTGGGAGGTATCCAAGATCTCGAAAAATCCCGCGATGGTAAGATCCTTAGTCAGGATTCTTCGGGCCTCTTGGGAGAGGGTCCGCTCCTCGACGGAGGGGGAAGGGGTCCGGAAAGGGAAGATCCCCACGGGGAACCGAGGAATGGAAGGGCCGAAGATATCTATAACCGTCTCGCATCGGGTCTCGGGGAGGAGTCCCGGGATCATGGAGGTCAACAATCCGAGGGCAAGGCCCAAAATCAACGCTCGAACGCGGATCCTCACGTCGATTCCTCCTTCTCGTTGTGGTACATCACGATGGCCCTCAAGGCCCGGAAGGCCAGAACCGGATCAGCAGGGGCCGATCCGCAAATGATGGAGGGGGAGGGGGAAGGACCAATTTCCGGATGGCCCGCTCAATGGAGGCGTCCACATGGGGTCTCCCCGAGCCCTTGACGAACCGGAACTGCCGGACCTTTCCGTTGGGGGCGATGAGGATCTGCACCTCTCCAAGTACCCCCTCCTCCGGGGGAAGATAGGCCCTCCAGTTCTCCGTGATCCTCTCGGTGAGAATCCTCAGGTAGGCCTCCTCCTGCTTGCTAAGGGGCCTTCCTCGGGGATGACCCGCTGCCAGTATCCCTGGAGCCTCCCGGGCCGGGGTGGTGGATGGCTGGGGCCGTACCGCGGGGACCGATGGGGCAGGAGGCGAGGGAACTATCCGTTTCCTCTCCGGTTTAGGACGTGGGACCTTGAGTCGGGAAGGCCGAATGGTCACAAGCTTTCGCTCGGTGCGCGGGACGGGCCTCAGGATGCGCCGTGAGGTCTTGGGGGGCGGCTCCGCTGGCCCTTTCCGAGGCGCTGCCTTCACAGTGGACACGGCAGGTGGAGCCACAAGACGCACCATCACTACCCGAGTCGGCTTCCTGACCCGTTGAGTAATGGAATTCACCCCCCAGATCCCTGCGGCGGCCAGGACGTGGAGCATCAATGAGAGGCTCAGGATCCAGGGCCAGGAGGGATGACCTGGGCCGACCGGAGAGGACCAGGGTGCGTTGCGTCTCATGGGCGTCTGGCCTCCAAAGGTTCGGTAACCATGCCCAGACGCTCCACCCCAGCCTCCCGGAGGAGGCTCATGATCTTCATAACCTCGCCGTAGGGGAGAGACTGATCAGCGCGAAAGAAGACCTCGCGGTGGATCCTGCGATCTAAGACGGCCTTGAGGCGAGAGCGGAGCTCTTTGATGGGAACCTCGTATTGGTCGATATAGACCTTACGATCCTGGGTGAAGGTCACTATGATCCTCTCTTCCTCGGTAGGGATCTCCTTGGAGGTGGTCTTGGGGAGGTCCACGTCCACCCCCATCTGAAGCATGGGGGCGGTGATCATGAAGATGATGAGGAGGACAAGGACCACATCCACCAAGGGGACCACGTTGATCTCGGAGAGGAGATTCCCGGATCGTAATGGATTCCCAGCCACGGTAGATTGTCTCCTTTGGGGGTGTTTCCCCGAACTTTAGGTCTGCAGCGTCTTCGGCCTGGCCTGAGCGGAGCGGGCAGGGCTTCGCCGGGAGGGTGCAGTCCGCATCTGCCGGGCCACCAGATTGAGGAACTCCGTGGTGAACTCGTCGACCTCGGACGCGACTCCGCGGATCCTCTGCACAAAGAAGTTATAGGCCACCACAGCAGGGATGGCCGCGGCTAGGCCCGCCGCCGTGGCCACCAGGGCCTCCGAGATTCCGGGAGCCACAGTGGCCAGCGAAGCTGAACCGCGGATCCCGATTTCGTGGAAGGAGCGGATGATCCCCAACACCGTGCCGAAGAGGCCGACAAAAGGAGCGGTGCTTCCGGTGGTGGCCAGGAAACTGAGGGTGCGCTCGAAGCGGTGCAGTTGCGCGGCTCCTTCCTGACGCACGGCCCGTTCGAGGCTTTCCAGTCCCGTCCATTCTACAGTGAGACGGGCGGGCTCCCTGTGGTGATCGGGATTGCTGGGATGGACCGGGGCCTTGGAGATTCTCAGCAGTTCCCGGTAACCCTTCACGAAGATTGCCGCAAATGGGTTCTCATGGAGGGACTGTTCCTCGATCTCCTTGTAGATGGCCGAGAAGGTGGGCTGTTGTTCATAGATCTCAAAGAAGACCTCCGACTCGCGTCGGAACCGGCGAAGCAGGAGGCCTTTGGAGAGGATAATGGCCCAGGAGACCACGGAAAATATCAATAGGATCACCAGGACCGTCCACACCTCCATCCCGGCATCTTTCAGGAGGTCCACCAGGCTCCATCGGGCCCCGCCAGGAATTGCTCCCACCAAGGTTGCTGTCGTACTGCTCCATACCCAATGGATCATACCTCGACTCTCCATGCGGCCCTTGCTGGCTTCTCTCCCCGATTGCCCTCATGAAAAGGACCATGGGCCCAAGGGATGGGGGTGGATCCGATGTGGAATCGGTCCTTTTCGGATCCCTTGGGACAGGAGCGCCCTACAAGGCCTTCCATTCCTCCCGAAGGATCTTCCACTGTCCGTCCTCCCGCACCAAGTGGAGGATCTTCCGCCCGCGATCCTTGTAGCGGTCCGACTGGTAGTTCTGAATGAAAGAGACACGAAGCCCTTCGTGATTGGCCGTCACCTGGACGTCCTCCATCTCCACCCGGATGAAGCGATAGCGTCGGTTGAGACGAGCCTTATAGTCCTTCCATCCCTTCCAATCCCTCCCCCCGGAGCGGAAACGCCGGGAGTAGCATTCCATATAAGCGTCCAGCTTCTTATTCTCCCAAGCCGACCGCCACCGCTCCAGGAAGGCCAAGACCTCAACCTCGTCCACCTCCTCCTCGGCTGGGGGCGCAGAGGGAGCGGAAGGAGGAATAGGCTCCGCATTCTCCCTTTCCACTACCTCCTGGGTCTCGGGGAGAGGAGTTCCCTCTCCTTCTTCCGCGCCTGTCAAACGGGAGGGGATCTTCGCGTACTGCTCCTCTGCATAGAGGGCCGGAGGAACAGGAGCAGTCTGGGGCTCGGAAGGGAGTGGAGGGGGTGATGGAGAGGGTGCTGGAGGCGATGATGCCGGAGGAGTTGGGGTCTCTTCCTCGGGGGTCTGTGCGCGTGCCATGGAGGGGGCTTCCTCCTCGGCGGGTGGCTTCGGAGCAGGAGGAGACTCGACAGCATCGGTGGCAGGCGCGAAGGGGGCTATGAAGGTGGGGCGAATGCCCTCCTTAGGGCCTTCCTCTGGGCTCCGCTGTGCCTTCCGGGACTTGGGGTAGAGGACCGCGGAGACCCTCCGATCCTCGCTTCCCACCACCGTCATCTTCTCCTGATCCAATTGGATAACCACCCGTTCACCGTCGATGCGGTCCTTTCCGCTCCAAATCTTGGGATTACCGGACAGCTCGATGACCCGAGAGATGTTGTCGAACTCCGCCCTGTCGCAGGTAGCCACCCGATCCTTCTGCGTGATGCGCACGTCCTTCAGGGCCACTACCTTTCGGATTCCCCCTCCCAACTCCTGAGGGGCGAGCTCCGCGCTGATTCGCTGAGCGTAGATATAAGTGTCCCTTTGGTTGACCACCACGTTTCCCTCGAAGACCACACGATTTTCCTTTTGGAAGGCATCCATTCGGTCCGCTGTGATGTTGATGGGGAGGTCTCCTCTCAACTCCACGAAGCCCATGGATTTCCCGCCCGATCCTTCATCAGTGGTGTCGGTGACAGCGGGTCTGTGCTCGTGCCCGGGAGCCGGGGTGGCAGGTCCCTGTGGTCTGGAGGGTTGAAGTTCCTGGGGCGAAGTGACCTCTGCCGATGTCGGGCCATCATCTTCTGAGGTGGTCGCCTCGGCAAGGGGCTCGCCTTCGGAGAGCCCTTCCCCATGTGGAGGGAGTGAGTTCTCCTCCTGGACCGTTTCGGGTTCAGACTCATGGACAGCAGCTGCACTCGTCTCCATATTCACTTGTGGAAGAGGTGGCTCCACGGTGGCCTTCTGGGAGACGTCCGAAGTGACGGACGTCCCGCCCTTTCTTTGGGAAGACTCCTGAGTGCCCTGGTCCTGCAGATCTGAGGAGTTCGATCCCTTGCCGAAAAGGGAGACGAGATCCGAGGGTGCGTTCTCCTCCCCTTGAGTCCCTTGGCTCAAGGGCTCATTCTTTACCGAGGATGGAACCTCTGCTTGCTCCGGGGGGGGAGGAGACGATGAGGGGCGCTGCTTGGCCTCGGCATGTTCCGTCTCCGCATTCGATTCCGCTGACAGGACAGGGGTATGGATCCTCTTCTCTTGCTCCTCTGGAGCAGGAGGGGCCGTTCGGTCGGGCCTTTGGGCCGAGGTGTCCGAAGCTGGAGTCTGCGATGAGACACCGCCACTGCGGGTTTCTTCGAGCGGAGAGGAGGGAGAGGACCCTTTGTTTGGAGGACGCTCCGGCGATGAGGGCTCCTGATATGTGCCTCTGTCCTGAGGCTCGGCCACGTGGGAGGGTTTGGGAGAGCTCTTAGTAGGAAGAAGTTCGGCTGCAACTTCCGCTTGTGCAGAGAGGTCATGGAGCCGGTCCTCCGCCTTCCGGGAATACTTGTGCTTCGGGTACTGCTTCAGGAGGGCCTCCCAGGCCTTTTTGGCCTTTTGGGGTTGGTCCGTTCGACGATAGGCCTCTCCGAGACGGTAGAGTGTCTCGGGCTCGAGTGGAATGGAGGGGAAACGTTTCAGCGCTGATTCATACCGCAGGATGGCTGCTTTATACTTCTTCATCCGGAAATAGAAATCCCCTACATAGACCTCGTGCTGGGAGAGCCGCCTCATACATTCTTGGACCTTCTCGTTGGCGTCATAAGCATAGGGGGTGTTGGGGAAGTGAGTCAGAAGATATTGGAACTCGCTCAGGGCCCGTTCCGTGTTCGTCTGATCGCGGTCCACCGAATGCATCATCTGAAAATAGCACAGCCCCAGCATGTAGACCACGTAGGGGATGTACGGACTGGCTGGATGCATCTTCCGAAACTCCTCGTAGGCCTCTATGGCCTCCGAGTAGTCCTCATTGGCGTAGTAGGCGTCGGCGATCCTCAAGTCGGCCAGCATCGCCGCGGCCTCGTCGGGAAAGTCGTATTTGAGCTTATAGAAGGTCTCGATGGCCTGTCGGTAGTTCTTCGCGTTGAGGGCCGAGACACCCTCTTTGTAAAGTTGATCGGCGTTTTTGCCCCGGGGGGGTTGGATGGGACGATCGAAGAAGCAACTGCTCAAGCCTCCTACCAGGATAAAGGCAAACAAGAGATGGAGGGATCTCTTAAGATGGGTCATGGAAGCACCTGCTTTCTTTGGCAAGGGAGCCCTCCGGGTGTGGGATGCCGAAACCGAGAGAGGAAAAGGACTTCAATATGGCTCATCAGCTCCCGAGCAGTGTCTTCGTGAGGGGAAGAGTGCATTGGACGTCGAGGAAAAAGAAATCTCCCCATCCTCNAGTGGGGAGTCTTCCATGGCGAATCCACGATAGGAGATAGGCCCCCGGCCCTCCACAGCCCTTCCCCACGTCTTGGTATTTCTGGCCAATTCCTTTGAAATCATTGATCCCTAGCATATTCCAAATCTGCTCTTGTGTCAATTTTCCGAGATTGGGAATTCTTTCTTGGAGAAGCAGATCTCCTGAAGAAAGGAATCAGTCCTATGTGGCTGGAGCCAGATCGTGGTTTTCTCCTTTCATGTCATCTTCCTTGGACCTCTTTCCTGCGGTTGTGGTCCAGTCGCTGGGTGGGCTATACTGGGCCCGGCGAGCAAGGTTTGCGGATCGGGTTGAAGGTGACGGCTCGAGTCGGGAAGACCTGGAGGGATGTCGATGGTGCAAGACGCAACTTCGGCCGAGGCCTTACCCAAGGAGATGGTTCGTCTCCTTGCGGTGGCCCTTCGGAACCTCTCCATGTATACGAGCCAGCACCCCGCCTTTGAGAAGACCCTGGGGCAGCTCTCGGAGGTCTTGGGAGATCTTCTCGGCCTTCGACCTTTGGTAAGGATCCACGTGGGGAGGGAGCACCTTTTGGTGGATCAGCGGGTCATGCCTGCCAATCCCCTCGTTCAAGGACTCAGGGACGAACTCCATCAGCGGGGAATCCAGGGGGTGACCTTTCTCCAAGGGGTCCAGAAGGAGGAGATCCGGAGCTTTCTGGAAGTGCTCTCCGTGCGTCCGCAGGAAGGAGGGGAAGCTTCGGACTATGTGGATGCCTTGAGGCGGAGGGGGGTCTCTCATATTCAAGTCCATCCTTTCCTTGTGGGGCTTGGAGGGGAGGGAGAGGCGGATCCTTTGACCTTTTTGATCCAGGTCCTTACGGTCGAGGCCCTCGATTCTCACGGCGCACGGGTTTTGCGGAAGATGCTCCTGCAGGATCCGGGCACCCTCGCACAGGCCGTTCGCCAAGCCGCTTCCCTTCAGCAACGGGAGGGCAAGGAGGGGAGAGAGTGGTTAGGGGAGAGGATCCTCGAGTTGATGTCTCGGATGCTGTCCACCCAATCTTCGGAATGGGACCGGCTCCGGGAGCGATTGGCGACCCTCCTGATGGGCCTCGATGTCTCCCTTCAGTTGGCCTTCTTTCGACACGCTGTAGATAAGGGAGGGGAGGTCTCTCAATGGGCTCGGGGGATTGGCGAGGCCTTGCCCGAAGGGGTCATGGCCCAAGTGGTGGCCGAGGCCATGGTCACACTCGGCCCCTCAGAGACCTTGAAGTCGTTTCTGGATGCCTTGGTCCCCTCACACGATCGAAGGATTGGGCTCCTTATGGAGGTGGAGAGGAAGCTGGAGGAGTACGGGGTCTCCAAAGAGGAATTCCTCCGACTCCTGTGCGGGGAGGAGACTCCACTCGAAGAGCGCCTGGAATGCTTCCTCAAAAGGAGCGTTTTGACCGCCGAGGACCTGGCGCACGCCCCCGATTTGATCCGGTGGCTCTATGAGGGAGGTCGAATGAGTGAGGCCCGCCGGGTCTTGGGGAGGTTCTTCAATGGCCTCAACCATCCAGAGCGCGAGGTGCGGAGCCAAGTGGCCTCGCAGATGGAGGAGGTCTTCGAGAAGTTGAGGGAGGTGGATCCCGAGGGGCGGTTGGGGATCAAGGTCCGCGACTTTGTCCTGGGGAAGATGCTTCACGAACCCGACCAGGAGATCTACCGGAGGCTGTCGGAAGGCTTGGAGCAGGTGGCCTGGGCCGACATTCGAAGGGGGAATCTCAAGGAAGGCGTGGAGATGCTTCAGAAGGTCTATTCTGCCTTGGAGATGAGCCAGGAGGACCGGAACTACGTAGAGGCCAGAAGAGAGCGCATGGTGGAGGCCTTGTCCTCGGAGGGAGTCCTAGAGGCCGCTAAGAGGGACCTCCTCGAGGGAGACCAAGAGGCCAGAAAGAGGGGGATGTGGGTCTTTCAGCTCCTGGGAGAGCAGGGGGCGGAGCTGCTCATCGAGGCCCTGGGCCAAGAGGAGCAGATGAGCCGAAGGATGAGGCTCATTCAGGTCCTTGTAAGCATGGGTGAGGTGGCTGTGGCCCCTCTCCGACGGNCCCTTTTGGATCACCGGTGGTATTTGGTCCGCAACGCGGTTCGGATCCTTGGGGAGATCGGAGATCCCCGGGTAGTCCCCACCCTCGTTGGCCTGCTGGAACACCCCGAGGAGCGGGTCCGGAAAGAGGTTGTGCAGGCCTTGGGCCTTCTAGGGACCCCCAAGGCGGAGGAGGGTCTCTTCAAGGCCTTGGAAGATAAGGAAGAGGGGGTTCGAGTCAAGGCATTCGAGGTCCTCCCCTCGGTTGGGGGGGCTCGCGCCCGCCAGAAGGTCCTTCAGATNCTTTCGCGCTCGGGTCATCGGGCACGGAAGGAGCCCATGGCCAAGGCCCGGGCCCTTCGGGCTTTGGCTGTCCTCGGAACCGAGGATGACGTGGATCTAGTGAGTAGCTTCCTGACCAAAAGAGGTCTTTTCTTCAAAATGGAACCGGAGGAGGTCCGCCGAAGCGCGGCCGCCGCCCTCGGAGGGATTCTGGAGAGGACCGGCTCGGAGCGAGCCTTCAAGGCTCTCCAGCAGGCCCTCTCCTCGGATCCCAGTCCGGTGATCCAGAAGGCCCTCCAGAAGGCCTTGGAGTCTGCAGAAGGTGGCACCCCTCTTCGTCATTGACTCTCCATGGATTCAGCGGGTTTCATTGCAAGGCCGCTTTTCTCCCATCGTAATCCCTCCCCCAGATTCCTTTTGCAAGCTCAAAGGGGAATTCAGTCCGCTTGGGCGATCCTGCGGGCTTGCTCGTAGTCGGTCCAGAGGTCTTCCTTGGAAAACCCGTGGTCGATAAAGTCCCAAGGAAGGATTTCCTCCAGGGTTCGATGTCGACGGGTGTAGAACTCCACGTTGAGATTGACCTCCCGAAGGGCCTTGTCCCAAGGCGTACCCTGGGCCACGAGGCCCACCACGCGTCCCACCCTTCGATCGCCCCGGGAGAGGAGCGCCTGAATTCGAGCCCATTTGGGAGGTTCGTGGAGGAGGAGGATCCGCCTGTCTCGTCTAAAGACACGCTGGAGATGTCGGATCCGAGACTTAAGCTCCGACACCTCTTCGAAGGGATGCCATTGAAACGGGGTAAATGGCTTGGGGACGAAGGGGTTGATGCTGAGGGTTACCCGCTCGAACTCTTTTCCCTTGAGCTCCTGGCGGCAGCGGTGGAGGATCCGTCTTACGAGTTCCTCGATGGCCTCCACATCCTGCCAACGTTCCCAGGGGAGACCTACCATAAAGTACATCCTCAAACGGGGGATCCCCGCACGGGCGATGCGTCCCACAGCTTCCAGGATCTGCTCCTCGGTGATCCCTTTGCCAAGGATGTCCCGCAGCCTTTGGGAGCCCGCCTCCGGCGCGATGGCCAAACTTCGATGGCCGCTTTGCGCCAGGACCTCCAGGAGCTCATCGTCCAGAGCGTCCAAGCGGAGCGAGGAGACAGAGACCTTTCCCCCGGCTTCGAGGATGAACCGGCAGAGTCGGTGAAGATGGGGATGATCGCAGACCGAAGAACTCACAAGGCCGATCCGTTCCCTCTTGGAAAGACCGTCCCTAATGACGGGTGCCAGATCCTCGAAACGGCGGTGCCGTGTGGGACGAAGCACGTGGCCGGCGGCACAGAAACGGCACCTCCGAGGACATCCCCGTCCGATCTCCACGAGGAACATGGAATCGAAGGCAGACTCGCGGCTCAGGATACGAGAGGCTGGAACGCCCTCAGAGAGATTTCTGGCCAGGCGCCGTCTGACCCTCTCAGGCGCATTTTCCTTAGGGCGGAAGGATCGGATCCGGCCCTGTCGATCGTATGTGACTCGATAGAGAGAGGGTATGTAGACCCCCTCTACCTGACTCAGCTCGGCAAGGGTCTCCCCCTTGCTCCTACGAGTCCTTCGGCAACGCCGATAGATATCAAGTATGTCAGGCAGGAGGACCTCGGCGTCACCCACGGCGAAGAGGTCCACGAAAGGGGCCAGAGGCTCAGGATTCAATGAGGTGGTGACCCCGCCGACCCAGACTAGTGGGTGGGGGGGGGATCTTCGGGAGGCATAGGGAGGAATGCCGGACAGAGAGAGGACAGCGGGGACATGGGGGAAGTCGTTCTCAAAGGGGACGGAGAAGGCCACGATCTCAAAGCGTCGCAGGGGGGTCTGGGACTCGAGGGTAAGGATGGATCCTCTTGCCTTTTCTCCCCTCAACCAGTCTTCGGGAAGGAAGGCCCGTTCGCATACCACGTCCTCCTGTTGGTTCAGCAGCTCGTAGACGAACTGAAATCCGAGGTTGGCTATCCCGGTGGCGTAACGGTTGGGATAGACCAAGGCCACGGGGATCCTCCCGCCCCAGGTCTTGACTACAGCCCCTATCTCCCGGACGGAGCGGCTGGAGGGAGGGAGGAAGGCGCGCCTCGGAGACTTCACGGCCCTTNTTCTCCTCGGGACAGGATGCTCTCCATGGCCCGAAAGGCGGAAGTAGGAATACTTCCTTGGGGGGACCCCCTTCCGCCTCCGGTGAGCTGTGTCCCGGTTCAGTCAGCCTGCTTTCGAAGGAAGGTGGGGATGTCCAATTCGGATTCCGGATCTAAACCCCAGGGTTCCTCCCTCCTTGGGGTTTGTTTCCTGGGTCCCAAGGATGAGCTTTGCCTGGACCTCCGGAGATAGGAGGGGAAATCCAGGTCCCCCTCTCGCCTGGATCCGGTTACAGGCCGCAAGGGTTGGATATCCTCCTTGCGGGACTCTCGTCGGAAGCCCGTGGCGATGACCGTAACGCGCAACTCCTCGCCTAGATTCTCGTCGAGCACCGCCCCGAAGATAATGTTGGCCTCGTCGTGAGCCTCCTTGTGGAGGAGTCCCACGGCTTCCTTGATTTGATCCAGGGTGAGGCTCTTGCTGGAGCCGATGATGTTGATGAGGATGCCCGTTGCCCCTTCGATGGAGATCTCCTCCAGCAAAGGGCTGGAGATGGCCATCTGGGCCGCCTCCACCCCTCGATTGTCTCCCGAGGCCGANCCTGCACCCATCAGGGCCATACCCATCCCCGACATGACGGTCATCACGTCGGCGAAGTCCACATTGATGACGCCATGGCCTGTGATGATGTCCGAGATACCTTTGACCGCCTGAAGGAGGACTTCATCGGCCAAGGCGAAGGCCTCCTGGAGCGGGGTCTCCTTTCCCGAGACACTCAGGAGTCGGTCGTTGGGAATGGTAATGAGCGTGTCCACTGCCCCCTCCAGCTCTTGGATCCCCTGCTCGGCCTGAAGGAGACGCTTTCTCCCCTCGAAGAAGAAGGGTTTGGTGACCACAGCCACGGTGAGGATGTCCATCTCTCGTGCCACCTTGGCCACCACAGGGGCGCCTCCTGTCCCTGTGCCTCCGCCCATTCCTGCAGTGATGAAGAGCATGTCCGTATCCACCAGGGCCTCCTTGATGGACTGGATGTCCTCCAGGGCCGCGCTCTTGCCGATCTCTGGATTGGCGCCGGCCCCAAGGCCCTTGGTGAGCCGGGCCCCCAATTGGATCTTGGTGGGGGAGAGGCAGGACCGAAGATCCTGAACATCGGTGTTGGCGGCGATGAACTCCACCCCCTTGAGCTCAGAGCGGATCATGTTGTCCACGGCGTTGCATCCGCCGCCGCCGATCCCCAAGACCTTGATCCGGGCGGGTTGCGTTTGGGTGTCCTCGAATTCGATCATCCCTTCACCTCCCTGATATGCATGGCGTCTTTTGTCGCCCTATTCCCCCGGTCCCCGTCTCCGAGGGATTACTTCCTTCAATATTTAGAAAAACTCCTCTACCCATCGCTTGAAGACTTTGACGACCTTGGCGAAGAGGTTTTTCTCCCCGACGCGGAAGCGGCCCTCGGTGCCCTGCTGACGGCTGCCGTAGAGGACCAGCCCCACACCTGTGGCGTACATGGGGCTGTTGACCACGTCCACCAGTCCTCCGATTCCTCGGGGAGTTCCCCTCCGGACCGGGAGATTGAAGACCTGTTCGGCCAGTTCCGGGACACCGTCCATGATCACGGCTCCTCCGGTCAGCACCACCCCGGAGGCGATGAGCCCATCATAACCAGCCTGGACCAGCTCGTGCTGGACCAACTCGAAGATCTCCTGCACCCGAGGCTCTATGATCTCTCCCAAGATCTTCCGAGAGAGGACCCGCGGTTTCCTCCCCCCCACGCAGGGCACCTCGATGGTCTCCTCGTTCTGGATCTGGCTGGTGAGGGCACAGCCGTATTTCCGCTTGATCTTCTCGGCCTCCACCATGGGCGTCCTCAAGCCCACAGCAATGTCACTGGTGATGTTGTTCCCGCCCACGGCCAAGACGGCCGTATGCTTGAGGCTTCCCCCATGGAAGACGGCGATATCGGTGGTCCCCCCGCCGATGTCCACCAACGCCACCCCCAGCTCCTTCTCATCTGGGCTGAGAGTGGCCTCGCTGGAGGCGAGTTGCTGAAGTACGATATCCTCAACATCTAGCCCCGCCCGGTTGGCGCTGCGGATGATGTTTTGGGCCGATGTGACGGCCCCCGTGACGATATGGACCTTGGCCTCCAAGCGAACCCCGGACATGCCGAGGGGGTCCAAGATCCCGCCCTGATCGTCGACAATGAACTCCTGGGGGATGACGTGAATGACCTCCCGGTCCAGGGGGATGGCCACGGCCTTGGCCGCGTCGATGACCCGGCGGATGTCATGCTCTGATACCTCTCCATCCTTGACCGCGATGACTCCATGGCTGTTGAATCCCTTGATGTGTCCCCCCGCGATGCCCGCGAAGACTTTGGTGATCTGGCACCCCGCCATCAGCTCTGCTTCCTCCACTGCCTTGCGGATGGAGTTGACCGTGCTGTCAATGTTGATTACCACCCCTTTTCGGAGACCCTTAGAGGGATGCGTGCCGATGCCGACCACATCGATTCCCTCTTCGGTCACCTCCCCCACAATGGCGCAGATCTTGGTGGTGCCGATGTCCAATCCGACGATCAAGTTCCCCTGTTTGGCCATGATCCCCTCACTTGAACCCTATATAACGGCCCTGTGGCCTGGGTGGCCGGTCCTCTCCCTATGGGATGACTCCGCGCGGGCAGTCTTCCCGCAAGGGAGTGGGTCCTTTGCCCGTACGGATCTCCCAGGGGTCCCATTTCCTTGGGATAGAACTCCGGGTAGGTTCGGGACGCCACTCTCTTTCCCCTCCGGCTGCGTCCCGGCCAATGGGGTTTCCGCGAGGAATCCTTTCCCGAGGGTTCCGCCCGGGCGGAGGAGAAACGGACAATCGCCCGATTCTCATAGCGAAGGTCGATCCGATTTACCTGCCCCACCTGGCCCCCCTTGCGAAGATGACCCAAGATCCGCCAGAGACGGGAAAGCCTCGCATGGAATTCGCCGAAGCCCAGTAAGATCTCGGCGCGCGTCCCCACGAGGGTCAGCCGTATGCCCAAGGCCGGATCTAGACCTACCTCTCGAATCCTCAACTGGGGGAAGTCCTGAAGGTGTGCAAGAAAGGTCGAGGCTGAGTGAAGGAGTCGAAGGCAGACCTGGGGTCGCTCTTGAAGGTCCTTGCGGGTAAGTCCCACAAGATCGATCAAGGGGGTCCGGCTCCAGGCCTTCATGGGGGGAACGAGGTTCCCCTGTCGGTCCATGAGATAGATCCCCTTGTCCAGATGGATCTTGCCTACGATCTGCCGCTCTTTTACCCGGATCACCAGCGTGTCCGGTAGGACGCGGTGCACCCAGGCCCGCGCCACCCCCGGGTGGCTTTCCACCCGTCGACGGATCGTCTCCAGGTCGATCCCGAAGATGGGCTCTCCCGGGGCGACGCCGACGCGTTGGAGGATCTCCCTTTGGTCCAGTCGATTCAGAGGGGAGACCTCGATCCTGCGCACCTGAAGGAGGCTAGAGGAGACGAGGGTGCGGTAGGCCATGACGCTTATGAGGGTCAGACCACTGAGGGCCGCTACCCACAGACTCCAGCGCCGCATCTTTCCGAAGACCTCCAAGGCAGTCCTGGAGGTCGGTCTGCCCCTTCTGGACCTCAAAGCCTCTCCCCCATGATTCGTATCTCGGGTTCCAGTCGAATACCAGTGGCCTCTGCGACGCGCCTTTGCACTTCCCGGATAAGGCGGATGACCTCCTCGGCCGACGCCCCCCCCAGGTTAACGATGAAATTGGCGTGTATGGACGATACCTGGGCGCGGCCCACCCTAAGGCCCTTGAGCCCCAACGAGTCTATGATCCGTCCGGCGTGGTCCCCAGGAGGATTGCGGAAGACGGAACCCGCGCTGGAAAACCCTAAGGGTTGCGTGCGCAGACGCCTGCGCATACGTTCCCGCAATCGTGCACGGAGTCCCTCCTGGTTTGTCCGGGTCAAACCCAGACCAGCCTCCACGAGGATCCCCTGGGGACGCACCAAGGTCCGGTATCGGAAACAGAGGACTTCCTTCTCCCACTGATGCACACGGCCCTCTCGATCCACCCATCGAATCCATTCCACCCGGTCTCCCACCGCACTGTCCGGGGTCCCAGCGTTCATGGCCAGGGCCCCCCCTACGGTCCCGGGGATCCCTACCAGCGATTCCACCCCTCCCCATCCCCCGCGCACCGCCTCCCTCATGAGGCGGCGCAGTGGGAGACCGGCTTGTACTTCCAGGAGGAATCGTTCGCCCCTGCCGCAGACCCTCCATCGGGCCATTGCCTCTCCGAACCGGAGCACTACACCCGGAAGTCCTCGGTCCCCTACCAATACGTTGCTTCCCGCTCCTATGATCCACAGAGGAACGTTCCACTCCCTCGTGATTTCGACTATCCTGCATACCTCCGCCACCGATGCGGGCTCCAAGAGGATCTCTGCAGGACCTCCCACCCGGAGGGTGGTCATGCGACTCAGGGGGACCCTCCACTGGAGACGACCCGGAAAGAGGCCTTCCAGTTGCCGACGAAGTTCCCTTGGGACCCTACCCGAAGGCTCGTCATGAAAGCCCGGATTCATGAGGGCTCCGTACCTACAGGCCAATCTCCCCTCTCCAACCGATCCACGACCTCCTCACTGATCTTCCATACATCCCCCGCCCCCAGCGTGAGCACCATATCTCCAGGGAGCAGGTTCCGCATGACGAACTCAACCGCCCTTGAAGCCTCAGGCAGGTAATGCACATCGCGGTGTCCGCTCTGGCGGATGTCCTCCGCAAGCCGGCCAGCATAGATCCCCTCTATGGGGTCCTCTGAGGCCCCATAGATGTCCATCACCACCAAGGTGTCCGCCTCATGGAAGGCGGTGAGGAACTCGTCCCACAGATGGAACGTGCGAGTGTAGCGATGGGGCTGAAATACGGCGATGATCCGCTTCCCCCAGCCCTCTTTGGCCGCCCGGAGGGTCGCCCGGATCTCGGTCGGGTGGTGGGCGTAGTCGTCCACCACCAAGATTTCGTCCATATGGGCCTTGATCTGGAACCGTCTGTGGACCCCCGAGAAACCATGAAGGGCCTCCCGGATGGTGCGGAAAGGGATCTCCAACTCCAGGCCCACTGCAACGGCGGCCAGGGCATTGAGTACATTGTGCCTGCCGGGGAGGGGCAGAGTGACGCTACCCAATGACTCCTTGTGATGAAGGATTCGGAAGGAGATCTGATTCCCCCTCCCCCGGATTCTCACGGCCTGGAGATCGGCCTGAGGGCTGATCCCATAGGTCAGGACCCGCTTTTTCACCTGGGGCAACAAGGTGGGGATGTGAGGGTCGTCCAGGCAGAGGATCGCCAAGCCGTAGAAGGGGACCTTATTGACGAACTCCACAAAGGTGGAGCGGATCTCCTCCAGGTCTCGATAGTGGTCTAGGTGCTCTCGATCGATGTTCGTCACCACAGCGATGGTGGGCGAGAGCTTCAGAAAGGAGCCGTCGCTCTCATCGGCTTCGGCTACGAGGTATTCTCCCTGGCCGAGTTTGGCACTCCCTCCGAGGCTGTCCAGCTTGCCCCCGATGACCGCGGTGGGGTCCATTCCCCCGTGAGCCAGGATGGTGGCGATAAGGGAGGTGGTGGTGGTCTTGCCGTGGGCTCCGGCCACGGCGATGCCGTATTTGAGCCTCATGAGCTCGGCCAACATCTCCGCACGGGGGATGACGGGGATCCCTCTCTGCTTGGCAGCGAGGATTTCGGGGTTGTCCGGCCGGACGGCCGAGGAGTAGACGAGCACGTCGGCATCACCCAGATGTTCTGCCGCATGTCCGCGATGTACTACGGCCCCCAATGCCTGGAGCCTTCGGGTGGTCTCCGATGAGACCAGATCGGACCCAGTCACCCGATAGCCCAGGTTGATGAGCAGCTCGGCAATTCCGCTCATGCCGATTCCGCCGATGCCCACGAAATGGATATGGTGGTATCGCTTGACCATCTCTACCTTCTTTCCGCCCCTCCCTCTTTTCCCCTCGCGAGGGCCAGGCACTCCCGAGCCATCTCCTCCGCCGCCCGAGGCCGGGCCAAGGAACCCGCACATGCCCCCATCCGACGAAGCCTTTGGGGATCTTCCATCAGCCCTCGTACTGCCGCGGCGAGCAATTCTCCGGTCAGTTCCCTCTGGGGGAAGACCAGGGCAGCACCGGCACGTTGAAAGACCTCGGCATTGTGCATCTGATGGTCGTCGGCGGCGAAAGGATAGGGGACGAGGATAGAAGGGCGTTGGAAGAGGGCTAGCTCGGCCAAGCTGGTGGCCCCAGCCCGACAGATGACGAGATGGGCCCACAGGTAGGCTTGGTCCATCTCCTCGATGAAGGCGAAGAGCCGGTGGGGGATACCCCAGCGGGTGTAGGCCGAACGAAGCTCCTCTATATCGTCGGGTGCGGCCTGATGCCGGACTTCCAGAGGGGAGGGAAGTTCGGCCAGTTGGGGCAATGACTCCACAACGGCCTTGTTGATCCCCCTTGCACCCTGACTTCCGCCGAAGATCAAGAGGTGGAGAGGCTGGCCCGCCTCCCACGAGGGGGGTCGCGCCTCATCAGACTGCTCCACCAACTCGGACCTCACAGGGTTTCCCGTGAGGCGCACCTTCCCAGGAGGAAAGGCACCGGCGCTTTCCGGAAAGGAGAGGAAGACGCGGCGGGCCACGCGTCCAAGAATCCGGTTGGTGCGCCCCGCCACTGCATTCTGTTCGGCGATGGCCGTGGGAAGGCCGAGCAGCGAGGCGAGGAGGACCACCGGTCCAGCGGCATATCCGCCCATTCCCACGACCAGATGGGGCCGGAATGCGGCCAGGATCCAGAGGCACTCCAAGAAGGCCACAGGCATGGTCAACCCAGCCTGGAGGGTCTTTAGAAGCCCCATCCCCACGAGGCCGGAGATGTGGATGGTCCTCAGGTCGTAGCCCTTTGCTGGGACAACCCGACACTCCAATCCGCGGGGAGTGCCGACAAAGAGAAGCCGTCCACCAGGGTCCAACATCCCCAAAGCCTCGGCCAAGGCCAGCGCCGGAAAGACGTGTCCGCCGGTGCCCCCTGCTGCGATCAGCCACCTCATGGCCGCGTCTCCCGTTGGGCGTGCCCCGATAGATGGATGAGGATTCCGATCGCCGTGAGACTGACCACCAAGGAGGACCCTCCATAGCTCACCAACGGGAGGGGGAGTCCCTTGGTGGGCAGAAGCCCCAGCGTCATGGCCATATTGACGGCCCCTTGCATCCCCAGCATGACAACGATCCCCATGGCCAGTAAGGAACCAAAAGGGTCCTTGAGGGCCAAGGCGATGCGTGCCCCGCTGATCAACACCAACAGGAAGAGGAAACAGACCACCAGGATGCCCACGAATCCCCACTCCTCACCCAATACGGAAAGGATGAAGTCCGTATGGGGTTCAGGGAGAAAGAAGAGTTTCTGACGCCCCATCCCTAGCCCCTGGCCGAACAGGCCTCCATTGGCCAAGGCATAACACGACTGCTTGATATGGTATGCCTCCCGGAGGGGAGTGTCCCAAGGGTGGGGGAAGTAGCGAAGAAACTGTTCGATGCGCTCCCACTGAAACTGTTTCATCTGGAGGTAAAGGAGAGGGAGTGCCCCCAAGGCGGTCAAAAGGAGATGTCGGATCCTGACGCCGGCCACGAACATGAGGGTCAGGGTTAAGGCACCCATGGTGATGGCGGTCCCAAGATCCGGTTCCCTGAGGACAAGGACCATGAGTATCCCAGGGATAGCCATATGGGGGATCAGTCCGGTGGAGAACCTATGCACAGTTCCCCGTTCCCTCTTTCGGGCCAGCGAATAGGCCAGATAGAGGACTAGAACGAGTTTGGCTCCTTCGGACGGCTGCAGATTGACTCCTCCGATGCGGATCCAACGGGCCGCCCCTCCAGCCTTATGGCCGATGCCGGGTACGAAGACCAAGGCTAGGGAGACGGCGGAGAGGAGCAAGAGGGGATATACCAAACGGCGCCACCAGAGGCAGGGAACGTTCATGGCTATCACCATGCAGACGATGCCCACCAGGGCATAGAGACACTGCTTCTTGAGGAAATGAAAGGGGTCCCCGAATCGCTGCTGGGCCAGGATGGAGCTGGCGCTGTAGATCATGACGATCCCAATGCCCACCAGGGCCATGGTCGCGATGAGGATTGTGTAATCGAACTGCCTCAGCCGCTCCACCGTCCTACTCCATGGGAGGTCTCTGTCCTCCTCATCTGGTCTACGATCCGCCTGAAGTGATCGCCTCGCTCCTCGTAATCCCGGTATTGATCGAAGCTGGAGCATGCAGGCGACAAGAGCACCACATCGCCTGGGCGGGCCAACTGGAGGGCTTTCTGAACCGCCTCCTCCATTCCCTCTACCCGATAAATGGGGGCCGCGCCGGCCAACTCCCGTTCCATGCGAGGGGCGGCTTCCCCCAGCAGGACAACGGCCCTTGCCTTTCTGCTTAGCGGCTCCCGCAGGGGACGGAAGTCCACCCCCTTGTCTTTTCCTCCCCCGATGAGCACCACCGGTGACGGGCAGGATTCCAGGGCGGGCAGCACCGCCCCCACATTGGTGGCTTTGGAGTCGTTTATGAAACGTACGCCCCTGATCTCACCCACTGCTTCCATCCGGTGAGGGAGACCGGAGAATCCCCGTACGGCCTCCTGGATGGCCTCCGGAAGACACCCCATGGCGGCGGCGCAGAGAGCGGCCGCCATGGCGTTTTGGGCACCGTGAGGTCCGCTCAGAGAGGGGTTCTCAAGGGGGAGGTCCCACCAACCCTCTTCTCCTCGGATTCGCAGCACCCCCTCATGGAGGTGGGCCCACGTCCCTTCCCGAGGTTCCAGGCTGAAGCCCCTCACCTGCATGGGGGCCGGACTCGGAACGGCTCCCAGGACCATTGGGTCGTCCAGGTTGATCACGGCCACGTCTTCCCCCCCTTGGCGGAGGAAGATTCGTCCTTTGGCCTCCTGATACTCCGACGCGGTGGGATGCCGGTCCAGATGGTCTTGGGTAAGGTTGAGGAGAGCCGCCACCGCAGGATGGAACCGATCCGTGGTCTCCAGCTGGTAGCTGCTCACCTCCGCCACCACGACCTCCGGGGGCGGCTCCGCCTCCAGGGCCAGTATGAGGGGGCGGCCGATATTCCCTCCCACGAAGACGCGGCGCCCCCCCCTGGCCAGTGCCTGGCCGGTCAAGGCAGTGGTAGTGGTCTTTCCATTGGTCCCCGTGATGGCCACCAGGGGGGCTTTCAGGAACCAAAAGGCCAGCTCCACCTCCGATATCACGGCGATCCCTCGTCGCCTCGCCGCCTCCAGCCCCTCCAGATTCGGGGGGACCCCGGGACTCAGGACGATCCCGTCCGCCTCCAGGTAAGAGGCGTCGAGCTCCGAAGAGAAACGTAGCTCGATCCCCAAGGGCTCCATTTCCTCTCGCAAGCCCGGAAATTGGGACTCCGGGGCGTGATCAACCAGGGTGACCAGAGCGCCTCGTCGTGCCAGGAAACGTGCCACGGCGCGTCCCGTTCTGGCGGCTCCTACCATGACCACCCGCATTCCCATCACGTCCCAAGGTATGGCCTTCATCTCCCTGCTCATCGTAGCTTCAGGGTGCTGACGGCCAGCAGGGCCAGGAAGATGGACAGAATCCAGAAGCGGACGATGATCTTGGGTTCCGCCCACCCCTTCATCTCAAAGTGATGGTGGATGGGCGCCATGCGAAAGATGCGCTTGTGGCGCAGCCGGAACGATGTGACCTGGAAGATGACCGACAGCGTCTCGATGACGAAGATCCCCCCCACGATGGCCAGCAGGATTTCGTGTTTGGTGATGACGGCCACAGTGCCTAAAGCCGCACCCATGGAGAGGGAACCCACATCTCCCATGAAGACCTCGGCCGGGTAGGCGTTGTACCACAGGAACCCCATCCCAGCCCCCACCAGGGCTCCGCATAGGATGGTGAGCTCACCCACGCCGGGGATGTAAGGGATCTGGAGGTAGTGGGCGATCTTGATATGCCCCGAGATGTAGGTGAAGAGGAGATAGGTCCCTGCGGCGATGGTGACCGGACCGATGGCCAGTCCATCCAGCCCGTCCGTCAAGTTGACCGCGTTTGCCGCCCCCACGATGACGAAAAGGGCGAAGGGGATGTAGAAAGGCCCCAAGTCCGGATGGACGTTCTTGAAGAAGGGGACGCTCAGCCGGGTGGAGAACCCAGGGTGCTGGGCCAAGATCAGGGCCGCCGCTCCGGCGATAAGGACCTCCAGTAAGAGACGGACCCTCCCGCTGATGCCCCGGTGGCTCCCGCTTCGCACTACTCGCCAGTCGTCCCAAAACCCCACGGCACCGAATCCCACAATCGTCCCCAGGGTGACCCAGATGTAGAGATTGGTCAGGTCGGCCCAGAGGATGGTGGCCGATCCTGCGGCAAAGAGGATGAGAATCCCACCCATGGTGGGGGTCCCTTCCTTCTCCAGGTGCCGTTCGGGTCCGTAGGGGCGGATTTTCTGGCCCATGTGCCAGTCTTTGAGTTTGCGTATCAGCCAGGGCCCGAGCAACAGGCTGAGCACCAAGGCAGTGAGGATGGCGTATATGGTCCGGAAGGTGATATACCGGAACACGTTGAAGAACGTGTGATATTCCACCAAGGGATAGAGGAGATGGTAGAGCATCAACGTCTCCTCGAGGCCGTTCGCGGAAGAGATTTGACGCCGCGGGCTCCGTCCTGACCGTCGCCCGCTGTCTCCCGCAAGGCTTCCACCACGATCTCTAGGCCTACAGCTCGGGACCCTTTGATCAGGATCCAGTCTCCAGGTCGATGGAACTCAAGGAGGACTCGTGCGGCTTCCCGCGCATGAGGGACCTCCTGGATGACCGACGGGGAGGTGCTGGCCGACGCAGCTCCAGCGGCCATCTCACGGGCCCACTCCCCCACGAGGATGAGCACATCGACGCCCATGGCGGCAGCCTGCATCCCCACCCTTCGATGGGCTTCCGGGGCATAAGGCCCCAGTTCGCGCATATCCCCCAGCACGGCCACCCGCCTTCCTCTTCCCATGTGGTGGAGAGCCTCCAGGGCCGCCTCCATGGAGGCGGGATTGGCGTTGTACGTATCGTCGATGAGATGGAGCTCCCCGGGGAGCGTCAACACCTGGAATCTCCCAGGGAAGGGCCGGAATTCCTGAAGGCCGCGGACGATTTGGTCCTTGGACGCCCCCATGGCCCAAGCAGCGGAGGCAGCAGCCAGGGCGCAACGAATGCCGGGTAGGCCGTGACATCCAAGCGCTACTCTTTGTTCGTCGCCTCCGGGAAAGGCCAATGTCAGACGAGCCCCCTCGGCACGGTAAGGGTCGGCCTCCAAGAGGCGGACCGTGGCCCCCTCCTGGGTCCCGAAGGTGACGCTGCGGCATGGGAGGTGCTCCGCAAGTTTGCAGACCCATGGATCGTCCAGGTTGACCACCGCAGTTCCCTCTGCCCCCAAGGACTCAAAGAGTTCCCCCTTGGCCCGGGCCACGCCCTCGATGGAGCCCACTCCCTCCAGGTGGGCGGGTGCCACCTGTGTGATGAGACCGAACCGGGGTTGTGCGATCTCGCAGAGGCGACGTATCTCTCCGGGCTCGTTCATCCCCATCTCCACGACCGCGAATCGATGTCCAGGGCCTAAACGAAAGAGAGTAAGGGGGAGTCCGATTCGATTGTTCCAGTTGCCCTCGCTCTTGAGGGTTTCGCCCGCAAGGGAGAGGATCGAGGCCACCATCTCCTTGGTCGTTGTCTTTCCGTTGCTGCCGGTGACAGCCAAAAGGGCGACGGAATGAAGGCCGCGCCAGTGCCGAGCAAGCTCCCCCAAGGAATAGAGGGTGTCGTCCACTTCGATGAGGGCCACGTCCCGGTCCGTTAAGAGTCTTTCAAATGTCCCCACCCGAGCGAGGACGCCTCGAGCTCCCCGGGCCACCGCCTGAGAGATGAAGTCATGGCCGTCGAACCGCTCTCCTTTAAGGGCCACGAAGAGGGCGCCGGCCCGCAGGGTGCGGGAGTCCGTGGAGACCTCCGTGAAGAGGATCTGGGGGCTTCCCTTAAGGAGATTCCCCCCCACGGCTCGCGCTGTTTCCTCTGCGGTGAGTCTCCAAGAGGAGGCCGAACTCATTCTCCCATCTCCTTCAAGGCCTTTCGGGCCTCCTCGGCGTCATCGAAGGGGATCCGGCGTCCGCCGATGAGTTGAAAAGTCTCGTGACCCTTTCCCGCAATGAGGACCATGTCGTGGGAACGGGCCCGCCGTATGGCCCATCGTATGGCCTCACGCCGGTCCTCCAGGACGGTATAGGCCGGAAAGGGACCCTCCTGTGGGTCATGATCCGGGTGGAGGGGGTGGATCTTCTTCCCGTTGAATCCTTGAAGGATCTCCCGGATGATGGCCCCCGGTGACTCGGTTCTCGGATTGTCCGAGGTGACCACCACCAGATCGCTGAAGGCGGCGGCGGCTCGGGCCATGAGGGGCCGCTTGCCGCGGTCTCGATCGCCTCCGCAGCCGAATACGCAGATCAACTTCCCTCTGACGAGGTTCCTGGCGGAAGCCAGGACCCGCTCCAGGGCTTCCGGGGTGTGGGCGTAGTCCACCACTACGGTGGGGCCTTTCATTCCCCTTATGGGCTCGAAGCGTCCGCGGATGGGGGGAAGAGTCGCCACGGCCTTTTTCCAGACCTCAGGGTCGATCCTCAAGGCCCAGGCCGAGGCGCAGGCCGCAAGGATATTGTCCACATTGAAATCCCCTATCAGTGAGGAGGTCATCTCCATCTCCCCGCCTGGGAAGGCGAGTCGAAGACGTGTGCCCTTCAGGTCCGCCTCCCACCGGAGTGCCCGAAAGTGGCATCGGGATTCCCGGCCGAAGAAGACCTTCCGGGCTCGGCACAGGGAGGCCAACTCCACGCTCGCCGGGTCTCCGGCATTGAACACGGCCCATCCACCGGCTTCTTCCGAAGGCAGGTGCTCTTGGAATAGGCGGGCCTTGGCACGGAGATAGCCCTCCATGTTTCCGTGATAGTCGAGGTGGTCTCGGCTCAGATTGGTGAAGACCCCCACGCGAAAGATACATCCCTCCACCCTCGACTGGTCCAGTGCATGGGAGGTCACCTCCATGATGGCGTGAGTGGCTCCAGCCCTGGCCATCTCGCGAAGCATCCGTTGGAGGTCTAGAGACTCCGGTGTTGTCGTCGATGTGGACCACTGGAGGCCCTCGAAACGGTAATGTATGGTCCCCATGACCCCCGGTCGGAACCCGGCATTGCGCAGGATGGCCTCCAAGATCCAGGAGGTGGTCGTCTTTCCGTTGGTCCCGGTGATACCTATCAGGATCAGATCTCGAGCGGGGTTGCCGTAAAAGGCCGCCGCGATTCGAGCCAGGGCCCTTCGGCTGTCGGGAACCCGGATCTGAGGGATGGTCTCGCCAACCGAGGGCAGAATCCGCTCCACTACGAGGGCGCATGCCCCGTGTTCGAGGGCTCTCTCGACGAAATCGTGACCATCCTTTCGGGTCCCGGGGATGGCCACGAAGAGGTATCCGGGAGCCACATCATCGGCATGATAGGCGATCCCGGCCACAAGGCGGTCCAGGGCCCCCCGTACTTCCAGGACCTCCACCTCTTGCAGGAGTTGCTGGAGTCGTATCCCTACCGATCCGTTCAAGGCTCTCCTCCAGGCAGACCGGGTCCTTGGGCCAGGAGACGGCGATCCGCATAGACCCCCAGGATTCCGAGAACATCCCTGGCGATCTCCCTGAAGAGGGGAGCGGCCACTTGTCCTCCATAGATTTCTTCCTTGGGTTCGTCCACCAGGACCACAAGGCAGATCCTGGGGTCTTCGGCGGGCACAAAGCCAGCGAAGGAAGCTGTATATCGATCCTTACGGTAGCCTCCGGCCCGCAGGTCGGGTTTCTGGGCCGTGCCGGTCTTGCCAGCCACTCGGAACCCTTCCAGGGCCGCCCTAGCCCCGGTCCCCTTCTCGCTGACCACGGAGGTGAGCATCCGAGTCAGGGTTTGGGCAGTCTGAGGAGAGATGACCCGCCCGACCTCCTTGGGCGCTACCCGTCGAATGGTCTGGCCGTGGGGGTCCAGGATCTCCTTTACGAGGAAGGGCCTCATCCGGACTCCTCGGTTGGCGATGCTTCCGTAAGCCACAGCCAACTGGAGGGCCGTCGCCGAGATCCCTTGCCCGAAGGAGATGGTGGCCAGATCCACCGGGGACCATCTTTCGGGGGGGCGCACCACCCCACTGGCCTCCCCAGGGAGGTCCACCTCGGTGGGCCTGCCGAAGCCGAACCCTTTCAAGTAGCGGTAGAATCTCTTGGGGCCCAGCTGTAGGCCTACCTTGGCCGCCCCGATGTTGCTCGACCGCTGGAGTATCCCTTGGAGGGTCAGCCACCCGTGCCTCTTGACGTCATGGATGATCCGGTCNTAGACCCTGAAGGTGCCGTTTTCGCAGAAGAGGATCTGGTCGGGCTTGAAGAGTCCCTCCTCCAGAGCAGCCGCCAGGAGAAANGTCTTGAAGGTGGAGCCGGGTTCATAGGCGTCGGTGACGCATCGATTCCTCATGGCGCTTCTGGGGAACTGGGAGAACACATTGGGGTTGAATCCGGGGACATTGGCCATGGCCAAAATCTCCCCCGTCTTGGGGTCGAGGACCACGGCCATGGCGGCGCGGGCGCTGTGGTCCTTTACTGCCCTTTTGAGGTGTGTTTCCACCACATGCTGGATCTGCTTGTGGATGGTGAGGACGAGGTGGTTCCCGTCCCGTTCGGAGTCCAGAATCCCCTGGACCGGGGCTAGAGGTCGATTCAGCGCGTCCACATCCCTGAGAATGTAGGTCTTCTCTCCGTGGAGAACCCGGTCGTACTGGAACTCCAGGCCTTCCAAACCCTTTCCGTCCACTCCCACAAATCCCAACAGGTGACAGGCCAGCTCCAGGTTGGGGTAGAACCTTCGGGACTCTTGGGCCACGTGGATCCCTGGGAGCCTCAGCTCCAGGATCTTCTCGCTCACCGGAGGAATGACCTGCCGTTTCAGCCAGACAAAGGAGGAATTTCGCCGCTGAAGTTTTTTGAGGATCCGGCGGGGTGGCAGGTTCAAAGGACCCGAGAGGATCCGGCTGGCGGCTGCTGGATCCTTCACCTCCCGGGGTCGGGCATAGACCGAGTTGACGGGATAGCTTATGGCCAGCACATCCCCATTGCGGTCGAAGATGCTCCCTCGGGTGGGAAACTTGGCGATACGCTTTCGGTAAATCTCCTCGGCCTCCTTCCTCAGATCCGTGCCGTGGCGGATCTGGATCCGGTAGGCCTGGACCACCACTGCGAGGAAGACCAGGACCATCCCCACCATCAGGAGGAAGAAACGAAACCGCATCCAATCCTTAGGGGGCGAGTATCTCCTCATGGCATTACAACGATTTCCTCTGGCCGGGGCGTATGAAGCCGATAGGAGCCGGCCGCCAACGCCCGAAGCCGTTTAGGGGAGGTCAGGGTGGCCCACTGGAGCTGAAGCCGGCTCTGTTCGGTCTGGAGTCTTTCCCGCTCGGAATTGGCCTGCTCCAGCAGGTAACGTTCTCGGATCACCAGTGTGCGCGCCCGGACGGAAAAGAGGCATCCTAAGGTCAGGGTCATGAGCAGGAGAAGCCAGGGCACAAGGTTGATTCGAAGGAGCCGACCACGCCTCGTACGGGCCCTCCCCCGCACTCGGCCCTCNCCTGCTTTCACTGTTTGGGCGCTCAGGACGCCGAGCAAGACTCCCTCCTCTGAAGGACCCGAAGGCGGGCGCTGCGGGCCCTAGGGTTTCGGTGGACTTCCTCTTCAGCGGGCCTCACAGGCTTGGCGGTGAGAATCTCGCAAGGACCACCGGGACCGGCCAATTCCCGAAAAAGGTGTTTTACCAAGCGGTCCTCAAGGGAATGATAGGCGATAACACAGAGCCTCCCCCCTTCTTCCAGTAACGCCGCCGCCTGACGGATCCCCCGTTCCACGTTCTCCAGCTCTCCGTTGACCTCCATCCGGAGGGCCTGAAAGACCCGGGTGGCCGGATGGATGCGTTTTCCCCGTCGCCTCGTCACTGCCTCCACAAGCCGAGCCAGATCCACCGTGCTGAGAATGGGACGACGTCGCACGATGGCGCTGGCGATGGGGCCTGCCAGAGGTTCTTCACCCAGGGTCCGAAAGAGATTACGCAGATCCGGCTCGCGCCATTTATTGATGATCTCGGAGGCCGTCTTGGGCGTTTTGGGACTGTAGCGCATATCCAGAGGGCCTTCAGAGTAGATGGAGAACCCCCTCCGGCCCGAGGTGAGCTGCTCGTACGAGGCCCCGAGGTCGAGAAGGACGCCGCGCACCGAAGAGATGCCTTGCTCCCTCAGAATCCTCTCTAACTCAGCGTAGTTGCCCTCCACGAGCCGAACCCGCTCGCCGAATGCCTTCAGACTCTCAGCGGCCCGCCTTAGGGCCTCCGGGTCCCAGTCGATTCCCAGGACCCTGCATTGAGGGTGGCCCCGGCTCAGGATCGCCCTTGCATGCCCTCCGCTTCCAACGGTCCCGTCCACGTATATTCCGGGCTCCTGGACCCGCATCCACCCCAGGACCTCCTCCAAGAGCACGGCCACATGGGCCTTTTGGGGCTGTTCCTTCATTTTCCCTCCCCGGATAGGGAATTCCTCCTTTTCTTTCAATTCTATACTCACCCGGCTGGGAGCGGGAGCCTGGACGGTCCGGAGGGGAAAAACCCAGCCTCGATGCGGGCCCGTTTCCGTCTCAGAGATACTGCTGGAGGACGCGAAGGATGGCCTCCGGGTCCTCCGGCCTGGGTTGCCAGAGATCGGTCGACCAGATCTCGAATTTGTCCCCGAGGCCCACGAAGAGGGCCTCTCGGTTGAGTTGGGCGAATTCCCTCAGGGAAGGGGGAATCAGGATGCGACCTTGGCGATCGATGGAGCATTCCTGCGCACCGGAGATGAAGTGACGCTTGTAGACACGCACTTCACGGACAAGATCAGGGAGGGCCTGAATCTTTTTTTCCTCTTCCAGCCATCGATCCAAAGGGAATGCCACTAGGCAAGGATCCCAGAGGTCGTTGGTGAGCATCAGGGTGTTCTGCCCCCTGCCGTTGAGGACCTCCCGGAACTTGGAAGGGATGCTCACCCGGCCTTTGCCGTCGATGGCATGGGCATATCGACCTCTGAACATGGGCCCTCCAAACTTCCCCACTTTTTCCCACTTTATCCCACTTAGGCGCACTATACTGATCTGCTTCGGGCTTGTCAAGGAAAAAATCCAAGATTTTGAAGGGAGTTGGATGGGAAACGAAGCTCCTTTCTCCATGGGGCGAAAAGGAGTTCCGTCCCAGGATGTTAGTTCTTGAGCCCCAGGCAGAGGAGTCGCTTGGAGCGGAGTGGAAGGGAGTGGTTGAAAGTGGGGGGAGGGGCCCTCTCATGGCAGGCCCTTGACAGGGTCCCTTGTCCCCGATATCAAGGAAATGATTCGGAGGCGAAAGATGGATTCATTGAGGGTGGCCGTTGGCCAAATCAATGTGGTTGTGGGCGACATCGAGGGAAACGTCCACAAGATCGCCCAATGGATTCGTGAAGCAGAGCAGTGGGGGGTGGATCTGGTCTGCTTTCCCGAGTTGGCCGTCCCGGGGTATCCACCGGAGGACCTCCTCCTGAAGCCGGAGTTCATCCACCGGAACATCGAGGCCGTTCAAGGGCTCGCCGAGGTTTCCCGAAGGGCCGTGGTCGTTGTGGGGTTCGTGGAGCTGGAAGATGACCTATTCAACGCCGCGGCGGTGCTTCATGGAGGGCGGGTGGTCGCCGTCTACCGCAAACACTATCTCCCTACCTATGGGGTCTTCGACGAAGACCGCTACTTCGCCTCGGGAAGGGAGGCCATGGTGCTGGATCTTGAGGGGATACGGGTGGGGGTGACCGTCTGTGAGGACCTCTGGTATCCTGGCGGGCCTGCACGAGATTGCGCTTTGTGGGGGAACGCCCACGTGCTGCTGAACATCTCCTCCAGTCCCTATCACCAGGGTAAGGTCCAATTCAGAGAGAAGATGCTTTCCATCCGGGCCTCGGACAATGGATCCTTTGTGGTCTATGTCAACCTGGTGGGGGGGCAGGACGAGCTTGTCTTCGATGGCCAGAGCCTCATCCTAGGACCTAGGGGGGAGCTCTTGGCCCGAGGGCGGGCCTTCGAGGAGGACCTCCTCCTTTATGACTTGGATGCGGCCTCTTTGGTGGCCGCAAGATTGGCCGATCCGAGAAGGAGGAAGGAGAAGGGCCGATCCCTGGATGAGCGGAGAGAGGTCCGCGTTGTGGTGTTGGAAAAGGTCTGTGAGGAAGGGCCGCGTCCCACCCTCGAGCCACGTACCCAGGAGGAACTTCCTCCTGAGGAAGAGGTCCTTCGAGCTCTGGTGTTGGGCCTCCGAGACTACGTCAGGAAGAACGGGTTCCGGGAAGTGGTCGTGGGGTTGAGCGGGGGGATCGACTCAGCGCTGACCGCGGCCCTGGCCGTAGAGGCCCTAGGGCCCGATGCTGTGGTCGGCGTTACCATGCCCTCGGTCTTCACCTCGTCCCGGAGCATGGAAGACGCCCGAGCCCTTGCACGAAATCTGGGGATCCGCCTTCTGGAGATCCCAATCCGAGGGATCATGAAGGCTTACGAGGAGGCCCTCTCCGAGGCGTTCGCCGGGAGGGAGCCCGATGTCACCGAGGAGAACATCCAAGCCCGGATCCGCGGAAACCTCCTGATGGCCCTCTCCAATAAATTCGGATGGCTGGTGTTGACCACGGGGAACAAGAGCGAGACCTCCATGGGTTACTGCACGCTATATGGGGATACGGCCGGGGGCTTCGCGGTCCTCAAAGACGTCCCCAAGACCATGGTCTATGCCTTGGCCAAGCATCTGAATGGAAGGGGCGCTGTGGAGCTGATCCCGCAGAGCATCCTCGAGCGCCCCCCCACAGCGGAGCTTCGGGAGGGGCAGCTGGATGTGGACTCTCTTCCTCCTTACGATCTCCTGGATCCCATCCTGAAGGCCTATGTGGAGGAGGAGAAGGGCCTTGAGGAGATCGTCGCGCAAGGCTTCGATCGAGACCTTGTGGCGGATGTGATCCGCCGGGTGGATCGTAACGAGTACAAACGGCGCCAATCCCCTCCCGGCATCAAGATCACTCCTCGGGCCTTCGGGAAGGAAAGGCGGCTCCCCATCACCAATCGATTCGACCCTGGCCGGTCCCCGGTGCGGGGGGAGGAGCCCTCTTGATCATCTCCTAGATATCCCCTCGTGGTCAGGTCTCCCAAGAAAGGACGAGGACCGAGGTCTTGGAAAGGAATTGCCCCTCAGAGGAGATTGTGGGATCGCACAGGAGGTCGAGGGAGAGCCTGGAACTGGAGTGTCTCCGTCAGATCGGAGAGGCCCTCTCCTCTTCCCTCGACTTGAAAGGGACACTCCAAGAGATCTTCCAGATCCTCTCGGACCGACTGGGTATGACCCGCGGGACTCTGACCTTGCTCAATCCGCGCAGCGGAGAGCTCGCCATTGAGATCGCCCATGGGTTGACGGAAGAGGAACAACGCCGGGGGCGCTACCGGCTCGGAGAAGGGGTTACCGGAAGGGTGGTGGAGACCGGTCAACCCATGGCCGTGCCGCGCATCGGTGACGAACCCCTCTTTCTGGACCGGACGGGTGCACGCAGGCGGATCCCCAAGACGGAGGTCTCCTTCATCTGCGTGCCCATCAGTGTGGGGAGAAACGTCCTGGGGGCCCTGAGTGTGGATCGCCTCTTCACCGAATCGGTGGACCTCCAGGAGGACGTCCGATTCCTGAGTATCATCGCTGCCATGGTGGGCCAAGCGGTCAAACTCCATCAGGTGGTCCAGGAGGAGAAGGAACGTCTCATCGACGAGAACATCCAGCTCCATCGAGAGCTGCAGGAGCGATATCGCCTCCAGAATATCGTGGGCAACAGCAGGAAGATGCAGGAGGTCTTTCGCGCCATCGCCCAGGTGGCCAAAAGCGATGCCACGGTCCTTCTCCGAGGGGAAAGCGGCACGGGAAAAGAGCTAGTGGCCCATGCCATTCACTACAACAGCTATCGAGCCCGGGGCCCTTTTGTGCGGGTCAGCTGCGCGGCCTTGCCCGAGAGCCTCATCGAGAGCGAGCTTTTCGGCCACGAACGGGGAGCCTTCACCGGGGCTGTGGCCACTACTCGAGGCCGGTTCGAGCAGGCCCATGGAGGCACGATCTTCCTGGATGAGATCGGAGATCTAAGTCCCACNGTCCAGGTCAAGCTACTGAGGGTCCTTCAGGAAAAGGAGTTCCAACGGCTCGGCTCCTCGAAGACCATCAAAGTGGACGTCCGGATCATCGCGGCCACCCATCAGGACCTCGAGGCCGCCATGCGTGAGGGGCGGTTCCGGGAGGACCTTTACTACCGTCTCAACGTCTTTCCCATCTACCTTCCGCCCCTGAGGGAACGCAAGACGGACATCCTGCTTCTGGCGGAGCATTTTTTGGAGAAGTACAGTAAGCAATACAACAAGCGGATCCGACGGATCTCCACGCCAGCCATCGATATGCTGATGGCCTATCACTGGCCCGGAAACGTTCGAGAGCTGGAAAACTGGATCGAGCGGGCGGTGATAGTCTGCGACGAGGAGGTCCTCTACAGCTACCACTTCCCGCCCACTCTGCAGACCGCAGAAGCCACGGGAACTCAGGTGCGGACGCCTCTGAAGACGGCCGTGGCCCACTTCGAGAGGGAGCTGATCATCGACGCCCTCAAGTCCACCCGCGGAAATCGTTCCAAGGCCGCCCGACTCCTGCAGACTACAGATCGGATCCTCAACTACAAGGTGAGGAAGTACGGCATCGACCCAAGGAAGTACAAGACCTGAGGCGAGGCCAAGACGGATTCACTCCCTTGCCTTGAGATTGTCACAGAATCGTCAAACAGGGAGGGGAGACTACTCCCAACTCCTGATTGAGGTCCGGTCCCGTGATAAGTCCTGAGGGTCGGCGATTTGGAGGTTGGGTTTATGCCGCGACCGAGGATCCTTGTGGTGGAGGATGAAGAGGACATCCTGGAACTGGTGGATTACAACTTGCGGCAGGCGGGGTTTCGGGTGCTTCGGGCCCGGGACGGTCTGGAGGGACTTCGCTCGGCGCAAAGGGATCACCCAGACCTCATCGTCCTCGACCTGATGCTTCCCGGCATGGATGGAAAGGATGTGTGCCGGCGCATCCGGCAGGGAGAGTCCACCCGGCACATCCCTGTGGTGATGCTCACGGCCAGGGCAGAGGAGATGGATCGTGTCGTGGGGTTTGAGTTGGGGGCGGATGACTATGTGACTAAGCCCTTCAGCCCTCGAGAGCTCGTCCTTCGGATCCAAGCCATCCTTCGAAGAGTGGCGGAGGAGGAACCCCCGGATGCGCCCCTGTGTTTTCCGGGGCTCACTGTGGATCCCATCCGCTATAGGGTGGAAGTGGGGGGCAAGGAGGTGGCGCTTACGGCCACTGAGTTCCGCCTCCTCTACTGCCTTGCCAGGAATGCGGGGAGGGTCATGAGCCGGGAAGTCCTCTTGGATCGGGTATGGGGATACCACTACGAAGGCTACGCCCGCACCGTGGACACCCACATCCGCAGGCTTCGAAAGAAGCTGGGCCCGGCCAGGGAGCGTATCGAGACCCTGAGGGGGCTGGGATACCGGTTCAGGGATGAGCCTTGAGACCGAGGCTTTCCTTTCAGGGATGGATCCTGTTGGGGTCCGTGGCTGGGATCGTGGCGGCCCTGTTGGCGGCGACTCTCCTCCTCCAATGGGTCCTCAAACCAATGCTCCTGGATCAGATCCGGGCGAATCTCCAGGAGGAGCTCGGCCTTGTAAAGGAGTTGGCTATTCAGCGAGGGCTCCCCGATAGGGGAATACAACGGACCGATGNCCTGGCTGACCGCATCGGGAGAGCCCTCTCCCGGAGAGTGACCTTCATCGCCGTGGACGGTCGTGTTCTGGGGGACTCCAACGTGTCCCTGGAACGACTGCCCCACGTGGAGAACCACCGGGGTCGCCCCGAGGTGGAGGAGGCCCTGCGCCGGGGGGTGGGATGGCACATCAGAAGAAGCGCCACCATCGGAGCGGAGTTTCTCTACGTGGCCTCAGTGTTAGGGGATACAGAGGCCCCTCGTTTGATACTTCGTCTTGCCGTCCCCTTGCAGCGCGTGGAGGGCCTTTTGAGGAGGATGCGGGAGCTCGTAGTGCTGGCCGCCGTAGCTTCTGCCCTCCTCTCCTTTGGTCTGGCCTACCTCGTCTCCCGAGGGATCTCCAGACCAGTCGCAGAACTCACCCGTGCCGCCAAACGTCTCGCCGCAGGGGACCGGACCGCCCGCATCGGGCGATATCCCCAAAACGAATTGGGGGAACTCGCTAGGTCCTTCGACCGGATGGCCGACGTCCTCCAGGAAGAACTGGAGGCGGTGGAGAGAGCGCGGGACCGTCTGTCAGCCGTCCTAGAGGGGATGGCCGAGGGGGTGATGCTCTTGGACGTAGAGGGCCGGATTGTCCTGTGGAATCGGGCCCTCGAGGATCTTCTCCGGCTGGAGCTGGAACCCAGGGGCAGGACCCCCGCGGAGCTTGTTCGAAGCCCGGAGCTTCAGGAGGCCGTGCGGGAGATCCTCGAAGGGGAGGAGCAACGCGTTTTGGAGGTGCGCACCTCCACCCGGCCTCAAAGGATCCTGGAGGTGCATTTGGGGCGCATCCTCGGGAGGGAAGGCGGGGCCGTTGCGGTCTTCCACGATGTGACAGAGCAACGGCGTGTGGAAAAGGTTCGCAGGGACTTTGTGGCCAACGTCTCCCACGAGCTTCGCACTCCNCTTTCTGCCATCCGGGCGGCGGTGGAGACCCTCTTAGAAGGGGCTCTGATGGATCCGAAATTTTCCCACCATTTCGTGGAGGTCATCGGACGCCATACGGAGCGGCTTCAAAGGCTGCTGGACGATCTTCTGGATCTGGCCCGCATCGAATCGGGGCATACCCCTCCCTCCATGGAACCCATCCGGGCGGATGCGCTGATGGATGCGGCCGCGGGCACCGTGGCCTCTCTTGCTCAATCGCGGGGCGTAGAACTGATCCGCGAGCCTACTGAGGAGCCGCTCGTGATCCGAGGAGACCGCAGGCAGTTGGAACAGGCCCTGGTCAACCTCCTGGATAACGCCGTCAAGTACACAGATCCCCCGGGCCGAGTGGTCCTCTCGATCCGGCGGAGGGACAGGGAGGTGCACCTGGAGGTCTCGGACACCGGGGTGGGGATCCCCGAGGAGCACATTCCCCGGATCTTCGAGCGGTTCTACCGGGTGGACAAGGCCCGATCCCGGCAACTTGGGGGAACCGGACTGGGGCTGGCCATCGTCAAGCACATCGTCCAGGCCCACGGAGGCCGGGTCGAGGTGGAGAGCACCCCCGGAAAGGGAAGCACCTTCCGAGTGGTCCTTCCCGGATGACGCCATTGGGCGTCTCGCGCATTTAGAAAGTCACCTCCTTTCCGCCTTCCCGTCACAGAACCGTCACACTCCTCCACCATAGTAGTAAAGAAACAGATCCGGAAGCCGTCTTCCCCCGCCAAAGGGGGAAGCTATCACTTCGAAAACAAAGGAGCCGTGCCTAAGGATGAAGAGTTCTGATTGTCGGGAAGTTCAAAGGCTTCACGCCCAGAGGGAGTTAATTTGGAGGCTCGTTAGGACCAGGGCCCGGGAGGAGGGGGGCAGAGAACGCCTCCAGAGGGTCCTCGATGCCCTGGACCGGGCCATCGAGGATGCCTGCCGAGATCGGTACCGGCTGGATTGAGGGCCCTTGGGTCCACCCCAGCCCTTATCTCTAAACAAAAGTGACTATTCGGTGGGATGAATGGGTTTCGGCGCCGACCGGACGGGGAGAGGAAAGGGGCCTACGGTACGGGGATCCTCTGCCCCCGCCCGGGCGTGGAGGGAGTCCCTCACCACGCGGAAGACCTCTACATTGTCCAGGGTCCCCTGCAATGCCTTGCTTCCCGGACCTTGGCTCCAGAGGGGGACGTCCACTCCGGTGTGGCGCCGGGTCGCCCATTGTGTCTCCCGGGGCCCCAGAAGGGTAAGACCTCCGGTCTCGTGATCCGGGGCTACGATAAGCAACGTCTCCCTTGCTCGATGCGGGTCCTCGTCCATCCATCGTTGAACCTCCTGGACGGCCTTATCGAACGCGGAGATCTCCCCTACCACGTAGGGAATGTCGTGCCGGTGGGCGCCCCAGTCGATCTGGGATCCCTCCACTACGAGGAAGAAGCCGTCGGGGTCTTTCTCCAGCACGGTGAGGGCCGCCCGGGTCATCTCGGCCAGGGAAGGCTCCCGGCAGTTAGGAGGGCGGCGGTGCGCAGGAATCAGGGGCCCCCGCGCAAAGAGTCCCAGGATCCTGGGAGTGCCCTCTTGGATCGACCGTCTCAGGTCGCTTCGGTCCGTGACCACCGCATAGCCTAGGCGCTCCGCCTCCTCAAGGAGGCGGGCCCTGCCCGCGGACCCCATAGGAGGGAAAGGGCAGGGGGCTTCGTTGTCGCCGAAGCCCCCTCCTAGGACTACCTCCACCTCAGTCTCCTCCAGGTATTGTCGGGCGATCTCGGCCTCGCACTTTCGGGAAGGGACATGGGCGGCAAAGGCGGCAGGTGTGGCATGGGTCACGGTGGAGGTGGCGACCAGTCCCAGAGACTTGCCTCGGACTCGAGCAATCTCCATGAGAGTGAGAGGGAGAGGAATATCGCAATGGCCGTCCTCATTCCGGTCGTGGCAGGAGATCCTTCCGTTTGCGAACTTCTCCCCGCAGGCCCAGGCCGAGGCCGCGGCTGCAGAGTCGGTCACGGCTCCTCCTTCCGAATACGTCCTCTGGAGCCCCACCTTCGCTAGGGACTCCAGGGCGAGGGGAGGGCCGTCGACTCCCCCGAGGTGCCGCCTCGCCAGGGTCAGGTGCGCCAAGCCCATTCCGTCCGGCACCATGAAGATCACGTTTCGGGCGCCGGATCCCCCCTGAGCCGGGCCCACCGCCAAGAGCATCCCGGCCAGGAGAATCCCCACGCTCGCCCCAAAGGCATTTTTCCAAGCCCTCATATCCCCCTCCAACAAGATGGGATCGGCCTCCCGGGTTATACATCACGGAAGGACCTTTGACCAGGGGAGTTCAGAAATGACCGAGAATGCCGGCCTTTGAAGGCCTACAGGGAAATCCCAGAGGACCTTGTCTCCATGCGATCAAACCAAAGAAACGCGTCGGGACAGCCGACATCTTGAGGAATTGCTTTTGGACGCTCAAGTCGTTTGCCTCCCTTCATAATCGGAGAGATAGCGTCCAGTAATTATAACCAGGTTCTGTGTTTTTCGATCTCTTCCTATGGCGCCCCAGGTGACGCTGGATGAACCAGTTAGAAGATAGCTTTCCCTCGCCGAGGGAGTAGCGCAAGACATACCGCATACGGCACATCCGTTCTTGGCGAACGTCCGCCCTTGTGGAAAGCCTAGAGGCGAGGGGCTGGCCCACCAAGCGTGGAGCCACACCAAGGGCACTGGAGCCCGGAGAATGGCAGAAAGACGAAAATGACCACATGGATCACATAGAGGAAATGGACGAAAAGGGACAATTCAACGGCGTCAAGGCATCTTCACGGATCCGTCATCCTCGCGTCACATTTCGCAGATATCTTGGTATTGAACCAAGCCCAGAAAGTCCCCCAGTCATTCCTTCCTTTGGGAGTGAGGGCGTGGTTCATCAGAACAGCCGGAGGCCCCCGCGTGTCGAGACATCCCTGAAGGGGAAGGCCTCTTATGATGAGAAGATCTTGAGAGAGCATGACGCCGATCCTTTCGATGGTAACAGTGCTTGCCCTATGCGCCTGGGCCTATAGGCAGGGCACCAAAAGGGCCCTCTCCGCGGCAGAAAAGGCCGGAGGGATCTGCTTCCTCCACTCCAGACCCAACTACTATGGGGCCTTGACGGCGTTGGGTTGTGGTCTTCCTGCGCTGATGGTCCTCGGGGTATGGTTGGCCTTTCAGCCCGGTCTCCTCACCCATCTCGTGGTCTCCTCCCTCCCCGAGCAGATGCGTTCCCTTCCGGAGGCAAAGATCCAGCTTCTGCTCAATGAGGTGATCAATTGCGCCCACGGCAAGGCCGTTGCTGGCGAGGTCTCCCCCGAGATCCGAGAGGCCGCGGTCCGATACCTCCAGTGGAAGACCACAAGTCGGGCGGCCATGGCCGTGGTGGCCCTGGCTGTGGCCATGGCCGGGCTGCTTTGGGTCCGATCCCGCATCTCTCCAGAGTTGAAGGCTCGAAACCACGTAGAGAGGATCGTCCAGGTGAGTCTGTTTGCCTGTTCCTGCATCGCCATCTTCACTACCATTGGGATCGTCCTTTCGGTCCTGTTCGAGGCGGTGCGCTTCTTCCAGGCGGTCTCTCCCCTGGAGTTCCTCTTGGGCCTGAAGTGGAGCCCGCAGATGGCCATCCGAGGGGACCAGGTGGGAGCCTCGGGGGCCTTCGGGGCCGTGCCAGTCTTCCTGGGGACGGCCCTGATTTCGGCCATCGCAATGGCGGTTGCGGTTCCCATCGGCCTCATGTCCGCCATCTATCTGTCGGAATACGCTCCCCCACGCTTCCGCGATGTGGCCAAGCCCTTGATGGAGATCCTGGCGGGCATCCCCACGGTGGTCTACGGCTTTTTCGCCGCCATTACGGTAGCNCCCTTGATTCGCACCGCGGGGGGATGGGTGGGGCTGGAGGTGGCCTCGGAGAGCGCTTTAGCCGCCGGCCTGGTCATGGGGGTCATGATCATCCCCTTTGTCTCGTCCATCTCCGATGACGTGATCCACGCTGTCCCCCAAGAACTGAGGGATGGATCCTTGGCCTTGGGGGCCACCCCCTCGGAGACCGTCAAGCGGGTGGTGCTGCCTGCGGCCCTTCCGGGCATCGTAGGAGGGGTTCTTTTGGCCGTCTCGCGGGCCATCGGGGAGACCATGATCGTGGTGATGGCCGCAGGCCTTTCGGCCAACCTGACGGTCAATCCCCTCAAGGCAGTCACCACGGTGACCGTGCAGATCGTTACCTTGCTCATCGGGGATCAGGAGTTCGACAGCCCCAAGACCTTGGCTGCCTTCGCGTTGGGGCTGACTCTGTTTGTTGTGACCCTCGTTCTCAACGTGGTGGCCCTCCACGTGGTTCGCACCTACCGGGAGCAATACGAATGATCGGGTCTTCAATGGAGAGGGACGACCCATTGAGCCCTCAAGAAGGCTCCCGCCGGAGCCTCCCCATGGTTCAGAAGAGACTCCGGGTGCGCTACAGGGCGGAACGGAGGTTCCGCCTCTATGGGGCCGCGGCCGTGGGGATAAGCCTGCTGTTTCTGGCGTTTCTGTTCGTATCCATCGTGTCCAAAGGGTTCAGCGCCTTCTGGCAGGCGGAGATCCTGCTCGACATTTACTTCGACCCAGAGATCCTCACCCAGGGGCATCTTTCAGAGGTCAACTATCCCGCCCTGATCAAGCGGTCCCTGAGCAAGCGGTTTCCGGATGTGAGGACCCGCCGGGACCGTAGGGCCCTCTATGCCCTGGTCAGCTCGGGGGCCGCCTTTGAGCTTCAACGGTTGGTCGAGAGGGATCTGGATCTCATCGGAAAGACCCTACCGGTATGGCTCCCCGCGGACGACGACGTGGACATGCTCCTGAAGGGGCGTGTGGATCGCAGCCTGCCTGAACAGGAGCGAAGGCTCACGGACCGCCAGCTCGCCTGGGTCGACGCCCTGATCCAAGAGGGGCGCCTGAGGATGCGGTTCAACAGCAGGTTTTTCACCTCCGGCGACTCCCGCGAGCCAGAGCTGGCCGGGATCCTGGGAGCCGCGGCAGGATCGGGGCTGACCCTGGTGGTGACCCTTCTACTTTCGTTTCCCATCGGGATTGCGGCCGCGGTCTACCTAGAGGAATTCGCCCCCAAGACCCGATGGGTCGACCTTATCGAGGTGAACATCAACAATCTGGCTGCCGTGCCGTCCATCGTATTCGGAATTCTGGGGCTTGCGGTGTTCCTGAACTTCTTCAGCCTGCCTCGCTCCGCGCCCCTGGTGGGGGGACTGGTGCTGACACTCATGACCCTCCCCACCATCATCATCGCCTCTCGGGCCTCCCTCAAGGCCGTGCCTCCCTCCATTCGCGAGGCGGCCCTGAGCATGGGGGCCTCCAGGATGCAGACAGTGGCCCATCACGTGCTACCTCTGGCCCTCCCAGGGATGCTCACGGGGGCTATCCTCGGAATGGCCCGAGCCCTGGGAGAGACGGCGCCCTTGCTCATGGTGGGGATGGTGGCCTTTATCGTGGAGATCCCCAAAAGGTTTACGGACCCAGCCACGGTGCTACCAGTGCAGATCTTCCTCTGGGCGGACAGCCCGGAGCGGGCCTTTGTGGAGCGGACCTCGGCGGCCATCCTGGTGCTGCTTGCCTTTCTACTGGTGATGAACGCCGCGGCCGTCTATTTGAGGAGGCGCTTCCAACGTCGCTGGTAAGGACCTGACGCGGGGGAAATACGGCGGGGGATCCAGCTGGTAATTCAACTATGAAGGTAAGAGAAATGGGTAGGAAGATTTCCATGGGCTTAGTGAGTCTCCTTCTCGTCGCCGCCCTGGCCGCAACGGTCGGGGCCCAGTCCGCGCGCGATTACATCTACATCGTGGGCTCATCTACTGTGTATCCCTTCGCCACGGTGGTCGCAGAGCGCTTCGGAAAGGCCACCCCCTTTAAGACCCCGAAGGTGGAGTCCACGGGCTCAGGAGGGGGATTCAAGCTTTTTTGCGCCGGGGTGGGCGTGAAGCCCCCCGACATTACAAACGCCTCCCGGAGGATCAAGGACTCGGAGTTCGAGAAGTGTCGGGCCAATGGGGTCACCGAGGTCGTGGAGGTCAAGATCGGCTATGACGGCATCGTGCTGGCCAATTCCAAAAAGGCCCCGGCCATGAAGCTCACTCGGAAGGACATATTTCTTGCACTGGCCAGGGAAGTCCCTGACCCCAAGGGCGGGCAAAAGCTCATCCCCAACCCCTACAAGACCTGGAGGGATGTCAATTCTTCCCTCCGGGATGTCAAGATCGAGGTCCTGGGACCTCCTCCCACATCGGGCACCCGCGACGCCTTCGTGGAGCTTGCCATGGAGAGGGGAGCCGAGTCTTTCGAGTGGCTCAAGGCGCTGCAACACAAGGACAAGAAGGCCTTCAAGAGGATAGCCCACCAACTCAGGGAGGACGGTGCTTACATAGAGGCGGGCGAAAACGACAACCTCATTGTGCAGAAGCTCCTAGCCAATCCCGACGCCCTGGGGGTCTTCGGCTTCAGCTACCTGGACCAGAACACCGACAAGATCAAGGGGGCTTCTGTGGACGGGGTGGAGCCCACCTTCGAGTCCATCGCATCCGGGAGCTATCCCCTTTCGAGGCCCCTTTTCTTCTACGTGAAGAAGGCCCATGTGGGTCTCATCCCAGGCATCCCCGAATACATAAGGGAGTTCACCAGCGAGAGGGCCTGGGGGCCGGAGGGGTACCTTGCTGACAAGGGCCTGATCTCCATGCCTGATAAGGAGAGAAAGCGCTATCGGGACCAAGCCCGGGGCCTCAAGCCCATGACCTCTCCGTAATGAGGAAAGCCAGTGCCCATCCATTCCCTCTCCCTCCTTAAAGGGTCGACGGCTCGGGGAGTTGACACTGTGTTGAAGTAAGAAGAAGTCTTCCAGAGGTGAAGATGAAGGAGAGCGGGTCCTTGACGGAGAGAGAGACAGAAGGAGGGGAAGGTTCCATAGAAGCGAGGTCGATCCCATGCAAGAGGCTTGTCTCCCGGGGCGAACGAAAGACCGTGGGCGAGCCCTTCGTGGAGAACCCCCGCATGAGCTGCCGTGGGGTGAGCGTCTATTATGGGCAGAAGCAGGCCATCTTCGATGTGTCCATCGACATCGGGAGGAACGAGGTCCTGTCAATGATCGGCCCCTCGGGATGCGGGAAATCCACCTTCCTCCGATGCCTGAACCGCATGAACGATACCATCGAGGACTGTCGGGTCACCGGAGAGGTCACCCTCGACGGGGAGGACATCTATGGACCCAATGTGGACGTGGTTCCCCTGAGGGCGCAGGTGGGGATGGTCTTCCAGAAGCCCAATCCCTTTCCCAAGTCCGTGTACGAGAACGTGGCATACGGTCCCAGAATTCATGGCTTGGCAGGCAACAAGGCCGAGCTGGACGAGATCGTGGAGACCTCCCTGAGGAAGGCGGGCCTCTGGGAGGAGGTCAAGGACCGACTGGATCAGCCCGGGACGGGGCTCTCGGGGGGCCAGCAGCAGCGCCTTTGCATTGCCCGAACCATCGCCGTCAACCCCGAGGTGATCCTCATGGATGAACCCTGTTCGGCCCTGGACCCCATCGCCACGGCCCGCATTGAGGAGCTCATCGACGAGCTTCGACGGCAGTACTCCATCGTCATCGTCACCCACTCCATGCAACAGGCCGCCCGTGTCTCCCAACGGACCGCCTATTTCCATATGGGTTACCTCATCGAGGTCGGTCCGACCTCCCTGATCTTCACCAACCCGAGGCACGAACTCACCCAGGACTATATCACGGGCCGATTCGGTTGAGGTAAGGTCAGGATTCCGAAAAAGGACGCTTGGACGGCTTCCGGGAAGGGGAACCACCCTATCTTTGGGGACAGAGGGCTTGCATGGTCGATCCCACTGAGGCAGCATGGGGGGGAGGGGCAATGGAACCGAGACACCCCAGACCAGACCCGGAAGAGCGGTGTCGTGGTGCGACACCCAAGGGAAGGGGGCTGATGTGACGTTCTCCCAATTTCATCGGGAACTGGAGGAGATCAAGGAGGAACTGCTCCGCATGGCGGGGATGGTGGAGAGGGCTATCCGTGGGGCCACTCAAGCCCTCACCCATAGAGATCTGGAACTGGCCGGGGAGGTCATCCGTGGGGATCTTGAGATCAACGCGCTGGAGAACCACATCGAGGAGAGTTGCATCCGCCTTTTGGCCACCCACCAGCCTGTGGCCGTGGACCTTCGATTCCTCACATCGGCCATGAAGATCAACACCGCGCTGGAGCGCATGGGGGACCAGGCGGTGAACCTGGCCGAGCGGGCCGAGGCCCTATGCGAGCTGGAGCCCATGAAGATCCCGGCCACCCTTGTGGAGATGGCCTCCATGGCCCAGGAGATGACGCGGAGGTGCTTGGACGCGTTCGTCCGGCGCGACTCCACCATGGCTCAGGAAGTCTGTGTCCGGGACGACGCCCTCGACGAGCTCAACCGTCAGCTCTTGGACGAGATGATAGGATGGATGATGGAGGAGCGGCGGGTGATCCGCCGCGGTGTGGAATGGATCATCGCAGGCCGCCACCTGGAGCGCATCGGCGATGAGGCCACTAACATCTCCGAGGAGGTGGTCTTCTTCGTAGAGGGGAGGGTCATACGGCACCATCGATTCGGAGAAGAAGGATAAAGGGGAAGACAGGCCGGACCTGCCGTAATCCAAACGCCCTCAGGAAGGTTCTCTGGGACCAGGCCACGATCTCTCACAAAGAGTGTCAGTTTTCTACATAATTGTAGAAAAATAGATCAAAATATACAATAATGTTGATTTTTGCTATCCTCTGCTCCCCAGCAAGAGGGAGATTCCTCATGTGATTTTAATAGATTGCTATTGCCTGGCGACCTGTGGCATGCCCTTTTCATGGCATCCCATACAAGGTCCCATTCCCACACCATGGAGGGGACGGTCTTGTCGATCCTAGAGGGTTTGCGAAAGACCATCAAGCGTATGAAGGAGGAGCGGCCTACAGGAGGCTCCCCTTGGGAGTTGCTGTTTCGTCACACCACCGTGGTGGACGAGCTGATCCGGGAACTCCACCAAGGAGGTCTGCCCGACGCTGTTGGCAGGGACATGGCCCTTGTGGCCGTGGGAGGATACGGCCGACGGGAGCTCTCCCCTTGGAGTGACATCGATCTGATGTTCCTCTGCAGGGATACGTCTTCTCAGTCGGTTATCCAGGCCATCTATCGGGTCCTCCACGCTCTGTGGGACATGAGTCTGGATGTGGGACACAGTGTGCGCACTGTGGAGGACTGTCTAGAGGTTTCCCTCCGGGATATCCCCACGTGGACGGCCCTCATGGACGCACGCTTCCTCATGGGAGACGAAGACCTCTTCCACGTGTTTCGGGAGCGGATGTGGAAGGATCTGTTCGTCGGTCGGAGGGAGGAGTTCGTTCAACGGCTCGTGCAGGGGATGGGGGAACGGCATCGTAAGTACGCCCGGACCCCCTTCTTGGTGGAGCCAAACCTGAAAGAGGGCCCGGGAGGACTTCGGGACCTGCAGTGCGCTCTGTGGTTGGCCCGAGCCCGCTTCCCGGTCCACGAGACCCGGGATCTGGTGGAACACGCCCTCATNAGCCTGGACGAAGCCCAGGAACTGGAGAGTGCCCATACGTTTCTCTGGCGTGTACGGCTGGCTCTTCACCGCCTCGCCGGGCGCAAAGAGGACCAGCTTACCTTCTCGCTACAGGAGCGGTTGGCCGAAACCGGGGAATTCGGTGAGGAGTCCGGCTCCCGCTCGGTAGAGTCTTTCATGAAACATTTCTACCGCCATACCACCCGAGTGCGATACTTCGTGGAGGACCTAGCCCACAAGGCCACGGATCCCTCACTGGCCGCGGGCCCCAAAGGGCCCACTTTCGCCCCTGGAGAATTGGGCGAAGGGTTCCTCGTGGTCCGCGGAAGGTTGACCCTGCTGGACGATCGGGTCTTCGAGAGAGACCCCCCCCGAATTTTGGAGGCCTTAGGCTTTGCACACAAAGAGGGAATCGCCCTGGACATCTTCATTCGAGACCAGCTCAAGGAGTCGCTCCACCTCATCGACGGACGGTTCCGGAGGTCCCGGAGGGTACGCGAGGCCTTCCTCTCACTATTGGATACCCCCGACTGCGGGTACCGGGCCCTGGAGATCATGCATCGACTCGGGGTCCTCCAGGCTTACATCCCCGAGTTCCACAGGGTCTGCTTTCAGGTCCAGCACGATGCGTATCATGCCTACACCGTGGACGTCCATTCCCTGGAGACCGTCGCCGAACTGGGGAGGATGCGATCGGCCCCTGGGAGTGGAAGGAGTGGGCTTTGGGGCCAAGTGAGCGGGAGAATCCGGAACTGGCCCCCTTTGGTCCTGGCCGCCCTTCTCCACGATATCGGAAAGGGTTCTGGGCCCGGACATGCAGAACGGGGGGCCGCCATGGCCGAGACCCTTTTGAGGAGGATGGGGCTGCCCAAAAAAGAACGGGAAAGGGTGATCTTCCTCATCAGGCATCATCTGCTCCTGATGGATACGGCCCTGGGGCGGGACCTCACCGAGGAGAAGGTAATCGCTGACTTCTGCCGAAGCGTCGAGACCCTGGAACAACTCGACGATCTCTACCTCCTGACGCTTGCGGACCTGAGAGCCACAGGCCCGGACCTGCTGACCGACTGGAAGGATCAACTTCTGCGAGAACTCTTCCTCAAAGCGAGGCGGCTCCTCGAGACCGGGGAGCTTGTGACCCCCGAAGCCGCCAAAGGGATCCGAGAGGCCAAAGAGCGCATCCGGGCCGTCCTGGCGGAGGTGATCCCGGAGAAACATCTGGATCGTTGGATCGAGAGCCTGCCGGGCAGATACCTCTTGACCACCCCGCCCGAGGACTTGGTGGACCAAGTCCTCATGGCCTGGCTCATGGTCCAGTCCGGCCAGTCCCTTCGGGTCCATTGCCGGAGATCCAACGGAGTTCAGGAGATCGTGATCTGCACCCGGGACGCGCCAGCCCTGTTCAGCAGGATCTGCGGGGTAATGGTGGCTCATGGGTTCAATATCCTGGGGGCACGGATTCATACATGGACCAACGGTCTGGTGATGGATACCTTCCGGGTTGAGCCCGCAAGCTCGGGAGAGGCCTCGGATGAGGATCGCGTAAAGTCCTTGGCCGAGGACCTCGCCGCGGTGTTGGAGGGGAAGGAGGATCTGGAGCGTCTTATCGCCAAACGGGCGCCCTCCATCCGGATCGGGATGGATCGGCACCCTTCCCTAACACCAAGGGTGAAGATCGACAACCGTTCCTCGGATTTCTACACCCTCGTAGAGGTGCGAGCCAGGGACCGTTTCGGGCTCCTCTTCACCATTACCCGGACCCTTTCCTCATTGGACCTCAACATCCATCTCGCCCTGGTGGATACCCGAAGAGGTCAGGTGATGGACGTCTTCTATGTCCAGGACGCCACCGGGCAGAAGATCCTGGACGAGAGCAGACTCTCTCAAGTGGAGCGAGATCTGCGGAGGGCCTTAGAGCGGATGGAGGAGTCCGACCCCTGGACCAGGGGATCGCAACGCAGGGAGGAGAGACGATGGTGAAACGATGCAACATCTCCATTCCGATGGCCGCCATCCTCGTGAGCGTTGGGCTCCCGGCCGCATGGGCTGGCGAAAAGGCTGGAAGGCTCGATACAGGGGATACGGCGTGGCTGCTTGTCTCTTGCGCACTGGTGATGCTTATGACTCCGGGGCTCGCCCTCTTCTACGGTGGGATGACCCGCCGAAAGAACGTCCTCAACACCCTCATGCTCTCCTTCGTGGTCCTCTGCATGATCGGCGTCCAATGGGTCCTATGGGGATATACCCTGGCCTTCGGCCCCGATCGGGGAGGGCTCATCGGAGGGTTGCAATTCCTGGGATTGAAGGGGGTCGGCTTGGAGCNCCTGGAGGGAACCACCATCCCTCATCAACTCTTTATGATGTTTCAAGGGATGTTCGCCATCATCACACCGGCCCTCATCACCGGGGCCTTCGTGGAGCGTTTCAAGTTTCGGACCTTCCTGGCCTTCAGTCTCCTGTGGGCCACCTTGGTCTATGATCCCGTGGCTCACTGGGTTTGGGGCGGGGGTTGGCTCGGCAGACTCGGGGCCCTCGACTTCGCTGGGGGAACGGTGGTCCACATCACCTCTGGGATCTCCGCCTTGGCCGCCGCCCTTATCATCGGTCCACGCAAGGGATTCGGGAAGGAATCCATGCATCCCAACAACCTCCCTATCACCGTGATGGGGGCCGCTCTACTCTGGTTCGGATGGTTCGGGTTCAATGCGGGAAGCGCCCTCACTTCCGGAGGACTGGCCGTAAACGCCTTTGTGACCACACATACGGCGGCGAGCGGAGCCGCGTTCGCGTGGTTGCTGGTGGAGTGGGCCCACCGGGGAAAGCCCACCGTGTTGGGTATGGTCACGGGTGCCGTGGCGGGCCTGGTGGCGGTCACTCCTGCAGCAGGGTACGTGGGAGCCCTGTCGTCCCTGTTCATCGGGATCGTGGCCGGGATCCTCTGTTACCTCGGGGTGGTGAAGCTCAAGCCAGCTCTGGGTTACGACGACTCGCTGGATGTGCTCGGAGTCCACGGGATCGGCGGGACGTGGGGGGCTGTGGCCACAGGTCTCTTCGCTTCCGCGGCTATCCCCGGAAGCCAAGACGGCTTGATCTTCGGGAACTTCTCCTTGTTGGGGGCCCAGATCGTGGCCGTTCTGGCCATTGCGGCCTATGCCTTCGGCGTCACCTGCGGGATCTTACTGGTTCTCAAGCCCCTGATGGGTCTTCGTGTCTCGGAGGAGGATGAGGTCACCGGCCTGGATCTCGCCGTGCATGGGGAGAGTGCCTACAGCTTCGCCTTGGCCGAAGCCGGTCCATTGCGGATTCCGCATGAGGGCCCATAAATCCGGAGTGGAACCACACGGATGGGTCCGAGAAAAGGGGGACGCCATGAAGAAAGTAGAGGCCATTATCAAGCCGTTCAAGTTGGAGGACGTCAAGGAGGCCCTCAACGAGATCGGAATCAAGGGGATTACTGTTACCGAGGTCAAGGGGTTCGGGCGCCAGAAGGGTCACACCGAGATCTACCGCGGGGCCGAGTACGTGGTGGACTTCCTCCCCAAAATCAAGATAGAGGTGGTCGTGGAGGACGAATTGGTCGCCAAAGTGGTGGAGACCATCGTGGATGTAGCCCGGACCGGAAAGATCGGTGACGGAAAGATCTTTATCACGCCGGTGGAGGAGGCCATCCGTATTCGAACCGGTGAACGGGGGATCAACGCGCTGTGACAGGAGAACAGCGGTGGGACTTAGGGCCTTGTGCATTGACTCGTCTTGAGGGGAGGACACCCAGCCGACAGCTGAAGGTTCAAGGGCCCCCTTTGAAATGCAGGAAGCCACGGGCAGAAGTCGTGCGCCCGAAGCATACTTTTATATCTAAGGAGGGAACGAACAATGACACCCAAGGAAGTAATCGAGTTTGCCAAGGAACACCAGGCGGTCATGGTGGACCTGAAGTTCATGGACTTTCCGGGTCTGTGGCAACACTTTCAGGTCCCCTTCCACGAATTGGACGAGGATGCCTTCGAGGCCGGATACGGCTTTGATGGTTCCAGCATCCGAGGCTGGCAGCCCATCCATGCCAGCGACATGTTGGTGATTCCGGATCCGGAAACCGCGGTCATGGACCCCTTCACAGCGGTTCCCACATTAAGCCTCATCTGTAACATCGTGGATCCCATCACCAAAGAGCGCTACACGCGCGACCCCCGAAACATCGCCCAGAAGGCTGAGGCCTATCTTAAGTATACGGGGGTCGGCGATGTGGCCTATTTTGGTCCGGAAGCCGAGTTTTTCATCTTCGATGATATTCGTTTCGACCAGAACGCCCATTCGGGCTATTACTACCTCGACTCCCAGGAAGGGATCTGGAACTCCGGAAGGGAGGAGAATCCGAACCTGGGTTACAAACCGCGCCACAAGGAGGGATACTTCCCGGTGCCCCCCACGGACAGCCTGAACGACATCCGAACGGAGATGGTCCTGGAGATGGAGAAGCTTGGCCTCGTCATCGAGTGCCAGCACCATGAAGTGGCCACAGCGGGCCAGGCCGAGATCGACATGCGCTTTGCTCCTTTGGTGAAGATGGGCGACAACCTCATGTGGTTCAAGTACATCGTCAAGAACGTGGCCCGTCGCCATGGAAAGACCGTCACCTTTATGCCCAAGCCCGTCTTCGGGGACAACGGCTCAGGCATGCACACCCACATAAGCATCTGGAAGGGGGATCGGAACATCTTCGCCGGAGATCGCTATGCAGGGCTCAGCGAGGAGGCGCTCTACGCCATCGGTGGCATCCTCAGGCACTGTCCTGCCCTTTGTGCCTTCACCAACCCCACGACCAACTCCTACAAACGATTGGTCCCCGGATACGAAGCCCCGGTCAACCTCGCCTACTCCAGCCGAAACCGTTCCGCCGCGATCCGGATCCCCATGTACTCCCCTTCCCCTAAGGCCAAACGCATCGAGTTCCGCACTCCCGATCCCTCGTGCAACGGGTATCTGGCCTTTGCGGCCATGCTCATGGCCGCACTGGACGGTATCGAGAACCGCATCGACCCCGGTGATCCACTGGACAAGGACATCTATGGGCTAACTCCCGAGGAGTTGGCCGAGGTTCCCTCCACGCCCGGTTCCCTGGAGGAGGCCCTCAAGGCGTTGGAGGAGGACCATGAATTCCTTCTCAAGGGAGACGTCTTCACCTCGGATGCCATCGAGATGTGGTTGGAGTATAAGCGACTCAACGAAGTGGACCCGATCCGGATGCGTCCACACCCCTATGAATTCTTCCTTTACTTCGACATGTAGAATGATCCACAGGAGGGTCCCCATCCCATCCTCCAATGCGCTACAATGGAGAGGATGAAGGGACCCTCCTTGAATGATCTTTGGGCCAACTTGGCGGAGACAGTGCCGGATCCCTTGGGCTGTCTGGAAGGCCTGAAGCGTCTATGGCCTCGACTCGGGGAAGACCAAAGGGATCGATTGAAGCACTCCAAGGATGCCTTCCATCGGCTGGGGGNGTTTTTGTCCGCATCTCCCGCCTTGACCCCTTTCCTCCTTCGCCACCCCGATTTGGTGAGTGAGCTTTTCCTGGACGGGCGTTTGGAGAGCCCGGGTGTGCCTCTTGATGTTCGAGAGGAATTCCTGGAGAGGTGTGTGGAGGCCCCCGAGGCCTTGCCCACCACCTTGGCCCGCTTCCGCAATTCGAATCTCGTCCGCCTCTACGCCCAAGAGGTCTTGGAGCTGCGTCCGCTACAGGAGATCTGGAGGGATTGGTCCCAAGTGGCTTCCGTGTGTATCGAAGGCGCCTTGAGGGGATGCAGACGGACCCTTCCCCAGGAGGGGGCGGGCGTGGTCCTGGCCGTCATCGGCATGGGAAAGCTGGGTGGGGAAGAGCTCAACTTCGCCTCGGACATCGATCTGTTCTATCTCTACGATCACGACCGGGCAGTGGACCCGCAACTGGCTCACGCTGCGGCCGCTCAATGGGCCGCACGGACTACCCGCGTTTTGGAGACGGCTAGCGAAGAGGGCCCGGCGTTTCGCGTGGATCTGAACCTGCGACCCGGAGGAAAGGATGGCGATGTGGTTCAGACCTTGGAGGCCGCCGAGCTCTACTATCAGAGCCAAGCCGTCACCTGGGAGCGTCTGGCCCTCATCAAGGCTCGCCCTGTGGCCGGAGACACGTGGCTGGGTGATGCGTTCGTGCGGATGGTCCGGCCCTTCGTCTATCGACGCTATCTGGACTACGGAAGCCTGGAGGAGATCCGCACCCTCAAGGAGAGGATTCGGAGGGAGGTCCTATGGCGCAGGTCCCGATCCGTGGACGTGAAGCTCGGGCGAGGCGGGATCCGAGAGGTAGAGTTCTTTATCCAGGCCCTTCAGCTTGTCTATGGGGGCAAGTACCATTCCCTGAGGCGAATCTCCACGTTGGTAGCACTTGCGGCGCTGGCGGAAGAAGGCCTTGTAGAGAGNGATATGGAGACATCGCTGAGAGAGGCCTACCTCTTTCTTCGAAGGGTCGAACACCGAGTACAGATGGTCCTCCATCGACAGACCCACAGCGTTCCGCTTAACGAACGGGAGCGCATCCGCCTTGCACGACTGATGGGCTACGAGGGGAAGGAGGCGGTGGAGCGTTTTCAGGAGGACCTTCTGGGGCACATGGAAAGGGTCCATCAGATCTTCGCGGGTCTGTTGGGCCCGAGAAGGGTCTTTATGGAGCAACTCTCCCTGTCCGACGGGATCCTCGCGTCCCTGGAGGGTGACGAGGAGGCGGCCCTGGGGAGGATTCGGGACGCCGGGTTTCAACAGCCTCGCGCCGTTCTGGAGACCTTGCGCCGGCTCACAGGGTCCCGTTCCCCCGCCCGGAGGTCTCCTCGGGCCATGTCGATCCTCCAAAGGTTGATGCCAGTGGCCCTGAAACGGATCATGGAGTGTCCTCGACCGGATCAGACCCTATTTCGTCTGGAGCGTTTTCTCGAGGCGGTGGGACCTCGAGGGGGATACTATGCCCTCCTGGAGGAGAACCCCAAGGTGCTGGAGAGATTGGTGGAGTTGTTCGGGCGATCGGCCCTCCTCTCTCGGTGGATGGCCCAGCACCTGGAGGCCATCGATGCGCTTATCGACCGTGGACACCACAGGGCGCGAAAGGGAAAGGAAGACCTCATCTTAGAGATGGAGGGGATGTGGGAGGGTGTGGAGGAGACCGAGGAGAGGCTGGGGAGACTTCGTGCGTTTCGGGCCCAGGAGGTGCTGCGGATCGGGGTGGCGGATCTTTGGGGGGAGTTGGATCCCGTGGCTGTAGGAGAGGAGTTGACCGCTTTGGCCGAGGCCTGCATGGAGATGACCCTGAGGGAGTGCATGCGGGCCTCGGGGTGGGATCGAGATCGGGAGGCCACATCCCTGTGCGTTCTGGGGCTGGGGAGCTTAGGGGGGTGGGAGCTGAGCTATCGGTCGGACTTGGATCTCCTCTTCGTGGTCCAGGGAGATGAGGGCATTCCAGTCCTCGAGGAGCTCACCCGGTTGGGCCAGCGGTTCATCTCTTGGCTGAGCGTCCCCATGAAGGAAGGCCCCGGCTGGTCCGTGGACCTTCGCCTTCGGCCTTCGGGAAGTCGAGGCCCTCTTATGGCCTCTGTGGAAAGTCTCCGTCGCTACTACGAAAGAGAGGCCAGCCCTTGGGAGCGACAGGTCCTCCTCAAGGCCCGCCCGTGTGCAGGAGATCCCTTCTTGGGCAGAAGGGTCCTGGAGGAGTTCTCCGAGGTCCTCTGCGGGAGCTCCCCTCCTTCTCGAGATGAGCTCCTTGCCATGCGCCTTCGGATCGAGCGGGAACGGGCAGAGGTGGGTCGGGAGGGAGAACTCCACCTAAAGCTGGGGCCTGGGGGGATGATGGACATCGAATTTTTGGTTCAATATCTCCAGATGGAGTGCTGGGCCGTCTGCTCCGGAGTGCGCACAACCAGAACCTTGGACGTGATCCGTTCCCTGACGGAGTCGGGTCGACTTCCCCGCCAGGAGGGGGAAGCCCTCTTCCGGGCCTATACTGTCCTGAAAGGGCTGGAGAACCGTTTGGGGCTCATTCTGGACCATAGAGGCACGGACGAGCCTTGCTCGATCCAGGACCTGGAGGCCTTGGAACCTCTGGAAGACCTCCCTTGGGTCCCCACACGGCTCCGAAAAGGAGGGTTGGTCCAGGGCCTCCGTCACCTCTTGGACGAGGTGAGGTCCATCTTCTTGCGCCACATGGAAGGTGGGGCTTCATCGCTCCGATGACCCCATTAGCTGGATAATAGCCTCTGGCGTATCTCATCCATCTCGTCTGTCTCGTCCATTTCGTTGGTTTCGTTGATCTCGTCCATCTGGTCGATTTGGTCTTGGTTGGGTAGGGGAGGCTTTAGCCTCCCAGACCAGAAGGGGGCGACTGAAGTCGCCCCTACCCGCTAAAGGCATTGACCCCTGCCAAGGATTAAGAAACGAAATGGACGAAACGGACCAAAAGGACCAGATAGACCAAACGGGGGCGGCATAAGGCGGATTAGCATGAAGTCACCAAGGGCTGAGGTCGAGCAGAAGCGGAAGACGGACGAAACGAACGAAATGGACGAGACAAACCAGATAGACGAGACGGTAGTCGGGGCATGGCAGTTCACTAGCTTGAGAGCGAGGGAGCATATCCCGGAGGCTGATCATTGTCTACTTTCAGAGAAGTCATACGAGAAAAAAGTCCGTTGACAGCCGCCCTTCGAATCGTTAACGTAAAGGGGCCACCCTGGGAGTTTCGTTTCCTCCATTGGGGATCAGGCAGTCGCGATTCAGGTCCTTCAGGTTGAGAGGTGCGGTCTTTTCCCCACGTGTCAAGAAAGGACGACCGCCATGCCACCGAGCGGATCGGAATCGAAACAGCTTCCGCTTTTTACCTTGCCGCGTATCTTGCTCCAGCGCTCCCTTGAAGCCATGGCTCGGGGTCGTTGGGAGGAGGCCAAGGAACTCCTCCGAAAGAGACGGGTCTTGGGCCCTTTCCGATGGACCGAGCCCTTGCTTCGCCTTTGTGACGACTTGCAGCAGTGGAGCTCGGAGGTCCGTCCAGAGAGCCTCGCCTCCGGCCTCCGGGCACTCCTGGAACGCTGGGATGCCCTTCGGGACGGGGAGGAATTTCGCTTCTTCTTCCAGGAGGAGTTCGGGGGGGAATTCGAGCGAGACTATTTCCTTCACATCGTGGAGCGGCATGCGGAGGTGATCTGGTCCACCCCTTGGGCGGTTGAGGATTCCGTGACCTTGGGCCGGGTGCTCCTGCGGGCGCAGGATTGGACACGAGGAAGAGCCTTCCTACAGGAGGCCGTGGTGCGCCACCCCGGGCAGGCCTCCCTTCTGGCCCTGTTGGCCGAGGCCCTTTACCAGATGGGAGATGTCAGGAGCTCCCGGGAGTACTACTGCACGGCCTTCTATCGGGATCCAGAAGAGGTGGATGTGGGGTGGATCGGAGACCCCGATGTGCACCGGCTCGTGGAGATGGCAGATAGTGGATGGAAGGAGGGGGGGCTGGCCCCTACGGGTCGGGCCTGGATCCCTGCCCTGGGGGTCCTATCCGGGGTCTTCCCGGTCATCCGAATCCTCTTTCCAGATCTTCTCCGGCCCCTGGCCCAGGAGTTCCGTGATCTGACCCTGAAGGAGATGAAAGAAGACCAACGCAATGCCAGGCTCTTCTATCTGGGGGTCATCCTTTGTGAGAACCCCCGGGTCTTCCCCTCCCTGGAGATGGTGGAAGAGGGGCGCGTTCGGGACATCATGCGCGAAGCTCATCCCACTCTCTACGGTCTCTATGCAGAAGGCAGGGAAGGGGATCTCCTCAAGGTGGTGAGGTCCTAAGCACCCCCCTGATTGATTCAACCCCGAGGCCACACTCCCACACTGGCGAAGGTGACCGTGGCCTGCGGATGGTGAGCCTGCTCGTAGCGCAGCAGCCGGCCCGAACAGGGCCCCGCCAGTTTCAGAAGGGTGTAAATAGGAGGAAGACCGCAGATCCGTCTCCGGTCCCCTTCGCCCAGGATGTGCCGATAGAAACCCTCGGCGTTTCCCTCCAGCACGGGCTCCAGCATTAGTTGGTCCTCTGTTCGTATCCGGGGCAGATCCCCTGGCAGGATCGACCTCGGGTCCCCGAATTGGGGGCCGAGGTGGGCGAGGTCTGCGCTGGCGATGAGGCAGAAGGGTTCCGCGATCCCTTGAAGGACCTCCTGGAGGGCCTTCAGACCGGCTGAGTATTCGGGGTCCGCGGTGGGAAGAATGCGGTCTTCCATCATTCGGTGGAACCCATTGCACAGCACCGGGAGTATGCGGAACCTCGAGTCCGCCCCTAGGAGATACTGGAGGAAGACCACTTGGAACTCGATGGTGTGTTCCGTGCGATGGACCAGCTCGTCGGAAAGGAGATCCAGGCCGGAACGCCGCACCACTTCACGAACGAGCTGCGGGTCGGATGGGGTTCTTCCCAAAGGGGTCTCAAAGGTTTTTTCCGTGAGAGCGAAGGGCTTTTCCATGGGAAGGTGGCAGGTCCCCAGTATCACGAAGAGTCTTGTATCGGGAAAGCGTCTCAACACTCTATAACCCCAGGCATAGCATCCCCCACCTCGATGGAGATCGATGTGAGGGAGGATGAGGCCCAAGGGCCGTTCCTTCTCCTCCTCGTCCTCGGAAGAGGAGACGCCTTCAAAGAGCCGCTGAATGGTCTGATTTAACTCTTCGGGTCGGGCGGGATAGGCGGATCCCGCATGGGCTGGGCGTCGGACGGTCTCCGCCCGAAACTTCTCCGACACCTCCCTGTAGTGAATGCGGAACCGCTCGGTATCGAGGAAGAAGCCTTCGTCCAGCCGGCTCAGGATCCGCAGGATCTCCTCCATGGGGATGAGCCCCAATCCCTGTTGGCGCATCAGGTTCACTTGGATCTCCCTCACGGAATGCCTCCCGTCGAGCAGGGCGAGCAGCCCCGCCCACTCCTGGGGGAGGGCCAGATCCTCGGAAATCCCCATCCGATCCCTCAACAGGATTAGATCTCGTCCTTGGATCCGTGCAGGAAGGGCCTCCACTCCTGCTCGGATTTTGGGCCGAAGCTCCCTGGATTCCAACGTGTATTCCTCCATCCATGTTTTCCCAGCAGAGCAGTCTTCCAGCAAAGGTCCTTTCCGGGAACCTGGACCAACTCATCCACATCCCTGCTCCGCCGTGGTCTCTTCCTCTCTCGCGTCCCCCTCCATCCAGGTCAAACCTGAAAGTGTCTTCGTATCAGGGCCTCGGCCCAGGAATCCGGCAGGACCCCTCGGATCCATCCCATAAGCCGGGCCCCCCTTCCCACGGGGATCCGGGTGGACCCTCGGCCCCTCTCCAGGATCCGCACCACGGCCTCGGCCACCACCTCCGGGCCCTCGGCCTTGCGTTCAGCACGCTCGGCAATGTGCATGCAGCGATGGAAGCGGTCTCCATAAGGGGACCCGGGCAGGAGGTAGCGTTTTCGGTGGTCCGTCAACGGGGTCCGTATATCGGTGGGCTCCACCAAATGGACACGGATGCCGAAGGGCCTCGTCTCCATGCGGAGGGCGGCGCAAAGCCCCGCCAGAGCAGTCTTGGTGGCCGTATATACGGATTGGAAAGGCAGTGGGATACGGCCCGCCAGGGATCCCGTCACCACCACCGTTCCCCCTCCCCGCCTCCTCAGGTGGGGCAGGACCCCGCGGATCACACGGATGACTCCCAGCAGGTTGGTCTCCACCTGCTGCCGCACCGCATCCATGGGGAGTTCCTCCAGGGGGCCCACGATACTGCAGCCCGCATTGGCGACCACCGCATGGATCTCCCCCATGAGGGAGAGGGACCGCCTTAGGCCCTCTTCCACGGATGCATCTCTGTCCACATCCATGGGGATGAGATGGAAAGATGTCTCCGGATGGAGGCGTCCTCGAAGGGATTCCTCGTACGCACGAGGATCGCGCGAGGTCCCCACCACGGTCCAGCCCCGCCTCGCCAAGGCCTCAGCGCATGCGAGCCCGATCCCCCGCGAGGCCCCGGTAATCAGGACTCCGGGCCTTTCCATGGCTTCCCCTCCGGCCAAATTATGGCCAGTGCGGTCTCGACCATCCTAAAACCACNGGCAGGAAAGTGTCAATTCAGAGGCCTCTGGGGGGCGGCAGGCCATGCAAGTGGGCTGGAATTCAGGTAAAATAAATAATAAGGTCTTTAAAATACATTGCAGAGGAGTTGCATGAGAAGATCTGTGCCAAGAGGCAGGGTTGGGAGGCCAGGGGTCCAGAGAAGGCGGCTTCCAGAATTTCATCGTCCTTTGTGTGCCTCCGAATCTCTGCTTCCCATACTGAAGGAAGTGGGGGTGCCCGATCCAGCCCCCTTTCGTCCAGATCCTTTCCAGATGGAGGCCCTCTCCTTGGTGGAGGGATCGGACGTGCTGGTCTGTGCTCCCACAGGTGCCGGCAAGACCTGGATTGCGGTGGAGGCCATGGCCCGTCGCTTGGAGATGGGGCAGCGGGCCTGGTACGCAACCCCCCTCAAGGCCCTCTCCAATGCCAAATACGAGGAGTTCAAAGGGCGTTTTGGCTCCTCGGCCGTGGGGATCCTCACCGGAGATCGCAAGGAAAACCCTGAGGCACCCCTGGTGGTGGGGACCACCGAGATCCTCCGCAATCACCTCTATGATGCCATGGATCGGGGGACGGACCTGAATGTGGACGTGGTCGTCTTGGACGAGGCCCACTACCTGGGGGACGAAGAGCGGGGCGTGGTTTGGGAGGAGGTCCTCATCTACCTCCCACCTCGGGTCAGGATCCTGATGCTTTCGGCCACTGTGGGGAACCCTCAGGAGATCTGCGCCTGGCTAGAGTCCATTAGGGGGCAACCGTGCCGGCTGGTGCAAGCGCAGGACCGCCCGGTTCCGCTCTTCCCCATCTTTCTCTTTCCCGACGGACAGGTGGGGCTCTTGATGGGGCGTCGGGGCCTGCTCAAACCGGTGAGGCGCTATCTGCGGGAGATGGAAGGGGGCCGTCGACGGGACAGGGCTCCTCGATGGACCTTTCCCGAGTTGGTCGAGGGCCTTGGGGATATGGGACTCCTGCCTGCCATCTTCTTCCTGAAGAGCAGAGCCGATTGCGATCGGGCTGTGGAGACCTACAAGGGCAGGCCACGGCCCCTTGGTGAACAGAGGCGCATGCGATCCCTCGTGGAGACGTTGGTGGAGGAATTTCCGGTCCTCAGGGACCACCGTCAGATGGCGCCCCTGGTGCGATACGGCGTGGCGTCCCATCACGCAGGGCAGCTGCCCCAGTGGAAGTTGGTGGTGGAGCGACTCATGAATCAGGGGATGCTCTCGGCCATCTTCTCAACTTCAACGGTGGCCGCCGGCGTCGATTTCCCCGCCCGAACCGTGGTGATCCCTCAGAGCGATCGCTTCAACGGACGGGAATTTGCGGAGCTGACCTCCACGGAGCTGCTTCAGATGACAGGCCGGGCGGGTCGAAGGGGAAAGGACCGCGTGGGCTTCGCCCTTTTCATCCCCGGTCCCCATCAGGACCTCTCGGCCATATCCCGGAGGATCCAGGATCGTCCGGATGGGATTCAGAGCCGAATCCAGATCAACTTTTCCATGGTCCTCAATCTGCTGCTCTCCCATCGGCCGGAAGAGGTGAAGCCCTTGCTTCAGCGGTCCCTGGCGGCCTTCCAACAGGGATGGGGGGAGGGGGACGGAAGCTCCTCGGCCCCGCTTCGAACCGCACGTGGAGCCCGGACTTCGGCGCCTGCACGTGCCTTCCCTCCATCCAGGGTGGCTGGCAGATCTGACCGCGAGCTTCTGTGGCGACTGGGGAGAGGTCGTCTCTTTCTCCACAAGGATGGGTCCATCTACGTGGCCTTTCATCTGAGCGAGAGGAGGGGCCGGCCCCTCTGCATGGCCCACCGCCTGGACCGCCGTATTCGGTATCGTAAGGGCCGATTGGTCCTCAAGGGAATCCCCCTTCGGGAGATCAAGGCCCTCTTGGAGTGGAGAGTCCCGATCCCCGAGGAAGCGGGTCGCGAAGATCTGGAGGCCCTTCTGAAAGAGCTTCGAGAGTCCATGGAGGCGGAACGGGTCCCAGCCGAGACGGACTTGGAAGGACCACCCCCCGAGGCCGATGGCCCTGGACTATGGAAGGAGTTTCTCCGGCATCTCCGATTTCTCCAGCAGACCGGTTTCGTAGACCCCGAAGGGCGCCTGACGCCGGACGGAAGGTGGGCCTCTCGGCTGCGCCTGGAGCATCCCATTCTCGTGGCCGAGGCCATTCGTCGGGGAGTCTTCGCCGACCGTACCGCCGCTGTGCTGGCGGGTTTGATGGCACCCTTTGTGACGGATCGCGAGCGGGAGGTCCTTTTCTTGGGCTGGGGATTGGAGGAGATGGGAGACGCCTTTGACGCTCTCCTCGCCGCCACTCGAGGGATAAGGGCCAGGATGGAGCAGTGGGGGTTCCCCACTCCCATCCTTCAGTTCTGGACTTCAGGNGCCCTCTTCCTTTGGGCGAGGGGCTCCAGTTGGACACGGCTGAGGGAGGCCGTTCCCCTTGACGAAGGGGATCTGGTCTCGCTCATCACCCGCACGGCGGATCACCTGCGTCAGGTCTGCGACCTTTTAGAGACACACCCCCAAGTGGCCTCAACCGCTCGGAAGGCCATCGCCCTGATCCAGAGGCCGCCTGTCTACGAGGAGCAGGGCGGTCTTTGATCTCCCCTCAGGAAGGAGGCGATCCTTCAATAGCCCCTTCTGTAGGGACTCTGCGGGGCTCGTATCAATTGCCCTTCTCTTATTGGAAGGTCCTCATGGAAGGATGGGGGAGGCGGCAGGGGCCGTGCTCCCGAACTCGTTGAGCCCAGCTCCCATAGTCTGGATCCAGGGAGGGCTTCATGGGACATCCTGCGGGGTGGTCCCAAGCGTGTCCCCATCGCCTGAGCAGATGCCCAAGCTCGTGGATCAAGCACAGGGCCATGATTTCCACGGGGTCCGCGGGAGGTGAGCCTCGAATCCCCTCCATGACCTCATCCCGGCCGAGGAAGGGGTACGAGGAGAAGACCACCACCCCCTGAAGCGGGCCGGAGTGAGCAGCCACCAGCCCTGCGTTAACCCCTCCCCTGAGGGATTCGGGGAGGCTCACGGGAAACCCCGTGGTGAGCAGCGGAAGGGGGGTAAGGATCAGGTCGATGCCCTCCTGTTTGGAGGCCAGCCGTTCCCAGGTGCGGGCGCCGACCCAGAGAGGGTCCTCGATGAGGGGCATGCCCCCAGGGAGGCGTGTCTCGAGGAACCTGGCGAGGGTATGAAGGTGGAAGCGGGCTGCTTCCTCCCAAAGCGGGTTCTCCTGGGGTTTGGAGGAGGGACCCAGATGGAGGGCTGGATGATCCTGAGGCAAGGGAAGCAGTCCTTGGGGATCAGGAGGATCGCGCCCCTCTCGCAGGGCCCGGGACAAAGATTCCATCGCCCTGGGGTAGTCCTCCAGGGGAAATTCCCAACGGCGAAGGTCCTCTCGCTCCTTAGGAGAGAGACCCCTTCGGAGAAATTCTCCAAGGGGCATGCTTCCCACATGCCTAATTCTCACTTCGACTCCCAAGAGGGCCCCTGCATGCTTCTCGGCGCATTGCTTCCACAGCTCGATCTCATTTCTGCGGAGCCGAGGGAGGTGAGGGTGATCTAGAGTCAGGAGGCGGAGGTCCCAGGGACGATCCGGGTCCAGCTCGGCCAGAAGCAGGCTGGGGTCCGAAAGCGGGGTCATTCCCCTTGCTCCGTGGGAGTGGTCTCGGGGTTTGTCGGTCCCCACGATCCCAATCGGAGCCCCTTCCGGGTCAGGACCCCCCAAAAGAAAGGGGGTCCCACGTCTTCATCCTCGTGGGCCCTGTGCTCAAGGAAGTCGCGGGCCGCATGGAGGATCTCCATGAGGGAGGCCCCCTCCGATCCCATGCGGTGGAGACGCATCTCGGTCCCCAGACTTCGAGGAATGGTGAGGCAGTGGAGTACCGGGTGTTTCTCGAAGGGAAGCCTGCCCCCCTCGCTGGCCAGGAGGGTCATCCGAAAGATCCTCCCTCCCTCTGGGCAGGCTGTACGACCGCCCAGGAGAAAATAGAGGCGAAGGAGCCGTTCCTGTCCCGATGGCAGGGGGCTTTGTTTGAGCATCTCTGCGTAGTGCCGCTCTAAAAAGGGCTCGGCCAGATCCAGGATCTCCTCGAATCCCCGGGCCCCGCACTGCATCAAGTAGCGCTGGAGGCGGATGCAAAGCGGGAGCCCCATACCGCTGCCTGCAGTCAGGACAAAGGCGTCCTCCTTGCGACCCAAGGGAAAGAGTTTTCGGATGGTGAGGGTCCCCTCGGGACCGTAAGGACCGTATTGGACGGCTCGACTGTCCGTGGCCACGACAATACCTTCAGAGAGAAGGCTTGCCACCACCTGCGTCATGGTGGATACTCCCGAGCGAGCATATCAGCTGGTTCCCTCAGCCAAGGATATCCCCGAAGAGGCGGGGGGGCAAGGCCCGTCTTGGGACTCGGATCGCATTGGATTGCAGGGCTCCATGAGACCGAACTTCCATCCGCGGTTGGTCAACGGCCCTTTGGGGGATCCGGTTCTCTACGTCTCCATGCTCCACCGTCGGAGGGCCCTTCTCTTCGACGCCGGGGAACTCCATGCCCTCTCTTCCGGCCACCTGGTGAAGGTGACCCACGTCTTCCTCACCCATGCCCATATGGATCATATCATCGGCTTCGACCATTTGGTGCGTGTGATGCTGCGCCGGGGCAGGAGCATCCGTGTCTACGGACCCGCCCCTTTGGGAGACCACCTGGCCTCCAGACTCGGGGGATATTGCTGGAACTTGGTGGAGGGCGCAGGAGGGGGCCTCCTCTTGGAGGTCTTTGAGGTGGATGGAGATCGGATCTGGGGAAGGGTGCTGGACTGCGGGGAGGGATTTCGAGATCCGGGTAGGAGGGATCAGGGCCCGTTTCGTGGGGTCCTCTGTCGTGAGCCCGGCTTTCAGGTAAGGGCTGCGGTGCTGGATCACGGGATCCCCGTGCTCGCCTACCTCCTGGAGGAACCGCGCCACCTCCAGGTCCTCAAGGGGAGCCTCGAACGTTTTGGCCTCCGACCTGGACCCTGGCTGGGAGATTTGAAGGAGGCCGTCCTTCGCCGGATGCCTCAAGACTACCCCATTCCAGTCTCCCCTCCACAGCGGGGGCCCCTTCCCTTGGGTTGGCTCCAGGAGCGGATCCTCCGAGAGAGGCCCGGCCAGAAGATCGCCTATGTATGTGACGCCCGAGATTGCGAGGCGAATCGAAGGAGGATCGTGGAGCTGGCGCAAGGGGCGGATCTCCTTTACATCGAGGCGGCCTTTCTGGAGGAGGATCGAGAAAGGGCGGAAGCCACGGCTCACCTGACAGCCTGGAGGGCCGGGAGGCTGGCGGCCGAGGCGGGAGTGTGCAAGGTCGTGCCCTTTCACCTCTCGCCCAAATACGCCTCCAATCCAGAGCAGGTGACGGCCCAAGTGGAGCGGGCCTTCCGAGTCTTTACTTGAGGGGACTAAAGCCGTAGGATGGGGGCGTGTTGCAGGCCCCAGTGCCCTGGACTTTAATTGGATCCCACCTGATGCCTGCTGGGAGACCCGTCCGGAGAGGAGGAGGCCGGCCATGGTAAGCGAAGGCCCCGTGTTGGAGGAGAGGGAGGATCGGGTGGCTTGGCTTACCCTGAATCGTCCCGATCGTCGAAACGCCCTGTCCCGAGAACTTCTGGAGGCCCTTCTGGATCGCCTGGAGGCCCTGTCCCGCGATCCAGGGGTCTCGGTGGTCGTGATCGGGGCCCAAGGATCGACCTTCTCCGCCGGCCATGACCTGCGGGAGCTCCGGGACGGCCGTCTGGAGGATAACCGGCGGCTGTTTGAACTCTGCACTCAGGTCATGGAACGGATCCAGTCCCTGCCTCAGCCGGTCATCGCCATGGTCCAAGGGGTGGCTACAGCCGCGGGCTGCCAACTGGTGGCCTCGTGCGACTTGGCGGTGGCGGCGGAAAGCGCTCGGTTCGCCACTCCCGGTGTTCGGATCGGCTACTTCTGCATCACCCCTATGGTCCCCCTCTGTCGCAATGTGGGGCGGAAGAAGGCCATGGAGATGCTTCTGACCGGGGACTTCATACACGCTCATGAGGCCCTCTCGTGTGGACTGGTCAACCAAGTTGTCCCGGACTCAGAACTCCGGACGAGGACCCGAGATCTGGCCCGGAAGATCGCCCGCACCCCGCTTCGGGTGCTGGCCGAGGGGAAACGGGCCTTCTATCATCAGATCGAGAGGGACCAACAGGCGGCCTACGCCTTGGCCCGGGAGGTGATGGCCTCCACGGCCCTCTATCCCGAGGCGCAGGAGGGGATCCGGGCCTTCCTGGAGAAACGGCCTCCCTCATGGATCTCCCAGGGGGACTCGGAATAGAGGAGATGGGATGATGGGGGGAGGGGAGGATTTCCGCCTTTGCACGTCCGCCGAGGGGGAAGCCATGCCCCAAAATAGAGGTTCCCGATCTGAGGGGATCGATGAGTTGAAGAGGCGGCTGGCCTATCAGGATGAACTCCAGCGAATTACGAATCGGATCCACGCCAGTCGCAACCTGGATGAGATCTTCCTCCGGGTCAAGGACGAGATCTTGAGGCTCTTTGATGCGGACCGCATCACAATCTACGGGGTGGACGCGAAGAACAACCAGATCTTCTCCAAGTTCAAGGAGGGCAGGGAGATCCGGGAGATACGCCTTCCCATCGACGGAAAGAGTCTGGCAGGGTACGTGGCCCTGAGCAAGCGCCCGGTCAATATAGTCGACGCTTATGACGAGAGGGAGCTGGCAAGGAAGATTCCGCCCGTACAATTCGACCGGAGCTGGGACGAACGAACCGGGTATCGGACCAAACAGGTCCTGGCCGTTCCCATCCTTTTTCAGAGGGCCGGGAAGACCGTCTTCGGTGGGGTGGTGCAGCTCATCAACAAGAGGCAGGGCCCTCGGTTCACGGAGGACGATCAGCGTAACCTGGAGAAGGTGGCCGAGGCCCTGGGCATCGCCTTTATGAACCATCAACGCATGGTCCAACGGAAGGCGACCAAGTTCGATTATCTCTTGGATCAGGGATTAATCACCGAAGAGGAGCTCCATGAAGTCATTGGAAGGGCCAAGGCACAGAAGGTGGACCCGGAGACCCTCCTCATGGTGGAACACGGCATTTCCAAGGAGGACTTGGCCCGGAGCCTGGCCCACTTCTATGGATGCCCTTGTCTGACCTATCATGAGTCCATCCCCGTGGATCCCGTCCTGGTCCGTGGCGTCCGCTTGGAGTATCTCTTGAGACGATACTGGGTTCCCCTCGCCCGCCTGGAGGGAAGGCCCGTGGTGCTGGTGGACGACCCTCGAGATCTCACCAAGATCGATGAGATCCGGACGCATCCCTTGCTTCGAAATTGCGAGATCCGGGTGGCGCTGAAGGAGGACATCGTCCGCTTCATTCGATCCCACATGGAGGCGGGTGGGGTGGTGCCCTCGGAGCAGTCCAAGACCGACTCCCAACCCGAGCCTGAGACGCCTCGGGCCGCATCCATCGACGAGATCCTGGATTCCCTTCGAGCGGAGGAAGGGATGATCGTGGAGGAGGAAGAGCCCCTCCCTTCCGAGGTGAGCGAAAGCGACTCCAGTGTGGTCAAACTGGCCAACCAGATCATCCGAGACGCCTATTGCATGGGGGCGTCGGACATCCACTTGGAGCCGTACGGCCGCAAAGACATGGTGGTGAGGCTCCGCATCGATGGCGTCTGCACCAACTATCTTACCATACCGGCCAGCTACAGCCGGGCCCTCATCTCACGATACAAAATCATGGCCTCTCTGGACATCGCAGAGCGGCGAAAGCCTCAGGACGGCAAGATCCGTTTCCGGATGGAGGACCGGGAGATCGAACTCCGAGTGGCCACCATCCCCACGGCCGGCGGCAATGAGGACGTGGTCATGCGGATCTTGACGGCCACGAAGCCCATTCCCTTGGGAGAGCTGGGAATGAGCCGAAGGAACTACGAGGCTTTCGTCAGCCTCATCACCAAGCCCTACGGCATTGTTTTGGTGGTGGGGCCTACGGGGAGCGGAAAGACCACCACACTCCACTCGGCCCTGGGCTACATCAACACGCCCGAGCGCAAAATCTGGACCGCGGAGGACCCCGTAGAGATCACCCAGTTTGGTCTTCGACAGGTTCAGGTTATGCCCAAGATCGGCCTTACCTTCGCAGCGGCCATGCGATCCTTCCTGCGGGCGGACCCCGATGTCATCATGGTCGGCGAGATGCGCGACAAGGAGACGGCAAGCATCGGCATCGAGGCCTCGCTGACAGGACACCTGGTCTTGAGCACCCTCCACACAAACAGTGCGCCGGAGACGGTCACCCGCCTTTTGGACATGGGGATGGATCCCTTCAATTTCGCCGACGCCCTTCTGGGGGTGCTGGCCCAGAGGCTGGTTCGGACCCTCTGCAAGGCCTGCAAGGAGCCCTATACGCCGTCCAAAGAGGAATTCGATGAGCTCGTCCATGCCTATGGGGAGGAGGGCTTCGGTGAGCTTGGGATCTCCTATTCGGAGGATCTGACCCTCTATCGTCCTGTAGGATGCGACCAGTGCAACGGGGCTGGCTATCGTGGGCGCATGGGTATCCACGAGCTTCTGGTAGGATCGGAAGCGGTCAAGGAGGCGATCCAGAGAAGGGCCCGGGTGGAGGAAATCCGGAGGATCGCCATCGGGGAGGGGATGACCACCCTCCTTCAGGACGGAATCGCCAAGGTCTTTCAAGGACATACGGACTTTACCCAGGTCCGGAGGGTCTGCATACGGTAGGAGGATTCACTCTCGGGATCCGGCCAGGCAGGCCATAGGAGGTAGGGGGCTATCCCTTTTTCAGGAAGGGGTCGATATGGATCACTTTGTCGCTTGGATGTGCCCCCTTGGCCTGAGAGGGAGACTCTTCCTTGCGAGGGGGTCCGCCAGCGGATCTGTATTCCTCTTCCAGGGATCGGATGTAGTCCCTCAACTCCGGCTTGCTCCGCAGGACCTCCTCGATCTGGTGATCCAGCTTCTCGGTGGCTTGTTCCACCGTGCTCAGATCCAAGGGGAGCCCAAGAAGATCCCTCAGGCGCCTGAGAATCACCAGGCAGGTCTTGGTGTTGTTGGATTGGATATAGTAAGGCGCGTGTCCCCAAAGGGAGAGACAGGGGATCCCCGCTTGCCCCGCTCGAACGAGGATATGGGTATGGACGCTCATGGGGCCTTCATAGTTGGCGGGAAGGATCCCTAAGGTTTCGGCACGCGAGAGGAGTTCTCGGTGGGTGGCCACACCTGTGACCTGGGGCTCGATGGTATGAGGGACGTTATCGAAGAGACCCCCTATAGTGTAGATCTCCTCAACGCCTATCTTTCGGGCAGTATCCATAAAGGCATCGATGAAGAGTGGCCAGTTCAAGTGGGGTTCTTGCCCGAGAAAGAGGACCAAGTCACGGCCCGGAGCCCCCTCACCCGAGACAGTGTAGAAGACATTGGAGGGGTAGTTGATGTGGCGGACTCTCCCTTCTTGGATGGAGACGGTGGGCCGAAGGTCGGTCAAATCGTAGAAAGGCTCAGGACGGATTTCGGCGCAGCGCAGTGCATTGAGGGATCGGATCAGATAGGAGAGGACCCATGTGGAGACATCTCCGGCATTGGGCCATCCCCCGAAGCCTGCAATGAGTGCTGGTTTTTCTAGCGGCGGTTTATGAAGGAAGATTACAGGATCATCCATAAATTTAATTATATCAAGATGACCTGGAAGCGTAAAGGGCTGGGTGCCCGACACGCCTTTGATATTTTGGAGGAAAAGCGGCGGTGTCGCAGCTCAGGGAAACAGGGTCTCTCGGAGCGGCCTGATGGCGGAGAGGTCGGGGTCCACGATCCCCTTGTGTTGGATCAGGGCTTGGAATCCTCCTGCGGGCGGTTGAGGCAGCATGAGTCGTCTCAGGGCCAGCTTCTCGGACCAATACTGGGCAAAGGGAAGGTGCTCCCTGCGGGCCTCCAGCGCCTCCATCTCCTCGAGGAGACCCAAGTTCAGGAGGAGGCGGTCCTGGGGCACGAGGCCGGTCAGCTCCAGCCCCGCCTCCTTTCCCGCCAGGATCAGGGAGGTGAAGTTGACGTGGGCACAGAGATCCTGACCTCCAGGCAATGCATAAAGGTCCTCGGTGGCCCGGTGCCTTCTGTAGGCCATCAGGGTCCCTTTGGTCCGGGCGGGGTTGAAGTAGTCTTGGGCTTGGTAACCGAAGTCCAAGGTGATCACAAAGCCCCTCTGGAGGATCCGCCCGAGCTTCCGGATCCACTCCTCACCCTCTAAAGGGACCTCCATAATCTGGCCCTCCACGAGTTCCCCCCCCAGCCGCCTCAGGAATCGGAGGATGCCGGGGTCGGAAGGGGGGCCCAGGACCTCCTGGATGGTCTCATCCTTTATGTGCACGTAGATCTCCATCAATCTACCCCCCCTTTGCACTACGCGGTGGACCGGGAGGGCATCGGCCACCTCGTTGGAGAGGATGCAGCCCACCAAGGACGGAAAAGGGGCATTGGGCTCCAGGATCCGGACATGTGTCAGCGAAGAGAGGGCCTCGATCTGCCGCCGGGCCAGGACAGGGCTTCTATCCATGAGCGCCACCTCCAGGCCCTGGCTCAGGAGTGAACCGCTTTGAATCACATAGGAGACGAGGTCCCTGGCCAGAGACCCCTTTCCTCCTCCCACCTCCAGGAGTGTGAAAGGAGAGGGCCGCCCCATGACCTCCCACATCTGCTGGACCAGCCTTCCCAAGAGGCGGCCGAAGGCCGGATGGACCTCGGGATAGGTTAGGAAGTCCCCTCCAGGGCCGATGGGATTAGCCCCTGCAGTATAGTAGCCCAGCTCGGGATGGTAGAGGCAGATCTCCATGTACCGGCGGAAGGGGATGGGACCCTCTCGTCTGCAGAGGGAGACCAGAAGGCTTCGAAGCCTTTCCAGCCGTCTCTCCTCTGCCTCCGAAGGACGAATCTCCTCGTTCATCTGCCCACTTGCCCCACCCATTCTCATTTACGAAAGGCCCGGTACATCCGAGGCNGCGCCTTCCCCCGATCCGGCCCCTTCAGGTTGTCACCCGGATCCAAGCATGGTAATATTCTTTNACTTCGGGATGCAGACGGGTCGTCCAATGGCAGGACTCGGGACTTTGGATCCCGCTATCCAGGTTCGAATCCTGGCCCGTCTGCCAAAAATTTTTTAGGGAAATATCAATCTGTTATACATTTCTCCCTGAAACTCCAAAACCTTTTTCCTCGTGATTGTGCCCAACACGAGANGCTTCAAGGACCGCTCAGCCCGAGTTCTTGCGATTGATTTATAGTCCATGATGAAGTCTTGTGCCAGCTCATCAAACCTCACCCTATCGAAATAGACTCCCGGGAGCTTTCCCTGAGCGATCTCTCCCTCACGTTTCTTTGAGGAGCCTTTTGGCGTCGGCCCCTTTTCAACCGAACTCGTAATAGATTACTTAATTAATTGACCTGATCATTTTATGAAGAGCTTTCTGGGATTCCGGGAAAGCATTATGTTTAGACAACAAAGTAAACTCAATCATGAAATAGTAACATGGATCATATATTGAAACAACTTTATACTTTGCTGCTTTGACCATTACGCCCTTATCATTCTTGCAGATCATATAGGCATTACAAAAATCATATCTATCATCAATATCGCAAATAATATTGTATTTCATAAATTTCCGCTGCCTTTTTCTACACCAATTCAAAAGAAATTCGTTGCCTTTCCCTTCATCATAACTATATCTTATATCATCGGTGTAATATTCATAGATGTGAATGCATATAACAGAATCTTCTGTTAAGTAGCACTCCGACTTTTTGAATGTTNTTGTNTTAATGTTAACTTNATGTATTTTTTGAAGCAATTTCCGCGCAAAGGAGTCCTNAACATCCTGAATAGTACCCTTTTCCCATTTCTGTGGTGCAGTATAAGAAATTAACAGCTTTTTTTGTGAAGTAGAATCACCTGGTTTTGTTTGTTGACCTGNGCATCCAAATAACACGCATATCGAAAGAATTATTCCAATAGCTTTCATTTTTAACCTCCCACCAAAACNTGCCTATCTGGTCTATCTGGTCTGTTTCGTCTGTCTCGTCCATCTGGTTGATTTCGTTGATCTCGTCGATTTGGTCTTGGTTGGATAGGGGAGGCTTTAGCCTCCCACAGAACCAGAAACACACAGCCGAAACCCGGAATCTCAAACTTTGGTCATATCCGTCTGTCCCGCTAAAGCGGGACTAAAGCGGGACTAAAGCGGGATTCGGGGCAGTGGCTACCGCCCTCGCAGCCCTTCTCCTCTGAACCTTGAAGCACCTCCTTTGTAATGTGAAAGCTGTTGGCAATGATCGCCCTAATGAGGCTACAGGGGATCGGTTTAATGGAGCCAGTTGTGGGTGGCCATTTTGGGGTTTCGGACTGGTCTCAGGTTTAATGGATTTCACCTCCTTTCGCAACCCCTTCCTCTGCCCCCAACCCCTTTCTGGCCGACAAGTTGCTTGTTGCTATCCCTTTGTATTGAAATTTCGGGCGAGGGCTCATGACTGGCCCACCCGTTTGACTGTTATTCTGCCCTCCGTGTTTATCCCATCGGACTCATCGGTGAGCAATACAACTACGCTCGGAAAAGGGTAGAGCTAGAGATTCCTGGACGCGGACGGGGGAGGAAGAGCGGCAACCAATCGCTGAAGCGGACCTCGGCACAACATCCGCGAATATCCGTTCGCGACGTTATGCTGAGGCCGCTTAGCTCGCACGTTAGCCATATTAGGAAATATAATAATGAGGGGATACGAAAATAGAATTTCAATATTGCAGCATAGACTCCAGGAGATAGGATTATGCGGGGCTATTTTGTTTTATTCAAGGGATGTGCTCTATTATACAGGCACCGCACAACCTTCGTATCTTGTCATCTTGCCACAAGATTATTTCCTTTTTGTAAGAAGTGGCATTCAGTTTGCCCTAAATGAAGTGTCCATCCCTAAAGAAAAAGTAAAAAAGGAGCACAGGATAGAATCAATTTATGAACAACTATTTTCCAACCTTGCTCCTAATTCAAAGATTGGGGTGGAGATGGACATCTTATCAGCAAGGCAATTTGATAAATTTAAAAAGATTTTTCATGATGNTGAATTCACTGATATATCCCCTATNGTATTAAGACAGAGGAAAAAGAAGGATGAATCTGAAGTTGAAAGAATCAAAAGAGCCTGCCAAACGATTGATGCAGGGCATAAAGCAATTTTATCAGTTCTAAAGGAGGGAATCACAGAGCTTGAACTTGCAGCAGCTGTTGAAAGTGCCCATAGATTAGCGGGACATGAAGGGATATTTTTTGTTAGACAGCCAGACTTTTTCATGAGTAGAGGCCCTATTGCATCTGGCTCAAATCTCTTCAGGATTAGTGGAGTAGTTTATACGATAACAGGAGTTGGATTAAGTCCATCGGTTCCAGCTGGGCCTTCTAGGAGAGAAATCTCCCCTGGAGATCTAGTCATAGTAGATATCCCTACATTAGTTGATGGATATCATGCTGATCAGACTAGGACATATATACTTGGCAAGGCTTCCAATAAGATAAAGACCTTTTATAAAAGAGATCGCCGATTGTCTCATAGATGAGATCAGACCTGGAATGAAATGCAATGAAATTTATCAAAAGGCTATTGAAAAATCAAAAGAACTACAAATTGAGGATGCCTTTTTGTCATTTGATAGTGGAAAAAAGAGTTACATGATTGGANATGGCATTGGATTAGAGTTAAATGAACCTCCTATCATCTCCAAAAGTGATGATTCACAGGTAGAAGATGGCTATGTAATTGCATTGGACATGCATATGATGGATGAGAATGTTGGTGTGGTAAAATTAGAAGACATGGTTTTAATCACGAAAGATGGAAATGAGATATTAACAAAAAGCCCAAGGGATTCTTTTTGAGGTTTAAATAATTACTTAAAAGAGCCTAACAATCGCTCCACCTGACTGCTGTTTCGCTGGCGCTCCATAGCGGCCAGTGAGCTTAGTTGTTACATGATAACCTAAAATAATAAGGAGAAAAAATGGAAAGGTTAAATAAGAAAGGATTGGCAGTTGCACTTGGCACCTCATGGGCAATTTGCATGTTGTTTGCTGGATGGGCCTCCATATTTGGCTGGGGTACAAAATTCGTTGAAGTAATGTCCTCAATCTATATTGGGTACAAACCAACCTTTTTAGGCGGTATCATTGGAGCCGTATGGGGATTTATTGACGGCGCAATAGGCGGGCTAATAATTGCCATAGTTTATAATACGGTCATAAAAAAGAAATAACTCTTTAAAGATACATTTAACAGCTCATTCCAGCGGGCGGGCGATGCTCACCTGTACTCTTAAGCATCTTCACGAACAGAATTTAGGTATTCTTGTATGGTCTCCCACGGCCGTTTGCCCTGGTTGCGGTACCCAAGATGTGGTCGCTCCGTATTGTAGTGATGGAGCCATTCATCCAGGTCAGCCTGAAGATCTTCAATGCCCTCATAGAACTTGGTGCGAAAGGCGATGCGAAAGAATTCATCCAGGACAGTGCGGTTGAAGCGCTCCACGAACCCGTTGGTCCGGGGTCTTCTAACCTTGCTCCTGCGGTGTTCGATGTCATTGAGAGCAAGGTAGATCTGATAAGGATGGGCCTCTGTGCCGCAAAATTCTTTACCGTTATCGGTAAGAACAGCTTCAATATTGATCCCGAGTTTGCGATAAAAGGGAATAACGTCATTATGGAGCACAGAAACGGCCGCCTCAGCCTGTTTGGAGGTGTGAAGAAGGCCGAAGGCATAACTCGAGAAGGTATCCACAACGGCATGAAGGTAGACTTTCCCGACACCTTTGAGGGTGCCAACGAAAAAAGTATCCTGGTTGAGGAGCTCTCCCGGGCGAGTTGATTCCACATGACGCTCTCGGAAACAAGGGTTGTGTTTTTCAATGAAAGCAATCTGCTCTGCCGTAAGTTCAATGGCTCTCTCCGCGTGCCTCTTTTCCAAGGCAAGCCATCTGTCGTAGCGGGTCCCCAAGCCGTTGGCATTGAGGATGTTCTGAATGGTCACATAGCTGACACGGATACC
>MTPG01000034.1 GCA_002010915.1 Desulfarculaceae bacterium JdFR-97 | reverse complement strand
GCCTCTACGACCAAGTCCTCCGCAGTCTTGTCCCAAAGCTCACCAAAACGCGTGCAACCCATCCCCACAATCGCTACCTTGTCGCGTATACCCTGCGGCATGGTCTCCTCTCCTTTCTCCTCTTCAGTGAGTGGGCCTACCCTCCCTGGTATATCAGCTAGCGAAGGAGTTCCTTGGCGATGATCATCTTTTGAATCTCGGATGTCCCTCCTCCGATCTCCACCAACTTGGCATCTCGCAGATACCGTTGGACCGGGAACTCCCTCATGTAACCGTATCCGCCGAAGATCTGGATCGCGTCCAGGGCGGCCCGAGTGGCCATGATGGAGGCGTAATATTTGGCCATGGAGGCCTCTTTGGTTATCTTCTGGCCCTGCTCCACCCTGGGAAAGAGGCAGTAGGTAAAGCAGCGGCTCATCTCGAGACGGGTGGCCATCTCGGCCAACATGTTCCGCACCAGTTGAAACTCAGCGATGGGACGCCCAAACTGCCTCCGTTCCTTGGCATAGCGGACAGAGGCGTCCAGACAGGCCTGGGCGATCCCGATGCTGGTGTTGGCCCCCAGGATCCGTTCCAGGTCCAATGTCTCAAACATGGTCGGAAATCCCTCCCCGTCCTCCCCCAGGATGTGAGAAGGGTCCACCTGGACGTCTTCGATCAAGACCTCGCCGGTGGGAGAGCACCGCATCCCCAGCTTTCTCATGGGAGGACCGGTGGAGAGGCCCTTCATTCCCCTTTCCAGTATGAACAAGGTGGCCCCTTTGGCCCCCTTGCTTCCCTTCTCCCTCGCCACCACGATGAAAAATCGGGCTATGGGGGCGTTGGTGATGAAAGTCTTGCTCCCGTTGAGGACGAAGCGATCCCCACGGCGCACATAATAAGTGCGGATGGACAGGGCATCCGAGCCCGCCTCGGGCTCGGTCAGACACCAAGAACCCAGTGCCTCTCCCGAGATGACTGGAGGAATGAATCGACGTTTCTGTTCCTCCGTGCCGTACTTGGAGATGAAATAACAGAAATTGGTGGTGCATATATTCACCGACATGCCGAATCCGGCGCTGATGCGGCAGAACTCCTCCTTGATGATCCCGTTGGTGAGCAGATCGGCCCCTCCCCCTCCATAGGCCTGGGGAATGATGGACCCGATCAGCCCCAGTTTTCCGGCCTTTTGGTAGACCTCGAGAGGGAACCTCTCCTGTTCGTCTATTTCCTCGGCGATGGGCCCCAGCTCCTGCTCCGCGAATTTCCGAACCGAGGCCCTCACCATCTTGTGTTCTTGGGACAAAAGCCAATTCATGAAAGCGTCCTTACCTCCTTAGGCGGGATTGNTCGATCCGCGAACCCCNTTACGGCTTCCCGTATTGCTGGCGAAGCAGTCGCTTGAGCACCTTCCCCCCGAATGTCCCCTTTGGCAGTTCGTCCACAAAGATCACCGAGGTGGGTTTCTTGTGGCCAGCCAAATACTTCCTGCAATGCTCGAGGATCATCTGCTCGCTCAAGGTCCAACCGCTTTCGGGCACCACAATGGCCCTCACGGTCTCCCCCCACTTCTCGTGGGGCACCCCGATGACCGCGGCCTCCTGTACCCCAGGGTGGGCGCAGAGGACATCCTCCACCTCCCTGCAGTAGATGTTGATCCCCCCGCTCTTGATCATGTCCTTGAGCCGGTCCACCACGTAGAGGTAGCCCTTCTCGTCGTACCTCCCCAGATCTCCGGTATGGAGCCATCCTCCTCGGAGGGTCCGGCGGGTCTCCTCGGGGTTGCCGTAGTAGCCTTTCATCACAGTGGGCCCTCGCACCTGGATCTCCCCCACTTCCCCCACCGGCAGAATCCGGTCGGTATCCGGGTCTGCGATGCGCACCTCCGTGCACATATAGGGCCTCCCGACGCTGCTCCAATGGCAGGGCTCGTCCTCGGGCCTCAGGACGGTCACGGCCGGAGAGGCCTCGGTCAGGGCATAGGAGACATAAGGCTCGGCTCGGGGAAAGAGGATTCGTTGTACCTCCTCCCGAAGATCGGGATCCAGGGCCCCTTGGGAGTGGAGCCATCCCCTGATGGAGGAGGTGTCATAGGACCTCTTCCTCTGAATCTCCAAGAGCATCCTCCAGATGGTGGCGTTTCCCACGATGAAGGTGGTCCTCTCCCTCTCCACCATGGCGAGGTAAGTCTCGGGGTCGAAGGTGGGGCTTCCGATAAAGGTGCCTCCAGCATACATGTAGGCCAAAAACCGACTCATGGCCGCGGTGTGGTACATCTGCATGGGGTAGTAGATGATGTCCTCTGGCATGGGGGAACGATTTTCAGTGGTCACGCAGATGATATTCCAGAGGAGACTCTTGTGAGTCAGGACGGCCCCCTTGGGCACCCCGGTGGTCCCCCCTGTGAACATGATGAAGGCCTCGTCCTCTTCCCGGACCGTCTGAGGGGGCTCGGAGGGATTTCCCCCTCGGATCAGCTCCTCGACGTCCAGGGCGAAGCCGGGCGCCTCTCCCCCAAAGGCGATGGCCTTCTCCAAGGAGGCGGAGGAGGAAAGAACGGCTTCGGAGATCTCCGAAAGCTCCGTATGGAACAAAAGGAAACGCGGTTCGGAGATCTCCACCTGTCGAAGGATCTCCTTGAGGGTCTCACGGACCGTGAGAGGGACTGTGATCACACCGAGCTTGAGATGGGCCAGGTAGACCTCCATCAGGTAGGTGGAGTTGTGGGATAAAGTGGCCGCACGGACCCCTTTGGAAAAGCCCAAGTGGGCCAGAGCGTGGGCCAAGCGGTTGACCCTCTCGTTGAGCTGTGCATATGTGAGGGTCCGTAGGTCGTCCTTGACGGCCCTCTTTTGGGGGTACTTCCTTGCGCTCCTTGCAAATGCGCTCCCCAGGGTCATCTGCACGGCTATTCTCCTTTTTTAGAGAGGAGGGGGAGGATTCGTCGTGCCTCCTCCACGTTGGCCACCTCGAAACCCAGCTCCCGAATGATCCGGGCGGCCTTTTCCACCAGCTCCGCATTGCTCCGGGCCAGGACCCCTTTCTTCAAGTAGATGTTGTCCTCGAACCCCACGCGGATATTTCCTCCCAGGAGGATCCCCATGGCCCCCAAGGTAAACTCGTGACGGCCGATCCCTATGACCTGCCATGTGTCCCCTTGAGGTAGGGCCTCCACCAGGGCCAAGAGATTCTTGAAGGTGGGAGGGATGCCCCCCAGCACGCCCAGGACAAAGCTGTTCTGATAGGGAGGCGGGACCAACCCGGCCCTCCGCACCCACACATCCACATTCTGGATCATGGACAAATCGTAGATCTCAAACTCGGGCATCACTCCGAGCTCGGCCATCCTGCGAGCGTATTGTTCGATGACCTCCGGAGGATTGGGGAAGACCTTGCGCCCGAAGTTCATGCTCCCGGCATTGAGCGAAGCCGAATCCGGCCTGAGCTCTTCCACAGGACGAAACCTCTCCTCAAAACCCAGCCCCAAGCCCGTGGCCCCCCCTCCTGTGGTGATCTGGGTGATGATGGGACACCGGGCACGGATCTCGTCCAGATAGGCACGGAAGATCTCCAGGGCCCCGGTCGGACCGCCCGTCTTTGGGTCTCTGGCATGAAGATGGACCACCGAAGCCCCTGCATTGTAGGAACGGAGGGTCTCTTCCGCCACCTCCTGGGGGGTGATGGGCAGATACGGGGTGTCCTCCCTCGTGGTGATGCTCCCTGTGGGCGCGACAGTGATGATCACTTTGCGGGCCATGACTTTCACTTTCCCCCTTGAAAATGCCACCGTCAGGCCAGCCCTAATGGGCCGGCACCTCAAATTACCCCCTTCTCCCTCAACTCTCGGATCTCCTCCGAGGAGAAGCCCAAAAGACCGGAGAGGATCTCCTCGGTGTGCTCTCCCAAAAGAGGAGGCGGCCGCCGAAGTCTGCCGGGAGTCTGGTTCAGCTTAACCGGTATCCCGGTGAGGAGGATCTTCCCCAGGAGGGGATGTTCCATCTCCTCCACCATTCGGCAGGCATGCGTCTGGGGGGCATGGAGCACCTCCTTTACATCCCACACCGGTCCGTTGGGCACCCCCACCTTGTCCAGACGCATCTTGAGTTCCTCCCTGTCCATCCGTCGAGTCCTTTGTTCGATCCGGGCCCGCAAAAGCCGTCGATGTCTCAATCTCCCCTCGTTGGATGCAAAGCGAGGGTCCTTGGAGCAATCCTCCAGACACAAGGCCTCGCAAAGAGCCGACCATTGGTCCTCGCGGGTGACGGCAATGATATGATGGCCGTCCTTGACCTGAATCGTCTCGAACGGGGCCCAGTGGGGATGTAGGTTCCCGTAACGTGCTGGCATCTGTCCCGTAGCCAGGTAGGCCTGTGCCAGGTCCGTCAACTGGGCGAGCTGCGACTCGAACAAGGAGGTCTCCAGTCGTTGCCCCAGGCCGGAAAACTGTCGGTAAAGGAGAGCCGCCATGATCCCATAGGCAGCGAACATCCCGGCGGTGAGGTCGGCCTGGGCGATCCCCGATCGAATCGGAGGGCCGTCCGGCTGGCCGGTGAGGCTCATCATTCCCCCCATTCCCTGGGCGATCAGGTCATAGCCCGGCAAAGCCGCGGCGGGACCGCTGGACCCGAAGCCAGAGATGGAACAGTAAATGAGCCGCGGATTCAAGGTGCGAAGCTCCTCGTATCCGAGACCCAACCGATCCATGGTCCCGGGGCGGAAATTCTCCACCATTACATCGCCCAGGGGGACCAGACGTTTGAGAATCTCCTTGCCCTGGGGGGTCTTCAGGTCCAGGGTGAGGCCTCGTTTGTTCCTGTTAAGGAGGAGGAAGTATGGGCTTTCCCCCTTGATAAAGGGGGGACCGAACTGCCTGCACTCATCACCTGTCCCGGGCCTCTCCACCTTGATGATGTCCGCCCCCATGTCTCCCAGAAGCATGGTGCAGAAGGGCCCTGCAGCCGCCCTCGAAAGGTCCAACACCCGAACCCCTTCCAGAGGGAGACTCATTCACTACCTCCCGCTTTCTTTTTTCGGGGTCTCCGATACCCGGGACCATCCAGGTCGTTTCCTTATAGGGAACTCATCCACGCTCAGAGGCCCATCCGCTTGCCGATGACCAGCTTCATGATCTCCGTGGTCCCGGCGTAGATGGAAGATGCCCGGATATCCCGATACCACTTGCAGATGGGATATTCCTCCATGAATCCATATCCTCCGTGGAGTTGGACGCAGTGATAAGCCACACGGTTGGCCATCTCAGTGATCCACCACTTGGCCATGGACACCCTGGTGACAATATCTTCACCTTCGGTGTGGGCCACAATGAGGTCGTTCAAGAAAGTGCGTCCGATCTCCACCTCCGTGGCCATTTCGACCAGCTTGAAGGTGTTGTGCTGCAGCTTTCCGATGGGCCGTCCAAATGCCTTGCGCTCCTTGCAGTAGGCCAGAGTCATATCCAGCATCACTTCGGCCGCCACCTGGGCGCGGATGACCACCATCAGGCGCTCCTGCTGCAGTTTCTCCATCAGGTAAACGAAGCCCTTCCCTTCTTCGCCTATGCGGTTCTCCACGGGGACCCGACAGTCCTGAAAGGCCAGCTCGGCCGTATCCGACAAGTGCAGGCCCATCTTCTCGAGCTTGCGACTCTTGATGAAACCCGGCGTTCCGTCCTCCACGGCGATCAGGCTGATCCCTCGATGGGGAGGGTCTGCGTATGGATCTGTCTTGCAGACCACGATCACCAAGTCGCAGCAGATCCCGTTGGTGATGAAGGTCTTGCTGCCGTTGAGGATATAGGCATCTCCGTCCCGGACGGCTCGAGTCCGGATGGCCTGCAGGTCCGAACCGGCCTCCGGTTCGGTCATGGCAATGGCCGTGACAATCTCTCCAGAGGCGCACTTGGGCAACCACCGGTCCTTCTGGGAATCCGTTCCGTAGTCGGCGATGTAAGGAACCACGATGTCGCTGTGAAGCGCCACTGAAAATCCCGTGGCCCTAACCCTGGTCATCTCCTCGGTGATGACCACGGAATAGAGGAAGTCGGCCCCGGACCCTCCGTATCTCTCTTCCAGCCAGGGGCAGAGATATCCCTGCTCTCCCATCTTCAGCCACGCGCTCCTGGGGACCTCCTTCTCCTTCTCCCATTCATCCAAGTGGGGAACCACCTCCCGCTCGAGGTATCTCCTAAAGGCCTTTCGAAAGACTTCATGTTCCTCAAGGAAGATCTCTCGCGCCATGGACTCTCCTTCTCCCGTTGTCACATAGCCGCCGACCCGTCCCCTAGCGGGGTAATCCCAATGGCGTAAAAATTATCACACGGCGCCACCCCGCCCTAATGCTGCACCCCATGGCGGGCTAAACGTGCGGTCACGCCTTTTAGGCCGTCCCCGCCAGGGGTGGACGCGTCGTCCGGCACGCGCTCTTTCGGTATCACTGATCCCGGGGTCTCCTTTGCATCAGATGGGTCGCCTCGCATTCCACCAGGACCTCCCCTTTTTGATTGATGCATCGACTCCGGTGGACCACTAACCCCCGGTCGGGCTTACTCGTCTCCTTCAGGTCGATCACCTCGAACTCCACCCTGATGGTGTCGCCTACCCGCAACGGGGCCCGGAACCGGACTTTGTCCAACCCCACCAGCGCGATGACGGTCTCGTCGTAGATCCCCAACTGCTCTTCCAATCCCCCCATGAGAAAAAGGGTCAGCCGGCCGGGGGCGATTCGGGTCCCAAAAGGGGTTCGCTTGGCATACTCCTCGTCATTGAAGAGGGGGATGGTGAAGCCTCCCAGGGCCACCATGATGGTGATGGCGCCCTCGGTGACCGTCTTGGCAGCGGTTCTAAACCGCTCTCCTATCTGAAAGTCCTCGAAGTACTTGGACATGAGCCCCCCTCTTTGGCCAGGGTGGATGGTGTCATATCTGTACCTCTGTGATCCCGAGCATTGTTATTTGGCGAAGTAGACCGTGTCGAATATGATGTTGAGGTTTCTCCAAGTGTATCCCTGAACATCCTTCCTCATGGAGATGACGAAGGGCTTGGTGCACAGCCCCAACATGGCGGCCTGGTCGGCCATATGGCGGAAGAGTTTTCGGAATGCAGCCTTTCTCTGTTCCGGTAGCACAGCCGTACTCGCTTCATCCAGCAGTCGATTGAGGATCGGATCCGTGGAGACCTCCTTTCCGTCCTTTTTCACTATTGCCCCCATCCGGGTCATGTTCATGCGGGATCTCGGGCCGATGTACTGGGGCCAATAGGAGGGGTCGGAGTCATAGGTCAAGGGCGTGGAAAAGGGTACCCTGTGCGCTATGTAATAGGTCTTGATCCATGTCTGGTAGTCCAAGACCTGAATCTTTACCTTGAGGCCGATTTTTTCCCACGAGGCCTTGAGCATGGCAGCGATGGACTTGTAGGCGTTGTCTGTATTATTGATGGTGAAGGTGATCTCCTTACCCACTGCCCCTGCCTCTTCCAGAAGGCTCCTGGCCTTTCGCAGGTCATAGGGGTACATGTCCAAGAGCCTCTCGGTGTACGGATGCGTGAGCGCGCCGACGGTCACTTTTGGTTCGGCCAGGCCGAAAAAGGCGATCTTGGCTATGGTGTTGCGATCCACGGCGTAGCCCAATACTGCCTTTCTCACCCGGATGTCATCCCAAGGTTTCATAGTGATATTGACGCCCAGATTGATCCCGTAGGAGGTAGGTCCGGTGACATAGTAGAGCTTGGGGTCTGCCTCAATGACCTTCACCAGATCCATGGTGGTCCCTGGGTCCACGTCGATCTCCCCTGCCCGCAAGGCGTTGGCCTTTGCGGTCACATCCCTGAAGGACCGAATGATCAACTTATCCAGATAAGGCAGCCCCCTCTCCCAGTAGTTAGGATTTCTGACGAGGGTGAGAGTGCCGTCCGGGGTCAGGGACTCGAACATAAACGGGCCGGTGCCCGCTGGATGATTCACGAAATCCTTCCCGTATTTCTGGACCGCTGTGGGCGAGATCACCCTGAGGGTGAAGATACCGCCGAGGACTTGGGCCAGGAAGTAGCTGGGACGTTTCAATACGATCTTCAGGCGATGGGTGTCCAGCACCTCCAGGGATTTGATGATGCTGTACTGAGCACGGAGGTAACTGCGGGTCTCTGGTTTGAGGATCCTCTCGAAGTTCCATTTCAACGCCTGGGCGTCGAAATCCGTTCCGTCGTGGAATTTGACCCCCTTTCTCAAGTTGAAGATCCAGACGGTCCCGCCTTCCTTCATCTCCCAAGACGTGGCCAACCTGGGCTCGTACGACCCGTCCGGACGCTCCCTGACTAGGTAATCATACATTTGGTTGCACCCATAGATGACCAGATACCCCTTCTGGACATGAGGGTCCAGGGGACGGATATCCCACTTTATGCCTACCCGCAAGGTCCCTCCGGGCGATGCGGCCGAGGCGGGGAGGGCCGCCACCGCCATGGCCATCAGGGCCATGAGTCCGGCCAGGATCTTTCCGTTGCGCTCCAATCTCATGGTCTCCTCCTTTCCATGGGGGTTTGGATTGAAAGGTCGCCGTAAACAAAACAGGCTACCTCATGTCCCGGGTGAGGTTCCATCAAAGCGGGAGCATCTCGGCTGCATCGTGCCATCCTGAGGCCACAACGGGGATGAAATGGACATCCTGTGGGGGGATTGAGGGGAGACGGCACCTCTCCGGGAATGAGGGTCCTCTTCCTTCTGAGCGCAGGGTGGCTCACGGGCACAGCATCCAGCAGGGCTCGTGTGTAAGGATGAAGCGGATCTTGGTAAAGGGACTCTGTCTCCGCCAATTCCACTATCCGTCCTAGGTACATGACGGCCACCCGATCGCTGATGTGACGAACCACAGCCAGGTCATGGGAGATGAAGAGGTACGTTATGCGAAATCGTTCCTTGATCTCTTCCAGCACATGTAGGATTTGGGCCTGAATGGATACATCCAGGGCCGACAGGGGCTCGTCAGCCACCAGAAAACGTGGGTTCAGGGCAAGGGCCCGCGCTATGACTATCCTCTGTCTTTGTCCGCCGGAGAACTCGTGCGGATAGCGGAAATAGTGGGTCGGCGAGATCCCCATGAAATCTAGGAGTTCCTTGGCTCGCTGCCGTGCCTCCTTTTTGCCCAAAAGCCTATGTGATAGGAGAGGCTCCTCTATGGCCCTCCCGATGGCCATTCGGGGGTTTAGACTGGAATATGGGTCCTGAAAGACCAGCTGTACCTCCCTTCGGTACCTGCTGAGGTCTCCGCCCTTGAGGGCCAGGACGTCCTTGGAATCGAAGAGCAAAGTTCCTTCATCAGGGTCCAGGAGCCTGAGAAGCAGACGAGCCACTGTGCTCTTGCCGCAACCGCTCTCGCCCACCAGCCCCACGGTTTCCCCTTCGAAGATGCTCAGTCGGATTCCATCCACCGCGCGGACCCACCCCTTTTTTCCCTTGAACCTCACGGGGAATGACTTTTTCAGCCCCTGGATAACGACGAGTTCCTTCCTATCTTCCTCACACATGGAGCCAGCACCGTACATGGTGATTATCCCCTGCCATCCTGTCCGGAGGCGATTCTCGACGGCATCGCGGCATGGCCTCCTGGCATCGTGGATGGAACCGGCACCCTGGAGGTGGGTTTAACATATCGGGGATAGATCCGGGGATGGATAGAATCCGCTCCCCTTTTGGGACCATCCCGGGGAAAGATCGCAGGAGACCTATGGAATAGGGGTGTCTTGGATTATCGAAAAACTCCTCCACAGGACACGACTCCACGATCTGACCAGCGTACATAACAGCCACCTCGTGGGCCATCTCAGCCACCACCCCCAGGTTGTGGGTTATGAGCAGGATTGCACTTCGCATCTCGCGCTGGAGTTCCTTCATCAGCTCCAGGATCTGTGCCTGGATGGTCACGTCCAGCGCTGTGGTGGGCTCGTCGGCGATGAGAAACTTGGGGGCACAGGCCAGGGCCATGGCGATCATCACCCTCTGACGCATCCCTCCGGAGAACTGATGAGGATAATCGCGTATACGCCTGTGGGCCGAAGGGATTCCCACCCTCTCCAAGATCTCGGCGCTGGCCTCAAGCGCCTCTTTTTTGCCCATTCCTCTGTGGGTCGTGAAGACCTCGGCCAGCTGGTCTCCGACCGAGAACACTGGATTGAGCGAGGTCATTGGGTCTTGGAAGATCATGGAGATTTGCTTGCCTCGATATTCCTTTCGCAGCCGATCCCGCGGTATCTTGAGAAGGTCCTGACCTTGAAAGATGGCTTTGCCGGCCACGATCTCTCCCGGAGGCTGCGGCACAAGACGCAGGATGGACTTGGCGGTTACACTCTTGCCACATCCACTCTCTCCCACCAGACCCAAGACCCTTTCCGTCTTTACCGTCAGCATCGCCCCGTCGACCGCCTTAAGAGGACCTTCCTCCAGGTGAAAGACCACCTCCAAGTCCTGGATCTCTAAGAGGGCACCTGCCTCAGTATTCATTTCAACCTCGGATCAATGGCGTCGCGCAGCCCGTCCCCCAGCAGGTTGATGCTCAGGACCGTAACGAGGATGGCCGAACCTGGAAATATGGCCAGCCATGGATTGATCTCCATGAGTCCTATGGCGTCTCTGAGATCCGATCCCCAGCTCGGGGTGGGAGGTTGCGTCCCCATCCCCAAAAAGCTCAAGGATGCCTCCGCCAGGATGGCCACACCGATGGAGAGGGAGGCCACCACCATCACTGGGGCGAGGCAGTTGGGAAGGATGTGGAGGAAGAATACCCTCCACTTCCTTATGCCCAAGGCCTCCACAGCCTCCATGTACTCGTTCTCCCGAATGGACAGGACGCTTCCCCTCACGATCCTGGCGAACCGGGGTATGTATACGATGGCCAGCGCCACGCAGACGTTGGTGCTACTGGCCCCCAACACCACCATGATCAGGATGGCCAAGAGAAAGATGGGGAATGCCAGCATGATGTCCACGGCCCTCATGATGACTTGGTCGATGATCTTTCCGTAATATCCGGCGACCAAACCCATGGGCACCCCTATGAGCACTGCCATGAGCATGGAGACGAACCCCACGTAGATGGAGATGCGGCTGCCGTAGATCACCCGGCTCAGAACGTCCCTTCCCAGTATGTCCGTGCCCATGGGGTGTCTCCAGGAAGGGGCCCGGAGTTGCTCCCCTGGGATCATCTCGTTGGGCCCGTACGGGGCGATCACATCCGCGAGCAAGGCCACCGCGAAGAGAAGGATGAAGACCACAAGCCCTCCCATGGCGGTCTTCCTCCGCTTCAGTCTCCGCCATGTCAGGCGGATCATGCTCTGCCTGTCCATCTCCTCAGTAGTCTTCGACTTACGGCTCATCTCACTCCAAGCGGATCCTGGGGTCCAGGACCGTGTACACCAGGTCCACCAGGACATTAGAAAGGAGAAACCCCGAAGAGGCCACGATGGCGAAGGCCTGGACCATGGGATAATCCCTCTGAAGGATGGCGTCTATTCCGAAGGAGCCTATACCCGGCAGGGCAAAGAGGCTCTCGACTATTATGGCCCCCCCGATGAGATAGCCTATCTGCAGCCCGACCACGGTTACCGTGGGGATCAGGGCGTTTTTCAGTGCATGTTTGTTGATTACCAGGAATTCAGAGAGACCCTTGGCCCGGGCCGCATCGATATAGTCCTGCCGTGTCACCTCCAACATACTGTTTCGGACCAATCGAGCGATGAGAGCAGCCCTGGGAAGTCCCAGAGTGAGCGCGGGCAACAACATATGGCGTAGATTCTGCCAAAGATTCTCGGAGATAGGGACGAAACTAGTTGCCGGCAACCACTGGAGGTTCAGGGAAAACACCAGCAGCAGCAGGGCCCCCAAGAAGAACTCGGGCAAGGATATGCCGAGAATCGTCAAAGTCATGGCCGAGTAATCGAGGAAGGTGTTGGGCCTGATGGCGGAGATCACTCCCACGGGCACTGCTATCACCAGCGCGGCCGTCAAGGCCAGGACGAGCAACTCCAGAGTCACGGGAAGCCGATGGAGGATCTCCTCCAGGACCGGTCTCTTGGAGAGGATGGAAGTTCCCCAATCCCCGGTGACCAACCTCTTGAGCCACATGACGTACTGGACTGGAACTGGCCGATCCAGCCCCAATTTGACCCGCAACTGCTGGGCTAACTCCTCGGTATAGTTGTCCTGGAGCAGGGCCAGGATGGGATCTCCGGGGATCATCTGCATGGCCATGAAGACCACCAAGGTGATCCCCAGAAACGTGGGTATGAGAAACGCCGCTCTCTTTAGGACGAATCGACTCATCCGTCTACTCGGCTTGATCGGTCAAGCTCAGACCTTCCTCCTGGCAAGACTCGCCCGGCCTTATAGGACCCTGGCCCCGCCGATCCCTCATCGGATCATCTTTGAGGGCAACCAGAGAGCCAGCTCCGGAAAGAGGATCACTATGATAAGCCCCACGATCTCCAGGCAGACGAAGGGAATAATGGATCGGTAGATGTCCACCATGGAAATCTCTTTGGGGACTATGGCTTTCATGTAGAAAAGGTTGAACCCGAAAGGAGGGGTGATATATCCCATCTCCATGCAGATGGTAAAGAGGATTCCGAACCACACTGTGTCGAACCCGAAAGACCGAACCAGAGGCAAGAACACCGGGGTACAGATCATGATGATGCCAGCGGGATCCATGAACATCCCCAGAACGAAGAAGACCAACATCATAAGCGAGAGGATGACCCACTTGGAGAGCCGAAGCCCTCCCATTAGCTGGTTGAGCAGCTCGGGGGCCCCGAGGGCAGTGTAGAGCTGGGTGAAGCAAGTGGCCCCGATCAGGATCCACATGACCATACCGGTCAAAAGCAACGTGCGTTCCAGGCTTTGGGTAAAGACCTTCCAATTGAGTCTCCCGTGGACGGCGGCACAGACCAGTGAACCGAATGCTCCCACGGCCGAGGCCTCGGTTGGAGTGCAGATGCCCGTGTAGATGGCTCCCAGCACAGCGGAGATCAACCCTGCTGGAAGGATCACGGCCCGGAGGGACGAGATCCTTTGGCGCCACGAGCTCCTTTCAGGGATCGGGGGTCCGAGCTCAGGGTTCAGGAGGCAACGAATACCGATATAGCCCACAAACAATACCGTAATGAGTACCCCCGGCAGGATCCCGGCGATGAAGAGCTTGCCCACGGATTCCTCGGTGAGGAAGGCGTAGAGGATCATGATCACACTGGGGGGGATAAGGATCCCCAGTGTACCTCCGGCGGAGATACAGCCCACGGCCATCTGCTTGGAATATCCACGATGGAGCATGGAGGGCAAGGCAATTAGCCCCATGGTGATGGTGGCCACTCCGCTGATGCCAGCCATGGCGGCGAAGATGGCGCAGATGACCACTGTGCCGATGGCCAGCCCTCCCGAAAGCCTCCCCATCCATCTGTACATCATCTCATAGAGATTCTCGGCGATTCCCGAATGTTCGAGGATATTGGCCATAAAGACGAACAAAGGGACAGCCAACAGGATATAGTTGGTGACATCCTCGTACGCGGTGAGGGGGATCAAGGATAGGGACTGGGGGCCCCAGAGGAGGAAGGTAAAAACGATGGCCACTCCGCCGAAGGTGAAGGCCAAGGGTAAACCCAAAAGAAGCAATAGTAGAAGAGACCCGAAAAGGAGAACCGTGGCAAACCATGTCTCCATTTCAGCCCCCTTCCCTCCTCCCAAAAGGCCCTTCTTCTCTATCCTTGATGGGGCGACCTGTTACGGCCGAGGTAAGATCCTCGAGGAGTTTGGCCGTCCCTTGAAGGAGGAGAAGGAAGGCACCCAAGGGGACCATGAATTTGGTGGGGAAGAGGGGCCATTCCAGAATCGTCCCAGAGGTCTCCTTCTGCAACCAGGATTGGATTCCGATATGGACACCCTCCCATATGAGGACCGTGGTGAAGAGGAAAAGCAAGAGGGAGGTGAGACAATCTAAGAGACACTGAGTTCGAGGACTCAACCGAGCATGGAGAATGTCAACTCTCACATGAGATTTACGAAGCAGGGTATATCCTCCGCCTAACAGGGAATAGACGCAGAGGAGATTGGTGTTCAGATCGAAGCTCCAGAGGGTAGGACGATTGAAGGCATATCGACTCAAGACCTCGAAACAGACAGTGGCCATCATGGCCACCAAAAGAAAGCTCACCCCTTTTCCCACCCAAAAATTGACACGGTGGATGAGCCGAATCCAGATGCGCATCGGGTTCCTGCCTTTGGGACCTTCCCAGAGACCCAGTTGCTTGGAGTAAGCCAGAAGCTTCCCTCTCCTACTCCACTTTCACCCCCTTGTCTGCCATAAACTTCTTCATGCTTTCCACCAGGTCTTTGCATCGAGGGCTCTTTTGTCCCAATTGATCCCATGTCTCAAAGGCAATCTTGCGGATCTTGGCCACCTCGGCCTCTGGGAGGCGGATTACGTCTCCGTACCCGGCCATTATGAAACGGCCTACAGCAGTATATCCTTCCTCGAGATAGCGCTTTTGCATGACCTCTTGGTGTTTTGTCGAGGCCTCAGTGATCTGATCCTGGATCTCCTTCGGGAGTCCTCTCCAAAGCTTCAGATTCATGTAGATCTCAGTGGTGGGCGGGGTGATCACGCTGGGGAGGGTCACGTAGCGAACGACTTCCTTGAGCTTGTAAGCATCGAGGACGAAGACCGGATAGATGGTCCCGTCCACCGTGCCCCTTTGAAGGGCCACATACTGCTCTGCCCCCGGGATCATGGTCGGGGAAGCACCAAACTTCTTGAGAATCTTGGCGGCGAGTCCCCAAGAACGGATCTTGAGCCCTCGAAAGTCCTCTACCTTGCGGACTGGCTTGGTGGTCATCAAGACATACTCTGCGGCGGGCTGAATGGTGATAAGATAGAGTCCTTTCTCGGCATAGGCCTCCCGCACTCGTTCTTGAAGGCCGTAACGGGTCCACGCCTCCCAGGCTTCCTCCCAGCTCCTCCAGCCGAACGGGAGCCCGAACTCCACGTTTGCCTCGGGAATCACCCGGGCCAAATAGGCCCCGGCCTCACATCCCATCTCGATGGCACCGGACTGAACGGCCTCCCTGGTAGCCTTGATCTTGACGAGCTGGTTTGCCGAATAGACCCGGATATCCACCTTCCCGTGGGTGGCCTCTTTTACGTTTTTGGCGAAAAGCTTAAGCCCATCCTGTGTGGCCGGGGACATCCAAACGGACTGTAACCTCCAACGATAGGTCTGCGCCTCTGCCTGGCCCCAGAGGACGACTCCCGCAAGCACGCACAAAACCATCCAATGATTCGACTTCCAAGGCTTCATGGTCCAGCCTCCTTTCTTAAAAAAGGGAAAGGGGAAAAAGATGTCTTGGCCTCGATGAATATTGTCAACTAACTAGACTTTGTAAACAATTTTGCTCATTATCATCGCCCCTAAGGAAAGTCAAGCCGAAATCAGCTTCTGGGCTGAGCTGACATCCGGGGGAAAGGCCAAGTGATTGTCTCCTGTCGCAGATTGAAGCCTTGAAAGAAGCGAGACGCCTCCGCACTGACAACAGAAAAAAGATCCAAATCTCTGGAGAGATGGAGTCAATAATATTCAGTAAAATATTAGCTTGCGGCTTTAATCGGTCTGAAATAAGCTATATCCAAGATGTTTCCTTCCCTGTTTTCCTTGAATACGGCCTCGACCTTCATTCCCACTCGAAGCTCCTCAAAGGATGTCTCGCCAAGGAAGTGGCAAAGGCCCGTGTCCGCTCCGTCCAGGCGAATGATCCCGAGGAGGTAGGGGGGATCCATGGGTTGATATTCTCTCCCGAAAGAATAGTGGACGGATGTGTAGGTCATCAAAAGGCCCGTGGTCGGCAGGTCCACCCATGTCTCCAACGAGGCGAGACATGTGGGACACACGGATCGCGGAGGCATAAAGACCTTTCCGCACTCAGAGCAGCCGGTTCCCCTCAGCCGCCTTTTGTCTCTAAGTTCGCAGAGAAACTGACTCGTTGTCTCCCCCACCCAGTTCGCGTAAGGCACATAGAGCCTTCCCAGGACCTGCAATGGCTCTCGGGTCTTCATCTTCGCCCCTCCACGATTCGAAAATAGTGGATGTCGGTCATCTTTCCCTCTCGTTCCTCCAAGGGTTTCATGACCATCTCCACAGGCAGCCCAACACGAAGATCGGACTCCTGCACATCTTCGGGACCCAGATAATGGACGAAGAGCAGGCCCTCTTCTAACCGGAATGTGCCATGGAGATAGGGTTCAGGCCTTACGGTTCCTGTCTCCGGATCCATCTGGGGGTAGTGGACCCGCTCCCAATCCACCAGGGTCCCTTTGCCCGAAAGGCGCACCCAATGCTCCGGAAACTCAGGGGTTCGGGTGTAACACTGGGCGCAGACGATCCGAGGCGGGAGGAGGAAGCGGCCACATCCAGGACAACGCACTACCCACAGCCTTCCCTCTTCCTTCAGTTCCAGGAGGAATCGGCCCAAGTAAGGGCCTGCGGACCACCGAAAACGGATCTTCAATGTCCTTCTCTGGCATAGTAGTTCCTTCTCGATGTCCATGCTTTCGCCTCCGTCAATCCTTCGAGGATGACAAGAGATGAGCCACAGTCCACCCACTGCCTCCCCAGGCCGACGAGAAACCCAATGTGGGTTTGCGGGAGATCTGCCGTGGCCCCGCATCTCCTCGCAATTGAAGGGCCACCTCAGCCACGCGGATCAGCCCCGTGGCCCCAATGGGGTTGGTGCACACCACCCCGCCTGAGGGGTTCACTGGAAATTCTCGATTCCAGTAAAAGACCCCTTTCTCCTCAAGCCTCCACGCCGTTCCTTTCTCGCAGAAACCGTAAGCCTCCAGCCACTCCAGCTCGGCCCAGGTGGAGGGGGCGTAGATTTCCGCCACCGAGATCTCCTCCATTGGCTTTTGAATCCCGTTCCTGCGGAAGAGCCGGGAGGCGGCCATCTCCAAATCAGCAACGCTGTGCCTTCCACCCCGGACGTAGATGGCCTCCTTGTGAACGGAGGTCCAGTCCTTGACCCATACCGGTCTCCTGGCCATCCTGGCGGCCCTCTCTTCGGAGGCCACCACAATGGCGCATGCCCCCTCGGAAGTAGGACACATGTCCAATTGCCGCAGAGGTGGAATCAGATAGGGGGACTTCAGCACCTCTTCCACACTCTCGAGATCCAACCGAAGGTGGGCGTGTGGGTTGTTCCTAGCATGGGCGGCCAACCGCACTCTCACCATGGCCCCCGCCTCTTCAGGAGCTCCCGTCTCCTTCATGTAGTAGCGCGCCTGGCGGGAAAAGTAGCCTATGGCCCCTGTGGTCTGCCATCGAATCCAGAGAGGATCCGCAACGGTCTTCAATCCAGCCCTGGTATCCCCCTCGAACTGCTTTTCGAAGCCCACGGCCAGGACCAAATCGTAGAGTCCGGAAGCCACCAGTTCAAAGGCCACACTGGCAAGGGTTCCTCCGGTTGTGCCCCCTGTGGTGACCCGGATTCCGGGCTTGCCCACCGCCCCGATCCAGTCAGCAAGCCACATATCCTGCACATACCGGCCCTCAAACAACTCCATATTCCCCGTCACAAAGGCTTGTATATCCCTTACATGGATCTCCGCATCCTCCAGCGCGGCCTTAACAGCCTCTGCACAGAGCTCCCCGATGTGCACATCAGGGCGACGCGATCGGTGAAACGTCTGCCCCACCCCAACGATGGCGGTCCTCCTCGCCATGTTAGAACCCCCTCTCCAGAAGGATAACGCAATGGTGTTGACCTGCAGGTCCGTAGGTCCCGTGGGCCAAGGCAACTTTGGGTTCACTCTCGACCGCCCGGGCCCCCGCCTCTCCTCGCAATTGATAGAAGGCCTCGATCACTCGGTTGGCCCCTGCCACGTATCTGGGAACCCCCCCGAGGAGTCCCCCCGACGGATTGACTGGGAGATCCCCCGTCCGGTCGAACTTCCCCGAGCGCAAAAGCTCTCCTGAGCGGCCTCTGGGACAGAGCCCGAGCCCTTCGATCCACAGGAGCTGTTGATAGGAAAAGTGCTCTGAAATCTCGAAGAGGTCCACCCCCCGGGCTGGATCCTCGATCCCGGCCATAACGCATGCATCCTTGGCAGCGAGGATTAGGGCCTGCGGCTCGGATAAATCCCTATCCCCCAGGTTGTGTGGCTCGTAACAAGACCCAACTCCCTTGATCCATACGGGGCGATCCGTAAGCTGCCGGGCCCGGTCCTCCTTCGCGAGCACTAGGGCGCAAGCCCCATCCCTTGGCGGTCTCCGATCCAACCGGGTGATGGGATAGGCCAAGAGGTCGGCCCCCAGGATCTCCTCCAGCGAGAGGTCTCCTTCCATGGAGAGAAATGGGTTGGTCTTTGCTCGGTTTCGACTCTCAACGACCACCTCGGCGAAGTCCTCCCTCTTCAGCCCGTATCGGTGCATGAACCGAACGGCCTGAAGGGCCGCGGCCTGGGTAAAATCGAGCCCCAGAGACTGCTGAAAGGGGACATCGAATCCAAAGTTCTCGATCACCGAGGGATCGAGAACGTCCATCTCTTTACAGGCAGCGGTCACCAGCACTACCTCTGCATGCCCGGAGAGGATCTTGATGAATCCGAGCAAGACGGCATTGGCACCGTCCATTGAGACCTTCTCCTCGCCAGGCCCCAAGTGGGCTCCGGATACCTCACCATGCTCGATATCCGATAAGGTCTTTCCGTCCCAATGATCGGAACTGCACGTGACGATCTCGTCGTACCCTTCTCGGAAGGGAAGACCCGCCCTGCGAAGCGCTTCCTCCACGGCTAGATAGGTGAGCTCATGGGAGCGCCACTGGGGATAAGCACGGAAGGGTGTCTGGGCCACGGAGACGATTCCCACTCTCATGACGAGCTCCTGTCTTCATTAAAGGCCTGGGGGGTCCAAAATATGCCGGGCAGTTCTCAGTCGGTCCTGGCCTTCTCCCGGAGAAGTCGCTTCAGGACCTTGCCAGCGGGAGAGCGAGGCAGCCGATCCACGAACTCCACGGATTTGGGCTTCTTGAAGCTGGCGATGTGCTGTTTGCAGAAGTCGATCACCTCTTCCTCGGACATGGACTCGCCCTCTTTGAGAACGACCACCGCATGGACGCGTTCACCCCACACCGGATCAGGAAGGCCTATGACAGCGGCCTCCAGGATTTTGGGGTGTCGATAAAGGACCTCTTCGATCTCTCTGGGGTAGATGTTCTCCCCTCCCGAGATGATCATGTCCTTCTTCCGGTCCACGATATAAAGGAAGCCCTCCTCGTCCAGTCTTCCGAGATCTCCGGTATGGAGCCACCCGTGGCGCAGGGCCTCTTCCGTGGCTTGAGGATCCTTGTAATATCCCATCATCATGTTCGGCCCTCTAGCCAGGATCTCTCCCACTTCCCCCACGGGCACATCCCGACCCTTCTCGTCCACAAGTCGGACCTCCACGTTGACGAAGGGCTTTCCAACGGATGCCATCTTGCGCAGAACATCCTTGGGCTTCAGGGTCGTAATAGTGGCTGCGGACTCCGTCATCCCATAAGTCTCCCCCAAGGCGGCTTCGGGAAAGACCTCCAACAGACGTTTTTTCGTCTCCAGGGGCATGGATTCCGCTCCCGATGAAAGGGATCGGACCGAGGAAGTGTCATAGCGATCCAAATCTGGAAGCTGCAGGATGAAGTTCCAGACGGTAGGTGGGAAGGTCATACGGCCGATCCTCTCCTCCTCAATGAGCTCCATGACACGCCGCGGGTCGAAGCTCCTCATTGTGACATTGGTACACCCCACGAAGAGGTTGGATATGAAGATCATGAAGGCAGCCGCATGATACAGGGGGAAGACCAAAAGGACCCGATACTCCGGATCCAGATCGATGTCGCAGGCGATGTTGACCGCACCCCAGATGCAGTTCCGGTGCGACAAGAGCACCCCTTTGGGCCTACCCGTGGTGCCCGCAGTATAGAGGATGCAGGCCACATCCTCCTCTGCCAACCGGACTCCGGGGTCCTCGTCCGACTCCCCCGCACACAGATCCTCGAAGGGGAGCATACCCTCGACTTCTCCTCCGCTGACAAAATAGCGTTCCACCTTGTGCAGATTCGGACGGATCGGATGGATCAGGGGCTCGAACTCCCGGTGGAGGATCAGGGCCTTCGCATCCGAGTGATCGATGATGTACTGGAGCTCAACAGGGGCGAGCCGAACGTTGAGGGGCACGATCACTGCCCCCAGCTTGAGGAGGGCCATGTAGGACTCCAGGACCTCATTTCCGTTGAGGAAGATGGTGGCCACATGGTCTCCCTTTCGGATCCCCTGCTTGGCCAAGGCACGGGCCCTTCGGTTGGCGTTTCTCTCCCACTGAGAGAAGGTCCACCTTCCGGACTCGGACACGATGGCCTCACGTAGGGGGTGGCGATGGGCGGCCCGGCTCAACAGATAGGGGAGGGTCACAGACAGCATCTCACTTTCTCCTCCTAATTCATCGGGGAATGTCATTGGGCTTGAAACGGTCCCGCCACAGAACCTTTCCCGCCTACCTTCCTCGAAATGAAGGGGGGCGCTTCTCCTCAAAGGCCCTCCTTCCCTCTTTGTGGTCCTCGGTCTGAAAACAGAGTGGCTGGGCCTGGGCCTCGTATTCCAGAATTGCCTCCAGCTTCTCCAGGAAGGTCAGGCGAAGGATCCTCTTGATGAGCCCTATGGCGAGGGGAGGGCCTTTGGCCAACTTTTGGGCAAAGGTCAAGGTCTCCTCTTCCAGCCTATCCTCGGGAAAGACACGGTTTACGATCCCGAGCCGATGGGCCTCTCGGGCCTCGATGATCTCAGCGGACCACATGAGCTCCTTGGCTCGATGGAGACCTATGGCCAAGGGCAGCAGGCACAAGCCTCCTGCATCTGGGATGATCCCCAGGCGGACGAAGGTCTGGCCGAAACGGGCCGTCTCTCCGGCAAAGACAAGATCGCACGCCAAGGCGAGGTTCATCCCTGCTCCCACCGCATAGCCTCGGACCATGGCGATTACGGGCTTATCCAGATTCAGCAGCCCTCTCAAAGGGCGATGGATGGCATCCAGGCGGCCTCGCGCCTCCACCACGGTGAAATCCTTCCAGCCCTTGATGTCGCCGCCAGCGCAGAAATGCTCGCCATGACCCGCAAGCACGACGACGCGGGCTTCCGCGTCCTTTCGTAGGGATTCGAGCCGGGTGGCCAGATCCTCCCTCATGGCCATGTCGATGGCATTGAGCCTGCCAGGGTTGTGGAGTATGAGAAAGACAACACCCTCATCCCTACGCTCCTCCAAGACCTTTCCTTGGCCCATCTCTTCACCTTCCCCTCATGGAGAGTGGGAGCCGCTCCTCCAAAGACTCTTTCAGCCCTCCCCCCCGTCGTACCGGTAGAACCCTCGTCCTGTCTTCCTCCCGTAGTAACCGGACTCCACGAGATTGATCCTTGTCTGAGTGGGACGAAAGCGTTCTCCGTAGACTTCCGTCAGGGCCTTACGGACGCGCAGGCCCGTATCCAATCCGGTCAGATCCGATGTCTCGAAAGGACCCATGGGGTGCCCGAAGGCCAACCTGCACGCCTTGTCGATGTCCTCGATGGAGGCAATGCCCTCCTCGTAGATCCTCTCCGCCTCCACGGACCATAGGGCGATAAGCCTCGATGTGATAAACCCCGCTGAATCCTTCCTGCAGACCACGGTCTCCATGTCGCAAGATCTGCAGAACTTTTGAGTGACCTCCAGGGTCTCATCCGAGGTCTCCAGTGCACGGACGATCTCCACCAAGCGGCGAATGACCGGGGGGTTGAAGAAGTGGGTGCCGATAACCCGATCCCGCCTGCGTGTGGCCGATGCGATGGAGGTGATTCGGAATTGGGAGGTATTGGTGGCCAGGATGGTGTGTGAAGGGGCCAATCGGTCCATCTCCGAGAATAGTTCCTTTTTCAGATCCAGAACCTCAGGCACGGCCTCGATTACATAGTCCGCCTCCCGGACCGCCACATTCAGGTCCACCGTGGGATGAATACGCTCAATGGCGGCTTGTGCGTCTTGCTCGGACAGCTTCCCTTTTCGGACGAACCGGGAAAGACTGTCTCGAATCTTATTCAAAGCTCCTTTCAGGATCCCCTCCTCCACATCCCTCAGCCAGACCTCGTATCCCGCGGTTGAAGCCACCTGGGCGATTCCGTGACCCATGATCCCTGCGCCGATTACCGCAACCTTCTTGACGTCCATCCTCCTGCCTCCTTCCTCCAGTGAAGTCGTGATGAAGACCGCGGCTCCAGCCGACCCCCCAGATCTCCCTTCAAACTCAGAAGACGTTGCTAAAGATCGGAAGGCGGAGCCCCCGGGATCCTTTATTCATGGGGTTTACCCTTGGGGGTCACCCGATCTCTTCCACCTCCAGAAAGATGGAAGGATAGGTCTTTCGAATGATCTCCAGGAGCCGATCCACTCCCTCACCCAGATGCTTCTCCATCAGATACCTAACCAAAAGGGGTTTCCTCTTTTTGACTGCATCGATGATCCGCTGGTGGACCTGGATATTTCGCTCGATGACACCGGGGCTGGACAGAAGAAGGAACCAGTACCTGGCGAAGTAATCGCTATGGTTTTCCACTAGTTTCCTCAGCCGTCTATTCCCGCAATGATCGAGAAATATGCGATGAAAGCGAGTATTCCACTGCTGCCATGAGACCACATCTCCGTCAGCGACCTCCATGGAGGATCGATGGATCCGTTCGAGTTGCCGTATCTGCTCCTCTGTAAGTCGGCGGGTGGCCAGATAGGCGGCCAGCCCCTCCAGGTCCTGCTGGATCCGATAGATCTCTTCCAGGTCTTTGACGGACATTTTGGCCACCGTGGCCCCTTTATAGGGGACCAGTTCCACCAGTCCCTCCACGGCCAGTTGCTTGATTACTTCGCGGATGATGGTCCGGCTTACCCCGAACTGCTCGGCCAGATCCAGCTCGATGAGCCGGCTTCCAGGCAGCAGATATCCCGAATAGATCTGTCTTCTCAGCCGCTTGTAGACGATCTCCCGTTTAGGAATGCTCTCTGGGGACTCCTTTATCTTCACATTCATAGACCGATCTCCTTGGCGATGATCTTCTTCTGGATCTCGGAGGTTCCCTCCCCTACCGTGTAAACAAGGGCGTCGCGAAGGAATCGACCCACGGGAAACTCACGCATCATCCCGTATCCCCCATGGATCTGGACGGCCTCCCGGGCCGCTCGCACGGCAACCTCCGAGGCATAGAGTTTGGCCATAGAGGCCTCTTTCACGGGCTCCAACCCCTGGTCTATCATCCAGGCGGCCCGGTAGACCAACAGGCGCGCGGCCTCAATCTCCGTGGCCATTTCCACCAATTTGAACTGGATGGCCTGAAAGCGGCCTATGGGATGGCCGAACTGAATTCGACTCTTGGCGTAACGCAGGGCGGCCTCGTAGGCCGCCTGGGCGATCCCCACACAGTTCCCCGCCACGCCTACTCTTCCCTCGTTGAGGGTGTGCATGAGCCTGAAGAATGCCCCTTCATCTCCAATACGATAATCAGCGGGGATTCGGCACTCCTCGAATAAGAGTTCCGCGGTCTCGGAGGAACGAACCCCCTCCTTTTTCAGTTTCCTGGTCACCATGAACCCGGGTGTCCCTCTCTCCACGATGAACATGCTGATGCCCTGATACCCCAGGGAGGGGTTCGTGTAGGCCACCAAGGTAAGGAAATCGCAGATGTTCCCGTTGGTGATGAAGATCTTTCGTCCATTGATCACATAGTCTCCGCCCGACTTTCTGGCCGTGGTCCGGATGAAGCGGACGTCGCTTCCTGCATCCGGCTCGGTCAAGGCGAACGCCGCGATCTTCTCCCCGCGGATGGCCGGGATAAGGAAGGCCTGCTTCTGCTGTTCACTTCCCCACTTGAAAATGGGATAGGTCCCCAGGTGGGAGTGGGCGGACCAAGAAGTGGCGATCCCTTGGGACACCCTGGAGAGCTCTTCCCGCATCACCACTTCGGTGATCTTGTCGATCCCGGGCCCCCCGTAGGTCGGAGGATAGCGCGGGCAGAGATAGCCCAAGGAGGCCATCTTGGGAAAGAGCTCCAGGGGGAAGGTCTCGGTCTCCTCGGCATCCTCCACCAGAGGGGAGATCTCCTTCTCGCAAAACCGGCGGAACTGTTCCCGAAAGATGCGCTGCTGTTCGCTCAAGGCAAAGTCCAAAGGTGCGACCTCCTTGTCATCCTCGACCGTGTTACAGAAACACGAGATCCTACTCCTCCGAGTGGCCCGATTCTCCGGCCTTCCTCTCAGCAAAAAGCCCCTGCAGGAAGGTCACTCCTGCATCGATGGGCGACCCTGGAGGGAAGACCTCGGTCACCCCCATCTCTTTGAGCAGGGGGATCTCCTCCTCCAGGATGGTCCCCCCCACGATAAAGACCTTCTCCTCGGCTCCCGCCTCCCTCAGTCCCTGTATGATCTTCCTGCAGATGCCTATATGGGCCCCGGAGAGGATGCTCAAGGCCACCACATCCACATCCTCCTCCACAGCGCTTCGAACGATCTGCTCCGGGGTCTGATGGAGACCCGTATAGATCACCTCCATCCCAGCATCGCGAAAGATCCTGGCGATGACCTTGGCTCCCCGGTCGTGACCGTCCAGGCCAGCCTTCGCCATAAGGATACGGATTCTCCTCTCCATGGCTTTCTCCTCCAGCCGTAGGAGATTCAGATCACCAAGGGCTCCTGATAGAGTCCGAAGACTCCCTTGAGGGTATCCATGATCTCGCCGATGGAGGCATAGGTCTTGACCGTCTCGATGAGGCAGGGAATGAGGTTCTGACTCCCCTTGGCCTCCTCCTCGAGACGGGAGAGTGCCCGTTGCACTGCCCGTTGGTCCCTCTCGCGGCGCACATCCTTAAGTCTCCGGAGCTGTCGCTCCCATGTCATGGAGTCGAAGCGATGGAAACTCATCTTCCTCGGGGCCGAGGAAGGGCCCTGGAAGCGATTGACCCCCACGATTACTCTTTTGCCCTCCCTCTCTTCCAGGGCCGCCCGGTATGCTTCATCTGCAATGCACTGTTGCATATATCCCCTCTGAATGGCCTTGACGGCCCCTCCCATCTCGTCGATGACGGAGACAACCCTCTCGATCTCCTCCTCCAACTGGTCCGTCAAGGACTCCACATAGTAGGAGCCGCCCAAGGGGTCCACCGTCTTGGTTACCCCGGTCTCGTACGCGCAGATCTGTTGGGTCCGTAGTGCCAACCGGGCCGTCTCCTCGGTGGGAATGGCGAAAGGCTCGTCCAAGGCGGGATGGAGCATCCCCTGGACTCCTCCCAGGACATTGGCCAGCAGACCATAGGCTCCCCTGATGAGGTTATTCTCGGGCTCTTGTGCGCGGTAGACGCTTCCACCCACGGTCCCGGTGAACCGAAAGAGCATGGATGCCGGATCCCGGGCCCCGAAACGTTCCTTCATGATGCGGGCCCAGAGCCTCCTCGCAGCACGGTACCGAGCCGCCTCCTCGAAGATCTGTGTGCCCGTGGCCATGAAGAAACTGATCCTCCGTCCGAAATCATCCACGTGAAGCCCGCGCTCAAGGGCCCGCTCGATGTAGGCGATGGCATTGGCGAAGGTGAAACCGGCCTCCTGGACCATAGAAGCCCCCGCCTCGCGCATCAGCACCCCGCGGATGTTGAAGGGATAGAAGCGGGGCATACGGCGGGTACAGAATTCCACAATGTCGGTGGTCAGTCTCAAGGCGGGCTCGGGGGCGAAGACCCACATCCCCCTCGATACGTACTCGCAGAGGATATCGTTGGAGAGGGTCCCGCTGAGCTTCTCCGGAGGCACCCCCTGTTTCTCCCCGAGGGCCACGTACATGGCGAGGATCACCGCAGCAGGTGCATTGATGTTGAATGAGGTGGTGATCTGGTCCAAAGGAAGCCCTTCGTAGAGGATCTCCATATCTCGAAGGGTGTCCAAGGCCAAGCCCACCCTTCCCACTTCGTCCTCCGCCTGGGGATGATCCGAATCGAGCCCCAGCTGCGTGGGCAGGTCAAAGGCGCAGGCCACCCCGTGATTTCCTTCCTTCAAAAGGAACTTCCACCGGCGATTCGTGTCCTCGGCAGTGCCGAACCCCGCATAAAGCCTCATGGCCCAAGGGCGGACCCTATACATGCCGGGATAGACCCCTCGAGTGAAGGGATATTCACCAGGAAATCCGATCTTGTCCAGGTAATCGATATGGACCGTGTCCGCTGGCGTATAGAGGACCTTTACCGGACGGCCCAGCTCGTTCTGGGCCTCCGGCAAGTCCTTCACTCTGTGTTGAAGTTCCCATCGACGAACTTCCTCCTCCATTCTCTCCGAGGAATTCATGGCCTCCTTTCCTCCCCTCCCTTCTCATGAGGCACACGCCGAGCTGCTTCATGGGATGCCTCATCCTGGCTAGAAGAGCCGTTTGGCCTCTTTGTGCAGATCATCTCGGAACTTGGGATGGGCCACCTCGATGAGGGCTTGAGCTCGTTCCCTGAGGGAACGACCCCAGAGGTCCGCCACACCGAATTCCGTCACCACGTATTGGACGCAATGCCTAGGGGTGGTGACGGCGGAGCCCGGGGGCAATTGAGGGACGATCCGGGAGATCCTCTGGTCCGGTGTGGTCGAGGGCATGGCGATGATGGATGTACCCCCCTCCGAGAAGAGGGCCCCCTGAAGGAAGTCGAAGCTTCCCCCAATGGCGCTTACCTGCTTTCCCCCAATGGTTTCTGCGTTGACCTGGCCGGTGAGGTCCACCTCGATGGCCGACAGCACGGAACAGAATCTAGGGATTCTTGCCACCACCTGAGAATTGATGACCTCAGTAAGCGTCCTTCCCTCCACCATAGGGTTGTCGTGGATGAAGTCGAAGATCCTCTCGGTCCCCAAGACCTCGGTGACTCGGATCTTGGGTTCCTTTCCGGGGACCACTGTGCCCTTTTCCACAAGATCCACGATGCGGTCGATCCCCATACCGAAGAAACGGAGGTCCTTCTTGGAGGTCAAAGCATCTATGACGGCCTCTGGAATAGCCCCCAGTCCGATCTGGAGAGTGGCCCCGTCCGGGATGAGTTGAGCCACGTACCCACCGATGGCGGCCTCTTTTGCTCCGGGTTTTGCCCGAGATTGAAACTCCAGGAGGGGCCGATCCGACTCCACGGCCAAGTCGATCTGGGAGAGGTGAATGAAGGAACGGCCCAGGACTCGGGGCATCCGTGCGTTGACCTCTGCGATTACAAGAGGGGCCTCCATGGCAAGGGGGAGGGAGTGACCGATGGAGACCCCGAGGCTGCAGAAGCCCTTTTCGTCAGGCGGGCTCACCTGAAGGAGGACCACGTCCACGGGCCAGACTCCCCCCCTGGAGAAGATCCGAACCGCATCCCCCTGGCGCATGGGGATGTATTTCACGGTCCCTCTCTGTAGATGATGCCGAATAGGAGGGGCGCATTGCCAGGTGCGGAAGGTAAAGGAGTCCTCCAGCCCTTCTTCCAGGAAGGGATAGGCGATCTGGAGGCCGCTGACGATCTCCACGTCCTGTAGACGTCCATGATCGGCCACCAGGGCTTCCATCAGGGTCTGAGGCATACCGCAGCAGAGGGGAAGGGCCACCCGATGGCCCGATTGAATCCGCGCCACGGCCTCCTGAGCATCGACCCATCGAGTTCCAGGATGGCCCATTTATTCCTCCTCGGGGACTCGGGCACGTCCCTCGACGGCTCTCACCCCATCGGGCTTCTCGATGAAGAGCTCGCACTCTACCCAGGTCTTTCCCTCGACCCGCAGTCGACCTTTCACCGTCCCCGTCACCCGGATGCGTTCTCCAGGCCGGATGGGGGCCCGAAACCTTACGTCCAACAGCCTCCCTCCAGCCGGCCAGCGCTCTCCGGCCCATTGCATCATCAGTTCGTTGAGAAAGGCCAAGGACATGGGCCCGTGGGCGATGGTCCCTTTGAAGGGGGTCTTCTTTGCATATTGAGGGTCCACATGGAGGGAATTGAAGTCACCGGAGAGCTCCGCCCATTTCAGGATGCGCTCCTGATCGATCTCTTTGGTTATCATGGGCAAGGAATCTCCAGGAGCCGTCCCCATTTTTTTCCTCCCTCATTTGGGCCAGATGGCGTAAAGTCGAATTGTGCTTACTGGTTCTCCACCCCTCCGATGGGCCTCGATCAAGAAGGTGACCCGCTTCCTTCCTCTGCCGTCGACAAAGGCCTCTTCCACCTTGGCCCTCACCTCCAGGACCTCGCCTACCCTGGCAGGGCTGTGGAATTGGAACTCCTGTCTCAGAAGGATCCCTCCGGAGGGCATGCAATGGTCCTGAAGATAGGAAAGTCGCGCATAGACCGCAGCAAGCCCCGGAGGTGCTAGACATGAGTCCAGCCCCCTTCTTTTGGCCTCCTGGAGGTCTACGTAAAGGGGATGCCGGTCACCCACGGTCTCCATATATTGGTGGATCTTCTCTTCCGTAAGGGGATACACGAGGGGCCGGAAGGGCTTGCCTGGGATCAACTCCTCGAAGACCAGCTCCGGTTTTTCCTGAAGATCTCTCATCTTCGACATTGAAAAGTACCTTCTCCAGAGGGGCTGCTCCATGGAGAAGAACTCGGGAAATCCTTCAGCGAAGCTCCTTTCGGTAGTGTTGGAATCGGGGAATCCGTCCGGAACCAGGGCGCTCACCCGTCCCCTGGCAGAAGCTCCAGAGGCTTCTCCCCACCATCTTCTCCAGGATTTTCCCCAATACGAGGACCCGATCCAAATCGATACCTGTCTCGATCCCCATGGCATCGAGCATAACAAGGAAGTCCTCAGTGCTGACCAATCCGGGCCGTCTGGCGACCTCGGCGGTCCCCTGGAGTCCCCTTACAGGGACCCCATCGACGAAGTTAGCAGGCCACCCTCCCAGTCCCCCCAAGGTAGTCTCGAACCGGATCACTCCCCGTTGCATGGCGGCGAAGTAACAGGCCACCCCCATGCCCCGCGCGTCGTGGACGTGAAATACGTGGAGGTTCGGGTCGGGAAAGCGGTGAAGGACCTGTTCGAAGTAGTGGGAGACACGATCCGGGGTGGCCTCGCCCAGGTGGTCCGGATGTTCGATATCGTCCACCCCCAGCTCCAGAAGCCGTTCCACAAACTGAAGGGCCCTGGCCATGAGATCTGTATGGCCCTCCTCAGGGTCCGGGGGAGAGAAGATGCCGGTGAGAAAGACGTTGACTTTCATCTCAAGGGAATGGGCCGTCTTGACGCTCTGTTCAATCCACTTCCAGGTTTCCGGATAGTCCATCCCAACCACGGCCCGGTTAAGCCTCTCACTTGCAGGGAGTATCCCCAGGAGGATACGGTCCACTCGGTAACCCTTTTCCCGGGCCGCAAAGGCCCGTTCGGTTGCCTTCCTCCCTGTAGTGACGCAGGAATAGGTCACATCCTCCCGTGCGGGCAGCCCCCGGAGGACTTCCTCCCAGTCCCGAAACTGGGGCTGATAGCGTGGTGGGGCAAAGGCCGTGACCTCCAGGTGGCGGAACCCCGCCTCCACCAACTGCTCGATGACAAAGAGTTTTCCCTCTGCTGGAATGACCCGTTCCTCTGCCTGGAATCCGTCCCTCACCGTGATGTCGGAGAGGACAACCCTTTTAGGAAGCGGAATTTCCATATCTCCCTCTATATCGCGCCCCCTCTCCATGACTCATGAATTTCGAGGAAAAATCTGTATGGATTTTTGTATACAAAATTGTATATTTAAAGGCCTCCACCTTGTCAAGTCTTTTTTTCTCACTCCCATCTCAATGGAAGTCAAAAAGATCAAAGGGCAAGAATTCACACACCTTCAGGGTTCTCCCCGGTTTCCGGCCTTCGAGACGGTTCTGATGAGAACCTGCGTCTCGAGAGGAATCTCATTCCTGCCTCTACAAGAGAACCTCCCAAGGCGACGATCACCCCACCGACGTCCGTGAACAAGATAGGATGAAACATCATCAACCCCGCAGCCATAAACATGATCCGGGTGGCCCAGGAGATCCTGCGGAAGAAGAAGGCGTAGCCCTCAAAGCCAGCACTGAGAAAAAGGATTCCGAAGGAGGCCGAAAGTAAAGCCTGAACGACGCCTCCAGGATCTCCATGGCCAATGAGAGCCGGATTGTAAACAAAGAAAAAGGGCACAAGCAAAGAGACGAAGCCCAGACGGACGGCCTGATATGCCGTCATCAGTGGGTTCGCCTGTGCGATGCTTGCAGCCGCGTACGCTGCCAGTGCCACAGGGGGGGTTATGTAGGAGACAGACCCCCAATACACCAAAAAGAGATGGGCAGCCATCTCATCGATGCCGCTGTTGACCAGCGTCGGGGCGAGCAACATGGCCAGAAAGATATAACATGCCGAGATGGTGAGCCCTATGCCCAGTATGAAGCTAGTGAAGGCCCCCAGAAAGAGCAACAACAGGAGGTGTTCCCCGCCGAGGCGAGTCAATGCCCCGGAAAAGCCGTGGGCTGTCCCGGTGAGCGAAAGGGTCCCGATGATCATCCCTACGCCGATGAGGATCCCGGTCAGCTCCGTGAGGAGCCTCCCTGTTCCGTCGAGGAGGCTGCCCAACGACGACCGCCCTAAGCGCGAGGCCTTTTGCACGTTGGCCAAGACGAGCAACACCACCGTGGCATAGTAAGGAGCCAGCGCCTCGATTCGCAAGAAAAAGATACAATAGATTAGGACTGCCAAGGCGGCCATATAGAACCATCCGGACAACAGTGTCCGCCAAAGGGACGGGAGTTCCTCCCTAGGAAGTCCCCGAAGCCCCATCTTGGCCGCGTAGAAGTCGGTCTGGGCGAACAAGGACACCCAGTACAGAAAGACGGGCAGGGCCGCGGCCATGCAGACCTCAGCGTAACTCACTCCGATGAAGTCGGCCATGATGAAGGCAGTGATCCCCATCACGGGAGGTGTCAGGACCCCACCTTTGGACGCGCACGCCTCTATGGCCCCCGCATAATAGGCGGGGTAACCAAGGCGCTTCATGGTGGGGATGGTCACTGCACCCGTGGTCACCACATTGGCAATGGCACTGCCCGACATAGTGGCGAAGAACGCGCTGGACAATATGGAGACCTTGGCAGCACCGCCCCTGACACTCCCCAAGAGGGCGAGGCATAAGTTGATGAAGAAGTTTGCCGCACCGGTCGCCTGAAGCGCCACAGCAAAGATCATGTACCCCATCAGAAGCCGGCCGAAGACTTGAGTGGGTAATCCGAAGATGCTCTGCATGCTGAAAAGATGGAAGCCGAGAATTCGAGAGAGGCTATACTTCTTCGCCATGAGGATCCCCGGACAAAGATGAGCGAACAGGGGATAGATGCTGACCAACAGGATGGTGGAGGCCAGCAGCCATCCCCCTGTCCTGCGCACCGCCTCTATCACCAGAAACCACGTGATGAGTGCCAAAACCCGTCCTTCCACAGGGGGGACGATGGCCCATCCCTTGAGGATTATGTCCATGGTGTGGATGACCACGTACAGGGGGCCCAACAGGCTCGCCGCGGCCAGAATCACATCGTAGATCGGAACACGGTCCGTGGGGGCCTTCTGCGAGGCGGGAAAGATGAGGAAAGTGAGCGGGAGAAACGACCCGATCAAGCAAGCAAAGTACCCTATTTCGGGCATGACATAGCCTGCGATGACCACCTTGAAGACCGAAACCGCCGAGAGGAGCACGGCAAAGGCGGTCATTATGCGAAAAAACCATCGGTATCCCCCGCTGAGGTTTCGGTAACGGCTCGGCACGGGAGGGGCCATCTTGTGTTCATCTCCTCTCCGGGAAATGTCTCCGGAAGGACGAGGCTTGCCGGCGGATCTTCTCATGGTCATCGTCTCTTTTTTGGCTCAGGTGGGCGTTAGTCTTCTCTATCCACCTCGGCGTAACGCACAATGGCTTCTTTGGGAATCGGCGAAGGGAAGGGAGTCCCTTCGCCGCCATCTGGTTCCCTACTTCTTCTTAAAGGCAGTCACTCTGGCCTCAAACGCCTTCAGCTGCTCATGCTGCCAGCGATCCATGTTGGGGGTCCAGACACCCACTTCTTTGAAATAGCGCACCGCCCCTTCATGATAGGGGACAGGACTGGGGTCTTTGACCGCCTGCNCCAAAGTCCAAAGGGCAAGGGCCCTGTGCATCCCTTTATAGATTTCGTATCCTTCATGAAGCGCCTTGACCANCGCATAGATCAGATCGGGGTCCACGTGATCGTACGCCCAAAGCGAGTAAGGATATTGGCCTATCTCCATGCGCATCCCTTTGGGCAGACCCGGAGCCCTCTTGCAGACTCCCGGGGTGATCCAGGGGGCGCGTTTCTGAAGTCGCGCCCACCCTTCTTTGTCCTTGTGGGGCAGAAGGACCCACCCCGCCTTGTGGGGTCCTGCCTCCAATTCCTTGATCAATGGGGTCACCGTGGCCGCAAAGGCCACGTCCACCTTCCCCTCGATGAGGCCCTTCAAGCCCGCCACGTAACCCGAAATGGGAACCTTGACCACGTCCTTCCAGCCTATATTCCCAAATGCCATGATCCCCTCGGTACCGAGCATCCCAGCCGGCCATCCGGGCACATTGGGAATCCGCTTGCCCTTTAGATCCTTCGGATAACGGATGCCGGAATCCCCTCGGGTAAGCAGAGAGACGTAGAGGGTCATGCCCCTCCAGACCTGCCGAATGGGTTGTGGTCCCCACTCTTTGCTTCCGAATTCTGCAATCCCGTAGCTGGCACAGGTTCCCGTCGCGCCGGTGAGAATGCTTAGTTCGCTCTCCTTGTTCCGCAGAGGCAAAACCCGGGACACATCCGTATCATAGGGTTCCACCCGGACCTTCATGGGGGTCTTTCTTTCAATGGCCTCCCTGAAGCCGCTCGTGATGGTGTATCCTAAGGAACCCACCTTATACGAGGTAAAGGTGATCATCTTGGGGAGTTCCCCTCCATAGGACGGCGAGAAAGGGGAGGCCCAAGCCAGCAAAAGCACGCCCACCANGATTCCACGCGTGAAACCTTTCATGGTCTTCCTCCTTACTTGTCTAGGATCAATCCTCTCCAAGCCCCCATTGCCACACCTTCAAGCGCTCTCGATCACCTCCTTCCGGTGCGGCCGCGGGATTGGCCCCTATGCCGCGGGCTGCTCCATCCCCGACCCTTGACATAACATGCACCCGCGCGCGTGCCCTCTCATCGCTTCCTCCCTTTCTGCCCCAGGTCTGACTCCGGAATCACCTTTGTCCTTTTGTAGCCCACCAAGACCCGCTCATCCTCTTTCCCCACAAGCTGGACCCTCGCCTCCACTCCCAACTTCTCCCTCAGCCTGGATACCACGGACTCCAGGAGCCTCTCGGGCCTTTTTCGCTTTTCCTCCGGGCACCCGATCCGGAGGATCAGCTCATGCTGCGGCTGTTGGGCGCTCTTTATCAGATAATACGGAGCAAAGAGGAGTTCCGGTATTCGGTAGATGACGTCCTCCACCTCGCTGGCAAAGACCCGCCTTTGTCCCACCAGGACGCTGTGATCGCTCCTCTCCAGCAAGACCATCCTCATAGATGTCCGGCCGCAGGGGCAGGGTTCAGTCTTCGCATACCCCAGGTCTCCGGTCCGGAAGCGGATCAAAGGTGTCCCCTCCATCATCAGGGACGTGACCACGAATTCCCCAACTTGTCCGCTCTCCGTGATCTCCTCCCCTCCCTCAGGATCGATCACCTCCACAAGAAAGGCGTCCTCCGGCACGTGAAATCCATCGGCCTGGGCAGGGCATGTGGCTGTGGGCAAAGCAGCGTCCGTGAAGGGATACGCCTCATAGAGCCGAGCTCCCCACAACTCTTGGAGGGCCTCCCTCAATGCCGGACTCAGGCGCTGTCCGGCGGTCAGGAGATACCGAAGCTCTGGAAGTAGCTCTCTAAGTGCGGCCCCGTATCGTTCAGTGATCTGCAAAAGGGGTCTCCCCGAGAGGTAGAAACCCTGGATGGGCAGCCATCGGGGGAGCACCTCTATGGGAAAGACCTCCTCGCCTGGAAGGGGCATGGCGAAGTGATAGACCGACATGCTCGCTTGGCGGAGACCTTCGAGCAGCCCCCGAGCAAAGGCGTTCCAGGTCCCCATGGTGGCGCAGGCCACACTATCCCCCCTCCGGCCTCCGATCTGGTGCCAGATCCTCGCCACCAATCCTCCCAACACCCTTAGGTCCCGCGCCGTCAAACCGTAGACCGAAGGCACACCCGTGGTGCCCCCCGTTCGGCTCAAGCATGCGATCTCTTCGGGGTCCACGCACAAAAGTCCTCCGTAAGGATCCCGAAGGCGCTCCCTCTCCTGACGGATCTCATCTTTGCAAGTCAGTGGAACCCTTTCACGGAACTCCTTCCAACCCCGGAGGTCCGAGGGATTCAACACATGCTGCTCGAACTTTCTTCCATAGAATGAAGAGTGGCTGACAATCCACTCCAAGCGAGCCTTGAGCCGCTCCCACTGCCTCCTGCGTATCTCTTCCCTGGGAAGGGTCTCCCACCCCGCCGGAAAGGGGCTTTCCTTAGTATCCGGCTCCATCTAAGATCTCCCAAGAGCCTACGTTGCTCTGGCCTCCTAAGAGGACTCCATCAGTTCCCTGGCGATGATCCTCTGTTGGATCTCGGACGTGCCCCCTCCGATCTGACAGAGCTTGGCATCCCGCAGATAGCGTTCCACAGGGTACTCTGAGATATACCCGTACCCCCCATGGATCTGGACAGCCTCCAAGGCGCTCTTGACGGCGANTTCCGAAGCGAACCACTTGGCGATGGAGGCTTCCTTGGTGACCTTTTTGCCTCGCTGGCAGAGCCACACGACCTTATGGGCATAGGTCCTCGCCACTTCGAGGCCCACCGCCATCTCGGCCAACTTTGCCTGGATGAGCTGAAACGAAGCGATGGGTCTTCCGAACTGGATGCGTTCCCTTGAATATCGCACGGAGGCCTCGAGACATGCCTGGGTGATCCCCGTGGCTGTGGCCGCCGCCAACACCCGTTCGGCATCCAAGATCTGGAACATATGGATAAAACCCTCGTCCTCGGTCCCTAGGATCCGTTCCTCCTCGGCCACCACCTCCTCCAGGAGGACCTCCCCGGTGGGNGAGCATCGCATCCCGAGCTTTTCGAGGGGCCTCCCCGTGCTCAATCCCTCCATCCCTCGCTCCAGAAGGAAATTGGTCCCTCCATGGAGTTGCCTCCCCCCGCGGGTCCGGGCCATCACGATGAAGTAGTCCGCCAGCGGGGCATTGGTGATGAAGGTCTTGGTCCCCCGGAGGACAAAACGCCCCTCTTTCTTCACCGCTCTAGTCCGGATACCCAGCGTATCCGAGCCAGCCGCCGGCTCGGTGAGACAGAAGGAGGCCAGCTTCTCTCCCTTGACCACTGGAGGAATGTATCTTTTCTTCTGTTCCTCGGTCCCCAACAAGGAAAGGAAATAGCAGAAGTTGAGGGCGCAGATGGCAACCGACATCCCCATCCCCGCGGCCGATCGGCACAGCTCCTCTTTGATGATATAGAAGGCCAGGAGGTCTGCCCCTCCGCCCCCATACTCGGGAGGCACGAGGGCCCCCACGAAACCTTCTCTGCCCGCCTTCTTGTAAACATCCATGGGAAAACGGGCCTCTCGATCGATCGCCGCAGCAATGGGATCCAACTCCTGCACACAGAACCTGCGGATGCTGCGGCGGATCATTCTATGTTCCTCGGACAGGGAGAAATCCATCACTCCTCTCCACCAGAAGAAGAAAACGGAGGTCCCCCTTGGGCGGGAGGGAACCCATGGCCGGGCCCTCGTTGGGGACCGCGGCCCGACCCCGGGGGGCCTGCGTAGGCCTGTACGATCTCCAGGAATCTTCGGGCCTCCTCCCCCCGGGCCACCAGGGAGGTGTCCCTCCAGTGCCGCCGTCTGACGGCCACCCGGCAAAACTCGCCTGCCGACCCCTCAATGCGGTCTTGGGCATCGGGGGGCCCCGCACTCCACGGTCGACCAGAGGGCAGCTCCAGATCGACCCGAAGGGGGGATTCTGGAGGATCCAACCCGTGGATACCATAAGCATAGGGTCGCGCCAGATAGGCCAACAGGGCGATATGGCGAAGCCGGTCCGTATCCGGACACTCTGCCCCCACCGCCTCATAACAATCGAGTCCGTGGGCCCAGGTCTCCATGAGTCGCGCTGTGGCGAANCTGCGGGCGCTCATGGGCCTTGCAAACCAGGGAAGCCTTTCTCGGGGATCACAGCGGCTCAGGGCCTTGAGCAGCCCTTGGCGCGCTTCCCTCCACCACAGGAAGACCTCTTTGGGCCGCATGGAACGGCCTCTCCGCAGTCCGATGGCGTTGAACCCCCCTCGCATTCGGGCAGCNGTCTCCAGGGGAGAGCGGTCCCCTCNCAGGACGGCCAGTGCCACCTCGTCGATGTGAGCCAAGTGGGAGATGGAGTCCCGAACGGTCCAGCCCTCNGCCGGTGTAGGAAGCCCCCACGACCTCTCATCGAGGGATTGAAGGAGACGATCCAGAGACTCCTGCTCCTGTCTCAAATCGACCAAGATCTCTTCCATGGCGTTTTCCTCTTTCGGAGCGGCCTCAGATAAGTCATTCGAATGAAGAAATAAGGTTTTTTCGCTGTCTCCAAGGAGCTGTAATTTATTATCCGTGGCAGAAGCTACGCCCTCCGTTCCCTTGGGACCTCAGGGCCGTCGTGGAGGGGCCGGAAGTANTGTATGTCCATGATGCTTCCCTGGCGTTCTTCCGCAAGGACGGCCCTCACCCGCATCCCGATTTCCAATCGGTCTGGGTCGACCTCGCCTAGGAGGTGTAGGAGGCCGGTGTCTGCACCGTCCAGGCGGATGATCCCGAAAAGGAGAGGCTGAATCCGAGGATGGATGTCCAGGACATAGCGGGGGCGAGTATAGCTCAGGAGCGTCCCTTTCGGCCCCACCTCCACCCATTGGTGTAGCCTGCGGAAACATCGACCACAGATCCCCTCTGGAGGTAGATAGACCGTCTGGCACTGGCTGCAACGAATGCCCAAGATGCGGCCCTCGTCTCGAAGAGCCTTGAAGAAATGCGAAGCCACCGGGCCCGGAAAGTAGCGGTAGGGCATCACGAGACGCCCCTCCGCCGCATATGGATCCAGGCTGAGGATGCGGAATCTAGGGGCAGGGGCCACTCGACGGACCAGGTCTCTATAGGAAGTCGGTCTCGGCCCCCTCATGGTGATCCTCCCCTCTTTTCATTCTCCTCAATGGCACGAAAGTGAAGGATATCCTCCATGGTCCCCTCCCGTTCCGAGGGAGGACGAAATACCGCCTCCACGCGCATCCCCTGCCTGACCCTTTGGGCAGTGCTCTCTTCCAACCTATGAAAGAAGGCAACATCTGAAGCCCCATCCAGGACTATGGAAGCAAGGGTATAGGGGACCGGGCGCATCCCCCCAATGCCAGCATCGTACATGGGGTCCACCACATGGCTGAAGGAGATGACTGTCCCTCGAGGGGAAAGCTCCACCCAGTCCGTCCCCATGGCCACGTGGCAGCGACCACACACCGGAGTGGGGGGCAGTTGATGACGACCGCAGCGGGGACAGCGATTGGCCAGGATCTTGCCTGCCTTCAGACCACGTAGAAACTCTCCCAGGTGGGGACCCGCGCTCCACCGATAGCGGAGGTCCATGATATGGATGATCTCCAAGAGCTGCTCATCCACAGTCTCCTCCTTCAAGGTCGATCCTTGGACAGGAGAAAGATCACGATCCAGTGACAAGCCCCCCATGCGCTGGCCAAGGCTGTCCGGACTTCCTTGTGGACCTGCCTCTCTCCACCCTCCCCCCGAATCTGAAGGGCGGCCTCCGCCACCCGAATGACGCCCGAAGCCCCGATGGGATTGGTGGAGACCACTCCTCCAGATGGCTCTATGGGGATGGGCCCATCGAGGCGAATGAGTTCCTTTTCCACCAGTCTCCATGCCCTTCCCTTCTCGCAGATGGAGAAGAGCTCCATCCAGGGTAGAAGGGCCCAGGAGGAAGGGGTATAAAGCTCCCAGACATCGATCTCCCTGGAGGGGTGGCCAATGCCGTTTCTATTGTAGAGCCTTGAAGCGGCCACCTCGATGGCTGTGGGTCCTGGTGCCGGTTCCACACAACCCCCCCTCCAGACGGATTGCTCTCGATGGGCCGTCTCTGTATCCACGATCCACACTGGAGGTTTGGGAGACCTGCGGGCGCGCCCTTCATTGCTCAACACCAAGGCGCAGGCGCCGCACGATGTGGGGGACATATGAAGGAGACGGACAGGCCAGACCAGCACCCGGGATGCCAGGACGTCCTCCACAGTGAGATCCAGTTTCAGGTGGGAGTAGGGGTTTCTGCGGGCATGGTCCGCCATGATCACCCTCGCCAAGGCCGCTGGCTCCTCCCCACACCCGGCCTCCTGCATGTACTGGAGGGCCATGGATGCGAAGATCCCCACCGCTCCCGCCGCAAGACCTCGATCGTAAAATGGCTCCCTTGCCGTGGCCAAGGCCGCGATGGAGGGGGTCGCGTCCTGCTTCTGCCAACCGATGACCAGCACGGTCTCAAAGACCCCAGAGGCGATATGATGCCATGCGGCTGCAACCGCAGTGCCGCCGCTGGTCCCTCCAGTGTTCAGCTTGAAGCCGGGTCTCCCGTACATGCCCGCTCCGTCCACGGACATGGCATCGGCCAAGTAGTGCCCCTCGAAGAGGTCCATGTTGGTCATGAGGACCGTATCGATCTCATGGATGTTCATTTCAGCGTCCTGGAGGGCACGCTCCACGGCCTCATGGATCATCTCCTCGTGGTTCACGTCGGGACGCATGTACTGATGTTCGGTCTGCCCGATCCCCACGATCGCCACCCTCTCAGGCATCACCACCCCCTACGGAGGACCAGCACGCAGTGCATCTGCCCACAGGCTCCCCCGGTTCCGTGTACGAGGGCCCTCTCGGCTCCCTCCACCTGGCGGGCCCCGGCCTCCCCCCTGAGCTGGAGAGTGGCCTCCACAGCCCGGTTGAGCCCGGCCACGTTGACGGGCACCCCGGAAAGGAGCCCCCCAGAGGGGTTCACCGGAATCTCACCCCCGAGGGAACTCGCCCCTGAATCGAGCAATTGTCCTCCTTCCCCGGGCCCGCACAGCCCGAGGCCTTCCGTCCAGAGGAGTTCCTGATAGGCGAAATATTCCGAGAGTTCCACCACATGGAGGTCCCTTGGGGGATCGTCGATCCCCGCCATGGCATAGGCCCGTCGCGCTGCCTCCCTCAAGGCACTAGGATCGGCCAGATCCCTGTAGCCTGGGTAATGCCGGTCATAGGAACTACCCAATCCCTCGATCATTACAGGCTTATCCGTCCAGCGTCTCGCCTTTCCTTCCTCAGCCAAGATCACGGCGCAGGCCCCGTCAGCCACTGGCTTGGTCTCCATCTCATGGATGGGATCAGCCAGATAGGGGGAGGCCAACACCTCCTCCACGGAGACCGACCCCTGAGCCAAGGCCTTGGGATTGAGGCAGGAGCATCTCCGACTCTTGACCACGACTNGGGCGCACTGTTCGGGGAGGATGCCGTAACGTCTCATGTAGATACGGGCCTGAAGAGCGGCGCAAGAGGTGAAATCCATTCCCAAGGGCCTGCTGAAGAGGGGCTCCATCCCCATGTTCTCCACCAGTCTCCCATCCACCTGCGATTCTTTGGTGTGGGCTACCACCAGGACACAATCGTAGTGTCCTCCCATAATGCATAAGGTTGCATAATAGAGGGCATAGGCCCCATCGACGGCCACCTTTTCTTCAGGCCTCAAGTGCCCGCCAGCCCCGTCTATGATATTCTTGCTGGAGATGGTCCAGCCGTCCCAATGATCCTGGGAACAGCTGATGGTGGCGTCAATTCCTTTGCCGTCCTCCCTGAATTGCAGCCCGGATACAGAGAGGACCTCCTGTACGGGTTCCAATGCCAGGTCTTGAAGGTGTTGGCTGGGTTTGGAGGATTCGTACCGCGTTTGAGCTACAGCCACCACGGCGACCCCTCTGGGCATCTCTCCTTCTCCCTCGAGCCTCTTTGTTCAGTCGTCCCCGGCAAACACAGGTTGTCATCCTTTGAGCAGTTCCCTGGCGATGATCAGGCGCTGAATCTCGCTGGTCCCTTCGTAGATTCGAGTCACCCGGGCGTCCCTGTAGATACGTTCCACCTCACATTCCTTCATGTAGCCCATCCCGCCATGGATCTGGAGGGCCATGTCGGCCACGCGGCAAAGCATCTCCGTGCAGAAAAGCTTGGCCATGGCCGACTCCATGACAACGTCCCGACCCTGGTCCTTCTCCCACGCGGCCCGGTAGACCATCTGTCTTGCCGCATAGATCTCTGTGGCCATCTGGGCGAGCATCCCTTGAATCAGCTGGAACCGGCCAATGGGACGGCCGAATTGGACCCTCTGTTTGGCATGATCTCTGGCCAACTCCAGAGCCTTTTGAGCCGACCCTACCGCGGATGCAGCCAGGGTGAGCCGTCCTTTATCCAGGACCTTCATGGCGGATCGGAACCCTCGGCCTATCATGGCCTCCCCCCCGATGACGTTCTCCACCGGGATCTCGCAATCCTCGAAAATCAGCTCTGTAGTGGGGCTGCCGCGAAGGCCCATCTTCCTCTCTTCCTTCCCCACGGAGAATCCGCGGGTCCCTCTCTCCACCAGGAAGGCCGTAATTCCACCTCGGGCTCGTCGTTCCGGATCCGTCAGGGCGATCACGGTGACCAAATCCGCGATGGAGCCATTGGTAATGAAGATCTTCCGCCCGTTGAGGATGAAGCGATCTCCACGCCGTACGGCCCGGGTCCGGATGGATGCGGCATCGGAACCCGCCTCGGGCTCGGTCAGGGCGAAGGAGATGATCTTCCTTCCAGAGGCGATCTCCGGGAGGTAGATACACTTCTGGCGCTCGGTCCCATCGAAGACAATGGCCAAGGAACCGATACCGTTGTTGGTACTGAATCGGGTTCGAACGGCGGTGTTCACACGGCCCATCTCCTCGTAGACCAAGCACTCCCCCAATGTGCTGAGACCGAGCCCCCCGTAGGCCTCAGGAATGGCCATTCCGAAGAGCCCCAACTGCCTCATCTTCTCTACGATCCCCTCGGGGACCTCTTCCTCTTCCTCGATCTGCTGCCAGAGGGGCTCCACGTCCTGTTCCACGAACTTTCGGATCGTGGACTGCATGATGCGGAGATCCTGAGGGATCTCAAAATCCATCCTTTCCGCCCTCCATCGATGCTCAAAGGCTCATCGGCCCATTGGGAGAAGAATATTGTATACAATTTTGCNTATTATCATGGAGAGCTCTCCGAGTCAACCGCGCGGAGAGGCCCCGGCAGTGTCTTATCTCAGCCTGTGCCGGGCTTTCGCAAGGGTGCCACNGGCGCGTTCTGTGCGTTTATGCACGCGGCTGGAATTTTCCTCTTCCTTTGGTTTGTTCCCTATCTCCCCTTCCACCGGGGCTTTCTCTTTTCAGCAAACGCCCTCGGCCCCTCCACTGCATCCTCAGACTCCCTCAATATGGTCATCCCCGGAAAGACGGTCCCAATGGCCTCCTGCAGGCCCATATCCATACCGCGAAGCGCTGCCTCCTTGCTCGCCCTCACGGCCAATGGAGAACATTCCAGGATCTCGGATGCCCAGCGTTGGGCAGCGGCCATAAGCTCCTTGCTCGGCACCACCTCGTTGACCAAGCCCATTGCCTCGGCCTCTTGGGCCGAGAACCTTCGCCCTGTGAGGATCATCCCCATGGCCAGGTGATATGGAATATGTCTCGGCAGGCGATGGACACCTCCTGCACCGGCCATCAAGCCCACCCTTGGCTCTGGCAGCCCGAAGGACGCGTGCTCTGCGGCCACGATCAGATCGCAGGCCAGCACGATCTCGAACCCCCCGCCCAAGGCTAGGCCATTGACCGCGGCTATAATGGGTTTAAAGCAGTCGAAGCGCCGAGTGATTCCTCCAAATCCCCCCTTCAGGGAGTCAAGTCCTTTCCTCAAGGCCTCATATCCATGCTGTGCCTGCCACTTGAGGTCGTTTCCGGCGCAGAAGGCCTTGTCTCCTTCCCCGGTGACAATGGCCACCCATGCATCGGGGTCCTCGCAGAACTCATTGAAGGCCTCGTCCATCTCCTTACAGGCAGGGGGATGGAGAGCGTTTCTAACCTCTGGGCGGTTGATGGTCACAATGGTGATGTGGTCCTTCTTCTCCACTCGAATGAATTCATAGCGGCTCATTCCCCTTACCTCCTCTGTGGATCCTGACCCCTTTCGGAAGACCGAGGTTCACCCCTCACAGTCCCAGTTCTTTGGCAATGATCAGATGTTGAATCTCCGAAGTGCCCTCGGTCACCGTGAAGAGGCGTGCATCCCTCCAGTAACGCTGGATGGGATATTCCATCATGTAACCATAGCCCCCGAAGAGCTGCATTCCGTCGCTGGCGATCTTCTGTAAGGCCTCGGAGCAGAACAGCTTCACCATAGAGGCCTCCTTCATGCACAGCTTTCCACGGTCGTGGAGCCATGCCACCTTGTAAGTAAAGGTGCGCATGATCTCGATGTTCATGGCCATCTCCGCCAGTTTGAACCTGTTTACCTGAAACCGGCCGATGGGCCGTCCGAACTGAAACCGCTCTCTGGCGTAGGCGCTCGAGGCCTCGAAGATCGCTTGGGCCAGACCAGTACATCGGGCCCCGTAGGTGATGCGACCGGAACGAAGGGTGTCCTCGAGTTTGGCGAAGCCTCCGCCTTCCTGGCCTCCCAACAACTGCTCCGCGGGGACTCTGCAGTCTTCGAAGAAGAGCTCGCCGGTCTCGGAGGGTCGGTTCCCCACCTTGCTGAGTTTTCTTCCCTTCCGAAATCCCGGGGTCCCATCTTCCACGATGAAGAGGCTGACCCCCTCTCCTCTTCGGGTGGGATCCGTGTAGGCCGCCACCATAACAAAATCCGCAATGGGGGCATTTGTAATGAATGTCTTGGACCCGTTGATCACATAATGATCGCCCGAGCGGACCGCGCGGGTGCGGATTCCGGCCGCATCCGACCCCGCATCGGGCTCGGTGAGCCCGAAAGCGGCGATTTTGCGTCCTCGTACAGCTGGGACCAGATACCTCTGTTTCTGCTCTTCCGTACCGTATTGAAGGATGGGATAGGTCCCCAACCCCCCCTGAACCAGAAAGGCGGAGCAGATCCCCGCTGATACGCGACAAAGTTCTTCCACATAAATGCACTCGGCGATCTTGTCCGCACCGGGACCCCCGTATTCCTCGGGAAAGGTCACGCACAGAAACCCCAGATCCCCCATCTTCGGGAAGAGATGAACAGGAAATGTCTCCGTCTCCTCGGCCTCCTCCACCAAGGGGGAGATCTCCTTCTCCGCGAAGCGACGTATGGCCTCGCGAAAGACAACGTGTTCCTCGGTAAGTTCGAAATCCATACCATTTTCCTCCCAAATTTGTCCTTCCGTGTTCAGGGTGTCGACGAAATCCTCCGATCTCGCAGGAACATCCCGTAGGGATCCACCTCCTCCCTCAAGATACGGAGTTCCTCCTCGGTGGGCTCCGGAATCTCCACCAGATAAGGAGAGACCCGCAGAGACCATTGGATCTCCCGCCGGACCTCCTCCACGGTCACCCCGGGGTAGACTCCCTCCAAGACCATCTCCCGGCTCTCCGGGTCGAAACCGAAAAGCCCCAATGTGGTCACCACTTGATCTGGACCTCTCCGAGGGGGAAGTCCGGCCTGGAGGCGGGTCTCGCCTCCACCCAAGTGTCCCGGGGTGGTGATGAAATCTATTCTGTGCGGAAATCTGCGCGGATCGTGTTCCATCATAAGGATGAGTCTTGGGGCCAGGCTCCCGAAGTCGCAGGCCCCCCCACTTCCTGCAAGCCGCACATTGGGGGACTCATAGGGCCCGATGCAGGTGGTGTTGATGTTTCCGTATCGATCCACACTATGGGCGCTGAGCATCCCCACATCGGCACGTCCTCCGTGCAGAAGTGCCCCCAGAGTATCGAAGACATCACCTGCCAGTTCCGAGGCGGCCAAGAGTGTGGGATCCGAGGCGATCAAGGGGATCCTGGGCGGAAGTGCTGAACAGACAAGTCCCCCCTCGAAGAGGAGGACCGAGCGGGGGGTATGGGACCTCTTGGCGAAGAGGGCAGCAGGGATGGGCCAATAGGTGCCCACGAAGACCCTCTCGCCGTCGCGGATAAGGCGTCCTGCCGCCACCACCATCCGCTCCCTGTCCGAAGGCTTACGATCCGAAGCCACGCCATCCATCACGGCTCACCGAAACCCTCATAGAGGCCGTAGGAGACCGAAGAGGACACCCGCCTTCCACCGCGCAGGGCTGTCAAACGATCCTTTCCGAGAAGCTTCAAGTATTCCTTCCTATTTTTTGTTTTAAGGATCCATTTTTTCAAAAATTGTTTAAATCCGCCCTCTGTCCGAGTTTCCCTCTCGTACTCCGCGGCGAAGCGCCAATCTCGGTCATAGTAGCCCTGAATGTAGGAGGGATGGGCTCCCCAAGGCTCTTCGACCACAGCGCAGCATCGAAACCCTGGGATCAGTGTCCTGTTGGGATCCGTGCGGATTTTGTCTTCCTCCACGATCTCCTCAGCGCAGACGATGACTCGATCGCAGCACTGCAGTCCGTACTTGGTGGGACCCAAAAGCCCCCAAGCCTGGCCGTTGCCCCGTGGATCGGACCGTTGGAGCTGGACGATGCCCACATCGTGCCGAAGGGGCGCGATGAGGCAGACCGGCCCGTCTCCAAAGGGCGAGTCCATGACCCGAAGCTTTCGGTCGCCCAGAAACCCTTGTTTTTCCAGGTAGCTGGACCCAAGCATGGTCTTGGTGGCCACAAAGGGAAGATTCAGCGCTCCGGCGAAGTAGGCCAAGCTCAGCCCCAAGAGGGAGTACTCCTCCAGTTCTAGGGGATGTGGTATCCCTCGCTCCACGGCCCGTCGAAAGGCATGGGTCGGTGCGGGAATCGGATTCCAACAATAGGACGTGATGAGGCGTCTCACACAGCCAGCCCCGATGAGCTGATCCACCAAAAGTGTCCCCGCCGCTGTAGAAAGGGTGAGGTCGCGCTTCCCTTGTCGAATGATCTCATGGGCTGCTGCATAGGGCTCCCCGTGCAGAAACCCTCCCAGGTACAGGACGTCTCCGTCTCGCACGAAACGGCTCACCGCCTCTTCCATGGTCATTCGCTTATCTTTGTCGGAGAAGGAAGGGGGCATGGTTACTCCAGCTCTCGCAGATCGTCGAACCTCTCCATCATCCGGGGAAGAACCTCTTGGTTGGCGGCTCCATCATCCTAATCCAATATTGTAAACATTATTGTTTACCTTTTATGCCCGTTTCCTTCAAGGGTGTCAAGTGAATGGTCGAGAGGGAGACATATTGTTTCCCCTTGGCAAAGAAGACGGGGTGGGGTATTCATGTTAAGAAGCACGGACGGGGAAGGGACACAACCGAGGAGGAGAAGCCCATGGATGATAGGACGATCCGTGAGGTCCTTGAGGAAGCCCAAGTCATTGCCGTGGTGGGACTTTCACCCAACCCCGCACGACCCAGCCACCGTGTGGCGGCTTACCTGAAGGAACAGGGGTATCGAATCATCCCGGTTCGACCCAATGTGAAGGAGGTCTTGGGAGAGAGGGCCTATCCTTCCTTGGAAGAGATCCCTCCGGAGATTCGTGTGGATGTGGTGGACGTCTTCCGAAGGCCTGAGGAGGTGCTTCCCATAGCCGAGGCAGCGGTGGCATTGGGAGCCAAGGTCCTCTGGCTCCAAGAAGGGGTCGTCAACCCTCAAGCAGCAGAAAAGGCCCAATCCGCTGGACTGAAGGTGATCATGGACCGATGCATGCTCAAGGAGCATCGAAGGCTCATGGCCCACGAGGGTTAAGCTCCGCCACCACCAGGGAATGGAGGAATTTCCATGAAGGATCTGCGGGAGATATATCGAACGGTGATGGGGGACCACTTTCCCGAGGAGATGATCATTCGGCTAGGTCCGGATCGACTGGTCTTTCGAAAGAGGACGTGGAGGCTCAAGGATCCGGAAACCGGCCGCATACAACATCGAGGGCTCCGTTACGGGGAAAATCCCGGCCAGGAGGCGGCCCTCTACGAATGGGTGGGAGGCAACCTCACTTTGGGCAACGCCCAGTATGTGGATCCGGGCAACGGGATGGTCAGTGCCATCTCTGAGGAGGAGATGCTTCAGGCCGGAAAGCATCCGGGCAAGATCAACCTCACGGACGTGGATCGGGCCCTGCAGATTCTCCGCTACCTGGATCGTGGCCCTGCCGCGGTCATCATGAAGCACAACAACCCCTCGGGAGCGGCCTACGGCAAGACTCTGGCCCAAGCTTATCACCGGGCATACATGGCCGACCGCATCGCGGCCTTCGGGGGGGCCTTGGTGGTCAACCGGCCTGTGGATCTGGAGACGGCCGAGGGTATTGGAGATCACTACCTAGAGGTGGTAGCAGCCCCGGACTACGAGGAGGGAGTCCTTGCACTGCTGGCCCGAAGAAAGAACCTCCGGGTCCTCAAGTTGCCCCGCATGGATCGACTCCTGGAGTTCGCTCACCTGCGGTTCCTGGAGTTTACCTCCTTGATGGACGGCGGGATCATCGTCCAGCAGTCGGCCGTCAACACCATCCGGAGCACGGAGGACCTGAGGCCTGCTGAGGCCGTCTATGAGGGGAAGACGATCCGATGCATCAGGGAGCCCACCCCACGAGAGGTGGAGGACCTCATTTTCGGCTGGGCTGTGGAACAAGGGGTGACCTCTAACTCGGTCCTCTACGCCAAAGACGGGGTCACGGTAGGCATCGGCACGGGAGAGCAGGATCGAGTGGGTGTAGCCGAGATCGCCGTCTTTAAGGCCTACACCAAGTACAAGGACCGGATCTGTTTCGAGCGCTTGGGCATTCCCTACAAGACCCTCGAGGCAGAGGTCGCTCAGGGGAAAAGAGACCCTTCTCTCAAAGAGGAGATCGACCACGAGGCCCAACGGGAGCACGGCGGTCTGCTGGGGGCTGTAATGGTCTCCGATGCCTTCTTCCCGTTTCGGGACGGGGTGGATGTGGCCATCAAGGAAGGGATTACGGCCATTGCACATCCCGGAGGATCCGAGAGAGACTACGAATCCATCCTCGCCTGCAACGAAGCATCCCCCCCAGTGGCCATGGTCTTTACGGGGCAAAGGGCATTCCGACACTGAATCAGACAGAAAGGAGCAAAGATCCCATGACCGAGACCCTCATCCTGGAGAAAAACAAAGGTGTCTTCCTCCTTCATCTCAACGACCCAGCTACCCGCAACGCCCTCAGTTATCGCATGGCCTCGGAATTCGAACGTGCTCTTCAGCAGATCGCCAGGGATCCCGATGCCCGGTTCCTTATCCTGACGGGCCAAGGTCCCGCCTTCTGCAGCGGGGGCGATTTCGGCTCCGTGATCCGGGAGCTGGAGGAAGCCCCTCTGGAGCAAAAATCCTCCCCTTACCGCTTTTACAATCGCTTCCTCGCCATCCGAGAACTGAGTATCCCTACCTTGGCCGCCGTCAATGGCCATGCTGTGGGGGCGGGGTTCTGCCTGGCCCTGGCCTGCGACATGAGAATCGCATCCACGAGGGCGGAGTTCATTATGAGCTTTTTGAAACTGGGGCTCCATCCTGGCATGGGGGCCACACATCTCCTCCCCCGGGCCGTGGGAACCTCCAGGGCCTTTGAGATCCTCTTGACAGGGAGACGCATCTCTGCCCAAGAGGCCCTCCAAATGGGATTGGTGAACGAGGTGGTGGAGCCTGAGGAACTCCTTCCCCGGGCCAAAGCCCTGGCGGAAAAGATAGCTGCCCTTCCGCCCCTTCCCGTTCAGTACATGAAGCGGTCCCTCTATCTGGGAGCAAAGGCGGACCTCAATGACGTGCTGCCTTTTGAGGGATATGCTCAGGTCCTTTGTTCAGAGACCGCCGCGTTTCGAGAAGGGGTTCGCGCCTTTAGGGAGAAGAGGGCCCCTCGGTGGCCCAATCCCGAGGAGACCTGAACCAGACCACGACTCTCCCTTCTGCCCCGGGACTGGAGCCTCAATCCAACTTCAGGCCTTTGGGGATCGGTCTTCCTCGGTGGTAGAGGTTTCCAGACTCGTCCCACTGAAAGCCCCCCCTTGCGATCTCTTCGATGGTTCGAGGAAAGATCACCCAATCGCCCGCTTTCTTGAGTCGTTCCTGATTATACGACTCCGCGGCCTTGAGGTCCTCGGCACGACTCAGATCCCACTCAGGTAAAAGCATCACCTCCATGGGAGCAGAGATCATAAGGAGCCTTCCACCGTCCACCTCTGGCTCGATGAGATGGGTCGAGGATCGAAGGGTCCGTTCGCCGGCCAGGATCGCATCTCGAACGGCGTGATCTCCCGTGTATTTCCTTGTTCCGTCCGGATTCTCGATGGAGAGGTCGGCGGGGTGGACGTTTATCCCGATGAAGGCCTCGATGAGGGGTTCGGTGGCGATGCTCATATATCCACCGTACGCGGCCACACGCACCCCGTAGGGAGAGAGGGCACGGACAGTCTCCTCGTCGAAAAGCCGGCGGACAGCCATGTCGCGACGCGACGCACCGCGACTTCGGCAAAAGGCCTCCAGATCCCGGACGACCACAGGGAGGTCGTAATCCTTGCCGATCTGGACTGCCTGACTCTCCACTCGATCCGTAAAAAGCACCACCACCTCGAAAGGAGAGGCCCCTTCCTTGGTCTGCAAGGTCCTCTGGTGTTCGATGATCTTTCGGATGTTGGTCCCGGAGCCGGACATCAGGCCCGCCACCCTAAGGACGCCCATGGACGGGTCGTGAAGTGGGGTGAGCATCTCCAGACTCCTTTTGCAGCCCCGAGCCCGAAATGGGGTCGGGCCTGGGCCATCCTCACTGAATCTCCTCTTCGTCCCGATAGATCTTTGGCTCCCCTTCTTGATACCCTTCAGGTCGCCACTTCAACCCGCACAGTTTACAGTAACCCTCCTCGTCCACCACCCCTATGCAGGCCCCGTCCGCACACAGGATCCTCTCGGGTAGACCCTCCTCTGTCTCCTTCTCCTCCTCGGCCTTCTCCTCACCGAGAGGTTCCTCCGCTGCAGAAGCCTCCTCGGCCTGCATGGGATGGGGCTCTTCCACGAGGGGCTCGGAGCCCCCCTTCTGGGATTGGACCCTTCCGCAGAGCCGGCACACACCGTCCTCCCCCACTAGGCCGATGCAGGCTTCGTCTTCGCAGAGAATCCTCTCTTCCGGAGGAAGAGGTGGTTCTACTTCCTCCTGTTCAAGTCTTTGGAGGTCTCTCCGAAGCCTTTCCCAGATCTCCTGCGCCTTCCTCCCCTTCACCTCCACTTTCCTCCTTGGCCCAGTGGGCGGCCAGCCTCCGGGAGACGGATCGCAGTCTCCTAACCACCCTCTCCTTTCCCAGGATCACCAGTATGTCAAAGAGTCCGGGCCCCACGGTCTGGCCTGTAACCGCTGCCCGGATTCCATTGATCAGGATCCCCGCCTTGATCCCCCACTCCTGGGCGGCCTCCCGCACCGTCTCCTCGGTGGAGCCCAGATCGAATGGTTCCAGGCATTCCAACTTATCGGCCAGAAGGGAAAGCCATCGAGCCAGCTGTTTATCCTTGAGGAGGTTCTTCTTCCAGGCCTTCTCCTCCATGGGGTATTCATCCGAAAAGTAGGGACGACCGAGGGTGCCAAAATCCTTGGTAGTGAAATAGCGGACTCGCAGGAGATCCACAGCGGCCAAAAACCATCCACGACGCTCTCCGGCATACGCCGGGTCCCAGAGGCCTTCCTCGCGAAGCACCTCCTCCACGTAAGGGATCAGTTCCTCCAGGGGCATGGTGCGAAGATAGTGGGCGTTGATGTTGATGGCTTTGGGATCCGTGAAGAATCGAGGATTGTCGGGGTCGTAATTGAAGACCGAGTTGGCCCGGGAGAGGCGCTCCAAGGAAAAGGCCTCGATCAATTCTTCCCGGGAGAAGATCTCCCGATCGTCCCCTGGGGACCACCCCAGCAGTGCCATAAAGTTGCAAAAGGCCCAGGGGAGGAAGCCCTTCTCGCGATAGTATCGGACGGTCACCACGTCTCCATGGACCCTCTTGGAGATCTTCCTCCGCTTGGGGTCCAGGGTGAGGGACATGTGAGCGAAAAGTGGGACCGGCCAACCCAAGGCCTGATATAGAAGGACCTGCTTGGGGGTGTTGGCTCTATGATCCTGTCCTCGAATTACATGAGTGATCCGATCCCGATGGTCATCCACCATGTTGGAGAGGATGTAGACGGGAAGCCCGTTGGACCGCAGGATAATGAAGTCCTCGATATCTCGATAGGCCCTTTCTTCTCTACCGAAGACCACATCTTGGTAGACCACGCTTCCCTCTTGGCGGGGAACGCGGAACCGAATCACGAACGGATCCCCCCTTTTCTCACGTTCCTCGGCCTCCTCCGGGGGCATCCTTCGGCACGTCCCGTCGTAGCGATATGGGCGTCGTTCCCTCTTGGCCTCCTCTCTCTTGGCCTCCAGTTCTTCTTTGGTACAGAAACAGCGGTAGGCGTGCCCCGTCTCGAGGAGACACCTGGCCACCCTTTTGTGCTCCTCTACGTGCTCGGACTGAAGGTAGGGCCCTTCATCCCAATCGATCCCCATCCATTGAAGCCCGTCGAGAATTTCTTGAATGGCATCTTGGGTGGACCGCTCCACGTCAGTATCCTCGATGCGAAGGACGAAGGTTCCCCCATGTTTTCGGGCGAAGAGCCAGTTGTACAGGGCGGTCCTGGCACCTCCGATATGAAGATAACCTGTGGGAGAAGGGGGAAACCGGACCCGAACCTCCTCCATGCCGTCCTCCTTTTCTTCCCTGGGAGGCGATTCCTTACGATCGCTCCCTCGCCTTACAGAATAGATGCATTCTACAATCGATCCTCCATGACCGCAACGGTAATGCTCGCGCTTGCGTTTTGCCCGAAATTACGATAGGTATTAAGCGAAGGAGATGGGTTTTCCTTCCTCCGAAAGGACGGAATTCGATGGATACTCGTAAAAGTGAAGCGGGATTTCCGAGGATGAGGACCGCCATTATCGGTCTCTCGCAGGCGCCTGACCTCCTCGAACAGCTTCAGGAGGCGCCCCTGGAGGTCCTGGGAGTGGCAGACTTCGATCCCTCTCATCCCTGTTTGAGGGACGCCAGGGAAAAGGGAATCTTCGTAACCCATGACTATACGGAACTGCTCGAACGATCCGATTTAGACCTCATCATTAACCTCATTCAGGACCGTACGGTCGAAGCTATTATCCAGCAGCTGAAACCGGATCGAACTCGGGTGGTCCACGCGGCCATCTCCTCCTTTCTGGCCGCCTTCTGTCGGGAGACCGTCACCCATCGAATCCTCCTGGAGCTGATGGGAGACCTGGCGCGGCATCTGGGAGGATTCCTCGACCCCAGAACCTTGACAGGACGGATCCTCCAGGGTGCCATGCGCATCATGGAGGCCCCAGCCGGGGGTATCTGGTCGAGAAAGGAAGGCCCCTTCCTGCTCCTCAAGGGGATCGGGCTTCCCTCCTCATTACAACTCTACAGCCCCTCGCTGGGAAACGCGGGACTCTTCGACCTTCTCATGGAGGAAAGAAGGGTCATTCTCAGCGGGGAGATACCTTCGGACCCCCTTCTTCAGCAAGAGAAAATCTTTAGAGATTCGGGCTTCCGGAGCCTCTTGGCCTTTCCCTTGATTCGCGAGTTCGATCTGCGGGGGGCGATCCTCCTTTTCCACGAGGAGCCGAACCACTTTCTTAAAGAACATCTTCGTCCCTTGGAGGTCCTCGGGGACTTGGTCTGCCAGATCCTGGAGGCGGAGGGGGCCCTGAAAGGCCCCCGAGATCTCCTCATTCGGGACGAGATCACCGGCCTCTACAACGAGGTCTATTTCCTCGACCGCCTCAAGGCAGAGATCCGCCGGGCAAACAGAAACGAATCCCCTATCTCCGTCCTTTACCTGCACTTGAGATCGGATCATGGGATGGAGTACGCCGATCAGATAATGATCCGTCCTTATCTGCGGGCCATTTCCTCTGAGCTCATGAGCTCCATCCGCAACGTTGACGTCCCCGCCCGATATAAACAGAATGATTTCGTGGTCCTCCTTCCGGATACCTCCTCCGAGGAGGCCCTTCAGATCGCCGAACGCCTCCTCGAGCGCCTCTCTCTTATTCGACTGGAGGGAATCGGGGAAGTCTCCGTCCAGTTGAACATCGGTATCGCCACCTACCCCGACCATGCCACACAACCCAAGGAACTGCTGGACAACGCCGAGTTGGCCGCCTTCCTGGCCGGGAGGGACAGGGAGAGCACCGTACGTTTCTTCCCTACCGGACGGTTCGAGCTCAACGGCCTGACTCCGGAGGGCATCATCCGAAAATTTCCCGCCTTGACCGAAGTCTTTCAGGTCCTCGTGGCCCAAGGGACCCGGGAACCCCAAACCTACCGCCATGCCCAAGAGGTAGCCTACTATGCAAGCCTCATCGCCAAGGGCCTGGACCTGCCCCCCGAACGTATCCTGGAGATCGGAATGGCCGGCTGGCTTCATGACATCGGCAAGCTGACCTTGCCAGGCCTAAACGGCGACCTTCAGAAAAAGCTCCTCCGTCTGGCCCAGATCAATCGCCGCATTCATCCCACCATCGGGGCCTACATCCTCAAAAACCTGGTCCGCTCTTCCTCCCTGCTCAAAGGCGTCCTCTATCATCACGCCCGATACGACGGCCACGGGGAGCCTCATGGCCTTCGGGGCGAATCGATTCCTCTCGAGGCCAGGATCCTGGCAGTGGCCGACTTTTATCAACACCTCCAAAGCGACCTGGAGAGACGGAAGGTATCTTCGCAAAGGGAGGTCTTCCGTGAACTTCGAAGGAAGTCGGGATCGGAGCTGGACCCTCGACTGGTGGAGTGTCTGATCCGAAGGGTCACGGCAGGGTAGAGGCCTGATGGTCTACGAGCTGGGCCCCGCCATAGAGGCCCTCCAAAGGGCCCTCCAAAGGGATCCTTCCAACGGGATCTATCATTATGCCTGTGCTGCTCTGCTGGCCCTGGACGGAGATCTCCAAGGAGCCGTTCAGCATCTCCATCGGGCCGAGCAGCAGGGGGTTGATGTCACCCCCCTCAGGGAATGGTTGAGGAGAAAGAGGGGGAGCATCAACCTCGGGCAAGAAGCCGACTCCTCCCCCTGATCCGAGGAACGTTCTCTTGGGCGGGGTATTATCCGACCGAAGAGACGACCTGGTACCCTGCTTTCTCCAGGGTCTTGGTGATATTTTTCACGTTGCACTTCTTTAGTCGGAAAAAGTAGACGCGCTTTTTTCGAAGGCGGTGCCCGGAGATTCCCACGCTGATTATCTCTCCACCTCGGCTTCGGATCAGACTCGAGACCCGCTCGAAGGCAGCAGGGTCCTCTCCCAAGATCACATCGATCCTGGAGCTGGACTTGAGCACCCCCATCAACTCGATGAACGCCGCCATGATATCCGCCACGGTGATGATCCCCACTAGGCGGTCCTCATCGTCAACGACCGGTAACCCTCCGATCTTGTTGTAGTAGATGATCTTGGCCGCCTCCTCGATCTCCGTATCCGCGGTGACCGTGATGGGATCCTCGATCATCACCTCTTCCAATTTCAGTTCCTCGAACAGCGAGACCAGGAAGACCTGCCGAATGTCCCCTTCCGTGACGAAGCCGATGAGCCGTTGCCCCTCCACCACCGGAAGATGGCGGATAGAGTGGGACTTCATTAGATCTATGCACTCCTGCAGAGAGTGGCTGCGGGTCACTGTCACCGGATCTTTAGTCATCCAGCCTTCCACCTTCATGAGATCCCCCGGTTTCGAACCCCGCCCTCGACCCTCCTCCGACCTGTCGTATGGCGGCCCCCGGACGGGATGTTTTGTCTTTGGCACCCTTTGGAACGATTTGACTTTACCCTTGCAACCCTTAAAGTTCCTCCGATCCCCTCTCGGGGCGTGTCTCAGTATCAACCCAATCCAAATACGCCCGAGATCCCTGTATCACGGGAAGGGCCAGGACCTCCGGCACCTCGTAGGGATGGATCTCCTGGATGCGGGAGATGAGAGAAGAGAGGCGGTGTTCCGTGGTCTTGATCACCAAAAGTGCTTCCCTCTCGTCGCAGAGACGCCCATCCCAATGAAACACGGATCGCACACCCCCAAGAAGGTTCACGCAAGCGGCGAGCCGTTCCTCCACGAGGACCCGGGAGATCCGCATACCCTCTTTTTCATCAGGAACCGTCACCAACACCACTCTAACAATTCCATCTTGTTCCACCCGACCTTGCGAATCCTTCATGGACAGTCCTCCATTCAGTCTTCAGAAGCTCGGATACACAGGACGATCCCATCCTAGCACACTTTAGACAGGGATTCCATGAGCGTTCTGGTAGAGATCCAGTCGACCTTGACACCCCTCTTTGGAGGCCGTAAGATTCAAAGGTGTCCGAAATTATCCGGGAGGCCTCGGGACGCCGAAGGAGAGCGGAGCGGGTAGGTTCCGCGAGGAAAAAGGCTATGGGACGGGCCGAGGATTGATGTCATGTTCGGAATGGGAACGCAGGAAATCCTTGTGATCCTGGCGGTGGCACTGATCTTCATCGGCCCCAAACGCCTTCCGGAGATCGCCCGTGCACTCGGCAGAGGATTCGGGGAACTCCGCCGGGCAGCCGACGAGATCAAGGGACAGATCGACCTCGAGACCATGATGGAGGGCATGGGGGAGGATCGAGAAGTCCCTTCTACAAAGAGGGACCTGGACAGCCTCTTCGAGCAGACCGAACCATCGGAGGAGACCTCTCCGGTAGAGACCCCCAATGACTTGAGCCAATCCCATGAGCAGGAAAAAGAAAAGGTTCCCCCGAAGACTGAAACCGGATGAAAAAGTCCCCTTCTTGGAACACCTGGAGGAGCTGCGCTACAGACTGATCATCTCGTTGGCCGCCGTGGGTATTGGCGCCATTGTGGCATTTTTGTTCAAAGAGAAGATATTCGAGTTTCTGGCTCGCCCCTTGTTGGAGGCACTCCCCCCGGATAGCAATCAGCTGATCTTCACAGGGGTCTATGAGGCCTTCCTTGTCTATTTGAAGGCCTCTTTGTTGGCGGGCCTGCTGGCTGCTGTCCCGGTGATCCTCTATCAAGTGTGGGCCTTCATCTCCCCGGGTCTCTATCCCCGTGAACGCAACACCATGATCCCCTTTGTGGTCTTCTCCTCCCTCTTCTTTTTGGGGGGCGCCATCTTCGGGTACTACGTGGTCTTTCCCTTCGGGTTTCGGTTCTTTCTCGGCTTCGCCGGGGACTTCATCAAACCCCTCCCTACCATGAAAGAATACCTGAGCTTCGCCATTCGGCTTCTGCTCGCATTCGGGGTCATCTTCGAATTACCCGTCTTCATTTTCTTCTTGGCCCGTATCGGACTTGTCGACTCCAAAATGCTTCGGAAAGGTCGAAAGTATGCCATCCCCCTGGTCTTTACCGTGGCAGCGATCCTGACGCCCCCAGACATCATGACCCAACTTCTGATGGCCACACCTCTGCTGGTCCTCTATGAACTGGGGATTTGGGTGGCTCACTTCTTCGGNCGCAAGCCCTTGGAGGAATCCGAGGAGGAACCCGAAGGGGCCGCAGACACCACTTCCCCTCCGGGATGATTCCACGTTCTCACTTATGGGCTCGAGAGAGACTCCTCCGAGATGAAAATAGTCCAATCTGACCTTTACACTACACAAGCCAGGTCATGAAAGGTATCTCAAAGCCATCCTTGTTTCCGATACCAGTGATAGGTCTCCCGGAGGCCGCTCTCAATGGAGATGCAGGGAGAAAATCCAAGATACTCCTTGGCCCTTTGGATCTCGCATGTCCATGCCTCGGCCCGCATCTCAATGACCTTCTGGCGGTTGAGGAGGGGCGGACGCCTCAGGCCCCAGCAGACCGCCTCGGAGCATCCCGCAATCAAATAGGCCAAAAAGAAGGGAATATGAACGCTTCGAACCCGGACCCCCATGATCTGGGATAAAAGGAGCACCACCTCGGACCAACGGTGGATTGAACCGTCCGAAAGAAAGAAGACGGATCCCGACGGGACGAGGCTTTGAGCCGCCAGGAGCGTTCCCCGCGCCAGGTCCCTTACATGGATCATGGAGAGGCATCGGTCTCCCCTTCCGATCATGGGATTCCAACCGCGTTTGAGCAAGCGGAAGAAAGCCAAAATGTCCCGATCCCTAGGGCCATAGACGGCCGGAGGGCGAAGGATAACCAGGGGTACTTTCTCCACAAAGGAGCTGGCAATCCTCTCGGCCTCCAACTTGCTGATCCCGTAATGACTCACAGGACGACAGGGATCCCCTTCTCGGAGGGGGCGGCCAGCGGCGGCTGGTCCGCAAGCCGCCAAAGAACTCAAGAGGATGAAGCGTCTCGGAGGTGGATCCGCTTGGGCACACGCCTTCAGGATGCGAAGGGTCCCTTCCGCATTGACGCGGAGATAGTCGTGGAGGCAGCGTGCCTTGGTGAGTCCCGCCAAATGGAAGACCCACTCCACTCCCTCTACCGCTTCCCGAAGCCCTCGGTCTTCTGTAACATCCCCCCAGCACCAAGAGACGGAAAGATGTCCCACCCAGCGCTGGGGCGAACTCCGTCGAGCCAGGATCCTGACTTCATGTCCATTCTCCAAAAGGGCCTCCACCAAATGGCTCCCCACAAAGCCCGTCCCCCCAGTGACCAAAACCCGCATGATCCCCCTCCCGGTTTCACGTTGACAAAGGCCTGGCTTTTGCAATAGAATTCACGCGCCGATGAGGCACATGGTCCTGAGGATGGAATCCACGTACCCAATCCAGCCCGCCCCTGATCGAACCCATCCTTTACAGGAAATGGTCTCCATTGACAAGGGCCCGCGGCTGGATAGTTGCGCTGCATGGAGATCTGTTCCGGCCCGATACGGGCCACACCACCCGGGGCGGAGATACATCCGGAAATATACGGACGTTCATCCCGCACCCAAGGCCCTTTGGCCATTACTCGGTCGAGGAGCGAGGAATGGACATCTTTGAAAAGTGCTGGAATTTCACCCAGGCTGAGGAAGCGCGCAAGGCCGGTTACTATCCCTACTTCACGCCGATTCAGTCTCAGCAGGACACGGAAGTCGTCCTCAATGGCCGCCGTATCATCATGATCGGCTCCAACAACTACCTCGGGCTGACCACACACCCCAAGGTCAAAGAGGCGGCCATGCAGGCCCTGAAGAAGTTCGGGACGAGCTGCACCGGATCCCGATTCCTCAATGGGACCATTGAGCTTCACGTGCAACTGGAGGAGCGGCTGGCCCAATTCACCGGCAAGGAGGCCGCCCTGGTCTTCAGTACCGGGTTTCAGACCAACTTGGGTACGATTTCCGCCCTGGTGGGTCGTCACGACACCGTCATCATCGACTACGATGATCATGCCAGTATTGTAGACGGATGTCAGCTCTGTTTCGGAAAGACCGTTCGATTCAAACACAACGATATGGACAGCTTGAGGAAGGCGTTGGAGAGCACCAATCCACGTTCGGGGAAGTTGGTAGTGGTGGACGGCGTCTTCAGCATGGAAGGCGACATCGCCCCCCTCCCNGAGATCGTCTCCATCTGCAAGGAATTCAACGCCCGATTGATGGTGGATGACGCCCACGCCATCGGGGTGCTGGGAGAGAGGGGCAACGGCACCGCATCCTACTTCGGCCTCACAGAAGAAGTGGACATCATCATGGGAACTTTCAGCAAGTCCTTTGCTTCCCTGGGGGGGTTCATCGCTGCCAAGGCCCAGGTTATCGACTATATCAAGCATTTCTCCCGTGCCCTCATCTTCAGCGCCTCCATGCCGCCGGCCTCCATTGCCGCATGCCTGGCCTCGTTGGATATCATGGAGAACGAACCGGAACGACGCGAGCGTCTCTGGGAGATCACCCGAAAGATGCACAGAGAGTTCCGAAACCTCGGGTTCGATATCGGAAACACTCAGACCCCCATCATCCCTATCATCATCGGGGATGATATGANGGTCTTTCAGTTCTGGAAGAGGCTCCTGGAGGAAGGGGTCTTCGTCAACCCGGTCCGGAATCCGGCCGTCCCTGTAGGAAGAGCCCTGCTCCGAACCAGCTATATGGCCACCCACACCGACGAGCAACTGGAGCGGGTCTTGGAGACCTTTGAGAAGGTCGGCAAGGAGCTAGGGGTCATCTGAACCCCTGACAGAGACCTCTCTCTTCTGGTCTGGGAAGGCCATCCCTTCCTCCCGGTTCAAGTCAGGAAGGAAAGCCATGAATACCACCGACGTCCAGGTACGGGAGGTTCGGAGTCGAAAGGATCGCAACACATTCCTCAGGCTCCCCTGGAAGATCTACAAGGGCGACCCCTACTGGGTTCCTCCCCTTCTAATGGAACGGAAGGCCTTCATCAACCCCAAGAAAAACCCCTTCTTCCAGCATGCCGACATCGCCTTTTTTCTGGCCCACGAGAAGGGAGAGCCGGTAGGGCGCATCGCAGCCATCGTCAATCACAACCATAACCGATTTCATCAGGATCACGTTGGGTTCTTTGGCCTTTTCGAGTGCGTCCAAAGGTACGAAGTGGCCAAGGCCCTTTTTCAGACCGCTGCCTCCTGGCTGCAACAGCATGGGATGGACACCTTGCGAGGCCCGGCCAGCTATTCCACCAACGAGGAAGTGGGCCTGCTAGTGCAAGGCTTCGATGAAAGCCCCATGATCCTCATGCCTTACAATCCCCCATATTACCAAGACTTCATGGAACGTTACGGGTTTCAAAAGGCCAAAGACCTCTACGCCTATATTCGGACTGCGGAGGAAATGCCCGAACGGGTTTACCGGATCGCCGAAAAGGTGCGGAAACGGGGAAGATTCCGCATCCGAAAGGTGAACATGAAGGACCTTCGAGGGGAGATGGATCGATTCAAACGGGTCTACAACGAGGCCTGGGAGAAGAATTGGGGTTTTGTTCCCATGACCGAGGAAGAGATCGATCACATGGCCCGCGAACTCAAGCAGATCCTGGATCCTGATCTCATTTTCTTTGTGGAGACCGAGGAACGGATCGTGGGCTTCTCCCTTACTCTCCCGGACATCAACCAAGTCCTCAAGAAGCTCAACGGAAGACTATTCCCCTTGGGGATCTTCAAGCTCCTCTACTATTCCCGCAAGATCGACCAACTTCGAGTCCTGATCCTGGGGGTCAATGAAGGTTACCGAAAAATGGGAGTCGATGTGCTCCTCTATGTGGAAACTTTCAGAGAAGGCTTAAGAAAAGGATATAAACGTGGGGAATTTTCTTGGATTTTAGAAGACAATGTGGCCATGGTCCGTCCACTAGAAGCCATTGGGGCCAGACACTACAAGACCTATAGAATTTATGACCTCCCGCTCGAACCCAGAGGATAGATCAGGCGCCCCCGGTGAAGGACTCAGCAGGACCGTAACATGAGGACAGGTCCTTCTCAGACCTTCCCGGTCGTCGGCGACCATCGCAGTATTACCGCGGTCCGTCCAGGCTCTAGACCCAGCACTTCCACGGCGCTCCCCCCTCGTACGGCAAGCTCCAATGCACCCGAACTGCCCACCAGGGCCAAGGGTTCCCCCTCATTTACATCGGCATAGGTCCTGCGAAGTCCCCGGATCCTCCGCCCCTCCACGATCACCTCCACTTCCTCCCGCGACGGCAGACGCGCCAGGTCCTTCTCTTCAATGTTGGTGACGGCATTGCCGAAACGGTCCTGATGAAGGACGATCCCTCGAATCTCCCTCCCTTCCATTCGGGCTCGGGGAATCTCCAATTTCACCCAGTCGTGGATTTCCGGTCCTACGCTCCGGGCCTCCCCTCCAGATGCCAGAAAGGCGGCCACCGGGGCAAAGAGGTCCCTTCCGTGAAAGGTGGGGCTCACGGGCCTGAGGAAGAGGTCTTCTCTCACAATGTGTCTTACCGCAGCCCCCTTTTCCCTCTCGAGGAGCGGAGCGAAAAGTCCATTGTCCGGGCCCACGAAGCAATGCCCCTGCGTCTCAACCAAAATCGGCCTCCTGGCCCCTCCAACTCCAGGGTCCACCACAGCTAGATGAACAGTGCCAGCAGGATAGTACCCGTAAAACTCCAAGAGTGCGCAGGCGGCCCTGAGAATATCCCCCGGAGGGATATCATGGGTTATGTCTACGATCCGGCAATCCGCACAACGGGAGAGAATGACCCCTTTTACCGCCCCCACATAGGTGTCCCTCCAACCGAAATCTGTAAGAAGAGTGATGATCCGCCCCATCGTCCTCCTCGATCTCATGTGGTGTAGGTCTTTTGCTGGCTGGGAGGATCGATCCCTTGAATTTTACCCTCTCCCCGAAAGACCTCTCTCTTGCTGGATATGGAAGTTCTCTGCTCTCGGCCCATGTAAAATCTCATAAAGGCCTTCCAAGAGCCCTACAGGAAAGGATTGGTGTCCCGCTCTCGACCGATGGTGGATGTGGGCGTGGGCCCATAATGATGTCCAGGATAGACCACGGTCTCCGNCGGCAACGTAAAGAGCCTCTCTTGGATGGAACGAAGAAGCACGGGCCACGATCCGCCGGGGAGGTCCGTTCGGCCTACCCCACCCACAAAGAGAGTGTCCCCAGTAAAGACCGCACCGGGGATTTGCAGACAGACCCCCCCCGGGCTGTGGCCAGGCGTGTGGAGGACACGAATGGAAAGGGTCCCCACTTGGAGGATCTGTCCGTCCCGTAGGATCTGATCCGCCGGAGGCGAAGGGCGTCCCCCGAACATGCGAAACATCTCCGCAGATTGACGAAGAATCAAGGAGGCATCTTCCTCATGGATGAGGATGGGGGCACCGGTCTTCTCTTTCATGTCGGCATTGCCCATGATATGGTCCACGTGCCCGTGTGTGTTAATGATCTGGGTAATACGAAACCCCTGCAACTCGGCCTCCTTGAGGATACGGTCCGCATCTGCAGCCGGATCGATCACCACCGCCTCCCTGGTTTCTGGGTCTCCGACTAGATAGGCAAAAACCATCATTTGACTGACCAGAAACTGTCGCACCAAGTATTCGCTCATCCCTTTGACTCCCTGTGATAGTGGATTCTTCCCCCCGAAATTCCCTCAAGGTCCCCGGCCAGCAATATAAGTGCCCCTCCCCTAGGGGCGTTACTTTTTCTCCCTCTTTCCCCGCTCCTTGACAAAGCAAGGAGGAGGTGGCATTCCGCGTAAGGTCCCTTGAATCTGGGATACGCTTTCTAATCCCTTCTCCTTGAGATAGGAAGCGATACCTTCAAGGAGCTCTTGGAAGAGGCGGGGATTATGGAAAAAGCCCGTCCCCACCTGCACTGCAGCGGCCCCTGCGATCAAGTACTCGAGGGCATCGTTCACCGACGCGATGCCTCCCACCCCGATGATGGGCACCGGTGACACCCCAGCCAACATCCATACCCGATAGAGGGTAAGGGGACGAATGGCTGGGCCCGAGAGCCCCCCTGGGCCGATGCCGAGTTTCGGAGTTCGATGATGGACGTCCACGGCCAAACCTCGATAAGTATTGGCCACGGTCAGACCGTTGCATCCTCCTTCCCAGGCGGCCTGAGCCGCCTCCATGAGGTCCGCTTCGTCGGGAGGAAGCTTCACCAGGAGCGCCAACTCCGAACACGCCCTGATTCCTTTGACCAACCGATGCAGCACCTCGGGATCCCGTCCGAAGGCCCGACCGCCCTTTTNAACATTGGGGCAGGAGACATTGATTTCCAAGCCATGGATTCCCTTCCTTCGGGAAAGGAGAGAGGCCCCTCGGAGATATTCCTCTTCGGTCTCTCCGAAGAGATTGACCACGACCCTGACCCCTCGATCCCTCAGCCGGGGTAGATGCTCTCCAAGAAAGGCCTGGAGCCCGATGTTCTCAAGCCCGATGGCATTGAGCATCCCAGAAGGGGTCTCTACGATCCTCGGCGGGGAATTGCCTGCCCTTGGCTCCAGGGACAATCCCTTGGTCACAAAGGCCCCCAACGCTTCGGGGATCAGGAAGGGAAGCTCCTCCGTACCATACCCCCCGGTGCCCGAGGCGTTCATGACGGGGTTGGGGAGCCGCAACGGCCCCAAGGAGACATGGAGATCCGTCCTGTCCCCGGACTCATCCTTCATGGAACACGCTCCAGTCGATCTCATTCGCCTGAAACACAGGGCCGTCCCGACAGGCATGGAGATAGCCCAGCCCCACCGCCTTGATAGCGCAACCGAGGCAGACTCCCATCCCGCAACCCATGGCGACCTCCAAGGAGACCTGACAGGGGACCCCTCTCTTCAAACTCCACAGGGCAAGACGGCGCACCAATCCTCCTGGCCCACAACCGAAAATGCGAGGGTCTCGAAGTCCGAGGGAATCCCATCGGTCCTCGAGTAGGTCCATCACCGTTCCTCGAAACGAATGCCCCCCTTCCTCCACGGCCGTAAGGACCCGGAATCCCATCTCCTCCCACTTTCCCAGGAAAAAGAGCTCTTCAGGGCGTCGGGCTCCCAGGAAGACCCATCCTTGGGAGGATCTCCGAGCAAGATACTCCGCCAGAGGATAGAGACTGGCGACACCCATACCCCCAACCACGAGAACGGGGATGCCTGGACCCCTTGGGTCCCAGCCCTTTCCTAGCGGCCCCATAACCCTCAGGACCTCCCCCTTCCTCTTTTGGGAGAGCATCCGGGTTCCTCGCCCCACCACGCGGAAAAGGATCTCCAGGCCGTCCTGGGTTCCACATCGCCCTCGACCGTGATAAGCGAAGGGCCTCCAGAGAAGCGGGTCGCTCCCCTCCCCTACCCTCACCATGTAGAACTGTCCTGGGGAGACATGACGAGAGATTCCGGGAGCCGCAAGGCTCAGCGAAAAGACCCCCTCGCAAAGGGAGTGAATGGACTCCACCACAGCCTCGAAGAGCTTCACGTTTTCCCTCTCACGTCCAAGCTCATTACCACGGCATCCTCCCCCGTGTCCTGGTAATATCGGAGCCTTCGTCCCACAATCTTGAACCCCATGGAGGAGTAGAGGGCCACGGCGGGGAGATTGGAGGGACGAACCTCCAGAACGGCCTTTTGGACTCCCATCCCAACGGCATGGTGGAGGGCATGACATAATAACCTCTTTGCCACGCCCTTACGGCGATGGAGGGGGTGGGTGGCAATGTTCATGACGTGCATCTCCTCCAGCACGATCCAAACACAGAGATATCCTGCAAGGGCCGGGCCTTCATGTCTTCCCTTCCATTGGGCTACCCAGCAATGGGAAAGGGGATTCTTCAGTTCGTGAAGAAAGGCACTACGGGACCACGGTGTAGGAAAACTCCGGCGTTCGATGGCCAGCACATCTTCCAGATCCGCCTCCCGGAGAGGCCGGATGTCCCAGAGGCATGAACCTCCCTCCCTCGGGGATTCAGCGTCTCGGTCCCTGCAAGATCTCATTGGCCAAGTTGATGTGTTTGCGTCCATACGAGGCAATGAACTGGGCCAGCTCCCCCAAGGTCCTTCCTTTACGGTAATGGCCGAGGGCCACCATCATGGGGAGGTTTACTCCAGTGACCACCTCCACTTTGCCCTCTTGAAGAAAAGAGAGGCTGAGGTTGGAAGGGGTCCCACCGAACATGTCCGTCAGGATCAGAACTCCGTCTCCCCGATCCACCCTCTTGATGGCCTGGGCGATGCGTTTCCGAAGTTGCTCGTTCATCTCGCTCACCTGCACCGATAGGGCCTCCACACCCTCCAGGGCCTCGTCATCCCCGACGATGAGGCGAGCTGCGCGAAGGAGTTCTTCGGCCAGATCACAATGGGTTATAAGGACTACGCCGACCATGTCTTTACCCGCCCCTTACTCTCTATGGAGATCGCGATGATGAACGGAGACCGGATAATCCCTCTCCTCAAAAAACGGCTTCATGCGGTTCACCACCGCGACGGAGCGGTGATGACCCCCCGTACACCCTATGGAAAGGTTCAAATAGGTCTTTCCCTCCTTCTCGTAGAGGGGAAGTAACCAGTCGATAAACTCGAGGAAACGACGTAGGAACTCCCGGGTCTCATCCCTCTCCAAGACGTAAGAGGCCACCTCCGGATCCATGCCGGTTCGACTCCTTAAGGATTCGACGAAATAGGGGTTTGGCAGGAACCGGACGTCCATCAGGATATCCGTATTGGCCGGAACGCCATGCCGGAATCCAAAAGACTGGAGGAAGATTCGCATCCGATGCGGAGGGGTGGTGGTGGAAAAAGTCTTCTCGATGACCTCTCGTAGCTGATGGACGTGATATTGGGACGTATCGATAACCCAATCGGCCATCCGTTTAAGGGGCTCCAAAAACCGTCTCTCCTCCCGAATCCCTTCAGCCAAGGGGCGGTCCTTGGCCAAAGGATGACTCCTGCGGGTCTCACTGAAACGGCGGAGAAGGATCTCGTCCTCGCACTCCAGGAAGAGGATTTGGATAGTATACCCATCCCTCTTCAAATGTTCGATCATCCTGGGCGCTTCCTCCAAGAATTCTTTCCCTCGGATGTCGATCACCGCCGCGATCTTGTGGATTTCGGAGGAGGAGGACAGACGCAGCTCCATGAATTTGGGCAGAAGAACGATGGGAAGGTTATCGAGGCAGAAATAACCCAGATCTTCCATCACCTTCATGACCGTGGTCTTTCCCGATCCCGAAAGACCCGTGATGATGGTGATGGGTATCGATCTCATGAGCTCGCCTTGCTCCGAAGCTCGGTCTCAATTCGATGGGCCAGATCTTCGACGGGGCGGATTCCTCGCTCTTTGAGGAGCTGGTTTCGAACGGCCACCTCCAAGATGATCGCCAAGTTTCGGTTAAGGCTCACTGGAATCCTCAGGAGGGGGAGATCCCTGTCCAGAAGAGTAAATGTCCTCTGGGGGAGACCTGTGCGATCCATATGGAGGATCTGTTCCCATTCCAAGAGCTCTACAACCAAGCCGATGGTGGACTCCTCGATCACGGCCCGTTCTCCGAAGAGAGCAAGGATGTTGATGATACCCAAACCGCGCACTTCCATATGATACTTGATCAACTCCGGGCACGTACCCAAGACTTCTCCATCGGCCCCTCGCCTCAATTCCACCAAGTCATCGGCCACCAGGGCGTGTCCCCTTGTGATCAGATCCAAGGCACACTCGCTCTTGCCGATCCCGCTCTTCCCTAGGATCAGCACCCCTACATCAAAAATCCTCATGAGGACGCCCTGAATATGAACTCCATCTCCCATTATCCTTCCAAGGATGCGATGAAGCCCTCGGGTCAACTGGATTCCCCCCAATCGAGTGGCCAGGAGGGGAATGCTATACTCCTGAGAGAACTGAAGGAGATCTTCCGGCACCCTCAGCCCTCCCTCCACCAAGATACAAGGAAGGTCTAAAAAGGAAAGCTCCCGCAGGAGCATCCTCCGCCGCGAAGGAACAAGGGCGTCCAGAAGCCCGAGTTCCGTCCTCCCCAGGAGCAGGATTCGGTTTGCCTTCACCAGAGGGGGATCCCGTCGAAGCTCTTTACCGGGACGCTGAACCTTGGAGGAGAAGATGGGCCGTCCCAGTCCACCCGAGCCCGAGACGACCCGAAGGCCCAATTCCTTTTCCCCCTCCATAAGGAGGTCTTGTACGTGGACGATTCGCATGTGCTGGATGGGCAGAGCCCCCTCTTCCTCTCTAGAACCGAGGAGCACCACGGGGCAGAAGCCTCTGGAGCCCGGTCCAGGACACCTGATCCTCAGGCATACCTGTCGTCCTCCTCCTGGATGACACGAAAGATCTCCTCCTGATCCTTGGCCATCATCAAGGCGTGGCGGAAACGGCCATCTTTAAAAAGCCTCGAGATACGAGCCAAGGCCTTCAGATGAATCCCAGCGGAGTTCTCCGGTGCCACCAGAAGGAAAAAGAGATAAGTCGGCTTTCCGTCCAGGGAATCGAAATCCACTCCCTTTTGGCTTCGGCCAAAGGAGGCCAGCAAACGGTCGATGCTATCCACCTTTCCGTGGGGAATGGCCACTCCATCCCCGATGCCCGTGCTGCCCAACTTCTCCCTTTCGAGTAGGATCTGAACCAGGCGATCCGGATCAAGGCCAGGAAACCGCAAGGCACTCACCAACTCGATGATCACATCCTTCTTCGTCGTGGCCGCAAGATCCGGGATAATCCCTTCTTTTGGCAGAAAATCGATGATCTTCATGAAGTCCCACAACCCCCCTTTTCAGGCGATTTCGGGTTGTATCAAGCCAAAATTGCCGTCTTTCCTTCGATAAAGAACGTTGATCGTCTCCGAGGAGGAGTCCGTAAAAACAATGAATTCGTTGTCCGAGAGTTTCATCTGCATGACCGCTTCTTCCAAAGACATGGGTTTGGCATAGAGGTTCCGGCTCACAATGACCTGGGGTTCCCCCTTTTCCTCTGAGGAGGACTCGGCAGCGATCACCTCCATTCGATATCGCCACTGCCTCTCCTCTCGACTCTCCTTTTGTTTTTTTAGCTTTTGTTTCTGTTTTTTCAATTGACGCTCGAGGTTATCGATCACAGCGTCGATGGAGGAGAAAAAGTCTCCTGTCTCCTCTTCGGCGGTAATGGACAAGCCATCTGACTTAAGAAGGACCTCCACACGGTGGCGATGCTTCTCCTGGGTCAGGATCACCTGGAGGTTCATAGGGGCATCCATGTATTTTTTGAGCCTGGCGAGTTTTTCTTGCGCATATTCCTTGATCTCTTCGTTGGAATCCACATGTCGGAAAGTAACCGAAATCTGCATGGTTCGCTCCTCTTTTCCAGTGATTGGGATACGGGTCGAATCGACTCCGGGGCCCGTCGAACCGGATCAGAAGATCCTCCGCCTCTTGTTGGAAGGAAGGATCCCTAGCATATTCCGATACTTGGCTACGGTACGGCGGGCGATGTGGATACCTTTTTCGGCCAAAAGGGAGACGATTTCCTGATCGCTCAGGGGTTTGCGTGGATCTTCCTTTTGGATCATCCGCTGGATCAGATCCTTGACGCTCTGAGAGGCAACGCTCTCCCCACCCTCTTTCTGAATGCTGCTGTTGAAAAAGAACTTGAGCTCATATAAACCTTGAGGGGTGTGGACATATTTATTAGTGACTACACGAGAAATCGTGGATTCGCTCAGATTCGTGTCCAAGGCTACGTCTCTCAAGACCAGAGGGCGGAGGTATTCAATTCCATGATCCAAAAATTCCCGCTGGAACTTCATGATGCTCTGCGTCACCTTATAGATGGTGCGTTGCCGTTGATGGATACTTCGAATCAACCACATGGCCGAGCGCATCTTCTCTTGGATATAGCTCCGAACCTCTTTGGAAAGGTCCCCTTTGGTAAGCGAGCGTCGATAAAAAGGGCTGATACGAAGCTTGGGAAGGCCGTCTTCATTGAGGACGATCACGTAGTCATCATCCATCTTGAAGACGAAGACGTCGGGCGTGATATATTGACACTCGTTGGGACCGTAGAGACGGCCCGGCTTGGGCTCAAGTCCTTTGATCCACTCCACTGCTTCTATTACTCGAGGTAGAGGGACCCCCAACCTCTTGGCGATCTGAGGAATGCGCTGGTTTTCCAAGTCCTTGAGAAAGTCTCTGACGATCCTCTCTTCCAGCGAGCCCTCCATCCCCATCTGCCGGATCTGAATTACCAAGCATTCCCTCAAGTCCCGGGCCGCCACCCCCGGAGGATCGAACTCTTGAACCCTCCACAGGACCCTCTCCACCGTGTTCAGGTCCACCCCGCACTCCCGAGCGACCCAATCCAGATCGGCTTGGAGGTATCCGTCGGAATTCAAGTTCCCTATCAGGAGGATGGCCACGCGTTTCTCCGTCTCATCAAAGTCGCCGAGACGGAGCTGCCAGATAAGATAGTCGGTGAGGCTAGCTGGTTTGCTGATGACCTGCTCATAGGAAGGCCGGTCCTCTTCGTCCTCTCCAAGGGGATATTCGTGATATGGGAGTGTGGCACCATAATCGTAGGGTAGGTCCTCCAAAGAAGGCCCCTCTTCTTTGGGCGACTCCCGTATAGAAGAGGAAGCTTCGCCCTCCCTAGGTTCTTCCCACTCCTCCGGCGATCCCAGGACTTCTTCCAGGACGGGGTTCTCCCGAAGCTCCACCTGGATCGCATTGGTCAGCTCCAGCCTCGGCATTTGGAGGATCTTCAAGGCCTGCTGGAGCTGGGGAGTCATGATCAATTGCTGGGAGAGCTTGAGCTGTTGTCGAATCTCCAGCGCCATGACTCCCTCGATATCGGATAGAATTTATCGGACCTCAGTGGGCATTATAGCAGAAGTGCTCAATCCGCGGCAAGGGATCCAGATCCGCNATGAAGGATCTATATCCTAATGGCACAATCCTTCTCTGTTTGACAAGATTTTTAAGGTTCTTATCCTCTATCGTTGGCTCAAGGGCAAGTAACGTCCGAGCCCTGATTGACACCCCTGGAAGAGCAAAGTAAGATGGGACCGTCTTAACTTGCATCCAAAGCGACAAATTGCGTTTTTCCGTTCTACAAAACTTTTATGCAGAGAGGAAAAGGATCATGGGCAAGAGACGATTCATCGATTTGAGCATCGCCATTGAGGACGGGCTTCCCAGCGATCCTCCTGATATGATCCCTAAAATCCACTATATCGATCACCGTGCAGGCGCGGAGATGATGAAGCAGTTCTTCCCTGGGATCCAACAGGCGGATCTTCCCCAAGGATTGGGCTGGGCCGCCGAAAAGGTGGAACTTTCCACTCACTCGGGCACGCACCTGGATGCCCCTTACCATTACCACCCTACTATGGATCAGGGTAAACGGGCCTTGACCATCGACGAAATCCCTCTGGAGTGGTGCTACGGGCCGGGGGTAGTCCTGGATTTCCGACACAAAGGAGATGGAGAAAGGATCACCGTGGAGGACGTCAAGCAAGCCCTGGAGCGAATCCCTCACTCCCTCCAAGAAGGCGAAGTCGTGCTCATCATGACCGGCGCGGATCGATTTTGGGGCAAGCCCGAATATCTGCTCAAGGGGGCCGGTATGACCCGGGAGTCCACCCTATGGATCCTCGACCATGGGATCCGGGTGGTAGGGACCGACGCCTGGAGTTGGGATCGCCCCCTCCCCTACATCGCAAAAGAGTACCAACAAACCCGTGATCCCTCCATCATTTGGGAGGCCCACTTCGCTGGAATCGAGAGGGGATATCTACATATTGAGAAGCTCTGCAACTTGGATCAACTCCCCGCTGAAGGTTTCATTTTTTGTTGCTTCCCAGTGAAAATCAAAGGGGCTAGTGCGGGTTGGATCCGCGCTGTAGCCATTGTGGATGAGGAGGAAGATCGAAACTGAAACGCGAAGAAAAGGTGAGGATAATAGCGGGCGGCCCTGAGGCCGCCCGTACTCTTCAGTATTCGCTGTCTACATAAGGGACGTAGGTGACGGCGTAGTGGAATTTGCCCCCCTCCACCTTGATCAGGGAGGTGTGACGGATCAATTTTCCCTTGTCCATGGGATACTCGGCCTCTTGGGACTTGAGTTCCTCGGCTACATACTGAATACGGCTGATCAAGTCCCTTTGGACGAAATCCTCAGGAATGTCGATGGAGATCACCTGCATCCCAGAACCCTCCTCATTGGGCTCAAGATGAACTGGCTCGACGGGGTGGAGTTGAGATCTCATCTCCGCAATCACTCCTTTCTCGCATTTAGCTTTTTCTGGCTTTCGCCGGTGACCCCCTCACCGGGGGTTTCTTTGTCCAAAAACAAAAAAACTCCTTGTAAAATTAGATTACTATACTTGTGAGAAAGTTTCAACAAAAATGTCTCTCTGGCAAAAAGATTTCTATCCGGGCCGCTCTCCGCTGGTTCTCCACCAAGATGAGCAGCACTTGGTAAAGGCGTCTCTGCCTTTTGGCCTTTTTACAAAGGCTGTGAGGAGAGAGGAGGGTCAGCGAGCACCAAGACGGAAAATCGGGACAAGAGAGGGATGAGGTGCTCTCTTTTCGGATAAGGCCAAGCCAAAATTTCGAAACCGGCTNGCGTACAATAAAAAAGGCCTGCCCCCTCGGCAGCCCTGTAACTATTTTGGTGGAGGCGGCACCCGGATTCGAACCGGGGAATAGCGGTTTTGCAGACCGCTGCCTTACCCCTTGGCTATGCCGCCCCAAAAAATGCGGTCAATCCCCTCTGTGGAGGGACCTTTTTTTCATATATGGAGCGGGAAACGGGATTTGAACCCGCGACTTCAACCTTGGCAAGGTTGCACTCTACCCCTGAGTTATTCCCGCTCGCTGGCCCTCTCATTAACCATATTAGATTCGCCCCCCCGCTTTGTCAATCCCCTTGGGCGGTGGTTCTGTGTCTGCGGAGCAGATCGTAATAGGCCAGGACCTTTCGAACGTAGTCCTGTGTCTCGGCATAGGGAGGGACCCCGCCATATTGGAATACGGCCTCTTTGCCCGCATTGTAAGCTGCAATAGCCAGCTTAAGCTCCCCTCTAAAGAGAGCCAGCAGCCCTTTCAGATAATGGACACCGGCCCGAACATTCTCCACTGGGTCGAAGGGATCCCGCACTCGGAAATGCCGTGCCGTCTCCGGCATCAACTGCATCAGTCCCTTGGCTCCCTTATGGGAGACGGCCCAGGGATCGAAATCGGATTCCACTTTGATGACCGCCTTGACCAGCAGAGGATCGACTCCGTATTGAAGGGCCGTTCGGCGAATCAAGGGATCGAATCGGAGGGCCCGACGGCCTCCGTCCCAGATGAGACGATGTCGTCTCTCCCTGATGTAGAGGCGGTATTTGGGAGAGGTAGGCACATTGGTGAAATGGACGACGCCATTGGGATCCACATATCGGTATATGTCCCCCTTAGCCGAGGAAGTCAAGAGGGCCCCCCATAGTGCTGCCAGGAGGACCTTGGCAAGGTCAGCCGCTCTCATCCCTCCTCACCCACTGTCTGCGGTCCAAGGGAAAGGTCACAGTGAAGGTCGTTCCTTCTCCCGGGGTGCTCTGGACCTCGATCTGGCCTGCGTGTTCCTCCGCCACAAGGTAGGCTCTAGCGAGTCCCATTCCCGCCCCTTGGGTTTTGGTGGTGAAGAAGGGATTGAAGATGAAAGGAAGATCCTCCTCGCGGATCCCGATACCCGAATCCTGCACGATCACCCGGGCCTCCCCCGACTCTTGTGTAAGACCCACCCTCAACACCCCGCCTCGGGGCATGGCCTCCACTGCATTCTCCAAGAGGCAAAGGAAGAGTTCTTGGAGGGAGGGAGGGTCCCCGAAAATCCAAGGCCCCCGATTCGGAAGCTCCAGCTTCAGGGAAATACCGGGCGGCACCTGAAGCTCCTGCATGGCCTCCATCAAGACCCCTTGCAGGTCGACCCGATGAAACGAGGGACGGCGATACTTGGTGAAGGCCACGTAGTTTTCTACATCCTTCAGCATCGCCTCCATCCGCTGGACGTCCTCTAGGATTACATCCAGATACTTTTGGCCTGGATGATCGGATTCCAACATCCTCTTTAATCTTCTTGCATATCCTCCCAACGTTACGATAGGATTCCGGATTTCATGGGAGATCCCCTCCACCAGCCTGCCCAAGTAGGCCATCTTCTGGGACTCAAGCAATCTCCTCTGAAGCCGCTTCTCTTGGGTTAGATCATGGAGGAGGAAGACGATGTCGCCGCTCTTTCCCCCGGGTCTCAAGCGAGAGCTGGAGAGATGTCCTGGGAATCGGCTCCCATCCCGTCGCTGGAAAAGGAACTCTCCTTGATACGAACCCCTCTCCAGGGTTTCCTGAATGATTCGAGGACAGCATCGAGAACGATCCTCGACCACATAGATGGTCTCAAACGGGGCATCCAGGAGTTGCTCTGGAGGATAACCCAGCATGACCACAGCGGTTCGATTCAAAAGCACGATGCGTGCGTCAGCATCCGTACAGATAATGCCGTCCTGTACCACATCGATGAGGTCCAGATAATAGCGGGCGTCTCTGGGGTTTCGGTGGTAGGGGCTCATGGCCCTAGAAGAGACCCCCTTGCTACGACTTGGGCACCTTGTCCCAGTCTTTGAGGAACCTTTCCAGACCGATATCCGTCAGGGGGTGGTGAGCCAGCTGGCTCAACACCTTGAAGGGCACGGTCACCACATCGGCCCCCATGAGGGCGGCCTCCAGCACGTGGATCGGATTTCGCACGCTGGCGACAAGCACCTTTGTCTCAAAACCGTATTGATCGTAAATCTGGACCGTCTGCTTTACCAACTCCATACCGGGATGGGCGATATCGTCCAGCCTCCCAACGAACGGACTCACGTAGGTCGCCCCTGCCTTGGCGGCCAAAAGGGCCTGAATCGGGGAGAAAACCAAGGTGCAATTCGTCCGGATCCCCTCGGCCTTCAGGGCGGAAAGGGCCTTGAGCCCCTCCACCAGCATGGGGATCTTCACCACGATATTTTCGTGGATGGCTGACAGGGACCGGGCCTCCTGAATCATCCCTTCTGCATCAGTGCTCACCACCTCCACACTGATGGGCCCNTCCACTTCCTCGCAAATCTCTCGGACCACNGTATCGAAGTCCTTGCCGGTCTTAGCGATAAGGGACGGATTGGTGGTCACTCCGTCCAGGAGACCCATCCGCTTGGCCTCGCGGATCTCCTCGATATCTGCGGTGTCGACGAAAAACTCCATCTCTTCCTCCTGGATGTGTTCCAGTGAATTTTCTCCGGACGGCTAACTTCCTTTTCCTCGTCAGTGATCCGGCCGATCTCTAAGGTACTGCTCCCGACACTCCGGGCTGCAAAAGTAGAGTTCCTCCGAGCCTCGAACCACCCGAAGGGCTTGACTCTTGGGGATATAGGTCATGCATGCGGGGTCCTGGACCATCACGTCCTCTCTTGGGGGCTCGATCCTGTCTCGCTCCGACCCTTCATCCTCGGGAGCCCTTCGGGGACGAAGGAGTCGATAGAGAAGATAGAGAAGAGCTCCCAGAATGAAGATCCGAAACCACATCTCCCACCTATACGCTTCCAACCATGCATTCTACAATGGAGCGGTCCTCCAGATCCTCTAAGAGTCGCTCCACCGAAAGCCCCAAGAGGGGATGTCGTACTCTGGGTGCGATCTCGTGCAACGGCTCCAAGACGAAGCGCCTGCAATGCATTCTGGGATGAGGGATAATCAATCCCTCTTCCTGGATCACGGATTCCCCGAAGAGGAGGAGATCCAGATCGATGACCCGAGGACCGTTGGGCACGACTCGAACCCGTCCCATCTCCCTTTCGATATTGAGCAAGCCTTTCAGGAGTCCCCGGGCATCCTGGCGGGTGCTCAACCAGGCCACCGCGTTGATAAACCAAGGCTGTTCGGAAAGGCCTACAGGTTCGGTCCGATAAAGGGAGGACAAGTGCACGACTTTAACTTCCGGCAGCTCGGCCATGCGTCTCACGGCCTCTCGGATCCTCTTCTCGGGGGCGTTCAGATTGCTTCCCAGACCCACAAAGGCATCCGTCCACCCCTCGGATCCTCCGTAGCGGATGCCTTCCTTTTTCATCCCCCTCTACCTCCAGGAGCCCCTCCTCAAGACCAAGCCAAGGCCTTGAGGCTAGAATCCGATCCTCTGGATTCGATCCACGGCCTCTTGGATTCTCTCTTTCCCTACTGTGAGGGCCATACGCACAAAGCCCTCACCGAAACGGCCGAAGCCGTTCCCCGGAGTCGTCACCAAACCCATCTCCGACAAGAGGTGCTTGGCAAAGGAAGCGGAAGTATAACCTTCCGGCACCTGGCACCATACATAAAAGGTCGCCTTGGGGGGAGTCACGCGAAGCCCTGCCTTTCGGAGACCTTCGACAAGGAGGTCTCTCCGTTGCTGGTAGACACGATTGTTCTGTTTCACGCAGTCCTGATCCCCGTCCAGGGCCTCCATTCCCGCATATTGGACGGCCTGAAAGATCCCCGAGTCGATGTTCGTCTTGACCTTTCCCAGACCAGCCACCAGATCGGTGTTGCCCACAGCAAAACCGATACGCCAGCCCGTCATATTGTAGGTCTTGGAGAGGGAATGGAATTCGATGGCCACCTCGCGGGCCTCCGGTACCTCCAGGATACTGTGAGGACGGTATCCATCGAATGCCAGCTCCGTATAGGCTGCGTCATGACAGACGATCACATCGTGATTCCGGGCCCAATCCACCACCTCCCGGAAGAAATCCAGGTCAGCCGTGGCAGAAGTGGGATTGTTGGGATAGTTGAGGAAGAGCATCTTGGCCTTGTGACAGATCCCCTCGTCCAAAGCGGAGAGGTCCGGGAGGAAACCCCGGTCCTTCGTCAGAGGGAAAGTATAGGGGACGCCGCCTGCGAAGACGGTCCCGGCTTGGTAGACCGGATAGCCCGGGTCGGGCACAAGGACCACATCCCCCGGGTCAATGAAGGCCAAGGGCATGTGAGCGATCCCTTCCTTGGACCCGATGAGTGAGACCACCTCATTGGCGGGATCCAGCTCTACGCCGAACCGCCGTCGGTACCAGCGCGCCACCGAGACCTTGAAGTCGTCCATCCCGGAGTATGAAGGATACTGGTGGTTGGCCGGGTCTTCGGCGGCCTTCTGCAATCGGCGGATGATGTGAGGCGGAGTGGGAAGATCCGGGTCGCCGACTCCCAGATCAATGACATCGATCCCCCGGGCCGCCACTTGGGCCTTGAGGCGGTCGATCTCCGCAAAGAGATATGGAGGAAGCTGCTTCAGCCTCTGAGCCAGTCTTTCGCTCCAACGCGACATGCCCGTTCTCTCCCACTGTAGATTTGCGCCCTGTACGGGCGAGAAGATCTCACGCTACCTCGTTCTCCAGGACCCCGATGCCCTCGATACGGACCTGGAAGCGATCCCCTCTGGACAGCGGTCCAATACCTGAGGGAGTCCCTGTGGCGATTACATCTCCCGGAAGGAGGGTCATGATTTCGGAGATGAAAGCGATCAACTGTGGAACCTTGAAGATCAGTTCCCGGGTGGAGGAGCGTTGTCGGACCTCACCATTGAGGATCCCCTCGATGGTGAGGTCCGAGGGATCCAGCTCCGGCACGATCCAGGGACCGATGGGACAGAAGGTATCGAAGCTTTTCGAGCGGGTCCATTGTCCGTCCCGTGCCTGAAGGTCCCTCGCGGTCACGTCGTTGAGGCAACAATACCCCCAGATGTAGTCCCCGGCCCGATCCTCGGGGACATCCTTGGCGGTCTTCCCAATGACCACCGCCAGCTCCGCTTCGTAATCCACCCGCGAGGAAGACGGTGGGAGGACGATCCGCTCCATGGGTCCGATGACCGCAGTGGAGGGTTTCATGAAGAGAAGGGGGACCTCGGGCAAGGGATGGCCCGTCTCTTCAGCATGGTCCCGGTAGTTGAGGCCCAAGGCGACCACTTTGGTGGGACAGCAGGGGGGGAGCAGTCGCACCTCATGGTGAGGGATTCGCTCTCCCTGAGGCTCAAAAGAGAGCGGATCCTCCCCCCGCAAGGGTTGGACGCCTTCCTCCTCCCACAGGCCGTAGGAGACTTCATCTTTCCATTGGAATCGAACGTATCGCTTCATCGCAATCCCAGCACCTCCTGCATGTCGTAAAGGCCATCGGGCTGTTCCACGACCCACAGAGCCGCACGTACGGCCCCGTTGGCGAAGTTATCCCTGCTGTGGGCCCTGTGGACGATCTCGATCCGTTCGCCCGCACCAGCGAAGATGACCGTGTGCTCTCCCACGATATCTCCCGCACGGACGGTCTGGATCCCGATCTCGTGGTCGGACCTAGGCCCAATCTGGCCGTGTCGGGAGAAGACCCCCACCTCTCGAAGGTCCCTGCCCAATGCCTCGGCCAAGATCTCTCCCATTTTCAAGGCGGTCCCGCTGGGGGCATCGGCCTTGTTTCGATGATGAGCCTCCACAATCTCTACATCATAGGAATCCCCCAAAACGCGAGCTATATCGGATAGAATCTTCCAGACCACATTGACCCCCACGCTCATGTTGGGGGAGATGACACATCGTGTCTTGGGAGCCAGGATTCGGATTTCATCCCGCTCTTGCGAGGTGAACCCAGTGGTCCCGATGACGATGGCTTTGCGCGCGTCCACGGCCGCCCGCAAGTGATTCATAGAGGCCTCATGATGGGTGAAGTCGATGATCACATCGACGGCATTCAGGACCTCCATCAGATCCGAAGAGATCAGGACCCCGCATGGAGAAAGTCCGGCCACGACGCCGGCATCTCGGCCCACTGTAGCATGAGAAGGCGCTTCCAGAGCTCCGGTCAGCGTCACTCCTTCGGTGGCCATCACCGCGGACACGATCCTTCTTCCCATGCGCCCCGCAGCCCCCGCTACACCGACCTTCACCATATCCGCCTCCCTTTTTCTCTCTGAATTCTCTTCCTCACTCCCCGAGGATGTCCGGAGAAAGGAGACCTTCGTAGATCAATCTTGCCTCGCCTGCCAAAAACACTTCCTGGTATCGGCCCTCTTTCTCCTGGAAATGGATCTTTAGGACCCGACCGCTTCGGGTGATCACCGAGATAGGAGCCTCCATCCCATGCACCCTGTGTCCCGCCACAGCGCAGGCAACGGCCCCAGTCCCGCAGGCTAGGGTCTCGTCCTCGACTCCCCTCTCGTAAGTGCGCATTTTGAGGGTGCTTCGATCCACAATCTGGACGAAATCGGCGTTGGTGCCTGCAGGCTGGAAGACCTCGTGGTGGCGGATCCTCCGACCCAGGCCCACCACATCCACATCCTCCACATCCTCCACAAATTGCACGGCATGGGGAACACCCGTATTCAAGAAGACCACAGAGAGAACTTTCCCGCTGTCCAGGGAGACCGAGACCGCCTCTCGGATCTCGGTGGGATCGCCCATCCGAATCCTCACTTCCTCTCCTTGAACCCAGGCCTCCAGGACCCCAGAGAGGGTCTCGAAGCGCATCTCGCAAGGGGCAAGGCCCTTGAGATGAGCGAAGCGAGCCGCGCAACGCGCACCATTTCCACACATCTCGGCCTCAGAGCCGTCGGCNTTAAAGAACCTCCAGGCAAAGTGATGGGCAGGATCCTGGGGAGGAATGAGAAGGATGAAACCGTCGGCCCCCACGGAGGTCCTTCTGGGACAAAGCGTTTTCGCCACTTGGGAAAGATCCCACTGTCGCCAAGGCACCTCCCGGTAATCCATAAGGATGAAGTCGTTACCCGCTCCGCTCATCTTCCAGAAGGGAATCCGGCTCATATCTCCGTCTCCCATAGTTCCCCGGGAATCTCCTCCCCCTTCACCAGGTCCTCGTAGGTCTCCCGCCTGCGGATCACGAAGTACCGGTCTCCCCGCACCAAGACCTCCGCCGCACGGGGTCGCGAGTTGTAATTGGAGGACATGCTGAACCCGTAGGCCCCCGCACTCATGACGGCAACCAAATCCCCCCGCCGGAAGGCCGGCATCCGTCGGTCCTTGGCCAGGAAGTCTCCAGACTCGCAGATGGGCCCCACCAGGTCGGCCACCACCTCTCCGTTCGTATCCTGCACCACAGGCCACACCGCGTGATAGGAGCCGTAGAGAGCGGGACGCATCAAATCGTTCATCCCCGCATCTGCAATGACGAAGCGCTTCTCAGATCCTTCCTTGGTATAGAGGACCCGGGTCAACAGGATCCCGGCATTGCCCACGATGACCCGGCCCGGCTCAAGGACCAGGGTGCAATGGATCTCTCCGGCCTCTCGGATCAAGGCCTGGGCATATTCCGTGGGATGGGGGGGCTCCTCGTCTTCATAGGTGATCCCCAGTCCACCTCCTAGGTCCAGATAATGAATGTCTACACCCATGTCCCGAAGGCGGCGGATCAAGTCCTTGAGTCGGGACAAAGCATCCACAAAAGGCCCCACCTCCGTGATCTGGGAGCCGATGTGACAATCCACCCCCACTACGTCCAAATGAGGCATATGGAGTGCTTTCTCATAGCTCTCCAGAGCGGCCTGGATATCGATCCCGAACTTGTTCTTCTTGAGCCCCGTGGAAATGTAGGGATGCGTCCGGGGATCCACATCGGGATTGACTCGGATGGCAATGGGCGCCCGAAGGCCGAGGGCCTTGGCACGTTGATGGATAACCTCCATCTCCTGCAAGGATTCGATGTTGAACATCAGGATGCTGGCCCTTAAGGCGGCGTCGATCTCCGCTTCAGTCTTTCCGACCCCCGAGTAGACGATCCTTTTGGGCGGGATGCCCGCCCTAAGGGATCGAAAGAGCTCCCCTCCGGAGACGATGTCCACGCCTCCTCCCAGCTTCCCGATCAGATGGAGGAGGGCTACATTGGAGTTNGATTTGACGGAGAAACATACCAGATGGGGAGTCCCTTCAAAGGCGCCGTCGAAGGCACGGAAGTGCCGGACCAGCGTCTCATGGCTGTAAACGTACGTGGGCGTCCCCAGCTCTTGAGCGATCTCCTCTAAGGGGACCTCCTCGCAATGGAGCCTCCCTTCCCGATAGTGGAAATGATGCATGGGATATCGATCTCCTCGGAGAACTCGATTGGACCTCTCAGGGTCCGTCTCCTCGCTTCTTCATCTATCTCTTTGGGATCTTCGCCTTGGCCGCTTTCGATCTGGGACTCTCGTTGGGGGGGAATGCATCATCCAAGGCAGTCACAGCGAACCAGTACCATTGGCCCGGTTGGAGCCCCCTGACCTCATAGAAGATGCCTTCCACCGGCTTCTGTGTCACTCTTTGCCATGGGCCGTCCGGGTTGGATGCCATATAGACATGATATCCTATCACATCGGGCTCTCTCCCGCCCTCCCAGACCAGGCGGATGCCCTCTTTGGTCGCAAAGGCCACTACTCCCTGAGGTGGCTCCGGGGATACAAGATCCCGAGGCACGACCTCCACGGGCTGAGAGAGAGTGCCCGGAACCCAACGATCGCCTGCTCGACGGAGGGCCCGGACCCGGTACGTATAGGAAAGTCCGTTTTGCAACCCCTTGTCAAGATAGGAGGGTCTCGTAAGAGGCTTCGGATGGATGGGCTTGCTCCCGACTCCACCGCCCTTGGTGCCGCGGAAGACCTCGTAGACCACCTCTTGGGCCGGGCGGCCATCGCTGAGCCGGGCCACAGGTTCCCAAGTGAGCTCCACGGTGCCATCCCCGGGCCTCCCCCTCAGCCCTTTGACGGTTTCGGGCGGGACGTCCCAGTAGACGACCACGCGAGGGGACAATCTTCCCCGAACCCCCTTTTGCGTAACGGCTCGAACGCGATAGAAATAAGTGCCCGGGGCTAGATCCGCGTCCATGTAGATGACGATCCCTTTGGGGATCCGGCTCCCTTCCGGATACCGGTAGGGAACCTCACCCACGGTCCTCCATGGGCTCGGACAATCGGGACACTCCCCCGGGGGCTTCTCCGCACGAAGAACCTGCAGCAAGGCCAAATCCTTAAGGGGCCGTCCGTCTGTATACTTTTGGGGAACACGCACCTTGAGGAGGATCCCTTCGGGGGTCACTTCGGCCCGGACCGCCCTGGGCTCCTCCGGCACGCGGAGCCTCGGGGGAACCGGTTTTCCCTTGACCCCGCAGGAACTCGTCACCACCAGGACGGCGGCGAGCCCCATCCAGTGGATTCCGCTTCGGCCCCGTCGGCGTCCCATCATGAATCCTCCTCGTAAGGCGGCGCTTCCCTCCATCGACGGATCTCCTCCTTGGCCTGCTGGATCGCCTCTCTGACACGACGAGTAGCCGTACCACCCGGACAATCCCTCCGTTCCACAGACCGCCGGGGATCGAGGATCGGAAACACGTCCTCATCGAAGGCCTCGTCGAATCTCCGGAGTTCGGCAAGCTCCAGGGCGGCCAAGGTCAACCCTCGTTCCATACAGGATCGAACGATCTCCGCTGCGATCCCATGGGCCTTCCGAAAGGGCCTTCCCTTCTCCACCAGATATCCGGCCAGATCCGTGGCTGTAAGGAAACCCTCTTCGGTAGCCGCCTCCATGCGGTCCGACCGGATTTCCATGGTTCGAATCATCTGGACGAAGGTCCTCAGGCAGGCCTTGACCGTGTCCACGGCTTCGAACAGGGGGCGTTTATCCTCCTGCATGTCCTTGTTGTAAGCCAGGGGAAGGCCTTTGAGGGTCACGAGCAAAGAGACCAGTTGACCCATCAACCCTCCCGCTTTGCCGCGGATCAACTCGGCCATGTCGGGGTTACGCTTCTGGGGCATGATGCTGCTGCCCGTGCAAAAGAGGTTACCCAGACGGACAAAGGAGAACTCTTGCGTGCTCCACAGGATGAGTTCCTCGCAAAAGCGGCTCAGATGGACCCCGAGGATGGCCGCAGCCGAAAGGAACTCCAACAGGTAATCCCGATCGCTGACCGCGTCGATGCTGTTTCTGCAGATGCGTGAGAATCCCAACTCACGGGCCACGAAGTGGCGGTCCACTGGAAAGTCCACGCCAGCCAGGGCGCCAGCCCCCAGTGGACATTCATCCAGGGCCCGAAGACATTGGACCATCCGCCTTCGATCCCTTCGGAACATCTCGAAGTAGGCCATCAGATGGTGAGAGAACAGCACGGGCTGAGCCCGCTGAAGATGAGTATACCCGGGCATAATGACCCCCAGGTTCTGCTCCGCCAGTCCCACCAAGTCCTCCATGAGGGCCACCAACAGGGCCAGAATCTCCTCGATCTCCTCCCTAAGGAAGAGCCGTTCGTCCAGGGCCACCTGATCGTTCCTGCTCCGGGCCGTGTGCAGTTTCCCTCCTATCTCCCCGATCTTCTCCATGAGGCGACGCTCCACGTTCATGTGGATATCCTCCCACTGAAGGGAGAACGGGAAGCGCCCCTCCTCGATTTCCACTAGGATTTCATCCAGGCCGTCGAGGATCCTGGAGGCCTCCTCCTCGGTGATGATCCCCTGCCGGGCCAGCATCCTGCAATGGACCTTGCTCCCCATGATGTCGTGGCGGTAGAGCCTTCGGTCCAGGGGGAGAGAGGCCCCGAAGGCCTGGAGGAACTCCGGAAAGGACGAGGGTTGAGAGAACTCTTCTCGATCCTTCATGACTCGGTCTCCTCCTGGACACTCCTCCGGATCCGAAGCCGCAGGCCCTGAAGCCGAATGAACCCTGTGGCGTCCTGAGGATTGTAGACCACGTCCTCCTCAAAGGTGGCCAAGTCTGGGCTGTACAGGGACTTGGGAGCCTTCCGTCCCACCACAGTGCAATTTCCCTTGTAGAGCTTAAGCCGCGCGGTCCCCGTCACCCCCTTCTGGGCTTCATCGATGGCACGTTGGAGCATCTCCCGTTCGGGAGAGAACCAAAATCCATAATAGACGAGCTCCGCATATCGGGGCATCAGAGTATCTCGCAGATGCATGGCCTCCCGATCCATGGTCAGAGACTCCACGGCCCGATGGGCCACATGGAGAATGGTCCCCCCGGGGGTCTCGTAAACTCCTCGAGACTTCATTCCCACAAAGCGGTTCTCCACAAGGTCTACCCTTCCGATGCCGTTTTCCCCGCCGAGCCGATTGAGATGGGCGAGCAGTTCCGCCGGCCCCATCCTCTTTCCATCGACGGCTATGGGGATTCCGTCCTCAAAGTCGATCTCCACATAGGTAGGACGATCCGGGGCCCGTTCCGGCGAGATGGTCAGCCGGAACATCTCCTCATCGGGCTCCCTCCAGGGGTCCTCCAGGATTCCCCCCTCGAAGCTCAGATGGAGAAGGTTGCGGTCGCAGCTGTAGGGCTTCTCCACTGTGGCCTCCACGGGAATCCCATGTTTTTGGGCATAGGCNAGCATGGCGCTTCGGGACCGCAGGGTCCACCTTGGGTCGCGCCAGGGCGCCAGGATCTTCAAGGAAGGGTCCAGGGCCATGTAGGTGAGCTCGAAGCGGACTTGGTCGTTCCCCTTCCCCGTGGCTCCATGGGCCACCGCATCCGCACCTACTCGATGGGCCACCTTCACCTGCCAGGAAGCGATAAGGGGCCGCGCGATGGAGGTGCCAAGAAGGTAACCTCCCTCGTATACCGCATGGGCCCTTAGGGCCGGAAAGACATAATCCCGGACGAATTCGTCCCTGAGATCCTCCACCACGAACTGGCTGGCCCCTGTGGCGATGGCCTTCTCCTCCAGCCCCTCCAGTTCTTCCTCTTGACCGATATCCGCGGTGAAGGCCACCACCTCGCAGCCATAAGTCTCCTTGAGCCACCGGAGGATGACGGAGGTGTCGAGTCCCCCAGAGTACGCCAAGACTACCTTTCGGATCTCTCCCATCTGATCCTCCTTAAGACCGCCCTTCGTCCGAAGAGGGTTACTACTCCTGAGCCTGGAGGGACTTGGGTTTTCGATCTCCCATCAACAGCTCTAAAATGGCCTTTTGCACATGAAGGCGGTTCTCCGCCTGGTCGAAGACCACGGAGCGGGGGCCGTCCATGGCCTCCGAGGTGATCTCCAGGCCCCGATGTGCCGGAAGACAATGCATCACCAGCGCCTCGGGGCAGTATTGAAGGAGCTGGGCGTTAACTTGATAGGGGGCGAAGGTCCTCTTCCGATGTTCGGTCTCCTCCTCCTGGCCCATGCTCACCCAGACGTCGGTGTAGACCACGTGGGCCCCCTGCACGGCTTCCCGAGGGTCTCGGACCAAGCGGACATTTTCGGGAGCCTTTCCCAAGATTGGAGCATCTGGTTCAAACCCCTCGGGACAGGCCAGGACCAACTGAAACCCCAGAAGGGCTGCTGCATTGATCCAAGAATTGGCTACGTTGTTGCCGTCCCCAACGTAGGCAATTCTGCGGCTTTGGAGATCCCCCATCTTCTCCTGAACGGTGAACAGATCGCTCAGAATCTGGCAGGGATGAAACCGGTCCGTCAGCCCGTTGATCACGGGAACGGAGCTGTAGCGGGCGAACTCCTCCACCGCCTCCTGGGAATAGGCCCGGATCATCACCCCGTCCACGTAGCGGCTCATGACGCGGGCGGTATCCGCGATGGACTCCCCTCGGCCCAACTGTGTAGTGGAGGCTTCGATATAGAGGGCGGTTCCTCCCATCTGATACATGCCCACCTCGAAGGAAACACGCGTGCGGGTGGAGGGTTTCTCGAAGATCATGGCCAAGACCTTTCCGCCAAGGGTCTGATGGGGCACACCGCGTTTGGCCTTGTCCTTGATGATCCTGGCCAAGGTCAGGATGGCCTCTACCTGGCTCTTCGACAGATGATCGATGCGAAGGAGATGTCGAAACACCACTTCCTCCTTTGTCCATGGGAGCCGTCGACACGGCCAGTCCCCTGAAACCCGGATGGAGGGTCAGCCTCTCCTTTCTCCCCAGACCTGGGCGAACGCCCTCTCCAGATTCTCTAAGGCTTCCTCCGCTTCCTCCAGGCTCATGCTCAGCGGGGGAATGAAGCGAAGCACCCGCTCCATGGTGCAGTTGATCAACAGTCCGCGCTCCATACATGCCTCAACGACGGGCGCTCCGGGCTCCTCCAACTCCATACCAAGAATCCATCCCCTTCCGCGGACCTCCCTCACTTGGCGATAGCGGGCCGCCAGCTCCTCCAGCCCACGGCGGAAGTGATCGGCCACGCCTCTTGACCATTCCATCAGCCCGTCGTCGATCAGGATGGACAACACCGCCAATCCCGCGGCCGCGGCCACCGGGTTCCCCCCGAAGGTGCTGGCATGAGTCCCGGGGGTTAAGGCCGAAGCCACCTCCTCAGAGGCCAAGATCGCCCCCATGGGCAGCCCTCCGGCGATGCCTTTGGCCACGGTCATGACGTGGGGGACGGCTCCCATCCCCTGATGGGCAAAGAGGGTCCCTGTTCGGCCCATACCCGTCTGGACTTCATCGAGGATGAGCAGGATGTCGTGAGCATCGCACAACTCCCGGAGCCCACGAAGGTAATCCTCTGGGGGGCAATGGACCCCACCCTCGCCCTGGATGGGCTCCACCAGAATAGCGCAAGTCCTTTCGTTGATGGCCCGAGAGGCCGCTTCCAGGTCTCCGAAGGGAACATAGCGGAAGCCGGGCACCAGCGGCTCAAATCCGTGATGGTACTTCTCCTGAGCCGTGGCCGATACGGTGGCCAATGTCCGTCCATGAAAGGAATTTTCCATGGTGATGACCTCGAAGCGCTCGGGATGCCCCCGATCCTTGGCTATCTTGCGTGCAAGCTTCAAGGCCCCCTCATTGGCCTCGGCCCCACTGTTGCAGAAGAAGACCCGATCCGCGAAAGTCAGTTCCACCAAGCGCTCGGCCAGTTCCACCTGGGGGATGGTGTAATAGAGGTTGGAGACATGGATAAGCTGGCCGGTCTGCTCCCGAATGGCATCCACCACTTTGGGATGGCAATGGCCCACGTTGCATACGGCCAGCCCAGCCACCATATCCAGGTAAGACTTTCCGTTTTGGTCCCAAACGCGGCATCCTTCCCCCCGCACGAGGACCAAAGGGAACCGGGAATAGGTTCGAAAGATGACCTCATCCGCGCGATCAATCCAGTCCTTCATTTTCGCCTCCTCGACGGCCCATGCCTCTCATCCACCGGTCCTTCTAAGACCTAGAGGTGATCTGAGTCCCGATCCCCTCGTCGGTGAAGATCTCAAGGAGCACGGCGTGCTCCTTGCGGCCGTCGATTATGTGGGCCTTTCCCACCCCGCCTTTCAAGGCCTGGATACAACACTGCAGTTTGGGGATCATTCCCCCCTGGACGATCCCCTCCTCCAAGGCGGCCATGGCTTCGGCCGTATCCAGGCTGGAGATGAGCCTTCCTTGGGGATCCAGGAGTCCTTCCACGTCGGTCAGGAGGATCAGCTTCTCCGCCCCCAGGGCTGCTGCCATGGCACTGGCCACCAGATCGGCGTTGATATTGTAGCTCTCTCCATCCGGCCCCACTCCCACTGGGGCGATCACAGGGATGAAGCCCTCCTCCTCCAGGGAGCGAATCACCGAGGGATCCACATCCTCCACCTCCCCCACCTTTCCCAGGTCGATGAGCTCGGGCGCCTTCTCCAGGCCTGGAAGCGTGCTTACATCCAGCTTCCTAGCCCGGATCAAAAGGCCATCCTTACCGGACAAGCCCACGGCCCTTCCCCCTTCTCGATTGATCAATCCCACGATCTCCTTGTTGACCTTCCCGCCGAGGACCATCTCCACCACATCCATGGTCTCATCGTCCGTAATCCGCATCCCTTGGAAGAACCTGGACTCCTTGCCCATCTTGCGCAGCACCTCGCCGATCTGAGGTCCTCCACCATGGACCACCACCGGACGGATCCCCACCGCCCTAAGAAGGATCACGTCCTTGGCAAAGGCCCGTTTGAGCCCGGGCTCAACCATGGCATGGCCGCCCAACTTGATGACGATGCGTTTGCCCTCGAACCGCTGGATGTAAGGAAGGGCCTCAAGGAGAGTCCGGGCCTTGTCCAGATGTCGCTTCATGCATCCTCCCAAAGACTGATCTTCCATACGAAAGCCGCCTGAGGCTTGGAGATTCGCCGGAGTGCAGCTCCAGTCCAATACCTATGGATTCCTTTTCAATGCAAGGGCTAAAGCCAACGACTACACCGTAAGTCGTGCGCCGTGTGCCCTGTCCGCCAAGGGCGGATGCCCCGCACTCTGTAAGGCACTCCCTCAACGAGGGAAAACTACTTATGTAATTGTTTAAGTAGATGTATCTAACTGTCTAATTTATAAAATATATCTACTTAAGTCTTCATCCTTTACTATATCCGCCAACTGGTCCCTGACGTATTGGGCATCGATAACCACTGTATTCTCTTTCAGATCCGGGGCGTCGAAGGAGATGGTCTCCAGGAGCCGCTCCATAACCGTATGGAGCCTTCGCGCTCCTATGCTTTCCCCCCTCTCGTTCACGAAGGTGGCGATGCGCGCGATCTCCTCGATGGCATCGGGCTCAAAGACGAGTCGGATCCCTTCGGTAGCCAGCAGCGCCTGGTACTGCTTGATCAAGGAGTTCTCAGGCTCCTGAAGGATCCGGACGAAATCCTCTCGAGTAAGGGGGTCGAGTTCCACGCGGATGGGGAATCGTCCTTGAAGCTCCGGGATGAGATCCGAGGGTTTGCTCATATGGAACGCCCCCGCGGCGATAAAAAGGATGTGGTCCGTTCGCACCCACCCGTATCGGGTGTTGACGGAGGTCCCCTCCACAATGGGAAGAATGTCCCTCTGAACCCCTTCCCGGGAAACATCGGGACCGTGGGCCCGATCCCGGCTGGCGATCTTGTCCATCTCATCGATAAAGACGATCCCCGACTGCTCCACTCGCCTCTTGGCGGTCTCGGCGACTCGATCCATATCGATGAGCTTTTGGGCCTCCTCTCGCTTGAGGATCTCCATGGCCTCGGGGATCAAAACCCTCCGCCTCTTGGTCCGGTCCGGAAAGAGGTTTCCCAGCATCTCCCTCAGTTGCTGGTCCAGATCCTCCAGACCCGCTGTGGAAAGGAGTCCTACCATGGGAAAGCTTCGATCCGATACCTCCAATTCCACATAACGGTCATCCAAGGCCCCGTCGCGAAGCATCCTTCGTAGCTTCTCCCTCGTCTCGGAGGAGGAGGGGGCCACGGGGCGCAGTGCATCCAAGGCCTCCTGAAGAGAGGAAGCCTGCTCGGAGCCGCTCCTTTTGGGGGAGGAGGCCGGAAGCAACAGGTCTAGGAGCCGCTCCTCAGCCAAGTGTTCCGCCTGAGCCTCCACGGCCTTCATCTCTTCCTGTCGCACCATATGGACGGCCTGATCCATCAGGTCTCGGATCATGGACTCCACATCCCGACCCACATATCCGACCTCGGTGAACTTGGAGGCCTCCACCTTGATAAAGGGAGATTGGGCCAGTCGTGCCAGCCTACGGGCGATCTCGGTCTTTCCCACACCTGTAGGACCGATCATGAGGATATTTTTGGGCATCACCTCATCGCGGAGGTCCTCCGGGACCTGCTGGCGCCTCCATCGGTTCCTCAAGGCGATGGCCACGGCCCGCTTGGCCTTGGCTTGCCCGATGATGTATCGATCGAGCTCCGAAACGATCTCTCTGGGCGTAAAGGTCTTCTGCATCAGCAGATTTCCTCAACGATGATCTCTCGGTTGGTGTACACGCAGATCTCCGAAGCGATCTCCATGGCCTGAATGGCGATGCTTCGAGCATCCAATTCCGTATGCCGCATCAAGGCCCGTGCAGCAGCCAAGGCATAGCCTCCCCCGGATCCGATGGCAGCCAGCCCATCATCCGGCTCCACCACGTCCCCGGTCCCTGAAAGGATCAGGGAGGTCGTCCGATCGGCCACAAGGAGCAAGGCCTCNAAGCGACGAAGGCTCCGCTCCATCCTCCAATCTTTGGCCAGCTCCACTGCGGATCGGACCAAATTTCCGTGAAACTGCTCCAGCTTCTGTTCGAACCGCTCGAATAGGGTGAGGGCGTCCGCTGATCCGCCGGCGAACCCCGCCACAACCCGTTGCTGATAGAGGAGACGAACCTTGCGGGCCTTATGTTTCAAGATGGAGTCCCCCAAGGTGACTTGACCGTCCCCGGCCATGGCCACGCGGTTTCCTCTGCGGACGGCCAGAACAGTAGTGCCCCGCCACGTTCCCTCCCACATCATGACTCCTTACCCCCCTTGGATGCGTCTCCACCCAAAGGCCCATCCTTTTCCTCACTTTGCAGCCGGGCTCGAGGATGAGTCCGATCGTAGATCTCCAGCAACCGGGCCATGCTCACGTGGGTGTAGCGCTGGGTGGTGGACAGGCTCCGATGACCGAGCATCTCTTGTATGGCCCTCAAGTCCGCCCCGCCGTCCAAAAGGTGGGTGGCGAAGGTATGTCGCAGGCTATGAGGACTCACCCCTCTCCTTTTGGAACATCGTTGGATATAGCGATCCAACATGCGGGCTACACTGCGGCTTGTCAGCCGTCCTCCGCGTTGGTTCAAAAAGAGGGCCACCGGTTTTGCATCAGCGGAGACCAACTCCCCTCGCCGTGCCATGTAGTCCCTGAGGGCCCTCAAAGCCGGAGCGCCGATGGGCACAATGCGCTCCTGTCCCCCCTTCCCTCTGACCCGGACCACCCCCGCCTCCCAATGGATATCATGGAGGTCAAGGGCCACCAGCTCGCTCACCCTCAGCCCGGAGGAATAGAGAAGCTCCATGATGGCACGGTTCCGGAGGCCCAACATGGTCCGGGTGTCCGGAGTCTGGAGAAGGGCCAAGACTTCATCCACGGAGAGTACATGAGGGATGGGCCTCCGCTGTTTAGGAGTGGGGATGTCCTGGACCGGGCTCCGATCCACGGCTCCCTCCCGAAGGAGAAAACGGTAGAAGCTCTTGAGAGAGGTCAATTCCCTGGCTACAGTGCTCCGTTGCCTTTCTTTCATCCTTTTGGCCAAATAGAGCTTGACAAGGTCGGCCGAAATCTCTTCGGCCCGGACCGGCCCTCCGATCCGCTGGGATGCGAATTTCCGAAAGGACTCCAGATCGCGCAGGTAGGCCCGGATCGTGTGCCTAGATGCGTTGAGCTCGTTCTCCAAAAACGATCGGAATCGGGGGATCCAGTGTTCCATGGTCCAGCGTAGGGTCGTCAGGGAGTTGAAAACGGACGCGAAGGCCCGTGAAGATCGCTTTAAGAATTTTTGGATTCTAACACATTGTCTTGAAAAGGCAAGGCGCTTGACCCTTGGGCCATGGCGCCTTGGAGGGGGTATAGATCAAGGGCCGGAGGCCTCCGCGTCGGTCTCCGATCTCTGTCGGGAGAGGAACCGGGCCTTCACAAAGGCGATCTCATCCTCCCGGCTTCGGATCCATCCGTCGAGCCGGGCGTCCCTCAGAGCGTCCAGAGTCTCCCGAAAGATGGGCCCCGGTTTCATACCCAGGGATTTCAGGTCCTCTCCATTGAGCTCGGGCCGCACCTGTCTGTAATGGGTGATGTGCTGAGTCAAGTGCCGTTTGACCCGCTGGTCCTCCGCCTTGGCCACCATATAGAGAAGTGGCTCGATCTCCAGGTCACGAAGCAATCGGAAGACCTGACTCGGGACGAGGCCCTTCTCACGGGAAAGGAGAGGGAGAGTCCGGTCTGCCAGGAGCTTTTGGGATGCGATGCGGCCCAGCTCACGCCGATGGAACCCCAGACGCTGCAGGGTCTCACGCACCTGCCGATCATTCAGCCTATCCAATAGGGCCATGAGATGAACCCTCCAGGGCTCCATTTCTTCATCCAGATAGAGGAGGCCGTACCACGACAGCACACCCTCCACCTCCTGGAGCAGCCTTTCTTTCTCTTTGGAGAGCTTGAGCCTGGGGTGAATGAAACGGAGCACGTCCAACTCCGCCAATCTCCGCAGCCCGAGAATCGGGCTTCTCTCCTCAAGGAGCATGCGCAGTTCGTGCCACAGACGGTGCCCCTCCACCCTCTCCAAAAAGTTCATCCGCACGGCGTTCTGGATGAGGTTCAGGGTATGCTTGCCGATCCGGAATCCGAACCTTTGTTCGAATCGGACCGCCCTCAACACGCGGGTGGGATCCTCCACCAAGCTGAGGTTGTGAAGGACCCGCAGAGTGCGATCTTTCAGGTCACGCTGCCCACCGAAGAAATCCAGCAGTTGCCCGAATGCCGACACGGGATTCAGGCGCACGGCCAAGGCGTTGATGGTAAAGTCGCGCCGATAGAGATCCAGCTTGATGGACCCCATCTCCACAGTGGGGAGAGCGGCAGGCCGTTCATAGTATTCCGTCCTGGCGGTGGCGACGTCCACCTTGAACCCATCGGGAAAGATGATCACTGCAGTGCCGAACTTCTGATGGGACCGGAGCCGACATCCCCGAGATTCGGCAAAGCGTTGCGCGAAGCGGATCCCGTCGCCTTCCACCACCACATCTACGTCCAGGTTGTCCACGCGCAGGAGGAGATCCCGGACAAATCCGCCCACCACATAGGCATGATAGCGCATCTCCTCTGCCACCCGGCCGATCTCCCTGAGCATCTCCAGAATTGGTTCGGGAAGTCTCTCCTCCATGAGCCGCCGAATGTCCTTCTTTCGTACAAACCCCTCCCCTTCGCGGTCGGGCCCGCGAAGAATGGCTCCTCCCAGTTGAGCCTCCATCTCCCTCAGAATGTCCGTTCGAGTCACCGCACCAACCAGACGTTCCCCTTCCNTTACAGGTAAGAAACGCTGAGCGTTCTCTACTATGAGCCGCCTCACCTCTTCCACAGGGGTCTCTGGTTCGGCCGTGACGAATTCAGTGGTCATGTATTCACGAACCGGAAGGTCCTCAAGCCCATGATAGGCCGCCCTCTGGACGATGACCCGTGAGATGAGCCCCACCAGTCTCTCTCCTTCCATGACAGGCAACACGTTGATGTTGTGACGGGAGAGGATAGCTCCGGCCTCGCGGAGGGCCTGATGGGCCTGGATCGTCTTGACTGGAAAAGACATGATGTCCGAGGCGGTCTTAGAAGGCCGAACCGTCTCCTCAAGAAGCTTGAGAAGTCTCTCTTCTACCTGGATCAAGGTCAAGTCCCGGATGGTGGCCGAGGCCGCAGTAGCATGCCCGCCGCCGCCGAAAGCAAGGGCGATCTGTCCCACATTGACGGCCTCGATCCGGCTCCTGGCCACCAGATAGACACGATCCTCCATGCGGGCCAGGGCGAACAATACATCGATGTTTTCCATGTCCCGCAGCTTGTGAACCAAAACAGCGAAGTCGCCCACATACCGATCCGAAGAGGCCTTGGCCAAAACGATCTCCACCCCTTTGACACGGATCTTACGGGCCGACCTAATTAGGTCGTTCAAGAGAAAGACCTGCTCCGCCGTCAGTTCACGGGTGATCAGGTCCGAGATTACGCTCAGTTTGGCGCCCACGGACCGGAGATAGGCCATGGCCATAAAGTCCTCTTCGGTGGTGGAGGAGAAGGTCAGAGAGCCCGTGTCCTCATAGATACCGGTGGCCAGTACGGTGGCCTCGTCGGGACTCAGTCGGATCCCCTTTCGACGAAGCTCATCCACCATGATAGTGGAAGTCGCCCCCACCTCCCTCACCACTTCTACTTCCCCCTTCAAATCGTCCTCGCTGGGGGGATGGTGATCGTAGATGTGGATCCGAACTCCCGGCCGCTCCGCCACTTCTGCGAAAGGTCCGATCCTCCCCTTTTGTCTAGTGTCCACCAAGATCAGGGTGTCCACCTCTTCTAAATCCACATCCCGCACCCGATCCACCTCGAAGATATAGAAGGTGGACTGCACCAGAAACTCCCGCAGAGTCCTCTCCTGGGATCCGGGAAAGACGATCCTGGCCTCCGGATAGATCTTCTTGGCAGCCAACATGGAGGCCATGGCGTCGAAGTCCGCGTTGATATGGGTGGTGATGACCTGAATGGTTCCGCCTTCCTTGTCTCGCCTTCGGGCTCTGGGACCTCCGTCTCTGGGGGCCCTTCCCTACTCGCCTCGTGGATGACAACGCCGGTGAATCTCTTTGAGCCTCTGCCGAATCACATGGGTGTAGATCTGCGTGGTGGAGATATCGGCATGGCCGAGCATCTCCTGGATGGCTCTGAGGTCCGCTCCCGCTTCCAACAGATGGGTAGCGAAGGTGTGGCGGATCATGTGCGGCGTGACATCCTTTTGTAGGCCCGCACGGCGGGTCACTTGTTTCAAGATCTTCCAGAAACCCTGACGGGTCAAGCGTTTGCCGGAGCGATTGAGAAAAAGGGCAGGGGGATCAAGGTCCTTCACGAGGGCCCTTCTCCCTTTCTCCAAATAGAGCCTCAGGGCCTCCAAGGCGTACTGCCCTACAGGGATCACCCTTTCCTTCCCTCCCTTTCCCCTCACCTGGACGGTCCCTGTCATGAAGGAGACGGACCGAACGTCCAACCCCACTAGCTCTGAGACGCGCATCCCCGTGGCGTATAGGAGCTCCAACATGGCTCGATTGCGCAGATCCACGGGATCCTCGCCGTGGGCCGCCGAAAGGACGGCTTGGACCTCTTCGGATCCAAGGGCCTTGGGAAGGGATCGACCCAGCTTGGGGGACCGAAGTGGGGCGGTGGGATTGCGGTCTAGGTGTCGCTCGCGGACGAGAAAGCGAAAAAAGGATCGAACCGCAGCCAAACGGCGAGCCGCCGTGCGGGGGGAGAGGGAACGGGATCGAAGATGGGCCAAAAAGCCCTGGATGTGCACGGGGGTGACCTCCCCCAAGTGCCGGACTCCTTTCCCTTCCAGGTAATCGAGAAACTGAAGGAGATCTCGGCTGTAGGCCTCCAAGGTATTGGGTGAGAGACCCCTCTCCACCCCCAGGTGGCTCAGGAAGAGATCGATGACAGCATCGGCCCTCACCGTAGGATTCTCCTGTTGGCCTTCAAAGGCGGTCCTGTTGCCTACGTGCCCCAAACTGACCTGAATCCAGGCATAAGGAGCGGCCTTCCAGAAGGACTCCTCTCTCGATCAGACCGCGAAATCCATTGCAGACAGGGGTTCGGCGCCCCAAACCCGCGGATCGGGAGGCGATGTACCATCTCTCCTCCTTAGGTCCTTCCGTAGTCGTCCTCGTATCGAACGATATCGTCCTCCCCCAGATAATCCCCGGTCTGGACCTCTACCAGCCGAAGCGTCTCTTCACCCCGATTCTCCACCCGGTGGCGGCTCCCCTTGGGGATGTAGATATGCTCACCGCAGGGGACCTCCACCACCCTGTGGTCCAGAGTGACGGTGGCAGTACCCGAGACCACAATCCAGTGCTCGGCCCTCCGACCGTGGCTCTGAAGACTGAGGCGTTGACCGGGAAGGACATCCAACCACTTGACCTGATACCCAGATCCTCGATCCAAGACCCGGTAGGCACCCCAGGGCTTGGGGACCTCCCGATGGATCACGGCCTCCTCCCGGCCCGACTCTCGGAGACGTTCGGCCAGAGCCCGCACGTCCTGGCTCCGTCGCCTCGGGCAGATCAGGACGGCATCAAGGGTATCCACCACCACCATATCTTCGAGGCCCAAGGCAGCGACCAGCCTCTCTTTGGAGAGGATAAGGTTTCCCCGTCCCTCCAAAGTGAGGACATCGCCCTGAAGGACGTTTCCTCCAGAATCCTTCTCCAGGATCTCCCAGAGAGCATCCCAACTACCCACATCGCTCCATCCCACCTCAGCAGGGATGACAGCCACCCGCTCTGCCTTCTCCATGATCCCATAATCCACGGAGATAGGCTGCAGTCCCTCGTAGAAGGTTCGTATCCTCTCTCCATTCCCTTCACCGACCTCCTGGATCTCTTTCAAGCCCTTGGCATGATCCGGCAAATGCCGCTCCATCTCCTCCAGAAAGCGGTCCGCCCTCCAGAGAAACACCCCGCTGTTCCAGAAAAACTCCTTGGAACGCAGATAGGCTTCGGCCGTCCCCCTGTCCGGCTTCTCCGTGAAGCGGACGGCCTGAAAGACCTCCATAGGAGGACTCCCGCACGCCTCGGGCTCAAGGGGCTCTCCTCTTTGAATATAGCCGTACCCCGTCTCGGGCTTGGTGGGCGGAATTCCCAAAGTCACAAGCCATCCACTCCTGGCCACCAGCGCACCGGCCTCGAGGACCTCCAGGAACCGCCCCTCATGCTCGATGTAATGGTCTGCCGGCAGCACCACCATCACTGCATCGGGTTCACGGCGCAGGATGTGGACCGCCGCAAGTCCAATGGCCGCTGCCGTATTGCGCCCCACGGGCTCTTTCAAGATGCGCATCCCCTCCATGCCCATGGAGGCAAGCTCTGTCTGGACCTCCACGGCCTGGGAGGCCACAGTGACCACCCAGATCCGATCCTCCGTCGTCAAGGGTCTGGCCCGCTTCAGGGTCTGGATAATCATACTTTCCTGTCCCACGATCCTGAGGAGCTGTTTGGGCATCCGCTCTCGGCTAAGGGGCCAAAAGCGAGTCCCACTTCCTCCAGCGAGGATCACCGCGTGGATCTTTCCGCCGCTCATCTCTTCACCTCCGCACCGGAGATATTACGCAACAAATGAGCTTCGACCCCAACTCCCTTTCTCCTCCTTATAGGAATCCCATGGATGGTTTGCAAGCCCGGGGTCGTCTGCCTTTTCGAGGAAGCCCACACCCAGAGGAGACCGCCTCCTAAATCTACATCGGCCACTTTCTACGAAAAATCCCTCAACGACAGCCTACCATACCTCCCCCATACGTTTCGAGAGGGCATGACTCTGAGTCAAGATGGGGCTATGATGAGGATGACCGAGGAGGGATTTCCGGCCTCTGGGATTAAGAGGGGATTTCAACGAAACTGTTCATGCCTCGCCCCCAGACGGGGCACCCTAGAGGCATGAAAACAGCGGCCCAGGACTCCCCGCCCAACACAGGAGGTGCCCTGAACAGATTTGAAGGTCTTTTCGCGAGGTCCGCCTGAGGCAGGAAGCGAAACGATCGTCCCCCGATTTCGCGGGATCTGAGCCCGAAGGGCGAGTTTTTGAATTTGCAGTGGGGCCAGGTTCGCCTCAGGCGGACCCGAAAAGAACTCCTCAAAATAAGGGTATCTCCCGTGAGCCAGCTATTTTCTATGTAGGTTGTATGCGGAGAGAGAATCATGCCCACTGGTGAAGTAACCGTCCTGGATGACGTGGTTCTTTTCCTTCCCGATGGGTCCACCCGAAGAGGTGCCATCGCCTTTGGAGGAGAAAGAATATTGGCCTTAGGAGGGTCGGAAGAGGTTTGTGGTGCCTTTGCCAGGGGAAAGGTACACCGGATACGGCTTTCCGGGGCCATGATCCTTCCAGGACTCATAGACGGCCATACCCATATGATGATGGGGGCCCTGAGCCTGCGATCCGTGGACTTGAGGGGTGTGCGAAGCCGCGAGGAGTTCGTCAGAAGAATCCGCCTCTGGATGGAAGAGAATCCATCTTCCCACTGGATCCTCGGCGGCCTTTGGGACGATTCTCTCTGGGGGGAACCTCCTCATCGAGGCTGGGTCGACGACCTTACGGGAGACCGTCCCCTATTTCTGATCCGCCACGACATGCACTCGGCCCTGGCCAATTCCCGTGCCCTGGAGCTGGCTGGGATTGGGGCGGAGACGCCCGATCCAGACGGAGGACGTATCGTGAGGGACCCTGAAAGCGGCCATCCCACGGGGCTGCTCCTGGAGCGAGCCATGGAACTGGTTCAGCGCCACATCCCTGCTCCGGACGATGAGGAAAGAGCGGGATTGCTTCATAGGGCCCTGAGGAAGGCTGCCTCCCTCGGCCTCACTGCGGTGCAGGACATCGCCTTGGACTGGAAAGAGGTGTCGGCCTACCGAACGGCCATGGAGGTGGAAGGCGTGGGGTTGCACGTCCATTTGAGGGTCCCCATGGAGGCCCTGGACGCCTACAAGGCATCGTTAGATGAGCCCTGGCCGGAGCGGCTCATCCCCGCCGGGCTGAAGGCATGGACCGACGGGAGCCTGGGATCCGCCACGGCTTGGCTCCATGAACCCTACGTGGGGACCCAAGACAGGGGGGTTCCCTGGATTCAGGATCCCAAATCCTTCAAGGAGGGGGTTCTAAGGGCCGCATCTCTGGAGATCCCTATATCTCTCCACGCCATCGGTGATGCAGCCATCGACTACTGCCTGGACTGCTTCCGGACCTGCATTGAAGAGGGGATCGGATCCGCTCCTCTTCGCATCGAGCATTTTCAGCATCCCTCCGAGGAGGCCCTCCTCCGGGTGGATCACCCCCGCCTCATTGTCTCCATGCAACCGGTCCATCTCCGAACGGACGCCCGCCTCGCTGAAGAGAGGCTGGGTCCGTGGAGGGCCCGCCTCTCGTATCCCCTCCGAAGCCTCATGGATCGGCGATGTACTGTGGTCTTCGGATCGGACTGGCCGGTGGCGGACCTAAATCCCTTCTTGGGCATCTACACCGCCGTGACTAGACAGGAGAAAGAGGGCCGCGAGGGATGGATCCCGCTAGAAAGAATCGATGTCCCACAGGCCCTTGCGGCCTATACCCGAAACGCGGCACACGCCGCGGGGTTGAGGGACGTAACGGGCGAGCTGCGTCCCGGCCTCCGGGCGGATTTGACCGTCATCGACCAAGACATCACCGCTGTCTCCCCTGAGGAGATCCCCCGCACCTCCGTCCTGATGACGGTGGTGGGAGGGAAGATCGTCTACGAGGGTTTCTGAAGGGAAAGTCCCCTCCGAGCAGGGGAGCAGACCCCTCTACCCGGGCCGGATCCATGGTCTTGTTTCCCCGCCTGCCCTTCGCTTTCCCCAAGATGGGATCAGCCGGTGCCCTGAGGACTACCGATACCTCCCTTCTCGGATCATCTTTGTAGGACGGAAAATCTCCTTTCCGAAGCGGTCGGCCAGCCGATCGAGTCGGGCAGCTAGGTCTACCGGATCTTGTCCCTTGGCAACGGCCATGGGGCCGACGGTGTTCCCGGTCCCATTGACGATGGCCGTATCAATGTCCTCGGGACCGCATACCTCCATCTCGATCAACTTGGTGGCCTCATTGATCTGGACCGCCAACAGGTCCATGGGGTCCAGTTTGTCCGTGGCCTTGGAGAGGTCGATCTCGGGTCTGCCTTGGGACCAGTCGTAAAACCCCTTTCCCGTCTTCTTGCCCAGCTGACCTGCCTTGACCTTCTCTACCACGACTCTCGGAGGAGCAAAGTCTGGATGGACCGTCTCCGCGAAGTAGAGACGGGCGTGGTAATTGATATCCAGGCCCGTATAATCCATGAGTTCGCAAGGCCCCATGGGCATGCCCAGCTTCCTCATTAGGGCGTCGATCTCCTCGGGCTGAGCGATCCCTTCATCCAGAATGCATCCCAGCAACACCCCAGCGGGCGCCTGGACCCGGTTGACGATGAATCCCGGCACGTCCTTCTCTACCCTGACGGGCACCTTATTCGTCTTGAGGCAGAAGTCGTAGGCCACCTGCATGGTCTCCTCGGAGGTCTTCTCCCCCCGGATCACCTCCACCAGCTTCATCAGCACGGCCGGATTGAAGTAATGGAGTCCCAGGACCTTCTCGGGACGTCGAGTGGCCTTAGCGATCTCCGTGATCTTCATGGTGGAGGTATTGGATGCCAGCAATGCATGGGCAGGAGCAAAGCGATCCACCTCGGCGAAGGTCTCCTTCTTGAGCTCTAGGACTTCAGGAATGGCCTCAATGACGAGGTCCGCTTCCTGGACGGCCTCCTGGAGATCCAGGCAGGGACGGAGAAGTTCCCTGTGGATTCGATCGTAGAGATCCTGGGACACCTTTCCCTTCTGGAGAAGCTTCTTTAGGCTCTCGTCGATGCGTTGCACACCCCGATCCACGAACTCCTGCTTGATGTCCCTGAGATAGACGGTATATCCCGCAAGCAGGGCTACCTCAGCGATTCCGTGTCCCATATCGCCCGCCCCAAGCACAGCGACCTTGCGAATGTCTTCCACTCTCATGACCTCCTCCTTACGGGCACCCNCGGCGCCGAATTGAACCACAATATCTCATGAAAGATCTCCAACACAGTCGGTCATCCCAAGGCAACCTGCTTTGGGACCCGGAGAAAGGCGGGGAACTTCGCTGTTTGACAAAACCCCCTTTCGGCAGACCCCAACGAGCTCCGCATCCCGCTGCTACGGCATCACTCCATGCCGCATGACCGGAGACGGTCTTGAGGAGCGGCGGCACAACGCAAGTTCCAAGGCACGAATGATCCTCGGTCTGGTCTCCCTGGGGTCGATCACGTCGTCCACGTTGAAACGTTGAGCCGCGGGATAGGCCCCACAATACTTCCTATATGCCTCCTCGATCTGTTTCCGCAGGGTTTCCGGGTCCTTTGCGTCAGCCAGCTGAGAACCATGGCCGGCCAACACCCCCCCCTCCACCGGAAGGGACCCGAAGTCCGCTGTGGGCCAGGCCAAAACGAGTGTCTGTTTGGCCCCGTACCCACACATGGCACATCCACCGAACCCGAACGCCTTCCGGATAACAACCGTGATCTTCGGCACATCGGCCCAGGCCAAAGAATAGGCCACGGCGAGACCAAATCGCAAAGCCCCCTCTCGCTCGGACTGCGGCCCTGTCATCACTCCCGGCACATCCACGAGAAAGATGATCGGCAAATGGTAGGCCGAGCACAGGTCGATGAAGTGTCTCTCCTTCTGAGCCGCTTTGGCCGTGATGGCCCCGGCATAGACCATGGGTTGATTGGCGATAATCCCCACGGGATGACCGTTCATCCTGGCCAGTCCGGTGATCATCATGGGGGCGAAGTCCGGCTTGATCTCGAAGAAGCTCTCTCGATCAACGATGCAGTTTATGATTCTTTTCATATCATAGGGCCGCTTGGGATTTTGAGGCAGGATCTCCAGGAGTTCCTCCTCCATGCGCTCCGGATCGTCCTGGCTCTCCCTAGAAGGGGGATACTCCCAGGCGTTGGATGGAAGGTAGGAGAGATATCGTTTGACCATTTGAATGGCGTCCGCATCACTTTCGGCCACATTGTCGGCCACCCCGGAGATCTTGCAATGGACGTCGGGCCCTCCCAGGTCCTCCTTGGTTACCCGTTCTCCAGTGGCCGTGAGAACCACCGGAGGCCCACCCGCAGCCATCATGCCGTGTCCTTTCACCATGATGATGAACTCGAGTAGGCTCCCTACCAGTGCGGAATCACCGGCGCAGGGCCCCATAACCACACCCACCTGCGGGGCGATACCAGACATCTTCGCTATCTTCAAATGATGAAAGACCGCGGGAAGGCCCTCTCCTATGGCCTCCTCTGCCCTGGCACCCGCCCCGTCCAAAAGCCATATAAGGGGCACCCTCTCTTGAGTGGCGATTTCCACCATCCGCACCTTCTTCATCATGTGGGTCAGCCCCACCGAGCCTCCCAACACGGTGAAATCCTCGGCGATGACCCCCGCCATGCGTCCTTCCACGAGGCCGAATCCTGTGATGACCCCATCGGCGGGGGTGATTCGGCCGTCCATCTCCGGCCTGTGACTCTGGTGGGTGGCCAGAAGGCCGTACTCCTGGAAGGAGCCCTCGTCCATGAGCAGTTGAATGCGCTCACGAGCCGTCAGCTTCCCTCGATCATGTTGACGCTTCACCTTTTCCGGACCGCCCATCTGCAGGGCGGCATGTCGGCGACGCTCCAATTCTTTCAGTTCCTCTTTGATATCCACTTCTTCAACCCAACCATCGCTTTCGTCTTTTATAGTGCTTGACGTCCCTGTAGCTCTTTTTCTCTCCGATCCCTGTCAGCCCCAAGTAAAACTCCTTGACATCCTCATTTTCCCGAACTTTTTCCGAAGGCCCATCCAAAACCACACGTCCATTTTCCATGACATAGGCATAGTCGGCCACGGCCAGGGCCGCTCGAGCGTTCTGCTCTACGAGCAAGATCCCGATATTCTCCTCGCGGTTGATCCTTTGGATAATGTGCAAGATCTCCCTGACCACCAAGGGGGCCAATCCCAAAGACGGCTCGTCCAACATCAGGATCGACGGCCGCGCCATCAAGCTCCTGCCGATGACCAGCATCTGCTGTTCGCCTCCGGAGAGATAACCGCTGACCTTGTTTCGAAGATCGACCAGCGCAGGGAAATAGGAATAGATCTGAGAGAGCCTCCTCTTCACATCCAGGCGGTCCTTATTCAGATAGGCCCCCATGCGCAGGTTCTCTTCTGTGGTGAGATGGAGGTACAATCTCCTCCCTTCCATGACTTGGCGGATTCCCAGCCCGGCGATATATTCCGGGTCCCTCTTATGGATCTTCTCTCCCTTGAACAGGATACTCCCTCGCGTGATCTCTCCCAGCTCCGCCCGCAAGAGTCCGGATATGGCCTTGAGAGTGGTGCTTTTGCCCGCACCATTCGCGCCCAGCAGGGCCACGATATTCCCCTCTTCCACATCCAGAGAGACCCCTCGCAGNACCAGGAGGACCTTGTTGTAAACCACCTCCACGTTGTTCAAGCGAAGCATGGTTGACTCATCCTGCCACACCAACGGCCTGCTTTCCTGCGCTCAGAGCGGCCGCTATTTGGGCACATCCTTCCCTCCAGGGAGAAGATCCGGGGTCGGGAAGAATCCTTTGGAAACCACCTTTCCGTCTTCAATGGCCTGAATCTCCACGGTGTCCATCCCCACACGCCGGGTTTCAGAGTATGTAATGGGCGGGCTGGTCCCCCATGCATCGAAATTCTTCATGTTGATCAAGGCATTGTACACCGCTTGTCCGTCCACCTTGTCGGGCCCCACGGCCGCGGCAGCTCTCCTCACCGCTTCCACAGCAATGGCGAATTTAGACCAACAGTTGCCGTAACCCCATTTGTTGGCCGTCCTCTTCTTCTTTTCGTACATCTCCTTCACCATGGGGCACTTTTCCTCCCACTGCGTTATCAAGGTGTTGATCGCGGTGATGTGTACGCCGTTGGCCAAGGGACCCACATAACCCAAAAGCTCGCCCAGGTTGCAGGCGTAGCTGAGCCCAATGGTGATCTTGCCCGTCATCCCCAACCTGTCCATATCCTTGAGAACTACGGAGAGAGCGGATGGATACATTCCACCGAAGGTGAAGTCGGCTCCCGATTCCTTCAAGCGCATCACGTGGGCCGTGGTATCCGAAGGCACATTGGGGATGAACTCCCTCGCTACGATCTTTATCCCTTTGGATTGCAGATAGAGCTCAGCCTCTTTGGTCATAGGTGCTTTACCAAAAGGATTGTCCCACGTCAGCCATGCGAATTTGGGCGGTTCCTTCTTTTTCCAGATATGAGTCAAGAAATAATCCACCCAAGCCCCGAATTGATTGACATACGGCGGGGGCTGACAGAACGTCCACCTCGGCGGATCGATCATGGCCAAGCTCATGCCGCCCTCTACGTCCGGGATCTTCACCTTGGCATGCCATTTGACCAAGGCGGTTCCGATCCCCGTGGACTCTCCGATGATCACGGCGGGTTTTGGTTTGTGAGCGATCATCTTCTTGAATCCAGCCAAGGACTTGGCCGGGTCCGTGCCTCCATCCACCCAGATCAGCTTCAATTCGGCCCCAGGGACATAATTGACTTTGTTCGCCCACTCGATGGCATCCTCCTGGGCGGGTCCGAAGGCCGCCTGAGTGGCCCCGTAGGCCCCGGTGAAGTGGGGTAGATGCCCGATGACAATGACGGGCTTTTGGGCGGCTACTGCAGGGCAAGGCAAAAAGAGACAGAGGATCAATAAGGAGCACCCCACAATGAAACCCCTCTTGATCCCCCTCATCCCCATTCTGCGTCCGTCCGATGCTCTTCTCATTTTCTCCCTCCTTTTCACAGGTTAAAAACCATCCTTTCCCTCAATATGGAAAGGGCCAGATCCGAAATGAAGAGAGGATGATCTGCCACCTGTGGTTTAAACCGCGAGGCTCCAGGACCAAAAACAGGATGATCACGGTTCCGAAGAGCATCTGAGTGAAACCGGCCACCCCCGACACCGAAACCGCAGGGATAACCTGACCGATGAGAGGAGTGATGTAGATCACCAATTGAGCCAAGAGACGGAAAGCAAAGGCCCCGAAGATGGCGCCGGTGATGCTCCCCATGCCACCGACGATCAGCATTCCCAGGTACCATATGGAATCAATCAAGGGAAACTGCTCGATTGTGATCATGCCGAGATAATGTGCGAGGAGGCTTCCGGCGGCCCCGGCATAAAGTGAGCTGATGATGAAGGCCAAGGCCTTGAGCTTGAAGATGTTGTATCCCATAAATTCCGCGGCGATGTCGTTATCTCTAACAGCGATGAAGGCCCTTCCGAATTTGGTCCTGGTCAGGTTAAAGGCCCCTGCGGTCCCCAATACGGCAATCGGCATGATGAGGAAATACATCTCCATCTCCGTGTCAAGCTCCATCCCAAAGAGTTTGGGAAAGTCGCAGGAGAGTCCCCAGACCCCCTTGGTCAAGTCTCCGCCATGGAGGATGACCCAGATGATGATGTAGTGAAAGGCCAAGGTGGAGATGGCGATGTAAAAACCTTTAATCCTGAGAGAAGGAAGGCCGACGATCAGGCCCATCAACCCGGAGACGAACATGGCACTGGGAAGTGTGGCCCAGAAGGGCCATCCCAGATGCTCGGAGAGGATGGCGCTGGTGTAAGCCCCTACAGCGATAAAGGCCGCGTGACCGATGCTGATCTGACCACAGTAGCCCGTCAAGATATTTAAGCCCAGCATGGCGATGACGGTGATCCCGATGAGGTTCATGACTCCCAGAAAATAATCACTGGCCACAAGGGGAATACCCCCGAACAGGAGAGCAAAAAGGACAACGAGCATAGTCCATCGGAAGGGAGTCCGGACACAGGCCAAGTCCTGGGCGTACGACTCATCGAAGGTTCCGCAAGGCCTCTTCATCATCGCATCAAACTCTCTCTATTCTCTGATATCCGAAGAGCCCGTAAGGTTTGATAAGCAACACCACAAGAAGAATCACGAAGGGGAAGACCTCCTCCACGCCTCCCCCCACTATTGGATCCAGATAGCCGGCCCCCAAGGCCTCCAACATCCCGATGGTGATCCCCGCCAGCACGGCTCCCAGGACGGACTCCATGCCTCCCAGGATGACCACGGCCAAAGATTTCATGCCCAGCGCGATCAATGGCTCCTGGTTCACCCCGTGCATCTGGGCCATGAGAAACCCCCCGATGGCAGCCATGATTATGGCCACAAACCATGCGAGCACGAAGATTCGATTGATCTTCACACCCTCACTTCGAGCAAGCTGGTGATCCTCGGCGGTTCCTCTCATGACCAGACCGAGTTTGCTTTTTTGGAAAAAGAGCATAAACGCGATAAAGGCCAAAGCGCAGATGAGGAAATTGATTACGCTCTCCAGCGAGATCACAGTGGCACCCAAGTGGAAGGTCCCCGATGGGAAAAACTTGGGATATGTCCGCGCGGGGCCCGGCCAGAGAAGCGTCACGAATCCTGCAAGGACCTCTCCCAGGGCCAACGTGGCCACGATTGCAGCCAAGATCGGTTGGCCAGTGAGAGGATAAAGGATCAGTCGCTGAATCAGCCAAGCGAGGATTGCAAGCCCTATGAGGGTGCAGACGACCGCAAGCAGGAGGTTCATGTGGAGCTGTACCACGAATGACCAAAGCAGATATGCGGAGAATGCCACGATACTGCCGTGGGCGAAATTAAAGACGCTCGACGCCTTGTAGATCACGACGATTCCCAAGGCCATCAGTGCATAGACAGAGCCCGTCAAGATTCCACTTACCAAAAGCTGAGAGAAGAATTCCATGAGGGGCCTCTATTCCAAGGTGCGGATCAAGATATCAGTCTTGATCACGGCCGTCCGCCCGTCCCGGTATTTCACCTCCGCCTCGGTGCTTACCTTGGGTTGATCAGAATAAGCGGCCTCGATCATTGCCTTGTACTTCTGCTCCAGAAAAGACCTCCGGAGCTTCCTCGTCTTGGTCAGCTCCCCCTCGTCGGGATCGAATTCCTTGTGAAGCAGGGAAAATTTCCTCACGCGGGCTCCCTCAGGAAGGTCTTTGTTGACCCTCTCCACATCTTTGGAAATCAGATCGTAGACTTCCTTTTTCTGCGAAAGGTCCACAAAAGTAGTGTATGGATAGCCGTTCTTCTCGGCCCATCGTCCCACATTGTCGAAATCGATGTTAATGATGGCGAATAGGTACTCCTTGTCCTCTCCGCCCACCACCATTCCGTCTTTGATGTAAGGACTGAATTTGAGCCTGTTCTCGATGTAGGTAGGGGAGTATTTCTCTCCTCCTTTCAACGTCAACATATCCTTCATTCTATCGAGGACGATGAGGTGCCCATCCTCATCAAATACACCCGCATCCCCTGTCTTGACCCATCCGTCCTCCACAACCCTCTCCGTCTCCTCCGGCTGTTTGTAATAGCCATCGAAGATGGGGTTGCTGGTGATCCAGATCTCTCCTTCCTCAGATATCTTGACCTCCACGCCCGGGACCACCGGCCCTACGGTCCCCGCCTTGGGCCATTCCCTGTGCATGGCCACGGGATTCACCTCTGTGAGGCCGTAGGCCTCCTTGATATTGACGCCCACGGCCTGAAACCAACGGAATACGTCAGGTCCCAGGGAGGAGCCTCCCGTGAGCCCAACCCGAGTCCGCCTCAGGCCGAGATGATCCCTAATGTGCATGAGACAGGCCCAATCCGCCAGTTTGTAGAGAACGGACCAATGCAACGGAGGCGTCCTCCTCTTCTCATACCGGTAATCGGCCCACTTGTACCCAATGGCCATGCTCAATCGATACAGCCATCTTCTTATGGGTCCGGCGTCGTTGATCTTCATCTGGACCGTGGAGACCAACCCCTGCCATTGTCTGGGCCCCAACAGAAGGAGGCGGGGGCCGATCTCCCGTATATTCTCCTGGACAGTATCAGGAGATTCCGGGTAATTGACGGGCATCCCCCAAAGCAGCCAGGCCACCATAAAGAGCTGCTCCGCGATCCACGCCAGCGGCACGAAGGATAGGTATTCATCTGAGGGCGACCATGGGTTGACTCGGGCGAACTTCCGAGCCCCTTCGATGAGGTAGGCATGGCTGATGAGGGCCCCTTTGGGCATCCCTGTGGTCCCCGAGGTGTAACAAATGACGGCGCAATCCGTGGACTTCCCCTGCCCCACCAGTTCCTCGAACAGCCCCGGGGATTCCTCCTCTACCCCACGCCCCATCTCCACCACTTCCCCGAACGAAGTGATCAACGGATTGCTTCGATAGGCCCTCATCCCCTTGGGATCCCAGTAGATAATCTTCTTGATCTTGGGGAGCCGGTCGATCACTTCCAGAAACTTGTCGCACTGTTCTTGATCCTTGACTACAGCGAAGACACTATCNGAATGATCCGCAATATATCGGACCTCATCCGGGATTACATCCACGTACATCCCCACCGCAGCCCCTCCCAGGGCCTGAGCTGCCAGCTCGGCCCAGTACCACTCCGGGTCATTGTCTCCCACGATGCTGATCTTATCCCCCCGTTTGAACTCCAGTTTCATTAACCCCAGCGCGAAGTGTTTGATGTTTAAATAGCAATCCTCCCATGTATACGGGTTCCATATCCCCAAGTCCTTCTTCCTCATGGCCACTTTGGAGGGCTGTCTGCGATAGTTCCATACCAAAAGTTTAGGCAATGTATCGTTTTGAGCCGTTATGGCGATTTCCGAGGTCATAGTGGCCATCACCCATTTCCCTCGCCCAGATATGCACCGATCACTTTGGGGTCCCGGCTGACTTGGGCGGGACTCCCCTCGGCGATCTTGACGCCGAAATCCAGGACCACCACCCGATCCGCGATATCCATCACCACGCCCATGTCATGTTCCACCAAAATAATGGTCGTGCCTCTCTCCTCGTTGATGTCCAGGATGAAACGGGCCATGTCCTCTTTTTCCTCGAGGTTCATCCCGGCCATAGGCTCATCCAGAAGCAGCAACTCTGGGTCCATGGCCAACGCACGCCCGAGATCGATCCTCTTCTGGAGCCCATAGGGGAGTTCAGCCACAAGTTTTTTTCGGACGTGCTCGATCTCTAGAAAATCGATGATCTCCTCTACCTTTTTCCGCTGAGAGATCTCCTCTTTTCTGGCTTTGCCGAAAAACCACAGGGCCGCAAGGATTCCATGGTGAATCTGCATATGCCGCCCGGCCATCAAGTTGTCCAGTGTGGTGAGCCCTCCATATAACTGAATTCCCTGAAACACCCTCGCAATTCCGAGATGGGATCTCTTGTGCAGTGGCAGCGAAGTGACGTCTTTGCCCTTGTAGACGATCCGTCCTGAGTCCGGACGATAAAATCCATTGATACAGTTCAACAGGCAGGTCTTCCCCGCGCCGTTCGGCCCGATCAGGGCAACCAGTTCTCCCCGATGGACCTCCAGACTGACTCGCTTCAAGGCTGCCACCCCGCCGAAGTGCAGGCTGATCTCTGAAACCCTGAGGATCTCCTCGCCACGGCCCTTCACCATCCTATCCCTTCCCCTCTCCGAGGCGAGGGAAGAGCGGCGTTCCGCCGCCCCTCCCTCGTCGGCCATCCCGGGATGCATCGAATCCTCTCTACGGTTCCCTTTCGATGACCGTTGCCACTCCTTGGCCGCCTCCCACACAGGCATTTGCGCACCCGTAGCGTCCTCCCTTCACGTTCAGGATCCGCGCCAGGGTCCCCACAAGTCGGATCCCGGTGGCCCCCAGGGGATGGCCGATGGCGGTGCCTCCTCCCATAACGTTGACCCTTTCGGGATCGATCCCCAGCTCCTTGATGCAGTTGAGGGCCACGATACAGAAGGCCTCGTTGATCTCCCAGTAATCGATGTCCTCCACNTTGAGTCCCGCCCTCTCAAGTGCCATTCTCGATGCTGGCACAGGGCCTGCTCCCATAATGGTGGGGTCGACCCCTGCAAAGCCGATGGATCGGATGGTCGCCAGGGGCTTGATCCCCTTTCTCTGGGCCGTCTCCTTGGACATGAGGATCATGGAGGTAGCCCCTGCATTGAGGGGAGAGGAATTCCCCGCAGTGATGACCCCGTCCGGCTTGAAGGCGGGTTTGAGATCGGCCATTCCCTCCAGAGTCGCATCGTGGCGTACGGCCTGGTCCCGATCCACCACCATGGTGGTGCCGTCGGCCTGCTCGGCCTCGATGGGGAGAATCTCTCCATCGAAGAACCCTTCCTTCTGGGCCTGTGCGGCGAGCTGATGAGACCGCACGCCCCAGCGGTCCAGATCCTCCTTGGTAAAGCCGGTCTGTGAGAAAAGCTTCTCCGCAGTGAGCCCCATGTTGACGGCCGTCATCATATCCCAGTGTTTGTAGGCTTCGTCCGTGTAGAGGCGCATGTTGGGGACGATGGCCCCTTTCTCGATCAGGGCTCCCCCCATGGGGACCCGGGTCATGTGTTCCATCCCGCCCACCATGACGATGTCCGCAAAACCCGTGGCAATCTCCATGAAGCCGACGTGGATGCAGGCCATGGAAGAGCCGCACTGTTGATCCACGAACTTCGCCGGGATGGTCTCGGGGAGATTGGCTAGGAAAATGGGGTTTCTCCCGCCATAGGTCCACTGTTCGCTGACCCCCATAGCGGAGCCTACCAAGAAGTCGTCGATCTCCGAGGGTTCGATCCCCACCCGTTTGATGAGTTCTGGGAGCAGTTTAGCCAGTAGTTCATCCGCCCGGATCTTGTGAAACCAGTCCCTGGCTGGGTCCTTGGGACGGGAACGCGACTGGGCGGTCCGAAGGTATCCGGCGATAACCACTTCACGCATGGAGGCACCTCCTTTTAGGGTATCAGGCACATTCTGCTGTATTCGAATGGCTCAAAACTTAGTGGGCCAATTGGCCAGTCGGTGTTTCCCCATCCCCCTTGAAGGGGAGCCTTGGCAGATATCCAGGGCGTGGATGATGTAATCCCTAGTCTCCCGTGGATCGATGACGTCGTGAATGTAATGAAGCCCCGCGGCTCCGTAAGGCGAGGCGTCCTCCACCAACTTCTGTACCAAGGTCCCCTGTCCGCCACCGTGGTCCGCCTTGCCCCCGAGGACCACATGGGCCGCGATCTCGGGATCCACAAAGCTGATCTCGGCCGTGGGCCACGCCACAAGGAAGTCGGCACCGCACCCGGATCCACACATGTTCCAGAAGGCCATGCCGTAGCTCTTTCTGACGATCACCGATATGCGAGGGACGCTTACCAGTCCCAGGGCGTTCATGTAATTCATGATTTTCGCAGCCACCCGCCTGCGTTCGGCTTCCTTCCCCACGAGAAACCCTGGAATATCATGAAAGAAGAGCAACGGGATATTGAAAGTGTCGCACAGACAGAGGAAGCTGAGGACCTTGTCGATTCCGTCCGCATCCATGGCCCCTCCATGAACCAGGGGCTGATTGGCCACGATCCCTACCGCCCTACCCCCTATACGGGCCAGGGCGGTGATCACCGTCCTCCCGAACAAGGGTTTAAGGAGGAACAAACGCCCGTTGTCCACCACACAGCGGAGAATCCTCTCCATATCATAGACCCGGTTCCTCTTTTCCGGGAGAAAGTCNAGAATTCGGTCCATTTCATCCCCGGAGGCTCTAGGCATCGGGAGCCTCGGCGGGAGTTCATCCCGATGAGAGGGCATGTAGGAGAGAAAATCTCGAATCAATCTGAAACATTCCTCTTCGCTTTCGGCCACCCGGTCGGTCATTCCGGTGATCTCCGCGTGGACCTGCCAGCCACCCAGCTCTTCATCCGTGACCTCCTCGCTGATGGCGAGCTTCAGCACCCTGGGGCCGGAAACCCCCATGGCGCTCCCCTTCACCTGGACCACGAAGTCCGACAGGCAGGCCATCCAGGTGGGCATCCCATAACACTCCCCCAAGACTGCTGTCACCATGGGGGAATAACGAACCCGGCTCATCATCTGAAGGTAGGTATCGTGCCCTCCCCCCCCGAAGGAGGCCATCCCTTTGGAACCCATGATGTCCGGGATACGTGCCCCTCCGGCCTCCCCGAGATAAATGAGGGGGTATCCATACCGTTCAGCAGCCAGCTTGAGCCCTCCCTCCTTACGGCCGGCCACCCGACTCGAGGTGGCAGCCAACACCGTGAAGTCATTGGCGATCACAACCACCGGCCTTCCGTTGATTCGACCGAAGCCCGCCACCTTGCTGTCAGCGGGCGTGCGCTCCTCCATCCCGGGCATATCCGAGTGGTTCAACATCCCGATCTCGAGAAAGGACCCTTCATCCAGGAGGCGATGGATTCGTTCCCTCGCGGTGAGTCGCCCGCGATGGTGCTGACGCGCGATCTTTTCGGTACCGCCCATCTGTCGTGCCCGCTCCTTGCGTCGGGCCAAGTCCTCCAATGTTTCTTGGAAGTTCAACGTCACCTCCTTATTATGGACCCCCCAGGGGAGACACAAGCTTTATATTTAACTTTATTAATGTTGATATAAGTAGATATAATCATTATACTAATATTATGCCGAACTATAGACGGCCGGAATCGAACTCTGCTTTGCGTTTTCCGTCCGCCGAGTACATGTAGAACCCCCTTCCCGATTTGCGTCCTAGACGGCCTTCTTTCACCATCCGCTCGATAAGATCGCTTCGAGGTACCAATGTCTCCTCCCCCAAAGCCTTCATGCTGNGAGCAATAAGCACCAGGGTATCCAGACCCGCATTGTCCGCGATCTCGAAAGGNCCTGCGTTCCATCCGTACCCCAAGCGCATCCCCACGTCCACTTCCTCGGGGCTCACCACACCAGCGGCCACAAGATCGACTGCTTCCCGGAAGGCGGCAGAAAAGATCCGGTTCATCACAAAGCAGGGGATGTCACGCATGACTCGGACCGGGGTCTTCCCCAACGAGCGTACGAAATCAACGCCGCGTTCGAAGACATCCTCCGAAGTCCTTTCCCCTTTGACGACTTCCACCAATCCCATGAGGGGGACGGGCCCGAAAAAATGCAGGCCGAGGACTCGCTCCGGGTGCTGGGTGACCTCGGCCAAACGGGAGATGGGAATGGAGGAAGTGTTGGAGGCCAAGGGTGTGCGGGGGGAAACTATACGATCTATTGTCTCGAAGATCTCCCGTTTCAAGGAGATGATCTCCGGGACGGCCTCAATGACCCAGTCCGCGTCCTCCGCCGACCCCAGACCTTCATGCGTAGAGATTCTCCCCAGGACCACATCGGGGGAATCTTTCAACTTCCCTTTTTCGAAGAGCTTCCCCAGGGACCGCGCCATCTCCTTTTGGGCCCTGTAAAGGGCTCCTGAGTCCACGTCCACAAGGTCCACTTCTCGGCCCGACTGGGCGCAGACCTGCGCGATACCCGTCCCCATAAACCCCGCCCCTACGATCAGGACTCGCTCCATGGGTCTTCCCCGCCCCTAGATCGCTCAGTCCGCACAAAAGAAAGATTCATCGAACTCGGGTTTTCCTTCGTAGCGCTTGAGAAAGAATCCAGGGGCCTTGTCTATATTGTCGAAGATGGCNGGATTGACCTCGATACCCGCCTGATGCAAGGCCTTGACCACTGCCTTGGGTGAGGGGGGGCAGCCCTTTACCGCGATCATCTCCTGGATGTTGGGGTCGTCTTTGTTGGCCTGGTACATGCACTTCCCGATGAGGACCGTCTTCTTCTTCCCCGGAGTCGGCTTCATCATCTTGCCCGTGAGGATCTCCACCTGATTCCAGGGTTTCCCCTTCCAGGCCTGGGCGATGGCCACCAGTATCACCCCATTCAGCCCCGAGCAGTAGGTGCACATGGTCAGGTCATACTTTGGGTAAGAGAGCCCCCTGATACCCATCTTGACCATNGGGGCAGGGAGCATATCTCCATCTTCGGTCCTGTCGTAGGGAAAGTCGTAGCGGTGAAAGGAGGCCACATCCTCCAGCCTCACNCCTCGAATCTCCACGTCCGAGAGGTCCATAGGGCGTCCTTTTTTTCGGGCGGCATGCACCAAGTGGGGTACCTGAGAGGGTTCATACCCCAAGACCTTCGCCCCCACCATATCCGCGGAAAGGACGTCCGCTGAGGCCACCAGCACGTTGCTCCTTCGGATCCGGCCGTCGAAGCTGGGACCCCGCTCATTGGTATAGATGCCATCCAGAAGAGTGAACATGGGAGGCATGGGATCGGCCAGGTGGGCCACCATGAAGTGGAGGTCTTTGGCGGGATCCGGCCCGTGGCACTTCTTTCTGGAGGGGATATCGATGGCTCCTTTGAGGTTCTTGATGCCCAAGCTGACCACGGTCTGGGCATGAGTCTTGAGAACGGGGAGGTTCACCACGAAATCGCTCTCCAAGATGTCCACGTTGAAATTGAGCTTGACCCCGTGGCCCAGATCCACCTTTTGAAAGGGCCGTTCGAAGATATTGATACATCTTACTCCGTATCGTTTCTCCAAGTTTCCGTATCCCAAGGTCTCGAAGGCATGGGCCAGCGTCTCCCTGTCCTTGGGATTCATGGTCACAGTGCCTTCGCCGATGATGATCCTGGAGACCCCATGCTCCTTGAGCAGCATCACCATGTCCTCCACCACCCGGGTCGTGGTGATGACCCCCCATTTGGGGAAGGGAACGGCTTTGGTCCAGAAGACGATGTTGGGTTTGATGAAGACCCGAGCATTGGGGGGAAGGTTACGAAGTCCATGGGAGATCTCTACGGCCCGACGGACCGACTCCAAAGGCTTCTCGTAGCGCACCACGGCGACGACGGACGAACTCATGATCCCTCTCCTGACGATGATCTATGTTGGGGGTTTGATTCAACGGCAAGGGCCGAAGCGTCCGTTGCATCCCCGCCAGGGCACACATCCGGCTCCAGAGAGATGCGGAGATTCCACCCCGGAGGGGGACTCGCCTTCCGAATCCCCTGGATCACGAGGTCGGTCAGGGGATCCACTGCCCACAACAGATCCTTGGGACTTCCATGGAGGAGCCATCGGATGACCATGTGCTCGATGGTCCCCAGGATCACGGAGCGCACCAAATACGGATTGACATCCTGACGGAACTCGCCAGAGGCGATCCCCTCTTCAACCACGCGGAGGATGATCCGGGAGCCTTCACGGACCACCTGGTAGGCCTCGGTTTCTAGGAACTTGCGGTTCTGCTTCAGGATGAGCATGGCCACCGAGGCGTAATCCGGATGGTTCTGATAAAACCAGAGGTAGTGGTAGATGATACTGCGGAGCTTGTTGGCTGCCCCCCTGACGTAATTGAGATGAAACTCCAGCATCTCCTTCCCCTTGCGCGTGGTCTCACCGGGGATGGAGAAAAGCAGCTCCTCTTTGGAGGAAAAGTATTCGTAGATGGTGGCATCCGAGACTCCGGCCTCTTTGGCTACGTCCGAGATGGTGGCCTCTGGAAAGCCCTTCCGCGCGAAGATCCGCTCGGCCGCCTTGAGGATCTGTTCCTTCCTTGCTTCCCACCGACTAGGATTGACCACTTTGCTTCTCCTTGTGTGCCCGAGCTCCTAGGGCCATGACGACGCCATCAGCCCTTCTCGGGCAACCCCCGAAACCGCTCCAGGAGCTTGCGGGGNGTTACGGTCTCCCTCTCATAGGGGGGGAGTTGGTCCTCGATCCCGAAGAGGTATTTGGCGATCCCCTTGAGCCTCTCCAGATCGTATCGGGCCATCATGGTAATGGTCTCCATCTGGGGGGACCCCCCTCCATGGAGTCCGGCGATCTGCATGACGCAGGCCAGGTCCGAGGCCAGGATGTTCTCGATACCCCGGAAGCACCGATGGATGTTCTCCGCAGTGATCTTGGGGTTGCGTTTGAGGTACTTCTGGGCCAAGGGGCCTACTTCTTTATGATAGAAGGACTCCTCCAGTGGAAGTGTGGCCACCAACCCGCCGGCCAGATCGGCTAAGACCTTGTATTCGTTATAGATCTCCTCCCCAGCCAGCCTTCGTCCCGCATTGGTGAGGATCTCGTCGGGGATGCAGGTGCCCGAGGGGGAGATCTCGGCCCGGTAGGCGCTGGCCACGCCTGCAGCATAAACAAGCTCGGCCGTGCCGATGAGATGGGAGATCTTGTCTCGGACGTGACCCTCCCTCTCGATGCCATTGTATTCGGCCACCAAGGCCGCGGCGCTGGCCAGGACCTCGGAGACAGCGGGTTTGCATCCTGTGTAACTGTGACGATGGTAGTGGGCGAAAAGCAAGGCCAAAAAGCCCGCGAAGGGGGTCTGCCGGGGGTCTTCCTGGCCGTTGAGAAAGACCCGCTCGTTGGGGACGAAGGCATCGTCGAAGATGATGAAAGCCTCGCCATCGCCTACCTCGGCAATGGGCGCCTTGAGCCGCGTCCGCTTATGGTGATAGGCGGGCCGGACCAGGATTTTCACTCCATCAGCATCGGCAGGGAGGGCAAAGGCCACGGCATATTCGTGGTCCTTTTGGGTCATGAAGCGGGTGGGCACCACGATGATCTCGTCGGCATATGGGGTGTTGGTGATGTTGATCTTGGCCCCCCGCACCACGATTCCGTCAGGCCGGGTCTCCACTACGCGAACGTAGAGATCCGGGTCCTCCTGTTGGTGGGGTCGCTTGAGGCGATCCCCCTTGGTGTCGGTCTGCGCACAACTGGCCACAAGGTCGTTTTCCTGAAAGTATTGTAGGTACTTGCGGAAACGTGCATCGAAATCCGTCCCCAGGGCTTGATCCATCTCGAATGTGATGACGGACAGTGCATTCAGGGCATCGATCCCCATGCACCTCTGAATGCACCCTCCCACCCGGTGGCACAGCACACGGGTCATCTGTTGTTTCTTGAGCAGATCTTCCACGCTTTGATGGATGTGACAGAATCGGTTGATTTTCTCTCCGGTGAGGTGGGACGTAGCAGTGCAAAGCTCTTGGAATTGGGGATCATGGGCTCGGTCATATGTCTCTTTGATGATTCGGATCCCCCCTTGAAGCCTCTCGTCCGTCCTGGCGATCTTCTCGGATCCGAGATATAGGTTTCGAGACATCTTCTCGAGCCTGGCGTAATACTCCTCGAAGGTCCTGATGGCCATGGTTTTCCTCCTTCTCAAGGGTCCATTGGGACTCTCTCCAATATGCCTGAGGCTATATATGAAATAGCCTACGAATATAAACGTATTTTTCGCTAATCAGGAGATTANCCTATTAATATTCAATCTACAAGCCTAAAATTATATTTATAATAATATTTTTCACTGAAAATCATATCAAAGATATAAATCTACCCTTTCCTCTCATGGACCCATATCGACTCTGTCCATGGAAGGTAATGGCCGCCTTCCCGGCCCTTGGGAGCGTATCCTTGGGAAAACCAGGGGCGCCCTCCTCGCCTTATCCCTGTAGACTCCTGCGGATGGCCTTCTTGTCGATCTTTCCCACGCTTGTCTTGGGAATCTCCCCCACCAGCCGGATGGTATCCGGCACAGCCCACTTGGAGAGGATCCCCTTCTCCACGAATCCCATGAGGAAGGACTTCAGGTCCTCTTCTGAGACCTCCCTGGAGTGCTCAGGACGCAGGACCACCAAGGCCCATGGCCGCTCGCCCCACTTGCTGTCCGGCACCCCCACCACAGCCACCTCGGAGACAGCCTCGTGGCGGCTGAGCAGGTTCTCCAATTCCAAGGAGGAGATCCACTCTCCACCGCTTTTGATCACATCCTTGAGTCGATCCGTGATCTGAACGTAGCCCTCCTCGTCGATGGTGGCGATATCGCCCGTATGAAGCCACCCTCCACACCAGAGCTCCTCGGAACGCTGCGGGTCCTTCACATATCCCTGGGTCAACCAGGGGGCCCGAACCACGAGCTCACCCTGCGTCTTTCCGTCTCGAGGAAGCTCGCGTCCTTCTTCGTCCACAATCCGCAAATCGACCAGGGGGACGGGAAATCCCGTCTTGATGCGGTAATCGAGCTGGCGATCCATCTCCCAGTCCAGCATATGGGGCTTCAGGTTGGCCACGGTCAACACCGGGCAGGTCTCGGACATGCCGTACCCCGCGAATACCTCTATCCCCCGCCGCACCGCCTCCTCGGCAAGACCCCTAGGAAGCGCCGACCCGCCGATGTTCACCTTCCATCCGCTCAGGTCCACCTCATCGGCCAGAGGATGACTCAGCACCATATGGAGGATGGTGGGAACGCAATGGGTGAATGTAACCCCCTCCCGTTGGATCAGCCTCAAAATCCGCCCGGGATCATATCTGCCCGGATAGACCTGCTTCACCCCGAGCAGGGTGGCCAGATACGGGATCCCCCAGGCGTGGACGTGGAACATGGGGGTCAGGGGCATGTAGACGTCCCCTGTGCGGAGCTTGGACTCGCGAAAGGACCCCATGGTCGCTGCCAGGGCCAGGGTATGGAGGACCAGTTGGCGATGGCTGAAGCTGACCCCCTTTGGATCCCCTGTGGTCCCAGTGGTGTAGAAGGTGGTGGCCTGGGTATCCTCGGAGAAGTCGGGGAATTCGTAATGGTCCTCGGCCTCGCCAAGCATCTCCTCGTACTCCCGGACAAATGGAACGGAAGAGGAGACCCCACCTTCGCTTTCCCGAATCGCAATGAAGGTCTCCACTGTCCGAAGGTCCTTGACGATCCTCTCCAAGATAGGGAAGAAGTCCTCGTGGACCAGCACCACCTTGTCCTCGGCGTGGTTCATGGTATAGAGGATCTGCTCCGGGGACAGACGGATATTGACGGTGTGGAGCACGGCTCCCATCATGGGGATGGCGAAGAAGGACTCCAGGTAGCGATGCGAGTCCCAGTCCAGGACCGCCACCGTATCTCCAGGACCCACTCCCAAGGAGGCCAGACTGCAGGCCAAGCGCCGGATCCTGCTGAAGAGATCGCGGTAGGTCAGACGTGCTTTGTCCGCGTAGATGATCTCCTGCTGGGGGGCGAAATGGATGGGGGTGTGAAGGATTCGTTTGATCAACAGCGGGTAGGCATAGGACGAAGGGGTTCGGGTGATCCGTCGAGTCTCGATCATAGGGACACCTCCTCCCTACGTGTAGGACGGCGAGCGTGATCTTCGCAAGGTTCAATCCCAAAAGAGAGTCTCGTCCATCTCCACCGTGAGGCCGTCGGCCTCCAAGAGTCTCATGGCCAGCCCTTCGACCTTTGGCAGCTCGTAGTGGAAGAAGTAGCGCATAGTGTGGAGTTTCCCTCGGTAAAATCGTTGATCCCCCTCCAACAAGGATCTAGCATCCAATCCCCTTTGGGCGGCGATCCCCTGGTGGAGCCATTGCCAGGCCACAGCCACGATCCCGAACAGTTCCAGGTAAAGGGTGGCATCGGCCAAAAAGCGCTCCACATCTCCTTCCGTACCAATGACCACCAACTTGGCCGTCACGTCCTGAAGCCGCTCCAGAGCGGCCTCCATGCGGAGGGCATAGGGGTGAAGCTCCTTCCAAGACTTGGCCCCCTGAACGGTCTTTCGGGCCTCGTCCAGGAATCGTCTGAAGGCGGCCCCCTCATGCATGACCACCTTTCTTCCCAAGAGATCCAGCCCCTGGATCCCCGTGGTCCCCTCGTGAATGGGGTGGATCCGGGCGTCCCGGTAGTACTGCTCCAGCGGGAATTCGTCGCAGTACCCATAGCCCCCCAGGCACTGAAGGCCCTGGCTTACAGAGAGGATCCCCATCTCCGAAGGATAGGTCTTTGCCACAGGGGTCAGAAGGTCCAACAGGAGCTGAAACTCCTTCCGCTCCTCCCCCTCCAGGACCCGAATCTGGTCAGCATAAAGGGCGCATTGGAGGATCAGAGAGAGGGAACCCTCCACCACGGCCCTCTGAAAGAGGAGCATCCTGCGCACATCCGGATGTTCGACGATGAGAACAGGGGGCAAGGTGGGATCCTTGCTGGAGAGTCTTCTTCCCTGAGGCCGTTGCATGGCGTAGTCCAGGGCCGCATAGTAGGCNGCCGAGGCGATGGCCGCTGCACCGAGCCCCACATCGATGCGGGCCTCGTTCATCATCTGGAACATATAGGTGAGGCCACGGTGGGGTTCTCCCACCAGGTAGCCCCGACAGTCTCCTTCCTCCCCCAAGCTCAGCTGGGTGATGGGTGCCCCCCGATACCCGAGTTTGTGGTAGACCGCTGTGACCTGAAGATCGTTGGGGATCAGTCGTCCATCCGGCTCCGGCCTCAGTTTGGGGACCACGAAGAGGGAGATCCCCTTGACCCCAGGAGGCCCCCCCGGGATCTTGGCCAACAGCAGATGAACCACGTTCTCCACCCCGTCGTGATCTCCCGCCGATATGAAGATCTTCTGACCCCGGATCCGGTAATATCCTCCTCCGGGGTCGGGATCGGCTCGCGTGACGATGTCCGAAAGGGAGCTTCCGGCCTGGGGCTCGGTCAGGGCCATGGTCCCCTGCCATCGCCCCTCGAACATGGGAGGGATGTAGGTCTGTTTGAGCTCCTCCGAGCCGAAGGACTCGATGAGGTGGGCCGCCCCCGCGGTGAGCAGTGGATAGACGCTGGCCGAATAGTTGGCCGCAGAGAAGATGAAGCGACAGGCAGATGTCACAAGAAGGGGCAGTTGCTGCCCCCCCAACTCATAGGGCGCATTGGCCCCGATCCACCCCCCCTCTCCGCATGCCCTCATGAATTGGCCGACCGCAGGATGGACCCTCACCCTGCCCCCTTCCAGGCGGGGTGGGTTACGGTCCATCTCCTGCAGGTATGGTCGAAGGAGTTCCTTGCCCATCTTGAGAGCGGTCTCCAGGACCATGTCGAAGATCTCTCGCCCGTGATCCTGGTAAAGGGGATATTGGGTCAAAGACTCCGCGTCGAAGGCCTCGTAGAGGAGGAATCGAAGGTTACGTTCGCTTACGAACCGTTCGGACACGTCTCTCACTCCTTGGATATGGAATCGAATTCATTTTCCGAGGGCATGGTCGGCCAGCACACCGAAGACTCTAATCCCCATAAAAACGGCGTCCCTTTCGGGCCATCTCCTCGATAAGCTCGGCTGGACGGAAGCGGATCCCGTGCTCTTCCTCCAACTTCACCAGATGCTCGTAGACCTTGGGGATCCCCCATGTGTCAGCATATTTCAGGAGGCCGCCCCTGTAAGGAGGAAATCCTGTGCCGTAGATCATGGCCAGGTCCATGTCTTGAGGTCGGTCGCAGATCCCCTCCTGGATCATGTATGCNGCCTCGTTGATGGCCCTGGCAAGCATGCGGTCCATGATCTCCTGTTTCGACATCTCCTTGGGGGGAATGCCGTTTTCTTCCAGGTAACGCCGGATCACCTCCATGACCTTGGGATTGGGGACGGGCTTCTCCCCGCTGTAGTCGTACCATCCCGCCCCTGTCTTCCGGCCGTAGCACCCGGTCCGATAGACCAGTTCATAGATCGGGGACATCCTCCATCGTTCCCCGAAGGAGCGCTCGAAGTTCTTCCCCACGTGATATCCGATGTCGATGCCGGTCAGATCGCTCAGCGTGGCCGGTCCCATGGGCATCCCGAAGTCCACCACTGCCTCCTCGATCTTGGCCGGATCCACCCCCTCGCCCACCATGAAGGTGGACTCACCCATGAGGGCCGAGAGTTGTCTGGATACGTAGAATCCGGGACCGTCGTTGACCACGATGGGTACCTTCCGGATGGAACGGGCGAACGCCACGCTGGTGGCCAAGGTCTGATCGGAAGTCTTGCGGCCGCAGATGATCTCCAAGAGTTGCATCCGCTCCGCAGGATTGAAAAAGTGGAGCCCGATGAGCCGACCCGGGTCCTCCAGCACCGAGGCCATCTCGGTGATGGGCAGTGCCGAGGTGTTGGTGCCGAACACCACATCCTTCCCGCAGATCCCCTGAAGGCGCTTCCAGATATCCTGTTTGATCTTCATATCCTCCAGGACTGCCTCGATGACGAGATCCACATCCCGCAGATCCTCCAGGTCCGTGGTCGTGGTGAGACGCTCGCTCATGATGCGGTCCAGCTCCTCCTCGGTCATCTTCCCCTTCCTGATGGGATACGCGAACGTCTTTCGGATGGAGTTCAGGGCCCTCTCCAGGGCGGCATCGTCGATCTCCCAAAGCACTGCATCGTATCCGTGACGTAACAGGAGGTTGGTGATCCCGGACCCCATGACGCCCCCGCCCAACATCCCCACTTTCCGGAGCCTTTGGGGCTCCACCCCCTGGATGCGCGGCAGGCGACCCGCCGCCCGGGTGTTGAGAAAGATGCCGATGAGATTCTTGGCGATGTCGGAGACCGCACAGTCGCAGAAGAGCTCGGCCTCCACCCGCAGATCGGCATCGAAATCATCGCTCAGTCCACGCTCCATGGCCTCGATGGCCTTGAAAGGGGCGATGTAACCCTTGGCCTTTTGGGACGCCACCTGCTTGGCAAAGGCGAGGATTCCCCGCTTCTCCTCCGGCTTAGGAAGTCGTTCGGCCCGGCTTCTCGTCATCCGTTCCTTGTGATCCCATTGGCCCGAGATGAACCGATGCGCGGCCTTCAGGGCAGCATCCATGAGATCTTCGTGGGGCACCACCTCATCGATACAGCCTTTCTCCTTTCCCTGTTGCGCGGGGATCCCCTTGCCGGTGGTGATCATCTGAAGGGCATCCGGAAGCCCCACCAACCTGGGCAATCTCTGAGTCCCGCCCGCCCCCGGGATGAGACCCAGCTGCACCTCGGGCTGTCCCACTTGAACCCCCTCGGCCGCCACCCGGTAGTGGCAGGCCATGGCGATCTCCAAGCCCCCTCCCAAGCAGTGGCCATTTATGGCCGCAATGACGGGTTTGGGGCCCTCCTCGATGGCGTTCAGGAACCGGTTGTTCTCCATGACCCGGGACAAGAGGAAGTCCCGGTCGGTGACATCCTTGATCTCGGTGATGTCGGCCCCGGCGATGAAGTTCTTCCCCGTCCCCGTGAGAATCAGGGCCTTCACCTGAGGATCCCCAAAGGCCTCCTGAATGGCCTCGGCCATCTCGCGAACAAAGGCCTCCGAGAGTTGATTCACCGGAGGGTTGTTCAGTCGAAGAACGGCAACTGCGTCCTTGAGCTCCACGGCCACGGTCTTGAATTCCGTCTTCATCTCGCCTGCCTCCCGTGCATCCTCTTCGCTTTATGGGGTCGCTTCATGGGTGTTCCCAAACCTATCCACCCTTTTTCATCTTGGCCTCTTCCTCTGCCCTGAGCACCTTCCTGAGGACCTTTCCCACAGCCGACTTGGGAAGGGCTTCGCGGAATTCCACCATCTTCGGGACCTTGAATGCCGCGAGCTTCTCCCGGCAGAAGGCAATGATCTCCTCTTCGGTGGCATTCTCCCCCGGCTTTAAGACCACAAAGGCCTTGACCGTCTCACCCCGGTATTCGTCGGGCACGCCCACGGATGCTGCATCCTGGACCTTGGGGTGTTGGTATAGGACCTCGTCGATCTCCCGGGGATAGATGTTGTAGCCCCCCGCGATGATCATATCCTTCTTACGATCCACGATGAAGAAGTAGTCGTCCTCGTCCCGCACTGCGATATCTCCGGTGGAGAGCCAGCCGTCGCGGAGCTGACCGGCCGTCTCCTCAGGGTTGTTCCAGTACTGCTTCATGACCAAAGGGCTGCGGATAAGGATTTCTCCAGGCTCTCCCCGTGGGACCTCCTCTTCTCCATGTTCCAAGTCCACCAAACGCACGTCGGTGTCCGGGAAGGGGATCCCGATGGAGCCCGCCTTTTTCAGACCCATAACGGGATTGGCGATCCCCAGGGAGGTCGTCTCGCTCATTCCCCATCCCTCGCTGAAGAAGATCCCCATATCCCGCACTTTCTCGATGAGCTCCACAGGCATGGGGGCTGCGCCGCTGTTGAAGAGCCCTAACCGCTTTGCCAGATTGAGCTCCTCGGCCTTGGGGTGGGAGACAATGGCGTTGATCATGGTGGGCACCGCCGGAAAGAAGGTGATCTTCTCGAAATTTCCCAAGATCCCCATCAGCTCGTCGATCTGGAATCGAGGGATCAGGATCTGGGTGGCGCAGTTGAAGAGGGCCCAGTTCATGACCACGATATTCCCGTACACGTGGAAGAAGGGCAACACGGCCATGACGATGCGCCGCTCTGGAGGGGTCAAACTGATGGTTGGCGACCCCCATAAGGAGCACTGGAAAGTGGCCGCTACCAAGTTGGCATGGGTGAGCACCGCCCCTTTGGGGACCCCCGTGGTCCCACCGGTGAACTGGATGAGGGCGGGATCCTCGGGATGGATCTCCACTCGAGGTCGCCGGGTCTCCGTACATTCGTTCAACAACTCGCCGAAGTGGGTCCACCCCTCTTCCAGGTCGAGGTCCTTGGAGGAGCTCTTTCCAAATCCATTGATATAGTCGGTCACCTTGGTGACGACTATGCGAGGGATCTCCACGGAGGCGTGAAGCTTCCGAATGTTTTCCAGCACCATGTCGAAGGTAATGAGGGTCGTCAAGCCCGTCGTCTCCACGATGAACTTCAGCTCATCGGGCGTGTACATGGGATTGAGATTGACCACGATGGACCCCAGGGATAAAGCGGCGTAATAGGCGATGGGGTACTGGGGACAATTGGGGAGGTGAAGGCCAACCCGGTCTCCCTTGCGGACGCCCAGCCTCCCCAGCGCATTGGCCATGCGCAGGACCTGCTCCCGCAGTTCCCAGAAGGTCATCTCCGTCCCATAGAAGGTCAAGGCGGCCTTGTCCGGGAAGGCGTTGGCTGGGATCCCGAGAAGCTCGTGGGCAGCTAATCGAGGATAGCGGATCGTGACGGGTACATTGTAGTCGTAGTGACGTTGCCAGGGTCTTGNTTCCATCTCCTTCTCCTCCAGATGCTCCAGTCGTGCCTTCTTTCAATAGGACACCTTTCCTCAAAAAAACCCTTAATCTTCTTAAATTTCCTCGATATTTTCCCCAACCATTATTCCATATCAATAAAAATGTCAAGAAATATATAACATGGATAAAAAAATCTTTTTTTTTCTTGACTGAAATTTCCATTTCGGCTATGTATGGCCCTGTTCCCTGTGAGCTCTGAGGCACACAGCGAATACCTTGGGTTTGAAGAGGGCTCAGGCAAAAAGAAAACTGGATCGAGTTCCACAGCGCTGTTGGTCTCCCTCGGGGTCGAGGGAAAGGCATCCCGTCGGCCCAGGGCACTTGGCAGGGCGCTGCGGGGAANCATAAGCCATCCCGGATATCGTCATTTGACCGAGGGTGGAGCATCCGATGGAGTCGCACCTCAATACCGTCCTCATTACCTTCGTCCATGGCCTCGTATACGGGATGCTGCTCTTCTTGGTGGCCTCAGGATTGAGCATCGTCTTCGGCATGATGGGAGTGTTGAACCTAGCCCATGCCTCCTTTTATATGCTCGGCGCCTACTTCGGGTACTCGGTGCTCGGCGTGACCCACAGCTTCTGGCTGTCATTGCTCTTGGCGCCCGTGCTGGTGGCCCTCGCTGGATCCCTGGCCGAGCGCTTTCTCCTGCGTCCTGTCCATGCGGCCGGTCATCTATTCGAGCTTCTTTTGACCATTGGACTCTCCTTGGTCATGCTGGAGATAGTCAAGTGGTCATGGGGAACGGAGCCCCTCCCTGTGGCCCTCCCCGAGTCTCTATCCGGAACCGTTCAGATCTTCGGTTCCACCTATCCCGTATACCGTCTGTTTATCTTCGGGTTCGGTTCCATCGTGGTGATCGTCTTGGCCGGTGTACTGTTCAAGACGAACCTCGGAATGATCGTCCGAGCCGCCATCGACGACCCGGAGATGGTCAGCTCTTTAGGGACCAACACCCCGCTGGTCTTCAATCTGGTCTTCTCCCTGGGGGCAGGTTTGGCCGGCATGGCCGGCGTAATCGCTGGGCCCATTTTGGGGATCTACCCCGGGATGGCTCAGGTCATGGGGCTGGACGTCTTCGTGGTGGTGGTCGTCGGGGGCCTGGGGAGCCTCTTCGGGGCCATACTCGCCTCGTTCATGATCGGTGAACTCCAGTCGTTCGGTGTGCTGCTCTTTCCCCGCTTCAGTCTCATCCTCATCTTTCTCCTCATGGCCGTGGTCCTGAGCATCAAACCCCAAGGGATGTTTGGAGAAAAGGGCTGACATGGGCAAACCGGGAAAGGTCGTCGCCATCTTTGTGCTCCTCGTCGCCTTGGTCCTCTGCCCTTTTTACCTGGATATCATCCGACTCCGCCTCATGACGGAGGTCGTATACTATTCCCTCTATGCCGTAAGCCTCAATATGATTCTGGGGTACGGAGGGTTGCTGAGCTTCGGGCACAGCGCATACTTCGGGGTGGGAGCATACGTGACGGCCATTGCCCTGCTCCGGATCAAAGGGCTTGGACTTCTCCCCGCCATTCTGGCCGGGGGGCTGTCGGCCGCGGTAATCGGATCGTTCTTCAGCATCTTTCTCATCCGCGTCTCCGGGACCTATTTCGCCATGCTGACCCTCGCCTTCAACCAGCTCCTTTACGCCGTTGCACTGAAATGGAGGCCCGTCACCGGGGGGGACGACGGACTGGGGGGGTTCTCCATCCCTGACCTTCACCTCCCCTGGATAGGTAAGATCGACATGCTGGACACCTCCAACTTCTTCTGGTTCACCCTTGTGGTCATCGGTGTCATGTTGCTCTTCGCCTGGCACATTACGCGCACCCCGCTTGGCATCTCCATCCTGCTGCTGCGGGAAAACGAGGAGCGTGCTCAATTCCTTGGGCACCAGACGAGCTTGACGCGTTTCTGGCTTCTGACACTGGCCAGCTTCTTTGCCGGGATCTCCGGAAGCATGTTCGCCCTGTTCCAGGAGTTCGTGGCCACCAGCGCCATCGACGTGCTGAAGTCCATCGACGGGCTCCTCATGGTCATCATCGGAGGAGTGGGGAACTTCTTCGGGCCCCTGCTGGGAAGCCTCTTTTATATCATTGTGGGCGACTGGCTCTCTCGGGTCACGGAACATTGGGAGTTTTTCATCGGATGCTTCTTCATCGTCCTGGTCCTCTTCTTCCGGGGAGGTCTCGTCGGCCTTCTGGCAGGAGCACAGGATCGTCTCTTGAAAGCGCTCGTCCATCCCAGGGGAGAGGCCGCACCATGACCTTCATCCTGGAGACGCAGAGTATCTTCCACGATTTTAAGGGGTTAGAGGTCCTCTTCGACATCAACCTGGGCATCCAAGAAGGCGAACGACATGCCGTCATTGGACCCAACGGAGCCGGCAAGACGACCCTGTTCAACCTGATCACTGGGAAATACCGCCCCACCCGGGGCGCTGTGTTTCTCGACGGGAAGGAGATCACTTCCCGTCCCATACCCTGGAGAGCCCGCAACGGCTTGGCGAGATCATTTCAGATAACGAACCTTTTTCCCAGGCTCACGGTCTTTCAAAGCCTTCGTACCGCAGTGCTGTCCAGGCGTGGCATCCGACTCAACCCCATCGTGAACGTCGGCCGGATGAAGGATGTGAACGAAGAGGTCGAATCCCTTCTGGAACGCATCGGGCTGGAGGACCAGCGTGATGTGCCCGCTGGGATGCTGGCGTACGGACAGCAAAGGGCCCTGGAGATCGGCCTCACCTTGGCGTTGAGGCCTCGAGTGATGCTCCTCGACGAGCCCACCGCGGGCATGTCTACGGATGAGACACGCGAGGTGGTGGAATTGATCCGCCGGGTCACGGAGGGGATGACCCTTGTGATCATCGAGCACGACATGGAAGTGGTCTTCGATCTGGCGGAGCGGATTACCGTGCTCCATTACGGTCGGATCCTGGCATCAGGACCCAAGGAGTCCATCCGGGAGGATCCCCGGGTGAAGGAGGCATATCTGGGAGAAGAGGACTTCGCATGTACTTTCAAGTCCACGGACTGAGGGCATTCTACGGAAAAAGCCAGATCCTCCAGGGCGTGGATCTGGAAGTCGACCGAGGCGAAATGGTGGCCCTCATGGGGAGAAACGGCGTGGGAAAGTCCACCACGCTCCGGACCATCATGGGGATCGTAAAACCGGCCTCCGGAACCATCACCCTGGACGGACGTCCCATTCAGAGGGCCAAACCCCACCGGATCGCCCGTCTGGGAGTCGGATACGTTCCCGAGGACCGGAGGATCTTCCCCCGCCTCACAGTCCGAGAAAATCTCCTTATGGGAAGGATCGCCAAAAAGGAAACGCCAGTATCCCAGGAGGGATGGACCCTGGAGAGGATCTATGCCCTTTTCCCCATCCTCAAGCAGAGGGAGACCCAGCGGGGAGCGACCCTTTCCGGTGGCGAACAGCAGATGCTCACCATCGCCCGCACCCTCATGGGAAACCCCGAATTGCTTCTGGTGGACGAACCCACAGAAGGGCTGGCACCACTAGTACGGAAAATGGTGGGAGAGGTGCTCCTGGACATCCATCGAAACGGCGTCTCCATCCTGCTTGTGGAGCAGAATATGCACGTGGCCCTCTCCCTGGCTGAACGAGCCTATGTGATGAGTAAAGGCCGGATCGTCTTTTCCGGGACTTCGGAGGAGATCCGGGAGGCGGAGGAGGTCCGCCGTCGATATCTGGAGGTTTAGGGGTTGAACCTTGGAACATGAATTAAATTTCCCAAAAAGGAGGTCCGTCATGAAAAAGCACATCTTTCCCACCTTGGCAGTAGCCTTCCTGCTCCTCGGCTTCCTGGCCGTCGGACCGGCCCATGGGGCCGACACCATCAAGATAGCCACCTTCGACCCCCTATCTGGGCCCTTCAAGTACATTGGAGACAGCTACAATTGGGGGATGAAATTCCACATCCGGGAGTGGAACGAAAAAGAAGGGGGGCTCTTTGGAAAGAAGATCGAGGTGATCCCGTTCGACAGCCAACTGAAGCCGGATGTGGCTGTCCGCTTGGCCACCAAGGCCATCTTGGAGCAGAAGGTCCAGGTGATCGGCACCGGAACGGGCTCCCACATCGCCAAGGCCCTCGCTCAGGTGGGACGGAAGTACAAGACCATAGTGGTGAGCTACGGAGCGGAGGCATCCTCCCTCACCGGCCCGGGCTGCAACCCGTATTTCTTCCGCATCAGTCTCAACACCGCGCAGCACTCGGGAGCCTTGGCCGCCTACTTTGAGGATAAGCCCCAGGTCAAAAAGATCGGCATCATCTGTCAGGATTACAACTTCGGGCACGAGGCAGCAGAGGACTTCAAAAAGGCCCTCAAGAAGTTTCGTCCCGACATCCAGATCGTGGCCGAGATCTATCACCCCTTGATGACCAAGGACTTCGCGCCTTATATCACAAAGCTCAACGATTCCGGGGCACAGTGGGTCTTTACGGGTAATTGGGGCCCGGATCTGGGGTTGCTCATCAAACAGGGGAAGAATCTGGGACTCAAGGCCAAGCTCGCCTGTTATTTTCTGGAGGACGGCATTCAGTTGATGGATGTACAGGACGCCGCCGTGGGGTTTATCACCGCCGACTTCATGAGCATCAATACCCCGACACCGGAACAGGAATCCATGAACCGCCGATACCACGCCATCTGGAGGGAGATCGTCACATCCGACAACGACATTTTCCAGTGGCCAGGGACGGTGGTGGGGAAAAACTATCACATCCGCATGCTCTTCGAAGCCGCCAAGAAGGTGGGCAAGTGGGACACCAAGGCCATCATCAAGGCGTGGGAGGGCATGAGATATCACGGGATCAACGGCGAGGTTTACATGAGGGCGGAAGACCATCAGATTCAGACGCCCATCACCGTGGTCAGAATCGTCCCCAAAGAACAGAACAAATGGGATCCTAGATACCCGGGAGGGAAGGTGGAAACGGTCATCCCCATCGAGAAGACCACCATCCCTCTGGAGGAGACCGGCTGCACCCGCAAAGCGGGAGAATTCTAGATAAAAAGGGCCACCGCCGGCCCTCCCTATGGGGGCCGGCGCTTCCCCGAAGGGCCGAAGATCTCGGAGAGATCGTCCTTCCATTCCCGCTCTACCCTTCCCTCAACCACTTTTGTTTTAAGTTGCCCACCAGCATATGGACGAGGTCTTCCGGAAGATCGCGGGGGTGAGGATGAAGATCCCCAACCTCATCGGGACCCCCATTGGGAGTCCGTGCAGCTCCTTCCTCATTCGCCTTTCGGCTACACCTATGGTAAAAAAGGGACGAGATGGTGGGCTGGAGATATCTCCTCCGCTCCATGGAGGTGGAAAACCATCAAAGTAAGGAAAGACCTCGAGATGAATACCGATCGAGATTGGGAAAGACCGGTCCGACGTCTGGAGCAGTTGCTTCGTCTCCGATCCTTTCCGGTAGCACTGCGGCTTCTGGAACGTAGGGAAGAGCTCGGGGAGATCCCCTACATTCGACGGCCGTCCGGAAAGGTCACCCTCTGTCAGCTCATCACCCAGGTCCGGACCTTCGACTGGACCGTAGGAGCGGACCGAGACGACTTCATAAGCCCCATCTGCCCTTCTGTCATAGGCTTGGCCCACCTCCCTGAATTCGTCCGGGACGGGACCTTCCGATCCATTGTCTGGACCCGGACACGGCAGGATGGGAAGAAATACGAGGAGGCCATCCCCCGCATCCCTCCGGGCCGGTACGAGGCCGTGGCCCTGGCTCCCTTGGTTTACAACCCCTTCGACCCCCACATGATCTTGATCTACGCCAACCCCGCTCAGATGATCCTCATTATCAATGCACTCCAGTTCGAGGACTATGAGGTCATGCGTTTTTTCTGTGTGGGCGAGACCTCCTGCGCAGACGCCCTCGCCCGCTGCCATCTGGACGGGAAGCCATCGCTGACGATCCCTTGCTACGGCGAGAGACGATACGGCCACACCCAGGACGATGAACTCGTAATGGCCCTCCCTCCCTCGGACCTGGAGAGGGTCCTCCGGGGCCTGGAGGCCCTCTATCGCCGCGGAGTCCGGTACCCCATCAGTCACGCGGGAGCGGTGCTGGATCCCACCGACGCCTTCCCGCCCTCGTACAAGGGCCTTTCCCACCTGGAGCTGATCCGTGGAAAGGACAACCGCTTGTTGATCGGCCTCACCGGGGGCATCGCAAGCGGCAAATCCACCGTAGCCAAGATGCTGGAGGAAATGGGCGCTCCGGTCATCGATTTCGACGTCTTGAGTCGGGCCGTGGTGGAGCCCGAACGGCCCGCATGGAAGGAGATCGTCGGTTACTTCGGGGAGGGGATCCTTCTGGAAGACCGCACCCTGGATCGAAAGCGCTTATCTCAAATCGTCTTCCGAGACCCGGAGAAGCGGAAAAAGCTCGAGGCCATCATCCATCCACGCGTAAACGAGGAGTTCATCCGCCTTCTGGAGGAACATACCCGACGGGACCCCAACGCCATCATCTTGGGAGTGGTCCCCCTACTCTTCGAGGTCAACCTACAGCCCCTTTTCCACAAGGTGCTTCTGGTCTACGTTCCGCCAGAGGTGCAGATCCAGAGGCTCATGGAGAGGGATGGAATCTCCAGGGAGATGGCCGAGAGGATCCTGCAGGCGCAATGGCCCATAGACGAAAAGAGGCCATATGCGGATTTCGTCATCGACAACACAGGCCCGTTGGAGGAGACCCGAAGGCAGGTGGAAAAGCTTTGGGAGAACATTCTGGACCTTCAGAGGAGGCGGATGGAGGAGCGAGAGAAAAGTGGATGTCGGTAAATCCAGGCGGCCTCGGAGTTTTTTGGGGAGTATCTCTTGGTCCATCGGATTTGCGGCGGTTATGCTTCTAACCGGGCTTCTTTGGAGCTGCGCTCGCAGGGATCTCGACCTGAAGGAACTCAAGCTCAATGGCTTGCGTCTCTCCGAGGAGCTAACGCCAGAGGAAGTGATACATCGATTGGGACGCCCGGAAGAGGAAACGACATCTCGAAGATGGCTGTGGCGTCCTCCCAGGANGTACCTGAAGTACTTCAGCCGGGGCCTCGAGTTCGCCTTCGACAGCGAGGGTCGAAAATTCGACCCCCTTTCCTCCAAGTTCTTCCGGGTCTATATCTTCCTTCGCCCTGAGGGCCCGTACCAGGCCTTCTCGGGAAGCATCTCGCGAGGGCTCGACGGCCAATGGGATGTGGCCCGCCTGGAAGAGGCCCTGGGACCTCCCAAAAGGACCCGAAAGGTCTTCGACGAGCTGGAGTGGATCTACCAGGCGCAAAGAGGATTCGACAAGGTCTTTATCGCCGACGCCGCAAACCGAGGACTCAAGGCGCTTATGATCCTGAGAAGACAGAGGGAACGCCCCCTTTGATCGGGCCGCGGGGGGGAGGGATACACCGGTTCCCACCCCCGGCCCGGGTCCACCTTTATGAAGCACCCCTTACGCTCTCACTCCTTTCTCCCGTATTTCTTCTCCAGGAATTCCTTCCCTGTGGTGGGATAGAGGGCCCCGATGAGGACGTCCTCTTCGGTCTTGGCCAGGTCTCCCAAGGCCTCTCTTGCGGCCTCCAACTCCGGGGCCAGAATGTCGGCGGGCCGTCCCTCATAGGGCTCGCTTCCACGCTTGTACCCTTTGAGGGCCTTTTTCCGCACCTCGGGGTCGATGGGTGTAGGCGTCTTGCCGTATAGACCGAAGCAGAGGTCCTTGACCTGATTGGCCACCATGCGGTACCGGCCGAACAGGACGTTGAGCACGGACTGCACCCCCACAATCTGCGAGGTAGGGGTCACCAAAGGTGGGGTCCCTAGCTCTCTACGGGTCACCGGAAGATCGGCGAAGACCTCCTCCAGGCGGTGGAGGTTGTTGTTTTCCCGAAGCTGGCTCACCAGATTGGAGATCATCCCTCCGGGGATCTGGTGCTGCAGCACTCCTACGTCAATGGTGGCTACCCTCGTGGTGTCCATGAACTCCACATATTTCTGGGCCACGGGCTCCAGTTTGCGGCTGATCTCCAGGAGGGCCTCCAGGTCCAGTCCGGTGTCCCATTGTGTGCCGTACAAGGCCGCCACCATGGGCTCCACGGCGGGCTGCGAGGTCCTCAGTGCAAAGGGGGCCATGCAACAGTCCACGATATCCACTCCCGCTTCCACGGCCTTCAGATAGGTCATGGAGGCCATCCCTGAGGTGGAGTGGGTATGGAGATGGATGGGTACCTGGACCGCCTCTTTGAGGCTCTTGACGAGCTTGTAGGCGTCGTACGGGGAGATGAGCCCGGCCATGTCCTTGATACAGATGGTGTCCGCCCCCATGTCCTCCAACTGACGTGCCTTGTCCAGATAGTACTGAAGGTTGAAGACCGGCCCGCCCATGCGGCGTTCCGTGAGAGAATAGCAGATGGCCCCTTGGAAGTGCTTCCCATTGGCCTTGACCACCTCCACACAGGTCTTGAAGTTGCGGAAATCGTTGAGGGCGTCGAAGATCCGGAAGACGTCGATCCCCACCTGGCAGGACTTCTCCACGAAGGCTCGCACCACGTCATCCGGATAGTTCCGATACCCCACCAGGTTCTGGCCCCTCAGGAGCATGGAGAGAGGGGTATTCTTGATCAATTCCTTAAGCCTCCGGGGTCTCTCCCAGGGGTCCTCATCGAGGAACCGGTGCATGCTGTCGAAAGTGGCCCCGCCCCAGACCTCCATGGCCCAGAACCCCATGCGGTCCATCTCCTCGGCCAACGGCAGCATATCCTCGGTGCGCATGCGTGTTGCGAACAGGGATTGATGCCCGTCCCGGAAAGTGTTGTCCTGGATTTTCAGTGGTTTCTTCTGCTCTTGTCCTCCGTTTTCCCTCTCGTTCATCATCGCCTCCAACGTCCTTTTCTTTTCATGGCCTACGGTCCCTCCATGGAGGTCGAGCCCTTCAGGCGGACGACCGTGGCCCCGTCTCCTCCTTCATGTCGATCGCCCGGCCGAAACCCTTCTATCCAAGGACACTCCTCCAACCACTTTCGCACTGCCCCCTTGAGGGCCCCGGTCCCGTGCCCGTGAACAAGGCGGACCTCCTCCCTTTTCCCCAAAAGCGCTCTGTCCAAATATCGGGCAACGGCCTCCAGGGCCTCCTCGACCCGCATTCCCCTCAGGTCGATCTCTCCGGGGACCTCTTGGGGAGGAGGGACCCGGATCTCCTCCAGGGTCGCCCCGGATGGGGGACCCTCCTCTACATCTCCCTGCCTGGGCTCTGCTCCGCCCAACGCCTCCCTGGCCACCCACATTTCCACTTGTCCCACCTTAACCCTCAAGCGCCTCTTGGAGGTCCGTGGATCATCCAAAAGGATGCCTCGGCGTCCCAGAGAGAGGATCACCACGGGCTCCCCCGGAGCCAACTCTTCCAAGGGGCGAAGAGGATACGGGGACTCCGGGGGCGGCGGTACAAGCTCCGACTCGACCTGCTTCAGCTGGTTCCGGGCTTCATCCACTTGCCTCAGGGAACGCGCTCCTGAGAGGGCCTTGTGGATCTCGCGAATCCTCCTTCGAGTCTCCTGGATTTCGGATGCAAGCCTCCTACGTTTTTCCCGGACGAATTCCTCCTTCTCCTTTCGAAGGGTCCGGATCAGTTCCTCTTGTCGTGAAACATCCTTCTCCAACCGTTCCCGAAGGGCTCGTACCCTATCCGTCTCTTCCTTCAGGGTCTTTCGCTGTCTCTCCAAGTCGGCAAGTAGATGTTCCACATCCGTCTCGCGACCCTCAAGATAAGAACGGGCCTCCTCGATCAGGTCGTCCGGAAGCCCCATCCGTGCAGCCACCTGTAGGGCGGAGCTCCGCCCCGGAACGCCGATGTGGAGCCGGTAGGTGGGTTCCATGCGGTCCCAGTCGAACTCCATACCGCCGTTGAGGACACCTTCACGCCTCTGGGCCCAAGACTTGAGGGTGGGATAGTGCGTGGTCACCAAAACTCTACAACCGGTTCGAAGGAGTCGCTCCAGGACCGCCATGGCCAGTGCGGCCCCCTCCTGAGGATCCGTAGAGCCCGCCAGCTCATCCAGCAGGATGATGGCCCCGTCACCTACGGCCGTCAGGATCTCCCTGATGTTCCGCATATGCCCCGAGAAGGTGGAGATATCCTGCTGAAGATCCTGTTGATCCCCCATGTCGGAGAATACCAAATGGGAAAAAGGCAGCTCGGATCCCTCCTCGCAGGGAATATGCATCCCGGCCATGGCCATGAGGATGCATAGCCCCACTGTTTTCAGCAGTACCGTCTTCCCTCCCGCATTGGGGCCGGAGACCACCAGAATCCGATGGCCGGAAGACAGGATCACGTCATTGGGCACTGCATCACCCTTCCGAAGGATCAGCAAAGGATGACGCATTCCCCGGAGGACAAGCTCTCCATGACAGCTGGGTTGGGGAGGGGTCGCCTTCAGAAGGAGGGACAGGCGGGCCATGGCCAAGACGAGATCCAGACGGGCCAGAATCTCGAGATTCAACATAAGGTTGGGGGCCGAACGTGCCACACGCCGGCTCAACTCCTCCAGGACTCTTTCTTCCTCTTTTTTCAGTTCCAGTTGGGCCAAGCGGAAGGCGTTGTTCAGATCGACCAACCAGGTGGGTTCCATAAATCGGGTGGCCCCGCTGGCCGAAAGGTCATGGACGATCCCTTGGAGAGCCGAGGGAGCATCGGATCGGACGGGGAGGACATAGCGTCCCTCCCGGATCGTATAATAGACGTCTTGGAGGACCCTGGATGCCTCCTTCCCACGAAGGAAGGACTCCAAACGCCGCTCGATGGCCTCCCTTCGCGCCCGGACCTCTCTTCTGAGGTGTTTCAGGCGGGGAGAGGCATCATCCTTCAATCCTCCCTCGGGATCCACGGCCGATTCCACCGCTTCCCGAAGCTCCGCCTCTTCCTGCAGGACCGATGCCAAGTCCCACAAGGAATAAGAGTGATCGGCCCGCTCCTCCAGATAACGCCTGACCCGCTTGACCAAGGACAGGACCTTCCCGATCTCTCGGAGTTCCTCCCCATTGAGACGCTCTCCACGCTGGGTCCGCTCGATAAGGGGATTCAGATCGGGAAAGGACTCCATGGGAAACCAGGACGACCCTTCCAGGATCCGGACCATCTCGTTGGTTCGCTGTTGGGCCTCCAGGGCCTCATGGGGGGACTCGGAAGGCAAGAGCGAAATACAAAGTCGCCGGCCCAGGGGGCTAGAGGCGAGACGGGCGAGCTGACCGCAGAGCTCCGGCCACTCCAACTGGCGAAGGGTCCTTTGAATCGCGGATGCGACGACCTGTTCCGTCTGCATCGAGGATTCCCGAGAGAACCACGGCCCGTGGGGCAAAAANCCCCTGGAAAAACCAAGCGGCCTTCCTTCTCGGCCGTAAGGATGGATCTACCCCACCGACCCTTTGAAGGANGTACTCTACCATATCCCTCCAAGTGCCGCAAATGAACCCCCCGCAAAAGAGACCCGAGGAATTGCGGCCTCGGAGAGACCTCGACCAAAGGAAGGCTTGTCAGGCTTACCTCGCAGAGGTAGAGTACTGCGATATGAAACCCAAAAGGCCTCTCCGCGTCGCTGTGCTCATCGATCACCGGCCGAACCACCCTGCCGAGGTGGGTGGACTGGCTGGCACTTGGGAACAGATATCTAGAGCCGTTGCCGGCAGAGAGGACCTGGAGCTGACCCTCTTCTTTCTCGGCGATCGCCCTCGGATCCTGAACCGTGCCTCCAACGTCCGGTATGTCCTTCTACCCCCTATATTGGGCACTGAACGGTTCTTCTTCCTCAAAGGAATTCCCACCCATACGGATTTAGCCCCCTTCCATCCCCCCCTGTACCGTCGTCTCAACGGTTTCGATCTCATTCACACGACGGACGCCTTCCACGCCTTCGCCCGAACGGCCCTGAGATACGCGCGTAACAAAAGGATACCACTGACCAACTCCATCCAGACCGACATCATCGAATGGGCCCGCATTCACACCCCCGACATTGTTCGCAGGCTCTGTCCCAACCCCACTCTGGCCCGATGGTTTCTCGAGGATCTGGGCTTCCTGGATCGCCAACAGCGCAAGATGGAACGGCGTTTCGCCCGTTACCTCCGCCAGTGCCGCACGGTCTTCGTCTCCCATCCCAGGGACTTCGATCGGGTCCGCCGGCTGGCCCCCTCCATTCCCATCCGTTTCATGCGCCGGGGGATCGACCTTTCTCTCTTCCATCCCCATAGGAGAGACCGGAGGAATCTGGAACAGCGCTTCGGGATCCCACCGACGCGAACATTGCTTCTCTTTGTGGGTCGTCTGGACATCGTGAAGGGGGCCCACCTGGCTGCACGTGTGGTCAGGGAACTGGCGGGGATGGGCCTTGACGTGCATCTGCTCTGCGTGGGAGACGGGGCTCAAAAGGAGGAGATTCGTAGGATCCTGGGACCCCTGGTCACGGTCACGGGAAACCTCCCCCATGAGGAACTCGGTTGGATTTACGCCAGCGCAGATCTTCTGCTATTCCCCTCTGAAGCGGAGGTCTGGCCCAATGTGGTCATGGAGGCCAGGGCATGCGGCTTACCTGTCTTGGGGTGCAGACAGGGCGCAGGCCATGTCATGGAGGGATCGGGGGTGGACGGCCTCCTGTTGCCCGGTCGGAGTCCGGAGACTTGGGTCCGTGCTTTGACCGAGCTGCTGGCCGACCCTCAAGGGATAAAGGCCATGGGGGAGAGGGCCAGAAGATCGGCGGAGTCCCAGGCTTGGCCCTGGGAGAGGGTCCTGGAGGAGGAGATCCTTCCGGCCTGGATCGACTGTTGCAGAGAGACGCCCCCCGGCCTGTGAAAGAGCCATAGACCAAACTCTGCATCCCGTGCCACCGGCGCAGGCCATGCGCTCCAGGGAATCCTCTCCACCGCCGCCTTCGTGGCCAGAAGGGCCAGGGGAGTGCCGTTGCGCAATCTCTCCATCAAGAAACTGAGGGGGACGATCCAAGGTGGCCGTTGAACCCCCTGGAAGGAACGCCCGTCGAGGTCCTCGAAGGAGACCATGAGTACCTTTCGATGGGCGTAAAATCCCCATCCTCCGGTCCCCTCAAACTGCCGGTCCGCGGGGTCGGCCACAAAGAGAGGACATTCGGCCGGCACCATCTTTCGGACCTGGAGAGCAAGGGAGCCCCTGCTTATCTGAGGGGCCAGATAAGACTCCATAGTAGTGATCATAACAGAGCCGGGAATCATCACCGCGGCCAAGCCGAGACACGCCCAGTCATTCCTCCCGCGTAGAAGGGTCAAACCGGAGGCGGCCAGAAGGGCGGCCACTCCCAGCAGNCAAACCCACGCTGTTCTAAAGACAGCCGGGTGTTCCAACAATGAGGAGATCCCGGAGAGGATCGTCCCCAACCGAGGAAGGGCGAAGAGGATCGAGGCCGAAGCGAGGAGGAAGAGAATTCCCCCCATCCGAGCACGCCCTCCTCGAGCATCCGAAACAGCCCACGCCCCCACCACTGCCGCCAGAGGAGCCATGGCAGGCAGGGTATAGGGGTGATTCCTCCCGGAAGATAGGAGGACAGTCACAAGGACCCCCCCGGAATACAGCCACAAGAGCCGTTGTCCTGCTCTATCGCTGCCGCCTCCCTTCCATGCCCCCGGTAACAAGAAGACCGCCGGTCCAAGAAGTCCCATAAAGCTCAACAGGATCTCCCCCCGCGACACCGCCACAAAGGGCTGTCCATGGCCGCTGAAGACTCGAAAGAGCTGTTGCTCCACGATATGATGCTGCAAAAAGCCGGGATTCCGGATCTCCAGGGCCAGAAACCAGGGGATGGTGACGGCCGCGAAGATCAGACCGCCCAGGACCCATGGGACCTGCCCCATGGATCGTCGATCCCAGATGAGCAAGTAGATCACCAAAGCCCCCACAGGATAAAACAAACCGATCAACCCTCGGGCCATGACCCCCACGGCGCACGCCAAAAACCCCAGAGCAAACCACCCTCTGCCCCTGTCATCTTTCAGACCACGGAGAAAGGCCCATANAGCCAAGGTCATGGCGGCCGTGGCAAGGGTGTCGGACATGAGCATTCTGCCATAATATTGGGTGGCCGGGAGACCCAGGAATATCAGTCCTCCTAGGATTCCCCTCGATCGGCCCCCCACGAGATCCCTCGAGAGCCCGGAGACCAACAAGGCACACACCACCACCGCAAAGAGGGATGGGAGGCGTGCAGCCCATTCAACCTCCCCAAAGCCTTTCATTGAAAGGGCCACGAGCCACGGAAGCAGAGGGGGCTTGTTGAGGTAAGGGGAGCCGTTCAGCTTGGGAACGAGCCAATCCCCGCTCTCAAGGATCTCTCGGCCTGCCTCCGCATAGCGGCTCTCACGGTAATCCCGGAGGGGCAGGAGGACGGCCCCGAGGATGAGGCTCACGAGCAACAGCCCCAGGACTCCCCACAGGAGAAGTGGACGCGGCATTTTTCATCAGGATCCGAATTTCTTCCACCATCTCCGAGACGGATGCGGAGACCAGGACAGATCTCCCAAGAGCGCGTCAACGGAGAGGGGCTTCTCGATCCCGCTCAAGGACCTCGGGATTGAGAAGGTCGACGGGCCTTTGGCCAGCTAGCGCCTGGAGGCAGTTCTCCACAGCCCTTTGGGTCATGCGCCTCCTCGTCCGGCGAGTGGCGCTCCCGATGTGGGGCGTGAGGACGACTTGGGGCAATCTCTTCAGGCCCTCATGGACCTCGGGTTCGCGCTCATAGACATCCAGTCCGGCCCCCGAGATCTGGCCTCGAAGCAGGGCTTGACAAAGGGCCTCCTCATCCACCACTGGACCTCTGGAGGTATTGATGAGGATGGCCTCGCCTTTCATCCGGGCCAACTCGGGCCCCGAGATGAGATGATGGGTCTCGGGGGTCAAGGGGACGTGAAGGGTAAGAAAATCCGATGACTCCAGCAGGGGAATCCAATCCGTCCATTGGAGTCCCATGGAACGCTCCTCCTCCAGCGAAAGTCTCCTCCTGGAGAAGTAGAGGACCTTCATGGAGAAGCCCATCGCCCTTCGGGCAACGGCCCTCCCGATCCTCCCCATGCCCACGATACCAAGCGTCCGGCCGTGGACGTCGCACCCCAGAAATTCCATTATGGTCCCGTCCAGGCTTCCCCTCTCCCTCACCTTCCGATCCCCCTCCACGACCCTGCGGGCCGTGGCCAAAAGAAGTGCCCATGTGAGATCGGCTGTGGTCTCCGTCAATACATCCGGCGTATAGGTCACCATGACGCCACAGCGGGTCGCCTCCTGAAGATCGATGTGGTCGAACCCCACGGAGACCGTGGAGATCACCTGGAGTCGGCCAGCCCGACCCAGGATCTCTCCATCAATCCGCTCGCTCACCGTGCAGATCAGTCCCTGAACCTCCCTGACCTCTTCGAGAAGTCTTTCCCTGGACAGAGGCCGATCCTCGTCATGATAGAAGACTTGGCAGNTCCCTCGAAGCTTCGACAGGGCCTCCTCGTCGAAGCGTCTCGTCACTAAAACAACGGGCTTCATCATTCAGCAGCTCCGGTATCCTTCTCCAAGTCCTTGAGCCTTCTTCGAGCTTCGCTATGCTCCGGACACAACCTGAGGGTGGCATGGAAGGCCTCCCTCGCCCTATCGACCCACCCCCCCCGCAGATAGCTCAACCCCGCTCGATACCACAGGTCCGCCTCTCCCCGGGGGTACAGGACCTCCATGAAACGTCCCCACTCCTCTTCTCCTACCAAAGAGATCAAGGTGCTTCGGCTCTCTGCAAGATATCGCATCAAGAGGCCCATCTCCCGATGCAAGATGAGGAATCCCTTCATCCCCTTCCATGCCCCGTGGAAAAGACGGTGAACTTCCTTGAACCCCTCCCTNAGGGAGACGCGGATCCTCGCCATCCGCCCCTCCCACTCCTCCAGCACCTCTCTGATCTCCGGTAGCTCNGCGAGGTTCTCTCGGTCGTCCACCTCGAGGGGATGCGAAAGCTGAAAGATCTCCTCCCGGATCTTCTGACATTCATGAAAAATGGCGCCCACAGTCCAGTCCAAGAGGATCTCGTGCATAGTGGGTCGGTAGCCCTCTCTCCTGATGATGGAGTGACTTAAGTCCTTCAAACGCCAAAGAGGACCTCTCCGATTCTCGGNGCCGATCCAACGTTCCCATTCTTCATAGGGGACCTTCCCCTCGAGGCAGAATCTCCTGTAGAAGGCCATGAAATCGGCCCAAGTCTCCACATAACCTGCGACCAGCTCCCTCAAGAGGATCTCGCGGCGCTCCTCAAACCAGCGCCCTCCCATCAGTCCTTCTCGTTTCATAGAAATCCAAAGGTCGCATTGAGAAAAGAGAAAAAACCATCCTTCAGCAGAGATCTCCAGAACGTCCGGAGAGTTGGCGGATCACACTGCCAGCCGATTCGCCCAGATCCCATGTCGGTTGCATCCCACTCGCACCATTACCCTCATGGAACCCATGCGTCGGAGTGTGAATCGCCACTTGGGAACCACTCTGCCGGGGGTTAGTGTCATCTGACTCACTTTATGTTCATCGACCCAGAGTTGAACCCAATGGATGGCGTGAAGCAAGGTCATCTCGTGGAGCCTCTGACCCACCTGGATCTCCAGATTAACGAGGTCCTTCCTCTCCCCAGCGGGCTGTACCCGTATCAAAGGGACGTGATCCACCTCCAGTCCCTGAAGCTTGGACAAATCGGCCGGCCAATGAATCACCGTCCCTTGGCCGTCGGCCCTGGCCCACGGGACACGTCCCAAGATTCCTTGAAGGCTCACGGCCCCTAGGAAGGAGACCGCCCCGAGCATCCATCTCCTCCGATCCATCTCTCCCCTCCTTGGAACAGCCCGGCCGTAAAGGTGNACTTTGGGCATCATCCTTCAAAGGGCCTGCCTCCGGACTCCAACTCCAACAGCATGCGCTTGATATCCAGACCCGACCCGAAACCACCGAGACTTCCATCGGCTGCGATCACACGGTGACAGGGAACTACAATGGGCAAAGGGTTACGGCCGTTGGCCTGACCCACAGCCCTGGCCGCCCGGGGGACCCCCACGGAAGCGGCGACCTCCCCGTAGGANCGAGTCTCTCCGTAAGGGATCTCAAGGAGGGCACTCCATACCTTCAACTGAAAGGGCGATCCATCCAGGTCCAGGGGCAACTGGAAGCTCCTTCTCATCCCCTGGAAGTACTCCGCAAGCTGCCGGAACGCTTCCCGATGCAGGTCAGTCTCCTCCTCAACCACATTCGTCCCTTGAGGGTCTCCGAACTTGAGGAGAATCCTGGAGCGGTCTCCGCGCAGATCCAAGGCCTTGAGCCCCCGTCTGCTGCAGGCCAGCCAGAGCAGGCCGATGGGAGACCTAAAAGATGACAAAGAGATGGGGGTGGAATACATCCTTATCCTCCCATAGGTGAGGTTCGAAGCTTCAGGCCCTCTCGCTTTCCAGGGCCTGCCGTTTCGAGCTTCGCTTTGGATCTTAACCGGAGACCCCTCACGATTTCAAGGGGCTATGGGATCGACTCCAGCCTACACGGAAGACAGCGGAGATTTGTGCTCCCCACAAGGGGGTCGACCCCTCTTCCGAAATCGGTAAGGAGGTTGAGATTCGATTCGTTCCAACCGAAGAGGCTCGCCTCACCTCTCTCTGGAAACCACCAGCCATAGGAAGCGGAGACCACACGGGGGTCCATCCCAGGGCTCAAGTGAACTCGCTGTCGGATCCTGCCCGTGGGGGTGACAATCCAGACCCATTCTCCTTCTCCGAGGCTCAGGGAACGAGCAAGCTCCGGCGCCAACTCCACCCGAGGGCTCGCGGAGACCTTACGCAGCATGGGCAGCCGCCGGCCTGCAGAATGGAAAAAGACGGGGTCTTTGGCACTGGTGAGGATGAGGGGGAACTCCTTGCACAAGCCTCCCCAAGGCTCCAAAGGGTCCCGATAGTTCGGAAGGGGGTCCAGCCCCCTGGCCTCCAACCTCGAACTGTAAATCTCCACCTTGCCCGACGGTGTCCGGAATCCCTCCTTCCCATATCTTAGGAATTCCCTTGGTCCTCGAAGGACCCCCCTCTTCTTGAAGGCCTCATAATCCATTCCAGCGGGCTCCAGGACGGCGTCCAAGATCTCCCGTTCATCCTCCCAAAAGGATGCCCTAAAGCCCAGGATCTTGGCGAGTTCGTTGAGGATCCGGATGTCCGGCCAAGCCTCGCCAGGAGGATCGACTATCTTGGGTCTCGCCACAAGGAAACCATGAGGCAGCCCGTAATGCCCGATGTCGTCGTACTCGAAATTGGTTGCAGCAGGTAGAACGAGATCGGCCAAGAGTGCCGTGGGGGTCATCATCAGTTCGGCCACGGCCAGAAAGGGGACCTGTTGGAGCGCTTCTTTGACGACCTGCGAGTGAGGATAAGTGATCAAGGGGTTACTTCCCTGAATATATAACACCTCGACGGGATGGGGACTTCCCGATCTCAAGGTCTCCACCGCTGCGGGAGGTGGAACCGTGGCCAGCATGGGATGGAGTCCCCAGTGGGCACTGAGCATCTTTCGAGGACGGTCCTCGATCCTTTGGGGCAGGACCATCTCTCGCAACGGCATACATGGAGGAGGCGTGGCCCTGAAGTTGCCTCCCGGGACCTCCAGGTTCCCCGTCAGGGCCATCAATACCAGAACAGCCCGGCAGTTCTGATGGGAGTTCAGATTATGTTCCAAGGCATTGCCCCATTGAATAGCGGAGGGACGCTCTCCCGCATAGATCCGTGCAGCCCGGCGGATCTCGTCTTGAGGGACCCAGGTGATCTCCTCCACTCGGCTCAGCGGATAGCTCTCCAGCCGCATCTTCAACCGCTCCGAACCCACGGTCCACTCTTGGACGAAATTCCGATCCTCCAGACCCTCCTCCAGAATCACCCGCATCATGCCCAGGGCGAGGGCAGCGTCAGTGCCCGGGCGAAGGCGAAGCCAGACCTCGGCGCGTCGAGCCGCGGGGGTGGGGCGTGGGTCCACGACGATGAGTCTGGAACCCCTCTTCAACGCCCTTCGCAGACGGGAACGGATGGTCCCCTCCTCGTTGGTGTGATCCAGGTTACTCCCCCAAAGCACGATGCAACGGGGCGGATGCTCATAATCGACCTCGGGCCAGAACCCCACAGTCAGGTTGGCGGCGATCTCCCGGGGCATATGGCATACGTTCTGCGGCCCCACCACATTGGGAGACCCGAAGACATTGGCCAGCCGGAGCAAAAGGAAAAACTCCAGACCCTTGGGAGCCCCTTGAGCGAAAAGCACGGANTGGGGACCGCTCCTGGCCCGGGCCTCGAGCATCCTCTCTGAGAGGACCCCCAAGGCCTCATCCCATCCGATGCGCTTCCACCTTCCCTCGCCTCTCTTTCCCACTCTCAACAGAGGATGAGTCAGTCTATCCGGATGGTACAGGCGCTCCCTGTGGGCCACTCCCTTGGGACAGATGTAACCCAGGCTGATGGGCGACCGAGGATCCCCCTCGATCTTCACTACCCTCCCACCTTTCACCGTCACCACCAGCCCACAACCACCGTGATCCATTCGTGCGCAGTAAGTGCGAACCTTTTCTTCCTTCATGATCGACCTTCCCGGCAGCCGCCTCCTTCTGCCTTCTCGCTGAAAAGATGTTCACTCAGGGACCCGGCCCTCCATCCAGCCCAAGGAGACACCATCCCGCCGATCGAATGCTGGGACATAAGGTTTGATGTCAAGCAAGGGGGTTTGATCCATCATGTCTACCCCATAGACCCATAACACTCCCCGTCGGACTCGGGTGAGCCTCACCGTAGAAAGCCCTATAGGGGATGGTCTTTGGGGCTCTCTGGTGGAAAAGATTCCATGAAACCGGTTGTCGAGTCGGGATCGGATCATCAAAGCGGTCCTCTCCCGGCGATGGAAAAGGTAGAGCAGGATGATGTGGGAGAAACCCTCAATACCGCTCAATCCCTCCCGAAATTCTGGAAAGATCTCGATTCTCCCCTCCGCCCTCGAAGCATAGGGCTGTATGGGAACATCGTCAACGCATCGAAACGGAGTACGAATGATGCCGATGATGCTCAGATGACCACCCTGGGACAAAAAGAGATCCTGAGGCCCCATGGCTCGCATGGAAGGAATAACAGGTGCATCCATGAAAAGCGCCTTTCTCCTGGTGGGGCAAGGTATTTCCCAGCACCCGGCCGGGGTGCTCGGAGATACTCATTATGCAGCATTGCATCCTGCCAAAGCTGTAATTCGCAGCCCTCGCCCGAACCGGACATAGCCATCAAAATCAGGACCCGGGCCAAACACACCGCAACATTCAGGCCTTCGGAAATAGCCTGGGAGTGGCGGTTTCGGGACGGTAGGTAAGGGTGCTGATGGCCCACATGAGGACCAGACTGATGAACAAGCTCACCACAATGGGTTCCAACCCCAGGGGCTTGTTCAAAGCATACAGTGCGATGACCACGATGGTAGCCGCTATACTGCTCACAACGGCTCCGGCCTTGGTGGCCTTGTCCCAATAGAGCGCCGCCATGGTAGGAAAGAAGACTCCGGAGATATAGATGGCGAAGGCGAGCAGAAGGATGTCGAAAATTCCCTGCATATACAAAGCGAACAGGATCCCCAAGATCCCNATGATCAGGACCGTGATTTTGGCCGAAAGGAGCAGCCCCCTTTCGCTTATCCCGGGTCGGAACGCTCGGACTAGATCGTTGGACACGGTCGTTCCGGAGATCAAGAGGGCGACAGAGGCCGTGCTCATCATCACTGCCATCAGACCAGCCAGGCAGAACCCCACGACGACCGGTGGCAGGAAATGGATGACCATGACCGGAATGACGGCGTCGGTGGATCCGAAACGTTCGNTCACATGGGGGATCAAAGTGGCCCCCAACACCCCCAGCACCACGCAGATGGCTGACCAATAGAAGTAGACCCCGGCAGTAACGAACATGGACCGCCGGATGATCGGCCCGCTACGGGCCGCATTGGCCCGCTGCCAGAGGCTGGGATCCACCAAGCAGAAGGGGATATCGATGAGGAAAATGGAGATCACGTACAAGGGCGTCATGCCGCCCAGGAGATTCCCCTCCGGCGGCCTCAGCATGGTCCAGAAATCACCCATGCTGGCCGCCTTTCCGATGACGACGCCGGGAAGGATCAGGCCGATTCCCACCACCATGATCAGCGACTGAATGAGGTCCGTATAGGCTACAGCGAAAAGTCCTCCCACAACGGTATAGAAAATGAGGATCCCTCCGGCTATCAGAATGGCAGAGTGGTACGTCAGACCCAAGGCCTTCCCTGCCGACGAGAAGATAAGTCCCATTCCGATGATCTGAGCCCCGAACAGGGCGATGACCGCAAGGACCATCACACAGGCCATGACGATCCGCATCCCCTTGCCATAGCGCATCTGGAGTGCATCGGGGATGGTCCAGAGCTCGATCTCCCGCAGCTTCCTCGAGAGGAACCCGAAGAGGATCAGGCCAATACCGTACCCCAGCGTGGCGATGAAGAGGAAGATCCCCACCTGATAGGCCTTTCCCGCTTTACCCACGGTGGCCGCCGCCCCGATGGCCGCTCCAACCAAGGTGCCGATCATCACTGGATAGCCCAACGAGCGCCCGGCCAAGGCGTAGTCCGTGAGACTTTTCACTTTTCTGGTGGACCATAGCCCCACACCGATCATGCCCAAGAGGTAGCCGAAGATGATGATCCCGTCGATCCAGCCGATCTCCTTCATGGAAAGCTCCTTTCTTCATGGAGGGGTCGGACCTCACCCGGAGAATTCATCACCCGGGCCTAGCTACAGGAACCAAAAACAGGCTACAGGACCGCGGTTTACAACTCCCCAAGTGAGGGGACTCTCCTGGAAGCTTCCGAGACTTCAAAGAGAGGTATCCCTTTGAATACNACTACTTAAGGCTCGATCCACAGGATTCGATCAAAGGAGTGAACTGTTCCGGTGCCGTCCATCACTCGAAGCCGCACCATGTAACGCCCGGCCTGTTGGAACACGTGGGGGCAAGCAGGGCCCCTCCCGGTTGTTCCATCCCCGAAATCCCAGGACACATCCAGGATGCATGTATCCGGGGCGAAAAAATGTTGGATGCAGAAGATAACCGTCTCTCCCACATGCGGGCACTCCGGGACCCAAAACCAAACGGCCTCCACTGGGCCGGGGACATGCCCTTCCAGGAAGAGATCCGATATGCGCTCCACAGAAAGGCTCCGGTCCGCACTAAGGATCTCCTCGGAAGGAATCCCCAGGATTTCCTGGATCAGATCCCTATGGGCGAGAAAGGAACGCTCCAAGGCCTCCCCCTTTACGCGTTGCGGCGTATCCTCCGCGGTGTGATAGAAGATGGGCTTTCCGATGAGGATTACGAAAGGGACGTTCCTCTCGTAAAACCTTCCCTCCAGGTCACCATTGAAGACCATCTGGTCGGCGGGCACATAGGCCAATGGAGTCAATCCATGCCGCAGTGCACAGCGGATGGCCGAACGAACCAAAATGGGATTGTTGGAAGAGTTGAGGCCCCTTTGTTCATCGTGGCCGTTGCCCATGACCCCGTGGGGCCACCAGTGATATCCCACCGCGCATGCGCCGTCCAGCGAAATGTAGCAGTCCACCCTCGGCAAGAGGTCCTCATGTCGTTGAACGAACTCCCGAGCCCCCACGTTCACCTCATGGCCGGGATGGGCCGCCCATACTATCCCTTTGGCTTGAGGCCCTTTTGCGAAATGGGCCGCCAGATGAAGGAGGACCGAATTGGCCGCAGCATTGTCCACTGCACCCGTTGATACAGAGTCATAGTGGGACCCCACGATGATCCACCGGTCCTCTCTGCCGGGCAGAAAGGCCACCACATCACCGGTCTCGCCCCGGCTCTCTTCCGCATACAGTCGTATTCTCATCCGCCCCCTTCGTCGGCTCAGCAAGCGGTCCAGAAACCGGGCGTCGTCACCCGAGACAAGGAGCCCGGGAAGGGAATGGGAGGGTTCGTCCTCGTGAAGGTGGTTGTACCGCGGGAGGAGACCCGGAGGCGAGTCCAGAAGCACCACATAGCCCGACGCCCCGCCCTCCAAGATTCTGTGAAACGTCCGCAGGAGTGAGTGCGTGGGGTAGTAGTTGAGAAGGATACGACTCCTTACCACAGCGATCTTGCCCTGAAGATCCACCCTCCTCAAGTCCCTATCAAATCCATATCCAAGATGGACCGTCTCCCCTTCCAGCGGATCCGGCCCCAGGCTTCCCGAGTACCAGATGGGATAGGAGGGAACCTCCCACCACTCTCCCTCCCAGAGAAACTCGGCTCCCCATTCCACCGGTCGCCAAGTGCGGATGGTGAAGGCCTCGTATCGGACATCGGGGATCCCTGCTTCCCGAAACCTCTCCATGATGTACCGAGCAGCCTTTCGCTCACCTTCCCCGCCTGTCCATCGAGGACCGATTTCCACTAGGTCCCCGAGCGTTCTCAACAGACTTTCGGATCCTTGGCTCGAGATGGACACGCCGATTCACCTCTTCGCTGGGATGGCGACTGTTGTTGGATCGAAGGGCCCTTTGGATCACGGGAGGCGGTCCCGGTTCCAAGTGCGCCCTAGAATCTCCTCTCCCTTCAGTTGGAAGAGATCTTCCTGGATGAGGCTGGCAAAGGCCCTGGCGACCCGTTCCAGCTCTTCAGCCGGGACCTTATCCAGGGTGTCTTCCCTGGCGTTCCAATATGCCGGAGCACTGACGAAGGAGATGACCGGATAACCTTGCTCCACAAATCGTATGGCGTCTGTCTGGACCCCCAAGGGCGTGTTGGTGGGAAGCACGGCCGTCCTCCGAAGGTCGTGCTTCGTCACCATCCTCTCCACAGCAGTCCGCAGCGATGGGACCTCGGAGACGAAAAGCGCCCGCGGCTGCAGTTCATCGGTGAGACGAAACCCAGACCCTTCTATGAGCGTCTCCCGCGCGATATGCTCGATATGGACATCCACCAGAAGCCGGTCGAAGATGTCCTCGCGGTGCATCTCCATGAGCTTGGTGCCGCCGATGACCAGGAGTTGCTCAGCCGCCTCGATATTGAAGACCAGGCTCTTGGCCCTCTGCTTCCTGGGAAGGGCGGCGAAATACTGGGCAAGGGCCAGTACCACCGCCACACCGGATGCATCCTCAGTAGCCCCCTCCCACATGGAGTCATGGTGGGAGGACACTAGGATCACTTCCTCGCTGAGGCCGGGGAGGAATCCCAAGACGTTGTGGGTGACCCCTGAGAAGGTGCGACCGGTGATGACCAGCCTGCAACGATCGTTCCCCTGCCGGATAAGATCCAGGAGACGGTCTCCGTGACTGCGTGGCAGAACGCAAAGTGGAAGGGGACCGACTCTCCCTTCCAGGGGAGCGGACTGAGGGGAACATATGTAAGGCGTGAGATCGAAGGGATGTATGAAAATCAACCCCCCGAAGCCCTCTTTCCTGCAACGTGCAAAGATCTCCTCCTCCAGCGAAGTAAGCCATGTGGCCACATGGAGATATCCTTCCGGGAGGGTTTCATCGGGGTCATGGTACATGTAGGCCAGATCCTTTACCCATTCGAAGGGAAAGGAGCCGTAGTCCAGCTCCACTACAGCCAGGGAAGACGGATCGCCCCGACCTTTAACCTCCGCCTCGGTCCCTCTCCCCACGGGGACCATGCGGAAAAAAGAGCCTTCCCTACCGGTGAAGGGACTATAGGCCACGGAAACCGCTCGGATGGGGACGGATCCCTTGGGTGTCATCACCCCCAAAGTAGGCTCATCGGATTCCCACCCCATGATGGGGATGGGATCCTTGCGAACATCCTCGATGCCGAACTCCCGGAACCGGCAGGCAATATATTCCTCAGCCTCCAAGTCAGGGGCCGTGGCCGGCCGCCGGATGCCCAAATTGTAAAGATCCTCGACCCAACTGAATATGGTCTTGTAGTCGGTCGTCCACTGCATTGCCTGTCACCTTGCTCTTATCCCTCTACNCAACCCCCTCTCCCCCCGAGTCCCGAAACGAGGGTCGCTTTCTGGTCAAATCGTCCCATAATCTCTACTATAGGATACCGGGGAATTCAACCGGGTCGGCCAGTTTTGGCTTGGCGGCACTGTCTCATGTAATAATCCGGGCCCCAAAAAAGAAGGAGCTGGTTCGAATGAACCAGCTCCTCTTGGTGCCGAGGGACGGAATCGAACCGCCGACACGCGGATTTTCAGTCCACTGCTCTACCGACTGAGCTACCTCGGCACTGACCCATTTTATAGAGGAAAATGCCCCCGGCGTCAAGACCTCAAAGGGGATATTCACGGGAAGCAAGAGGTGGCCTCGGGCCTTGATGGCTCGGTATATCCCTGAATTCTGCGGGAATCCCCGAAGGAGTTTTGTAATCTTGACTTATTAAGCAGGAAATACGTCTGGTCATACACCCATTGCTATCACTATTTCATGATCTTTGTTGGCAAACGATGAACCATTCGGATTAGGGCCCTAATCCGGGGGGCTCCATGAGATAACCGACAAAAGGGATCCCCCCCTGAGCTGCGGGAAGGATCTCATCCATTCCACGGCCCAACAGAAGACGGAGGATGGAGAAGGACTCCCGTGGCTCCTCTACCACCTGAGGTTCTCCTTGAATTCCGCCCAGACGTGCGGCCAGTCGGATAGCCTCGTGGAGCCCTCCCAGTCGGTCCACCAGGCCCAACTCTTTGGCCTGCCGGCCCGAGAAGATGCGCCCGTCGGCCATCTGCTGCACCTCCTCCATGGGAAGGCCCCGCTGGACAGCCACGGCTTCCACGAACTGGCCGTGGACATCATCGACCACCTGCTTGATGAGTTCCCTCTCTTCCTCCGTCAGCCCTCGATGGGGCAAGCCCATGTCCTTGTACGCCCCGCTTTTGATGACTTCCCCCTTGATCCCCAACTTCTCCATCAGCTTTTCGAGATTGGCGAAATGAACAACTACGCCGATGGACCCCGTAATGGTGCCCGGATTGGCCACAATGCGTTCGGCAGCGCAAGCAGCGTAGTACCCCCCCGATGCGGCGACCGCCCCCAGGGATGCGACGACCTTTTTTCTGGAGTTGACCCTCTTTACCGCCTCGAAGATCTCCTGAGTGGGCCCGACCGCCCCCCCGGGACTCTCGATCCGGAGCACAATGGCCTTCACTCGAGAGTCCCGATCGTATCGCCTCAGGGCCTCCACCACCCCATCCGCCCGACGGATCATCCCCTCGATCCGGACCACTGCCACTTGATCTCCTCTGGAGAACCCACGTCCTCCTCCCATCCAGTAGACGAAGAGAGCCACGGCCCCCACAAGGATCACCAAAATGGCACAGAGAAAGACGAAGGTAAGGATCCAAGGACTTCGTCTCACGCTCATGTCCCCCTCCAGCGAAAGACCCCGGCGGAAAATCTACCTCCACCGGGGTCTCTTTCCATCCCAAGCTGGCTCGTCGGCCCTATTCGGACTCGGAGGCGTTCCCCCCCTGCTCGGGCTCCGAGGTCTCTGTCTGGTCCGCTCGCGTCTCCTCCGAGGACTTGGCCCGGCGCTGGGACTCCATCGCTTTCTTGAGCAACTCGTCGCGCAACAGGGCCCCGATGGTAGGAGTCTGAGTCCGCTGGGAGGCCAGGTAACCCTGGATGTCGGCCTCCTCATCGGCCCGTCGAAGGGCCTTAACGCTGAGGCCGATCTTGCGCTCCCTGGGATCTAAGTGGATAACCATGGCCTCGATTTCATCCCCCTCCTTGCATACGTCGGAGGCGTGTTTGACTTTCTCCCGGCTCAGCTCTGAGATGTGGATCAGCCCCTCGATCCCCTCCTCGATCTCCAGGAAGACACCGAAGTCGGTCACGCTGGTCACCCGGCCCTTCACGCGGCTACCCACAGGATATTTTTCGGGGAGGGCCTCCCAAGGATCCGGCTCCAGCTGTTTGATGCCCAGGGAGAAGCGCTCGTTCTCCTGATCGATCTGCAGAACAATGGCCTTGACTTCCTGGCCTTTCTTGTAGATCTCGCCCGGATGCCGAATCCTCTTGGTCCAGGAGATGTCCGATACGTGGACCATCCCGTCGATTCCCTCGTCGAGCCCGATGAAAATGCCGAATTCCGTGATGTTGCGGATCTTTCCTTGAATTATGGTCCCCACAGGGTACTTTTCGGCCACGGTCACCCATGGATTGGGCATCACCTGCTTCATCCCCAGGGAGATCCTCCTTCGCTGAGGATCCACATTCAGGACCATCACATCCACCCGATCCCCCACGCTCACGATCTTGGAGGGATGCCGAATCCGGCGAGTCCAGGACATCTCGGATACGTGCACAAGGCCTTCTACGCCGGGCTCCAGTTCCACGAAGGCCCCGTAATCCGTAATGCTGACCACTCGACCCTCAAGGCGGGACCCGATGGGGTACTTCTCCTCCACGGAGAGCCAAGGATCTGGAGTGAGCTGCTTCAAACCGAGGGAAACGCGCTCCCGTTCGCGGTCGAAATTCAGGACCTTCACCTCCAGTTCCTGGCCGATCTGCACCACGTCGGAAGGGTGTTTGACCCGTCCCCAGGACATATCCGTTATATGGAGCAGCCCGTCCACTCCCCCCAGATCGATGAAGGCTCCATACTCGGTGATGTTCTTCACGACCCCCTTGAGGATCATCCCCTCCTGAAGGATGGCCAGAGTCTTCTCCCGAGCCTTGGCCCTCTCCTCCTCCAACAGGACCCTTCGAGACAGGACAATGTTGCTCCGTCTCCGATTATATTTGAGGACACGGAAACGATGGGTCTGGCCGATGTAGTCTTCCAGATTCCGGACCGGGCGGAGATCTACCTGAGAGCCGGGCAGGAAGGCCGTCACCCCGATGTCCACGGACAGGCCTCCTTTGACTCTCCCCACGATACGACCCTCCACTGGAGTCCCTTCTTCATAGGCCTTGCGGATCTCTTCCCAGACCTTGATCTTGTCCGCCTTGGTCTTGGAGAGGACGATTTCCCCTTCCTCGTCGTCCCGGGACTCCAGCAGGACCTCGATGATGTCTCCTTCCTTGACAAGGACCTGCCCGTCTTCATCCATAAATTCCTGGATGGGGATCTGCCCCTCGGACTTATAACCCACATCCACCATAACGGATTCTTTCCCGACCAGGACCACCTTTCCTGAGAGGATCTCCCCCTCTTGAATGTTGCTGAACGTCTGCTCGAACAGGTCTTGGAAGTCCGATTCCTCCGATGTCTCCTCCTGCTCGGCCACCTGGGAAACGTCGGTGGTCTCCATCATGACTTTGGACTCATCACCCAAGACCCTCTCTCCGTTTTCATGCATTAATTACATCCCCCTACCATAAAAAGTGTGCCTCTCGGGCCCCATATCAGGACCCAAAGCGCGCCTATCTTACCATCTTTGAACGAAAATGCAAGGGAATTTTGAGGAGAATTTCCGACAAATCGACTGAATTGACCTAGCTCCTCCGTGATTGGATCTCCTCAATGGCCTCCAGAATCCTTTCCACCACCTCCTGGGGGCTTAAATGGGTGGTGTCGATGACTTCGGCCCCCTCGGGAATCCTGAGGGGGGCAAGAATCCTCGTGGAATCCTGTGAATCCCTCTGGAGTAAGGCCTCCAGGACCTCTTGAAAGGTTACATTCTGGCCCGCTCTCCGATACTGTTCGAAGCGTCTTCTCGCCCTCTCCTCCACGGTGGCCGTAAGGAAAAACTTGGCGTCGGCCTGGGGAAAGACCCAGGAGCCCATATCTCGACCCTCAAAGACCTTACTGCCTTGAGATCCCAGTGCCCGTTGGATCTCCCAAAGCTTCTCCCGGACAACCCGAAATGTGCTGATCCTCGAAGCCAGCATCCCGATATCGTCGTTTCGGATCTCCTCGGAGATCTCCTTCCCGTTGCAGACCACACGCATCTCCCCATCAGACCCCCAATGCACTTCCAGTTCTATCTGACGGCACGTCTTGTCTAAGTCGCGCTCATCCTCCGGATTCATCCCCTGACTTCGAATCCACCAAGCCAAGGCGCGGTAAAGGGCCCCCGTGTCCACGAAATCGAACCCTAGTCTCTTTGCCACGAGGCGTGCTACCGTGCTTTTTCCGGCCCCGCTGGGTCCATCGAGAGTGACGATCATCCTCGGGAGCTCCTTCACAAGGAAGGTCTCAAAACCCTCCCATCCATAGGGAGCGGTCTCCGGATGTCCGCAAGAGAAGATCGAAAGGCTGGCGTTCCGTTCAAGCGGTGGAGATTTTCTTGAAGAATTGATTTAAGGATTCCCTGTCCGCTTCGTCGATTTCGGTGAAACAAACGCCCACGTCAAAGAGTTCCTCTTCCACTTGCCGACTGTGAATCACCCTTCCTTTGGCCTTGATAAGGCGCTCTTCAATAGCAATAACCAACTCGAGCCCGGTCCCTGCGGGGAAAGAGGCATGGGTCTGAATGGTAACTCCACCTTGGCTGAGATCAAGGGTCTTGCCCATCCCCATGGCATCGGGGGTGTCGGTCTCGTCATAATGAGTGTAGGATATGAGATGGCTGGAATCGAGTCTGGGAAACCTCCTCCTCTCCTGTATGGGCGCCATCATCCGCTCACCGTGGAGACCAACCAAGTTCCGATCATTATTATCTTTTGGACCCCGCCTGTCAAGGGAACCAAAGGGGCAAGGCCTGAAATCAGAGCTCAATAGCCCGCACCTTGAGACGGCCTTCCGTTTCGGATCATTGACAAGCTTTTTCTTGGAGGTTTATCTAAGAGAAGCATCCTGGAGAGAAGACGACCTCATGTTGAAGGATCGACATCAACGACTCATCGACTATTTACGTATCTCCGTTACCGACCGGTGCAATCTGCGCTGCCGATACTGTATGCCCCAAGAGGGGGTCCGGCCCATCCCACACAATGAGATCCTTCGTTATGAAGAGCTGATCCGCCTTGCGCGGATCTCCTTGAGCCTCGGAATCCGCAAGATCCGTTTGACCGGGGGGGAGCCCCTTGTCCGCCGCGGCATCGAATTTCTGACCCGACAACTGGCCTCCCTCCCTGGGATCAACGATCTCAGCATGACCACCAACGGCCTCTTCCTGGCGCAATACGCGGAATCGCTTCATCGGGCCGGTCTCCATCGAGTCAACGTGAGCATGGACTCCCTGAACCCTCGACGGTACCGCCAAATCACGCGGGGGGGGGATCTGGATCGGGTATGGGAAGGGATCAGGACCGCCCTAAAGGTAGGCATGCATCCCGTAAAGATCAACGTGGTGGTGATGCGGGGGTTTAATGAGGATGAAGTCCTTGACTTCGCTGAACTCTCACAGGAGTGGCCTCTTCAGGTCCGTTTCATCGAATGGATGCCCGTCGGCGGGAAGAACTCATGGAGTCCCAAGGCCTTTGTCCCCAGCGATCGAATCCTCTCCCTCATACGAAAACGATTTTCTTTGCGGCCCCTTGAGGAGGCCATTGGAAACGGACCCGCACGGATCTATCGTATCGAGGGGGGGGAAGGAAGCGTCGGGGTCATCAGCCCCGTCTCGCGGCATTTCTGCCAGCACTGTAACCGTCTTCGGCTCACTCCCGACGGCAAACTTCGAACTTGTCTCTTTTCAGATCAGGAGACCGACCTCAAGGCCCTTCTTCGATCGGGAGCCGGAGACGAGGAGATTCGTGAGACCATCGTTCGGGCCATTCGGGACAAACCCTCCGAGGGCCCGCTCCATCGAAACGACCCTCGACTCAAGAAGTGTGCAAGGCCCATGAATCGCATAGGCGGTTGATCCGAGGTCTCTGCCCTCAGAGCGTCCCGGTTGACTGGAAGGAATCTCGAGTTTGACCAGAAGGCAACCCACATCATCTTTCGGAGCGTCACTTCATGCATCTAATCGCTGACCTGCACATTCATTCTCCCTATTCCAGGGCCACATCCAAAGACCTCAACCCAGAAAGTCTCTATTTTTGGGCCCAATGCAAAGGTGTGAATCTGGTGGGCACTGGGGACTTCACACATCCTCAATGGCTGGCCGAATTGGAGGAAAAGCTGGAGCCTGCCGAGGAGGGGCTGTGGCGCCTTGGCGCGGAATGGAGATCCAAGGTGGACCCACTGGTTCCGGATGCCTGCCGCGGCACTGTCCGNTTTGTCCTCCAGACGGAGATCAGCACCATCTATAAGAAGGCAGGCCGGACCCGCAAGGTGCACCATCTCATCCTTTTGCCTCACTTCGACCAGGTACGACGCCTCAACGACCGATTGATGAGGATCGGGAACCTCCAGTCCGACGGCCGTCCCATCTTGGGACTCGACTCCCGCCATCTTTTGGAGACCGTCCTCGAGGTGTGTGAAGAGCCCATCTTCATCCCCGCCCACGTCTGGACCCCCTGGTTTTCCGTCTTCGGGTCCAGATCGGGATTCGACGATCTGGAGGAGTGTTACGGGGAGTTGACCCCTCACATCACGGCCCTGGAGACCGGGCTCTCCTCGGATCCCTCCATGAACTGGCGCTGGTCGAGGCTCGACGGATTCCGAATCGTCTCCAACTCCGATGCCCACTCCCCCTCACGTCTGGGGAGAGAGGCCAACAGGCTCAGGATTCCCCTTTCCTTCTTTCACCTGCGCGAGGCCCTCAAGACCGGAGAGGGCCTGTTGGGGACCATTGAGTTCTTCCCCGAGGAAGGAAAATATCATCTGGACGGCCATCGCAAGTGTGGTACGAGACTCTCGCCGGAAGAAACGCGCGCTCTGGGAGGGATCTGTCCCGTATGCGGACGGCCCGTCACAGTGGGGGTCAGCCATCGCATCGAAGAGCTGGCCGACCGCCCCCCGGGCGTACGTCCCCCCTCTGCCAAACCCTTCATCCGGCTTCTAGGCCTGGATGAAATCTTGGCCGAGATCCTAAACTGCGGCCCCCAGGCCAAGCGTGTTCAGGACCTGCGAAGGAGGCTCCTTGAACGGTGGGGCCCGGAACTGGACATCCTCACGGAAGTCTCGCCAAGCGAGCTCGAAAAAGGGCCGGTTCCTCTCCTTGCCGAGGCCATAAGGAGGATCCGAGACGGACGTGTGATCCTGGAGGCCGGCTACGACGGCCAGTATGGGACCGTGCGGCTCTTCCGCGACCAGGAGCGTTCCTCCCTCCAAGGCCAGGGCCGCTTGTGGGCGCTCTCGGAGGCCCCTCTCCACGAAAGGGCGCGGGAAACAAAGACCCCGTCTTCCACACCCGCATCCCCCGCCCTCTCGGAAGCTCTAGGACCTTCTACCCCTCCCTCCTCCCCTGGAGAGCCTCTGTCCGATCTCAATCCCCGGCAGCAAGAGGCCGTGCTCCATCCCGCCCCGGTCCTCCTCATTCTGGCGGGCCCAGGGACTGGCAAGACCCTGACCTTGACCCGACGGATCTCCCAAGTCCTCGCCAATGGAAAGGCCCTCCCAGAGGAGATCTTGGCAGTCACCTTCACCCAACGGGCTGCGGCGGAGATGCGGCAGCGCCTTCAACGACTTCTGGCCCAAGGAGATGCAGCCAGTCGGATCCGCGTGGAGACTCTCCATGCATTCGGTTACCGTTTTTTGAGCGAATACGGGAAATCTTTGGGCGAGGATGGTCCTCCCCGCCTCGTGGATGAACGATCCCGAATAGCTATTCTGGAAGAGGCCCTGCAGGAGATCTGTCCGGGAGTGAGGGGAAGAAACCTCACCTCCTTGATGCGGCAGATCACTCTCTGGAGACGCTCCTTGGAAGATCCCCATCCCGGGGAGACCTTGGTCGCACAGGCGGCGGAGGTCTATGAACGGAGGCTCCGATCCAAAGGCCTTGTGGATTACGAGGACCTCCTCCGCCTCCCTGTGAAGCTGCTCCAAGGCAACGAGGAGCTTCGGAAACGCATCCACCAGCAGATTCGCCACATCTTTGTAGACGAATTCCAGGACCTCACCCCCCTGCAAATGGAATTGATTCGCCTGCTGCGCCCCCCTGAGGGCACCCTCACGGTCATCGGGGACCCGGATCAATCCATTTACGGGTTCCGCGGGGTTCGGGTGGAGGATTTCCTCCGCTTCCAGGAGCTCTTCCCCGATGTGGAGGTCCTCCGTCTGGAGGAGAATTATCGTTCGACCGGGACCTTGATCCTGGCCTCCATGGAGCTGATCTCACACAACCCCCTCCCTTTCCCCCGCGTCCTCAGATCCCGACGGGGACAAGGACCTCGAATCCAGATCCGTGCCTTTGAGACGGATCGAGCTGAGGCTGTCTTCGTAGCCCACGAGATCGGACGATTATTGGGAGGGACCAGCCATTGGGACATGCACAGGGGAGGTGAACCCACGAATCGATCCCGACAGGACCTCTCCTTCGGCGATGTGGCGGTCCTCTACCGCTTCCATGCCTTGGGGGGCCCCATCGAAGAGGCACTCTCCCGCGAGGGGCTTCCTTATCAGAGGTTCGGAGACCATCCCTTGGGAGCACCCGGAGCCTTGGAAGGCCTCATGGCCTTTCTTCGATGGCTGAGTGATCCGAATAGGGATCTGGAGCTGCTCGCCGCTCTGAAGACTCCCTCTCTTGGACTATCTCCGGCCCTCCTGAAGAAGGTTGAGGCTTCAGAAGGAGAAAAAAGGCCTTCCCTCTGGGAGCGCCTCCAGGAGGAGGTCTCTTCTCTGTCAGCTGGATCCTCGGAGGTCAAGCGCCTTCGGAGGATTCTCGAGTCCTTTGATCGACTGCTGAAGGAGTCACACCACGAATCCATCGGGCATACAGTGCGCCGCAGCCTAGCCCTCCTGGGCATCAAATCCCCCGAAGAAGGTCCGCTCCGCCATGCCGGTCCTGCGGCAGAGATCCTTCAGGCCTTCCTGTCTGCGGCGGATGCCTGGAAGGGTCCTCTCGAGGCCTTCCTGGACCTTTGGAGTCTCCAGACCGAGGCGGACCTATACGACCCACGTGCAGACCGCATCGCCCTACTCACTGTGCATGCAGCCAAGGGTCTGGAGTTCCCCATCGTCTTTGTGGTGGGCTGCGAAGAAGGGGTCTTCCCCCCCTCTGCTGGAGAAGCCTCGGTCGATATGGAAGAAGAAAGGCGCCTTTTCTACGTGGCCATGACCCGCGCCAGAGACCTCCTTTACTTGACCCGGACCCGATCTCGCACCCTATGGGGGGCGACAGACCGCCGGGAAGAATCCCGTTTCCTGAGGGAACTCCCTCCATCATTGCTTCAGGAGGAGGTCTCCACCGCTCCTTCCCGGGGTCCTCGTCAGCTCAAACTCTTTTAGTGCCCGCCCCCAAAAGCCTTCAGAAGTCAGCCGAGCAGGAATTCCACCCGTAGGGCTCAGGCGCTGGAGAC
>MTPG01000003.1 GCA_002010915.1 Desulfarculaceae bacterium JdFR-97 | reverse complement strand
AAAAAATGGAGGCCCTTGACCTGGATCAAGGCAAACGCAGCTTCAATTTCTCAGAATAAACCCCAGGAGCAGGGAGACACGCCTCACGAGGCGCCTCCCGATGTTGAACCGGTTGGGGCATCGGGATGGGCAAACAAAGGAACCCGACGGAGAAAACAAACCAAGGAGGTAAGGTATGAAAGCGGAAACCATGTTCTGTTATCAGTGCGAGCAGACAGCCAAAGGCGAAGGGTGCACGCGAAAGGGAGTCTGCGGCAAGGAGCCCGATGTGGCGGCCCTCCAGGATCTCCTCATACACGCGCTCAAGGGTCTCTCTCAGGTGGCGGTGGAGGGGAGAAAGGTGGAAGTCAGGGATCGTGGGGTAGACGTCTTTACGGTCGAGGCCCTTTTTTCCACTTTGACAAACGTGGACTTCGACCTGGATCGCTTTGTGGATCTCATCCATCGGTGCATTGAGCTTCGCGAGGATCTCAAGAAGAAGGTCCAGGCAGCTGGCGGAAAGACGGAATTCGCCCACGGCCCGGCAACCTTCCAGCCCGCAGGGGACCGGGAGGGCATGGTAGAGCAAGGTCTTAAAGTGGGACTTAAGTCCGATCCATCGGAAGATCCGGATATCCTCTCTCTGAAACATACGTTGCTCTTCGGGATCAAGGGGGTGGCGGCATATGCGGACCACGCCCAGATCCTGGGCAAGGAGGACGATGCGGTCTATACCTTCATCCATGAGGGGTTGACGGCCATACTGCGCAAAGATCTCGGTGTGGACGACTGGGTGCAGCTTGTACTCAAATGCGGTGAGATCAACTTGAGGACCATGGAGCTTCTGGATGCCGGCCACACATCCACCTACGGACATCCAGTGCCCACAAAGGTCCCGTTGGGGGTCAAAAAGGGCAAGGCCATCCTGGTGTCGGGGCACGACCTGAAGGACCTGGAGGAACTACTCAAACAGACCCAGGGAAAAGGCATCTACGTCTACACCCACGGTGAAATGCTCCCGGCTCACGGCTATCCGGAGCTCAAGAAGTACCCCCACTTCTACGGACACTATGGGACAGCCTGGCAAAACCAGACCCGGGAGTTCGCCGAGTTTCCCGGTGCCATTATCATGACCACCAACTGCATTCAGAGGCCAAAGGACTCCTATCGCGATCGCATCTTCACCTGCGGCTTGGTTGGTTGGCCTGGGGTCCCTCACATCCCTGACCGGGACTTCTCCCGGGTAATCGAAAGGGCCTTGGCCCTTCCTGGGTTTCCGGAGGACGTCGAAGGCAAGACGGTGATGGTGGGCTTCGCCCGAAACGCGGTGCTAGGAGTGGCCGACAAGATCATCGAAGCCGTGAAGAACAAGGACATTCGCCACTTCTTCTTGGTAGCCGGATGCGACGGGGCCAAGCCGGGGCGCAACTACTACACCCAGTTCGTAGAGAAGGTCCCCAAGGACTGCGTGGTCCTGACCTTGGCGTGCGGCAAGTTTCGGTTCTTTGACATGGAACTGGGGGACATAGGAGGGATCCCCAGGCTTCTCGATGTGGGACAGTGTAACGATGCCTACTCGGCCGTACAGATCGCCTTGGCCTTGGCCGAGGCCTTCCAGGTCGAGGTCAATGACCTTCCCCTTTCCCTGATTCTCTCGTGGTACGAGCAGAAGGCCGTGGCTATCCTACTCACGCTCCTTCACCTGGGCATCAAGGGAATCCGACTGGGGCCCAGCCTTCCGGCGTTTTTGACCCCCAATGTGCTTGACACCTTGGTAAAGAACTTCGACATCAAGCCCATCACCACGCCGGAGGAGGACTTGAAGGCCATCTTGGGGTAATGTCAGGTGAAAGACGGAGGTAAGGGGGGAACCCCTTTCAGGGGCGGAGGCGGACAACCTCCGCCCACCTCCGGTGATTCAAACATAGGCGGTGGAAAATCATGAAATGTCCGGGACAGGACAGCCGATATTGGAAGCCCGGGGCCATCTTTGAGGTCCCCTGCGCCCAGTGCGGGGAACCGGTGGAGTTCTTCAAGGACGAGCCCACCCGCCGTTGCCGTAAGTGCGGTCACAAAATGGTCAATCCCGGGATGGACTTCGGTTGCGCCGCGTACTGTAGGTTCGCGGAGCAGTGCCTCGGCGACCTTCCCCCCGAGCTTCTGGCCCAACGAAACGACCTTTTGAAGGACCGGGTTGCCGTGGAGATGAAGCGTTACTTCGGACGAGACTTCAAGCGCATAGGTCATGCCACAAGGGTGGCCCGGTATGCTGAGCGGATCGTGCGGGAGGAGAAAGGGGACCCTGCTGTGGTCCTCACAGCCGCCTATCTCCACGACATCGGGATCCCGGAGGCCGAGAGGAAACATCACAGCTCGGCCGCCCGTCACCAGGAGGAGGAAGGGCCACGGGTGGCCCGAGAACTCCTTGACCGGTTGGGAGCCGCCGAGGAACTGGTCCAGGAGGTCTGCGACATCATCGCTCACCATCACCACCCCAGGGAGGAGGAGACCCTCAACTTCAAGGCCGTCTACGACGCGGACCTCCTCGTAAACCTGGAGGAGGACCTCAAGGAGACGAACAAGGATCCGGATCAGATCGAGGACAAGATCGATGAGCTCTTTCTCACGGAGTCCGGACGACGGCTTGCCCGAGAGGTCCTTCTAAAGCGAGACAGAAAGGACTGACCTTTCCCCAAGANATGGAGGATTAACATGAAAGTCAAACGAAAAATCATAGAGATCGATGAGGAGCGCTGTGACGGCTGCGGACAGTGTGTTCCTGCCTGCGCCGAGGGGGCCATCGAGATCGTGGACGGCAAGGCCCGGTTGGTAGCCGAAAAGTTCTGCGACGGACTGGGGGCTTGCCTGGGCGAGTGTCCCAATGACGCCCTTCGCATTGTGGAGCGGGAGGTCGAGGAGTTCGACGAAGAGGCCGTGGAGGAACATCTCAAATCCCAGGAGGGGGCTTCCCGGGAACAAAAGGCCACCCTGGCATGCGGCTGTCCCTCGGCCCAGGTCCAGAGCTTCAGCACGCTTACTGCCTGCGCCCAAGCAAATGAGCCGGCCACGCATCGGCCTGCGGCCGCATCGGCCCTCTCGCATTGGCCGGTGCAGATCCGGCTGGTGCCGCCAACGGCTCCCTTTCTCAAGGGAGCGGACCTCCTGGTGGTGGCCGACTGCACGCCCGTTGCCTATCCACGATTCCACGAGGACTTCCTAGAAGGAAAAGTGGTCATGGTGGGATGCCCCAAGTTCGACGAGACCGAGCCCTATATCCAGAAATTCGCGGATATCTTCCGTGTAGCGGGCATCCGGAGCGTCACCGTGGTGGTCATGGAGGTCCCATGCTGCCAGGGCCTCCCCATGATCGTCCAGAAGGGGATGGAGACCGCCGGCGTCAAGGTCCCTCTCCAGAAGGTGGTCATTGGAACACGGGGGCAAATTCTCGAGACCCGGCAATTGGTCGCCTGAGGTNNTGCTTTTGGGTACGACCTCTTGACAGGTAGCCCATGGATCTGACGGAGCAAGTGCTGCCAGGAGGCGATTCATGGCCAAGCGAGTCTTGATCGATGAGGAGGAGTGCATCGGTTGCGGATCCTGCGAGGAGATCTGCCCCGTGGTCTTCCGCCTTAACGAAGAGGCCGAAAAGGCCGAGGTTATCCTCACCGAGGGAGGTCCCGAGGACCTCATAGAAGAGGCGATGGAGACTTGCCCCGTGGCATGTATCCACTGGAAGGAATGATCTGTCATCTCCTCGGGTCGTCCGGGGAAGGAGGAAACCTTATGGATGTGTATTCACTTCCGGAGCGGGCTCGATACCAGAAAGATCGGCCATATCTGGATATTGTGCACGATCATCACGCGTTTCGCATCCTGGTGTTTAACTTCGAGCCCGGGCAGGAACTACCCGTTCATCAGCATCCGGCGGAGTCTGAAGTGGCCATTATGGTCTTGAAAGGGGAGGGGGTCTTTACCGGTGCAGAAGAGGAGATCCAAGCCAGGCCCGGATCCCTGCTCATCTGCAAGGTGAGCGAACCCCATGGAGTCCGAGCAACAACTCGGATGCAAGTCCTTGTGACCATCGCGCCACCCTTCTGAATCATGCCCTCCTCCGGAGGAACCGAACCAAATGACAAATCGAGCCCTTTCATCTTTTATCTATTCGACCGATGAAGTATATATTCAAGCAAATGGGTCTCCAGTGCTGAGGAGATCTCCGACATCACCCTATCTTGGAGTCCCAGAAAGTTAGGATCCTTTCGTGCATGACGGAATTATCATCCGATACGGAGAGACCTTCCTGAAGAGAGGGAGGCGATCCCTCTTCCTGCGCATCCTCAAGAAAAATATCTCGCGNGTCCTACGCCCTCTGGGGGGGTACCGCGTCCTTTCACCATATGGGAGGATGCTGGTCCTTGAGGAGTCNGGGAGACCCATCGACGACCTCCCACGGGTCCTCGAAGCCCTCCAAAAGGTCTTCGGCATCGTCTCCATGAGCCCCTGTTTCATCACTTCCAACTGTATGGATACTATGCGAAAAAAGGCGGTGGCGATGGCCGCTCGAGCCGCACTGGAGGGAAAGAGGAGCTTCCGGGTCGACGCCCGAAGATCGGATAAGAGCTATCCCTTGAAATCCATGGAGATCAACCGCCTTCTCGGAGAGGCCATTGCTCGGACCACTGGGATGAAAGTGGATCTTGAAGGATATGAGTTCTGTCTAGGGGTCGAGATCCGCGCAAAGGAGGCATGGCTCTATCAGGAGGTCATCTCAGGTCCTGGAGGGCTCCCTGTCGGATCCAACGGGAGGGTGTTGCTGCTTCTCTCCGGGGGAATCGATTCTCCCGTTGCCGGATATCTGATCATGAAAAGGGGGGCCCCTCTGGAGCTTGTCTATTTCCATTCACCGCCTTATATTTCGGAGGCCGCGCTTCAAAAGACCCTCGATATCGCAAAGGTGCTTTCCGCGTATCAGGGACCGATCCGGCTCCATGTAGTGCCCTTCACCCGCATCCAAGAGACGATTCATTCAGAGGCCCCGCTGAAAGAGGCGGTCCTCCTCTATAGAAGGAGCATGTTCCGTCTGGCCGAAAGGATCGCCCGGGACTCAGGGATCCAGGCCCTGGCCACTGGAGAAAACCTGGGTCAGGTGGCAAGCCAGACCGTGGAGAACCTCTATTGTATTCACGCTGTCACTCACCTGCCCGTCCTTCAGCCCTGCATCGGGATGGACAAGGAGGAGATCGTGCGCCTGGCCAGGAAGATCGGCACATACGAGATCTCCGTGAGGCCCCACCCTGACTGCTGTGCCCTGTTCGTTCCCCGTCATCCGGACCTCCGAGGAGACCCAACAAGACTGGAGAGGATAGAGGAAGCCCTCTCCTTGGAGCCCCTGTATGAACGGGCCCTCGCTCAAAGGGAGGTGATTTCGGTGGACTGAAAAAGGGGCCTTGCCTCGATCCTCCTGGCTATAATGCCTTGCCCCTCCTGGTCATTTCAAATCGGCGATGGAAGTTTCAATAGAGGAACCCCCTCCCTCCTCAAAGTTCTACACCCCCAGCCGCTACCCGACTGATTCCTCCTCTGGGATCTCCACGGCCTTCAGGCATGAATTAGGTGACCAGGAGGAAAACAGGCTCAGGCCAGAAGGCCCCCACCGAGACGCACGACCATGGCCACGATGAAGCATAGGATGGCGATCCATTCGAGTTTGGCTGGAGACACCTCACACCTCCTTAATCCTGGAAAGGAAAAGAGGGATGCACCTTTACCCATCGAGCTCTTCGGTCCCACAGGGAGATCGAAGATCTTTCCAGTCCGCGAAAAAGGCATACTCCCGCGGGAAGAGCGCCACCCGATCGCCGGGTAGAACCACCGATTCTCTCCGGACAGCTCTGTGGTTGACCATGACCACCTGGATCTTCTCCAGTGAAATTCCCATCATTCTCAAGAGGTCCATCACGGGAATAGGGCCCTCTCCCGCGATTCTGAACAAGGAATCCTCTTCCCTTCCGGAAACGGCCTCATCTCTCAGGGAACCGTAAAACTGTATTTGGATCTCCTTCACAACATGACCCTCGCACTTTGTGACCCACTNTTAGGTGAAGACGCNGGCCCATTTCCCGCACTTGAAATTCGGAGGCCGCTCTCGTCTCTGCGGACTACTCCTCATCTTAGGGACGTCTCTGTGACGGTCTTTGACTTAGGTCAATATCCCTAGAATCTTCTGCTTGGATAACCAAAAAAGCCTTGCAATCGCTCTTCTTGTCGAGGGCAGGACCCTCTGGTAGGGTAAAGAAGAAAGACCGAGGAGATAGAGGAATCCGTCGTTAGTGGGGATGGGTCGATCCCAGAGAATGGGACGTATATACCGCACCAGCTTGGCCGAGGGCAGGAGGGGCTACGAAGAGTAGATATGGAGAGGAGACTGGGGCTGCGGGATCGATTTTACAAAGAGCGCTTCGAAGCTCAGAGGCGGCTTTCGAGAAGGGTGGCCTCCTCCTTGGAGGTTAACGAAATCTTGGAGCGCCTCCGGGAGGAGGCCCGAGCCTTGATCCCCAGGGCAATGGAGGCTTGTATCCTCCTTCTGGACCCCGATGCCCCCCAGTACACACGTCCTCTTCAGTGCGCCCTCTATGAACGCCCTGTCAATTGCCTCTCCTGCAAACGACATCGCCCCGCCGTTCAACGAGCCATCAGCAAGAAGAAGGCCGTCTTGGTCCACCGAAGTGGTCCCATCGTTCGCCACAACGGGGAGCAGGTGGAGGTGGGACCGGAGATGGCCGTCCCGGTGCTCCAAGGGGAGCGGGTCGTGGCCGTGGTGAGTGTGGTCGCCCGTCCTGGAACTCGCTTCACCAGAAAGGACCTCTATTTTCTCAAGGACTTGGCCGATTTCGTGGGAGACGTAATCGAGCGGGCCAAGAAACACTGGGAGGTCACCCAAGAGAAGATCCGTATCAGTCAGATCCTGGGGCACCTTTCCCCCTTCGTGCCCCTCTCCGTCCGCAAGATCGTGGAGAAAAACCCGGAGCTGGCCACGCAGGAAAAGGAGAAGCGGGAAGCCACGGTCCTATTCCTGGATCTGGAGGACTATACCCGATTGAGCGAGCGGCTCCCCGAGACCCAGGTCAACGAACTCATCGAGACCCTTTTCTCCTCTTTCGTAGACCCGATTCACCGCTCTCACGGCGATATCGTAGAGACCGCCGGGGATGGCCTCATGATCGTCTTCTCGGACCACGAGGCCAGAACCAATGCGGTCAACGCGGTCAGGGCCGCCTTCGACATCCACGACCTCACCGGAAAGATCAGCGGGGAGGTCTGCTCGGGTCAACAGCAATTGCGGGTCAACATGGGGATCAATTCTGGGACGGCCCTGGTAGGCATGACCCGATTCCAAGGGACCCTGGGGACCCGCATGACCTACACGGCAAGCGGCCCGGTGACCATCCTCGCCGCACGCCTGGCGGAACTGGCTCAAGGTGGCGACATCCTCATCGGCGAGGAGACCAAGAACCTCATCGAGAACCTCTGGCCCGTGTACGACCGCGGATTCGTGGAGCTCAAGGGGATCGACAAGCCGGTTCATGTCTACTCTCTTTTGCGGCCCGCGTGAGGGAATCTTAATCACAGGACCCGCCGCCATAAGAATATGGTCTCTTGGAATGGCCTCCAGCAGGACATCCTGGCCGGCAAGCACCTGACCATGGCCAATCTTTACACTTTTTCTTGACTTTCATTGGCCGGCGTGCTCTATTCAATAGCGTCACTCCTGCTGAGCCTTCAACCAGATCGGGATTTCAGGAGCGCAGGGGTCCAGTAACAATCGTCGGTTACATCCACTCTGGGAAATCGTCCGGCCATAGCCAGACCCCATGAAAAGATTGTTTAAGACGATCTTGGTCTTCCTGCTCTTGGCAGCGGGCGGCCTCGTCCTCTTCAGCGGTGTCCAGTACGCCATGGTTGCCACCTCGTCTCCGCAGTTCTGCCCTACCTGTCACGAGATCCGTCCCGCGTACGAGACTTGGCGGACATCCACCCATGTCAACAACGGCCAAGGGTTGGTGGCGGAGTGTATGGACTGCCATCTCCCTCCTTTATCAGACACCATTCGATTCTACTATCTCAAGGCCTACCACGGAATGAAGGATCTGGTCCTCCACTTCACCTTGGACGAATACGATCGGGAACGGAACCGACGGATAGCTTACCAGAGCATTGAGAATCGATATTGCCAGAAGTGTCACAAGAACCTCCTCTACATCCCGGACAAACGGGGGGCCATGTTGGCCCACCGATCGGTCCTCTATGCCAGACCCGGCTATGAGAAGAAATGCCTTGACTGCCACCGAAACCTGGTCCATAGGCCCACCGGGTTCTATCGATACAAACAATTGGAGCCGCCGTATCGGGGGCTGGGAACATAGACCGCCATCGACGGCGCCTCCGTGGGGAAAGAATCAAGGTTGGAAAGGGGGCATCGATGATGTGGGCGATTCATCGGATCTTGGCCTTCGTGGCGGCGGGTGTCTTTCTCGTGGGTTTCATTTCCTCGGAAGTAGAGGGCCAGATGGCCCCCAATCTCCCTAAGACCAAGGAGTTTCGCATCGAACGGGCCATGCCCAAAGAGGCGGTGGCTTGCATCGCCTGCCATAAAAAGGAGAACCCCGCAATCTTCACGGACTGGGCACACAGCCGGCATGCCAGTGCCAACATCACCTGCCTAGACTGTCACCAGGCCGATCCCTATGATCCGGATGTAAGTCAAGAACATTTCCGGCAGTACGAACGGTCCGATGCTCCTTATGGGACCAAGGAGTATCGGGTCCCTGTTGCCGCGGCCGTCACCCCCAAGGACTGTTCGCGATGCCACCCCGATGAGGCAAAGCAGTACGCCCGCAGCAAGCACGCCAACACTTTGGAGATCATCTGGAAGATCGATCCCTGGCTCAACAATGGGATGAACAGCGATTTTGAGCGGATCACCGGCTGTTTCACATGTCATGGAACGGTATTGAAGACCATAAACGGGAAGCTCGATCCCGAGACTTGGCCCAACGTTGGGGTGGGGCGCCTGAACCTGGACGGGAGCAAGGGAAGCTGCACCAGCTGCCACACCCGACACAGATTTTCTGTAATGGAAGCGCGAAAGCCGGAGGCCTGCGGCCAGTGTCACCTGGGGCCGGATCACCCACAGATCGAGATCTACATGGAGTCCAAACACGGGGATATATATACCGCTTTCGGAGACGAGTACAACTGGAATGCGGCCCCGGGGACATGGACCCCCGGCGTGGACTACAGGGCCCCTACCTGCGCATCCTGCCACATGTCGGGCTCAGGAACGGTCCTCACCACACACGACGTCACTGAGCGACTCTCGTGGGAGACCCAGGCACCCCTCACAGTGCGTCCTGAAGACTTCAAGCCCTTTCCAGCCAAGGTCCATTGGAAGACCGAAAGGGAGAAAATGAAGGCCATCTGCCTGCAGTGTCACGGAAACCTCTGGGTGGAGAACCACTACAGGAGGCTTGATCAGACGGTCTATGAGTACAACGAGGTCTACTTCAAGCCCGTCAAAGCCATGTTGGACAAGCTCTACGCCGAAGGGCTCCTCGACAAGTCCAGGTTCTTCGACGAGGAGTTGGAAGTAGAATACTATGAGATTTGGCACCACGAAGGCAGGCGGGCTAGATTCGGAGCGGCCATGATGGGACCGGACTATGCCTGGTGGCACGGATTCTACGATCTGAAGAAGCGCTACAGCGCCTTTATGAAGGACGCTCGGGAACTCCTCGAGAAGAATCAAAAGGCCTATCGAACCGAGGATTTTCCCAACGCTACCGGGAGCACTGAGAGACCCCAGGGACTCTTTCCTAAATAAAAAGAAAACGGCTAAGAGCTATGGATCAAAGATGTTCCACTCCTCAGTGGGGTGGTTCTCTCTTGCCTGCTATAGAGGATTCATCATCACTAGAAGCCCTTCCGTTTCAGGCGCTGGTAGTATGTGTTTGTTGTATAAAGGGCAGCGACGGGATTGTGACCTAGGAGACGGTCTTTGGCCACGAGCACGGTGCAAGGTGCTTGGCTGTATTTGAAGAAAAGGGAGTCGTGTCCCACGCAGAGGCCGACCAGGATGTTGAAGTCGGTCTCTGCGTCGGCGAGAATGCGGGCCTGCGCTATGGGGCTGCACATGGGCTCAAACCTGCCTCTGTAGATCTTCTCCTCCTCCGTGAGCCCGAGGACCTCCTTGGGGGTGCCTCCCACCTTGCAGACCACCGATACCACCTCGAATCCCTGAGCCTCCAGGATCTCTTCCAACACCCCGGCCTCGGCGTGAAGACCTGCACAGAAGGCGATTCCGAGCCTCCGGTAGCCCATCTTTTGCGCGAACTCGCAGATCTCCTGAACACGGGGCTTCACGGGGTGCATCACATAGGGCTGAATCTCCCGCTCTACATAACACTCCGCCTCTTGGATGGAAGCCATGCGGGCGAATGCATGGATATCGGGCTTGCCATACTCCTCCACGGCCTCCCTGACGAGATCCCCTTTGTGGAGAGTCGGGCAGTATTCTGGACCCCGTCCCCCCTCCACCCGACAGACCCTATCCTTGAGACGACATTCGGCACACTGGGCCTTCATGGTTTTACCTCCTTCCAAGTCCCCTGATCGCTTGGACCTACCATACCACTCCTGGCTTTTGCTTGCATCAGGTGGAAAACGTCGAACCTCTCCTTCATCCTTCTTGATTTCGCAACGAGGAAGGGGCGCAGAGGTGAACAGAACGGAAAAACGTGTGCTCATCCCACTGGTGAACGTCAATCATACAGAGATGCTACAGGATTGGGCATCCAGGTGGGCCTTGCCGGCGTATCCAGAGAGCGTGGAGTTGGAGATGGGGACCTAGTGGGGAGGACAGGGGATGTCATCGGAGTCTCTCCCATTAAACCAACGTCACCATGAGGCGGAACAAAAGGAAGAGTGGAAACACCGGCGGACGGACTGTGATCTTAGTTTACGACCCCCTCAAGTATTCCTTTCCTCCCCACCTCGCCACGTATGCGCTCCAGTGCCTCCTTGGCCAAATCTCCCAAGCGCACGGCTCGAGGTATCCCGTCGGCATCGGGAAGGCAAAGCTCCTCGAGGTCGGAGATGAGCTTATAGAGAAGGGGTTCGGCCTCAGAGAGTCCGAGAAATCCCAAGGCTCGGGCTGCAAGCCCTCGCACGGTGGGGTCGGTGGAACTCAAGAGGGACAGGAGGATTTGTCCAACTCCCCCATTGAGAACCAACTCCGGCTTAGCTTCGGCTAGCCGCCCTACGGCCCAGACCGCGCCACGTTGAAGGGGGACGTAGTCCAGGAGATTTGCGTCCTCCCTGAGGTAGGAGAAAAGCACAGGGGCGAACTCCTCGGCCAGTCCTTCATGGGAAGCCAAGATCTCCCCCATAGCCTCCGGGGCCCCCCAACCGATCCCACCGGACTCCTCATTTAGGCTCCACATGAGACGGCGAAGGACAATACGGGCGGTCTCCATATCTCGCTCGGCCAATTTGGCCACTACTGACCCCAACGCCCTAACCGCCCGCCACTTGAGAGACTCATCCGAAGAGCACAAAGCCGAAAAGAGGGGGTTGACAACTCTCTCCCCGGGAAGACCGAGGATCTGCTCCAAAGCGGCATTGAAATCCCGAGACGCGAGAAGGGCGAGGACCCTCCGTTTGAGACCCCGTCTCCGCAGCTCCGAGGAGGAGGTCACCCGTCCTCTCCTTCGCCCAGACTCGTCTTAAGCATCCTTCCTACCTTCCGCCCCAACTCCACACAGGGCCGAAGCGCCTCATGGTCGGGCATGTACTTGGCGCGCACCCCCTCATCCACCAGCTCCACCTTCATATCCTGCAGGGTCTGGTTGATGAGCTTGACGGCCTCGCCGCTCCAGCCGTAAGAGCCAAAGGCCGCTCCGATCTTGTTCTGGGGTCGAAGGCCCTTCATATAGTGGAGGAGATCCGCCACATTGGGGAGCACGCCGTTGTTGAGGGTGGAGGAACCCACCAGCACCGCCCCTGCGTCCAAAACCTCGGTCATGACGTCGCTTCGGTGGTTGGCCTTGAGGTCGAAGACCTTGACGGAAATGCCCTCTTTCATCAGCCCCGAGGCCACTGCCTTGGCCATCTTCTCGGTGCTCTTCCACATGGTATCGTATACCACGACGGCCTTCCTGGCGGGCCTCTGCTCGGCCCATCGCGCATAAGCCTCGACGATCTTGGCGGGATCCCCGCGCCAGATAAGTCCGTGATCGGGGGCGATCATGTCGATCTTCAGTCCCATCTCCTGGACGTTGGAGAGGAGCTTCTTCACCAACGGTGAGTATAGGAGCAGGATGTTGGCATAGTATTTGGCCGCGTGCATCATCAACTCCGATTGGTCCACCTCGTCGTCGAACCGTTCGCTGGTGCACCAATGCTGTCCAAAGGCGTCGCTGGAGATGAGCAACCTCTCTTCCGGGATGTAGGAGAACATACTGTCGGGCCAATGCAGCATTCTGGTCTCCACAAACTGGACCGAGCGCTTCCCCAGGGAGAGGCTCTGTCCGGTCTTGACCACCTCGTAGGGCCAGTCCTCTTTGTGGTAGTGTTCCAGCAGTGCCTTGTGGCCCATGGGCGAACAGATGATCTTCTCCGGTCTGACCACCTCCACGAGGTGAGGAAGCGCGCCGGAATGGTCCGGCTCCACGTGGTTCACAACCAGATAGTCGATTCGCTGAGGATCCACCACTTGCCTAATGTGGTGTAGTAGATCACCCCGGAAGGGTTCCTTTACTGTATCGAAGAGGGTGACCTTCTCGTCCAAGATAAGGTAGGCGTTGTAAGTGGTCCCTTTGTACGTGATGTACCCGTGGAAGTCGCGGACGTTCCAGTCCAATGCCCCGACCCAGTAGATGTCCTTGAGGACCTCAACTGCTCCCATGGTCTTCTCCTCCTATCGCTTTGGACTTCTCACCAGCACCCAGTTCAGACGAAAGGGAGCTCCGCTGTTGCTTCATTAGCTTTTCCCCCATGGGGACCTTCGTAATCCTGGGCCGTCTGCAAATTCTCCTCAAGAAAGCCGGATTTAAGCCCCAAAGGAGCGGAAACCTTGTTCATCTGGAACTGGAGTATCTCTCTGTAGTAAGTAGGAGATCGTAATACGCAGGCGTCGTATCCTTCCAGCCCCGTTTCCTCGGNGTTATTCCTTTCGGGCCGAGGGCATGTGAAAGGTTCGCTGGCCAAGCTCTCGGTCGATCATGAAGAGCCGACCGGGGTGGTCTCCCACCAACTTCAGGTCCCCCACCACATCGCCCACGGAAGCCTCCTCCTCCACCTGCTCGGAGACAAACCACTGGAGGAAGATGTGAGTGGCGTGATCCTTTTCCTCCAGGACAAGGTTGACCAAATCGTTGATGCGGGCGGTCACCTTCTGCTCGTGGGCCAAGGCCTCCTCAAAGGCCGCCAAGGGGGATGCCCACTCCTTAGGAGGGGCCGCCACTTCCTTCAGGAGTACCCGTCCCCCTCGCTCATGAATGAAATCGAAAAATTTGCCTGCGTGGGTGAGCTCCTCCATTGCCTGGACCCTCATCCAGTTGGCCGCACCTTTGAGGTTCACGGAGTGGAAGTAAGCGGACATAGCAGCATAGAGGTACGAGGAATAGAGCTCCCAGTTGAGCTGTTCATTGAGGGCATCTTGGACCTTCTGACTGAGCATGGCGCATTATCCCTTCCAGAGACCATGAAGGTTGCAGTACTCCCGGGCCACGATTCCCTCAGCCCGAATCTCGAAGACGGCCTCCGGGGCCTCACCTGGTCTGAGGAACTTCCGGTAGGCCTTCTCCCCCACCAGGATCTCCACCCACTCTATGTAGTGCTTCTCCTCCATGGGATGGGGGATGCTGCCCACCTTGACCTTGACACCCTCCTCGACCCTCTCGACTACAGGAACGTGCTTCTCCTTGGCTGCATCCACCGTGTTCTCAACGAAGAGTTTCATGGGTTCCCCACAGCAGACGAGTTCTCCCTTTCCCTCATGGATCACCTCGACCATGTTCCCACATACCTCACACTTGTATATCTGCAACTTCGCCGTCATCTCCTTGCCTCCTTACCAACGGTCTTTTGGAGAATGGATCCGGAAAACTCTCCGCCAGCGCCCCGAGAGGCGCCGGAGGATCCTCGGGATTCCCTTCATGCCTGACATCTTTGGACTGCCTCAAGGCAGGCCTCGTAATCGGGCTGCTGGGTAAGGTCTTCAACGATCTGACGATAGCGCAAGATACCCCCCTTGTCCACCACGAAGACCGCCCGAGCCAACAGCCTCAACTCTTTGATAAGGACCCCGTAGGCCGTCCCGAAGCTAGCGCTTCGGTGGTCAGACAAGGTGCGGACTCTCTCGACGCCCGCATCTCCACACCACCGCTTCTGGGCGAAGGGAAGGTCCATGCTCAGAGTCAGGACCTCCACGTCCGGACCCAAACGGACCGCCTCCTCGTTGAATCGTCGCGTCTGCATATCGCAGACAGGGGTGTCCAGGGAAGGGACCGAGGAAAGAATGCAAATCTTCCCCCGAAACTGGGAGAATCTGATTGGCTTGAGGTCATTGTCCACGACCTCGAAGTCCGGTGCAAGTCCCCCCTCGCTCGGCTCCTCGCCCACAAGGGTCAACGGCTTCCCCCCCATGGAAATGACCCCGATCCGTTCTCTCATGGTGCCGTCTCCCTTCTTTTTCAGTAGTTCTCCACCAGGAGCTCGTAGTAGGCTCGTGGATGGGCACAGGCGGGGCAGAGCTCCGGAGCCTCCTTGCCCTCGTGGAGATAGCCGCAGTTGCGGCACCGCCATACCACAGGCTCGTCCCGCTTGAAGACCCTTCCGGCCTCCACATTAGCGGCCAAGGCCCGATACCGCTTTTCGTGCTGCTTTTCGGCCACGGATACGGCCTCGAAAAGCTTTGCTACGGCCTCGAAGCCCTCCTCGCGGGCCACTTTGGCGAAACTGGGATACATCTCTGTATGTTCATAGTTCTCGCCAGCAGCCGCTGCTTTGAGGTTCTCAAGTGTGGACCCCACCACACCGGCAGGAAAGTTCCACTGTACCTCCACTTCTCCTCCCTCAAGGAAGCTAAAGAAGCGCTCGGCGTGTTCTTTCTCCTGATCGGCGGTCTCCGCGAAGATGAACGCGATCTGCTCGTAACCTTCCTTCCTGGCCTTGCTGGCGAAATACGTATAACGATTACGAGCCTGAGACTCCCCTACAAAAGCCGTCAAAAGGTTCTTCTCGGTTCGACTTCCCTTCAGTCCCATATTTTGTCCTCCTTACCGATATTGATTGATTTATACTGGTCAACCCTTCTTCTGGCCCTCATCCTCACTGCACTGAGGACAAAGACCCACGACTTCCAGATGGTGTCCGAGGATCCGGTAAGAGATACGGTCTCCCAACGATCTCTCTATCGCTTTCATGGGCTCCAAATCCAGATCCTCGACTTTCCCACAGCCCAGGCAACGGATGTGGTAATGGGGGGTGACGTTACCGTCAAAACGCCGCTGAGTCCCTCCAACCTCGAGCTTTCGGATCATTCCAAGGCGTGAGAGCACATCCAGGTTCCGGTAGACGGTGCCGAGGCTGATTCTGGGAAGGCGTTTGCGGACCCGCTCGAAGATCTCATCCGCAGTGGGATGGGTATCCATCATGCGGATCTCCTCCAGGATCACCTTTCGTTGGATCGTATTGGTCCTGCGNGACATGGTCACCTTTGATGATAATAGTTATTGTTATTATTCTTAAAAAAGATGGTGATGTCAACCCTTGGCTATAAAACAATTAATATATNAAATTTCAATGAGTTAGGGACGATCAGCGCTGAATAAGGGGAATGGTAGCTTTTTCAGAGGTGGCTAAAAAGTCATGGCTGGTGAGGCTGTACCCATGTCACGTACCTGGCGTTGACCAAGTATTGTCGATTCCCTTCCTCGAGGTAGAAAAAATCCCGCGCCGAGTTGAAGAAATCGGACAGGCGCGAATGACTCATGGGGAGATCCAAAAAGACCTCTCCTTCCAGGAAGGCCCCCGTGGTGAAGTGGATCTTAACACCCAACGGTTTCAAATGGGGGAGGTCTCGGTCCAGTTCCCGCTCATCCAATCGAAGAAAAACCAATCGATCCTTTCGAACAAGGGCCACTTCCCCCCCTTCCAGTTGAAAGGGAAGAAAGCATTTGTCATCCTCGAGAAGTTCAGCAACGGTCTCCGGTCCCATATGCGCCTTGGAGACCCTTGAAAGGAAAAGATATCCCTTGAGACGAGTCCCATCAGAAAAAGTCAACCAAACTTCCTTCTTGAGTTTCTCGATCCTCCACATACACCGGCTCCTTCGCCTACTTTCCCCAACTAATCGGCGTCTTCAAACTATCAAGTGGCTCGTCCCGCTCGGGAAGCGAGCCAGAGACACCCCCGCTGTCGACCGTCCTCGGTCTGGGTCCCGATCAAGGAACTAAATTGCGTCGTTTTTGAAATCCTTCTTCCTTTTACTCCAAAAGCCTGCCATTGCCAACACCTTTTTGTGATGTAAAAGCGAACCCTCCCTTGTCTTGGCCTTGACTCCCCATCCGCCCCTTATCTATAGTCTCCCTATATTCAGGGAAAAGCCATAGGGTCCAACATCAAGACAAGGAGGCGCAGACCATGAAGGTGGGGAGACGTCCTCGGACCACTTTTTGGGCCCTCGTCCTCAGTACCTTTCTCTTGGGTTCCCTCTCCCCGATCATGGCCGCCGAGAAACCGATCCTTCTCGGCGGCTCTCTACCTCTGACCGGGGTCTGGGCGGAGACCGCCAAGGTCATCGAAAAAGGCTATCGTTTCTGGGTCCAGGAGAAGAACGCCCAGGGGGGACTTTTGGGACGACCCGTCAAGTTGATCATCTATGACGATCAGGGAAAACCCGACAATGCCGTGAAATTGGCGGAGAAAGCCATCACCGTGGATAAGGTAGACCTCCTCCTCGGAGGCTATCCTGGAACAGCTGCCAGGGCCGTGATGCCCTTGGCCGAAAAGCACCGTATGGTTTATGTCTCCATGGGAGGGCATATGAAATCCTTCCAGCAGGGTTATACGTACTGCTTCGGAAGTCCTCCCCTGATGGGAGAGTGGTGGTTCCTGGCCGCATTTCAGTGGCTCGAGAGCATCCCCGCCGATCAACGGCCCCAAAGGGCCGCCGTTTACATCATGAACAACCCGGTCGGGACCTCGCTGACCCAAAGCATCAACGAATGGACAAAGAAACTCGGCATCAAGATAGTAATCCACGAACGCTACAACCTCCCCCTTCCCGCCGCCGAGCCGCTCGTCCTTAAAGCCAAACAAAAAAGATGCGACCTCTTCATATCTGGAGGGGTTTTCCCCGACGGCGTCATGACCGTTCGGGCTGCCAAGGCCCTCAAGTACAACCCCAAGGTCTATATGCAAGGGGTGGGGTCCATTATCCCCGCTTGGGTCCAGCAGCTGGGGAAAGACGGAGATTACATCGTCTCAGGGACATCGTACCACTACAAATTGAGGAATCGGAGCAATTTGGAGCTTCGAAAGAAGGTCAAAGAGAAGCTCGGTTGGGATGTAATTCCCACTTACTTCGGCTTCGCCTACGCCTGGCTTCAGACACTGGCTGCTGGAGTGGAGGGAGCGGGAAGCCTGGATCAGACCAAAATCCGGGATTGGCTGAGGAGCCACTCGGTGGAGACTCTGGCCGGGACCTTCACCTTCGACGAAAAGGGACTCCCCCCTCCTTTCACTTATGCCACTCAGATCATAGACGGCCAGGTGGAGCTCATCTGGCCCCCCGAGGTTCAGACTCACGCACCGATCTATCCCAAGCCCCCATGGGGTGAATAGGAAACAACCGGGGAGGGGAGCTGGATCTTCTGGGAACCTCCAGGATATCTCCGAGGGGCGGCTCCACCTCCTTATCATATTAGGCGGTCCAGCCTTCGGGTCGGAGATGGAGGAAAATACCCTCGGGTCTCGCAGATCGCCAGCGGAAAAATGTATCGCTGACAGGAATTGCAGGATCATGGGAATCGGTCTGGCATTCTACAGGAATTCACGAGCGAACCTCCTGATGTTGAGAGCTTTTCGGCACCTGTGAGCCCTGGGCCATTAGTCGAGCCAATGAACTTCTCTCTTCTGCTCCAGTCCTTGATCAGCGGCCTTCTGATGGGGGGAATCTACGCCCTCCTGGGGGTGGGGTTCAGCCTCACATGGGGAGTCCTCCGGGTCATCAACATCGCCCATGCCTCCTTTGGGATCCTGGCCGCCTATGGAGCTTACTGGGCCCTTACCCTGCTCCATGTGGACCCTGTCCTTTCCCTTTTACCCATCGTAGGACTCCTCTTCTTTATGGGCATGGGCATCCACAAGGCCATCATCCAGCCCATCACCCGGGCTCGAGAGATCATGGTCGCCTCCATGGTCCTCACATTCGGACTGGCCATCATCCTGGAAAACACCATGCTGGTCATCTGGTCCCCAGACCCAAGGGTCCTGACGCCCTCTTACGCGGGACGAGCCATCCTTCTGGGAGACATCGGCATCCCCATGACACACTTGGTTGGATTTGGGCTCTCTTTGGTGGGCATCCTCCTCATCTCCCTCTTCCTCCACAAGACCCATATTGGAAAGGCCGTCCAGGCCACTTGGCAGGAACCGGAGGGGGCTGCGCTGGTCGGTATCGATTTGCACCGAGTCTCCAGGATCGCCTTTGGTCTGGCCATCTCCGCTGCAGGCGCAGGGGGGATCGCCATGGCCATGATGTATGCCTTTGACCCGGCCATGCACAACCTCTGGTTGATCTTCGTCTTCCTCGTCGTCATTGTGGGCGGGGTGGGAAGCGTCTTCGGAACAGCACTGGCGGGACTCCTGATCGGCATCATTACAGGCCTGTGTATGGCCTGGGTTCCTTATCATTGGATCAATGCCATAACCTTCGGGATCCTGATGATCGTCCTTCTTATCCGACCCCATGGAATCTTCAGGACCGGAGTTTGAGGAACAAGACCACGCGTGGGGGTTCCCTGGGAACCTTCGGCAGAGAGGGGAGAGACCGTGAGGTCCATCTGGCCAGGACGGATCACGGGTGGATGGATCGTGAGCGTCATCATCCTTTGCTCTCTGGGGATCCTCCCGCTTCTCTCTCCTAAGGTCTACTTCCTATCACTCCTTTATATGGTCTTCCTCTACGTCGTCCTCGCGGAAAGCTGGAACCTCATCGGCGGCTTCGCGGGTTATCTCAGCTTTGGGCATGTAGCCTTCTTCGGCATCGGGGCCTATACCACGGCCTTCCTCATGAGCACATTCCACCTCCCCGTAGCGTCGGTCCTCCCCATATCCCTCTTGGGAGGGCTTGTTTCGGCCGCCGTGGCCCTGGTAGTAGGATATCCCTGCCTGCGTCTCCGGGGTCCCTATTTCGCCGTTATCACCCTCTGTTTCGCATTCGTGGTCCAGATCCTCGTGGAAAATCTTCCCTTCTTCGGCGGGGTAGAGGGCTTGTGGTTGACGCCCACAAAGGAGACCGTCGCCTTCCAGCGGGCTCTCTACTATGAGCTTATGATGGGCTTGATGGTCGTTGTGCTCCTTGTTGTGCGTGGGATCGAGCACTCCAGACTCGGTGCTGGTCTCATCGCGATTCGGGAGGACGAAGACGTAGCGCAATGCCTGGGTATTCCGGCTCCAAGGATCAAGCTCCTTGCCTTTGTTCTCAGCGCCTTCTTCCCAGGAGTGGCTGGAGGGTTCCACGCCTGCTATCTCACGTATATCTCCCCTGTGATCGTCTTCGATGTAATGATCTCCATCCTCATAGTCTTGATGACCCTCCTCGGAGGAGGGGGGTCATGGGCGGGCGCCCTTCTCGGTGCCGTCTCCCTTTCTTTTGTCAACGAATTTCTGACAACCTTTGTAAGGGCTGAAATCGCCCGGATCCTTTATGGGATGCTCTTTATCGGAGTGATCCTGTTTCTGCCCAACGGTCTCTGGGAATTCATCCGAAACGCCTCCTTTAAGAGGGCCCATGCTGAAAGGTGAAGGGATCTACAAATCGTTCGGAGGGCTTATGGCCCTCAAAGGGGTGGACTTCCACCTGAGGAGAGGAGAAGTGTTGGGGATGATCGGACCCAACGGCTCGGGCAAGACAACCCTCTTCAACATAATCTCGGGGCTCTATCGACCCGATTCGGGGGCCGTCTACCTGGAAAGGAGGCGTATCGACGGGCTTAAACCCTATCAGATCACCCAGCTTGGAATTGGGAGGACGTTCCAAATCGTTCGTCCCTTGGCTCATCTCACCGTCCTCGAAAACGTGGCCATCGGCGTCCTCTACGGCAGAGACGGAATCCATCAGATGCGGCGTGCGAAGGCTCGGGCGGAAGAACTTCTGGAGTTCACGGGCCTTGCCGAAAAACAGGACCAGCCTGCGGGGAGGCTCCCCTTGGCCGACCGAAAACGACTGGAGCTTGCCCGCGCCCTGGCCACCAGGCCATCGGTCCTGCTGTTGGATGAGGTCTTTGCAGGATTAAATCAAGTGGAAATGGAGGAGGCCATCGATCTGGTTACCCGAATCCGAGTGGAATTTGGGGTGACCATCTTCATGATTGAACATGTCATGAAGGCCATCATGCAGGCCTGCCATCGTATCCTGGCTCTCCATCATGGGCAAAAGATCGCCGAGGGGACTCCCCAGGAAGTGGCTGGACATCCAGACGTCATCGAGGCCTATCTTGGTTCGACCTATGCTGACCGTCTCTGACCTCCATGTCTTTTACGAGGGCCTGCAGGCCCTGGCCGGGATCGAGCTTCAAGTGGCCGAAGGTCGATGCGTGGCTCTCATTGGCTCCAACGGAGCAGGGAAGACCACTCTCCTCAGGTGTATCTCCGGTCTGATCCGGCCCCGCTGTGGATCCATCCTCTGGATGGGTGAACCCATCGACGGGCTGCCCCCCCATGAGATCTGCCGCAGGGGAATCATCCAGGTCCCTGAAGGACGAAAGCTCTTCCCCAGGCTCTCCGTTTTGGCCAATCTCGAGATGGGTGCCTATCTGCCCCACGCCCGGACCCACTTTTCCTGCTCCCTCAGGCGGATCTTCCAACTCTTCCCTGTTCTCGGACAACGGACAAGGCAGGCCGCAGGGACCCTCAGCGGAGGGGAACAGCAGATGCTGGCCATCGCCCGGGCCCTCATGGCGCGCCCTCGACTCCTGATGCTCGACGAGCCCTCCATGGGGCTGGCCCCCAGGATTAGGNAGGAGATCTTTCGCATCATCGGGCGTCTCCACCAGCAGGGGCTGACTCTCCTGTTGGTGTCCCAGGAAGTGATCCAATCNCTAAGGCTGGCCCAGTGGGGATATGTCCTCGAAAACGGATACATCGTCTTGGAGGGAAGGGGAGAAGACCTTCTCGCCGACNCTAAGGTCAAAAAGGCCTATCTAGGACTCTAAGGGCCGAATCCTCTTTCGGACCTGGACGGCCTGGGCACTGAGCACCCCAAAAGCTTCTCCCTTGACCTATCGGCCTTTTGGAGCTATGAAGGAGGGGAACCCTCTTGAATCTTTAACCCACCGACTCTGCGCCAGCGACTGCGGTTCAGGCTCCGGAGACTCCTCCAAGAGCGGCTCCTTTCCCTCTCCAGGGAATGGGATGCCTTGCGGGTTCCGGGATGACGCAGGGAATACCTGATAAACTCAAAGCCTTCCCCTGGGTCTATCCGATGCTGGGATTTCTCTTGTTGATCCTTGCAGCAGGGGTCTTTCTGATCTCGACCCGATGGGAGGGAAGAGCTCCCAGCCTATCTCTGGAGCCGAATCTTTCCCTTTTGGGACGGACCAACACGTTTCAGATCACCGCATCCGATGAAGGGACAGGACTGAAGAGTCTACGTGCGGAGATCCGTCAAGGGAAGAGGACTGTAGAGCTGCTCCACGAATCCTACCCCGAAGTCCGACGGAGAGTCTCCAAAACCCTCCACATTGACCCAAGGGCCCTCCATCTCCAGGAGGGTCCGGGTCTCCTACGACTGGAGGCCCGGGACCGGTCCTGGAGAGGAGAGGGGAACATCGCCTCTCTGGAGAGGCCGATACGGATCGATATCACACCTCCCTCTCTCCGCATCCTCTTCCGTCCGCCCCCTCCCGCCCAGGGAGAGGCTCGGCTTTTGATCTACTCTTCCTCTGAAGAGATCCCACGTCATGGGATCTTGGTCGGCGACTTGCGGTTTCCGGGTCGCTCCATCCCAAAAAAACGGCTTGCAGCCTTCTTCGCTGTCCCCCTCCGAATCCCCTCGGCCACGCCTGTTGTGCTCCAGGGAGAGGACGAAGCCGGAAACCGTTCACGAGTCACCCTGGCCACCACGATTCACCGGAGGAACCGTCGCCGAACTCATCTCTGGATGGATCCTCCCTTCCTACTCCGTGTGGTACGGGAGTTCCAAGAGCAGGATCCTTCCCTTCCGGATGATCCCCTAGAGGCCTTCCTCAAAATCAACCGCGATCTTAGGGAAAAGACCCACCGCCGGGTATGGGAATTATGCCGAAACTCAGAGCCCCGCAAGCTCTGGTCCGGACCCTTCCTTCGCCCCAAAGGGGTCCGGGAGACTTCCACATTCGGTGAGGATCGGGTCTTCGTCTTCCAAGGAAAGGGAGTGGACCAGCAGGATCATATGGGGGTGGACCTTGCCTCCATCGTCAACGCCCCGGTCCGTGCATCCAATCGAGGGCGAGTGGTCTTTGCCGGGGAGATGGGCATCTATGGCCAAACGGTCCTGTTGGACCACGGTCTTGGGGTCTTCTCCATGTACGGACACATGAGCCGGATTGATGTGGAGACCGGCCAAATGGTGGATCGCGGCACGCTGCTCGGACGCACAGGATCAACCGGGCTTGCCACCGGGGATCACCTTCATTTCAGCATCCTAATCTCAGGGGTCTTCGTGGACCCCCAACCCTGGTGGAATCCCACATGGACGGACCTCCTGGAACGATCCCTGAAAGGGGAAAATCCTCCACCAAAAGCCCAGGGTTCTTCCCATTGAGGAGGCCTTCTTCCGTCGCCGGAAGGGCCCCGAGCTGTTCGGAACCTCCAANAAAACCCAACCCCGTGCTTTCCCTCGATCTTCACCTAACTTGGAATCGACGCGAAGGTCAACCTCGGAGGAAAACGAATATCTGGTTGAAGACCCACGGTAGATCTGTCACCTTTTGGATAGGGTAAGGGGCCCGCGGAAGCCTACTATTGTGGAGTTTAGACCCAGCCCCGTCCTTTTGGGACCCTCCCGTTGATACCGGCCATCGATGCAGAGGAAACCTCATGATGCAAAGCCGGGTCCTTCCCGATGCGAAGAAGCACTCTCTGCCTCGTCCAATCGGGTGATTTCCTCTACCCACCCAAGAGACTCCAGGTAGATATCCGTGACCTCTTGAGCAGAGATGCGAAGCCTACCAGCATATTCCTCGAACCCTATCCAATTCCCCTTCTCATAACAAAGAATCAGTTCATAAAGGTCACGAAACGGAGTATCCTCTCCCAAAAGCGCCCCTTTGATCTCCTTCCCGATGGGGATCCCTTCGAGCATCTCCCCCAACGGACGCCCCAAAAAGGCATCAAGGGTTGAGAACATCCCCAGAAGGAACCCCTCTGAGCCCTCCTTTCCGAGACCGATCTTCTGGGCGAGGAGCTCCGAGAAGCGAGCTCTCAGGAGGGATGTCCGCAAGAGTTCCGGGGGCTTATCCCTTCCGAGCTCCGCCATGGCCACCAGAGACACCCATTTTCTCAAGTTCACCTCCCCCAAAAGCAACAGGGCATGACGAACCGAACGTATGGGGTGGCGGACCCCGAAAAAAGCCGAATTGATATATTGCAAGAGCTTATAACACAGAGAAAGATCACCCCGGATAATCTCCTCCAGGGAAGCCAGGTCCAGCTCCCGCTGATTCGCCGCCTGGATGACCCGGAGGTAGTTGAGCTTATGCCCCGGGATCTCACGGCTCGAGATCAGGACCGGCTTGCAGAAGAAATGGCCTTGAAAAAAAGTGTATCCATGTTTTAGGGCCCAACAGAACTCCTCTTGGGTCTCCACCTTCTCCGCCAAAGGGCGGACCCTTCTCTCCAGGAGGCGCTCGACGATCTCGGTCCTTTGAGACTGGGTGGTGTGTACGAAGTCCACCTTTACGATGTCGGCCACATCGAGAAGGATCTCCCGATCCTCCTCCTCGAAGACGTAATCGTCAAGGGCGATAAGGTAACCCTTTTGGCGAAGGAGCAGGCAGGCCTCATGGAGCTGTTGATCCACGTCAACGTCCTCCAGGATCTCCACTACCACCATTTTGGGTGGCAGATGAAGAGCTGTCTCATTGAGGAGGAGATTTCGGGTAAAATTAATGAAGGCCTTTGCGCCATGGGTGAGTTGCTGGGACCCCAGATGGAGGAATAGGTTTTGGATCACCTGAAGAGTAGCTTTATCGGGGTCTTCGCCATTATAGCGGTTGGACACACCTGAGCGGTAGAGAAGCTCGTAGGCCACTACCCGTTGATTGCGATTGAAGATGGGCTGCCTGGCGATGTAGATCTCCACGTGAATCACCCGAGGATCGATCGATTTCTCCCGCTTTCTTTGGCAGTATACATGGCCCGATCCACCCTCTCGAAGAGTTTCTCAGGACTTCTATCGGATTCCCGGACCTCCGTGATCCCAAGACTGACCGTCAGAGGAATAGTCTCATCTCGATACAGGAAACCTGTCTTCTCCACTAATCTGCGGAGGCGCTCTCCGGTGGAAAAGGCTGCATTCCCATCTGTGCCCGGGAGGATCACCACGAACTCTTCCCCCCCATAGCGAGCCAAGAAGTCCGACTCTCGAAGCACCTTTTGAATCCTTCTCACCATCTCCTTGAGGCAGCGGTCCCCGGCCCGATGTCCAAACTGATCATTGATCCGCTTGAAATGGTCCGCATCTATAAGAATCAGTGAGAAGCGCTGTCCATACCGATGGAATCGCGAAAGCTCCTCTCGAATTCTCCGTTCAAAAGCACGCCGATTGTGGACTTCTGTGAGGGGATCTAGATAGACCTGACGAGCTAGGATGTTGGATTTTCGGTGCGCCTGTTCCACTTCGTTCCGCATACGATGGAGTGACTGGAGGAGCATGGACATATGCCGATTGAGCTCGGCCATCTGCTGCTCGTCCTCTCTGCGCTTTTTTTCCAGTGCAGATTTGATGGACTCCAGTTTGGCTAAGACGAACTGCCGTAGTTTGTGCAGGTCCGGATTGCCCTCAAGAAATTGACCGATATCCTGCATCTGCCCTTCCAACAAGGAATTGAACCGGGTGTTGTGCTGAAAGCTGTCCTGGGTGCTAGCTAAGGAGGCCTGAAACTTCCCCTCGATTTCCAGAAGGTTGCGGCCGATCTCCGCAAAAAGGCCTGTGTATTGAGCCCGCTGGTGGGCCACCTGCTGTTCGCAAAGGTGGAGAAAGGCCACAATACGATGACGGAGGGACAAAAGGCCTTCCAGATCCCGGCAGGCTTCGATTTGTGTTCTCAACAGAGAGAATTCTTCGCCATACTCTCGAGAGATGATGCTATTAAACGAGTCCACTATCTCCACGAAGAGGGCCTTGAAACCTTGAAGATGCTCGGAAGAATCGATCTCCGCTAAAGCCTTGCGTGCCTCTGGGGAGTCATACCGGAGCAACTCTTGAAGGATCCGTTCTGTGATCAATGCCTCCCGCAGGCTTGTGGGGGTAATCCTGCGGTTCCTCTCCGCAAACTCCTTGAGGATGCGGATGAGAGAACGAGAGAACTTGGAGGCCCTCTCCAAATCCAAGAGTGTGGGTTCGGACAAGATTTTTCCTCCTTTGTGGAACTCTTGGTTTGGAAAACAGCCCAAAGTTCCTGGCCACCGCTCCCTCTTCTTTCTCTTTCATTTCTTATCGGCGGATTTTCTCTTCCCATTGAGTTCTGGACAGCAATCGGAGGTTGTCGATATACTGCAAGGGACAAAGGGAAGGATTTCTCCTTCTTCCTCAAAAAGCCCTGGGAAACGATATTCGAGAATCCACCATCCCACGAAGGAGGGGCATGGAGCGTCATCTCCAAGTCAGCGAAACCGGACGAAGCGGTTCCAGTTCCATAGGTCCGGCCAGGATCGAGGCAGAGATGCTCCTGTACTTGTGATGCTTGTCCGAGATACAGCCCGTGGTGGCCATCCTCGAGGACGAGTACGGTCTCCTCTCAGAGGAGGATGCTCTGGACAGCCTCGGCTTCGGAGTGCCTGCTAAGATCGGCTCCCGCGGTGTGGAGAAGACCTACGAGCTTCCTGTGGAGGGCACATCCGGGAAGAGCTGATGCGTTCGCCAGCTTTCATCAAGGAGGACACCCGGCAAGCTGGCAGAACTTTAAGGGAAAACTTCGGGATCGGATAAAGGGGCGCTTGGCCCATCGGGCCTTTATCGAGTGGCATCCTATGGGAGGACGACATGCCCAGGGTTCTGGTCATCGATGACGACGATCAATTGCGAAGACTCCTGCGGCTCATGCTCGAAAGGGAGGGGTACGAGGTGTGGGATGCCCCCAACGGAAAGGAAGGGCTAAAGAGGGTCCACGAAGCACCGATGGACTTGGTCATCACCGACCTCATCATGCCCGAGAAGGAAGGGATCGAAACCATTCGCGAACTACTTCGCGAGTTCCCGAACATGAAGATCATCGCCATGTCGGGCGGAGGCCAAGTGGGTCCAGAGACCTACCTTCAGATCGCGGAGAAGTTCGGGGCGCATCGGACCCTGGTCAAGCCTTTCGATAAAAACGAACTTATCACCGCAGTTAAAGAGGTCCTGGGGGAGGTAATCGGATGACCCCAGAGGAGACCTTCCCGAAGCTGGGAAACCGAGGACTTGAAGATCCTTTGAGGCCCATGGCCTGAGGTGGGAGACATATCTCACGGGTGACGGTTATGAGAGAGATCTTGGAATCGACAAAGACCCCGAGGCCCACGATTATGGTGGTGGATGACGAGGCCGCCATCCGTAGTCTCCTTCAGGAAGTCATCGAGCGGGAAGGCTATCCATGTCGTGTGGCTGGAGACGCCGGAGAGGCCCTGTCCCTCCTGGAGCAGGAACCTGTGGATGTGGTGATCACGGACATTCGTATGCCTGGGATCAACGGTATTGAGTTGATCCGCAGAATCAAGGAACGCCATCAGGCCGATGTCATCGCCATGACGGGTTATGTGGAAGATTTCAGCTACGATAAAGTGATCGCCTCGGGAGCAAGCGACTTCATTCAAAAGCCAGTGGGCATCAAGGAAGTCATGGTAAGACTGAAACGGGTCCTCAGAGAGAGAACCATCCTTCAAGAGCGCGATCGGGCCCAGGAGGAGCTCCGACGAAGCTTGGCCAGACTACGCCGAGCCATCGAGGGCGTGGTTCAGGCCATCGCTCTGACGGTGGAGACGCGGGATCCCTATACCGCGGGGCATCAACGACGAGTGGCGGATTTAGCCTGTGCCATTGCCAAAGAGCTGGGGCTTCCTGAGCATCGCATCGACGGGATCCGCACTGCAGGACTCATTCATGACTTGGGGAAGATCTCCGTTCCTGCGGAGATCTTAAGCAAGCCCACCCCATTGACGGATCTGGAATACGAACTCATCAAGACCCATCCCAAAGTAGGCTATGAAATCCTCAAGTCCATTGAGTTTCCTTGGCCGGTCGCCGATATGGTCCTCCAGCATCACGAACGATTGGACGGCTCCGGTTATCCTCAGGGGATTCGTCGGGAGGATATACTACCGGAGGCCCGCATCCTGGCCCTCGCCGATGTGGTGGAAGCTCTAGCCAGCCATCGGCCCTATCGGCCCGCACTGGGAATGGAGAGGGCCCTGGAAGAGATTTCCAGAAACCGGGGCATCCTCTACGACGCCCAGGCAGTGGACGCCTGCATCCATCTCTTTAAGAAGGGGATCTTTTCATTCAATCGTCTCCAGCCCACGGCCATCCACCTCCCTTCGGGGCCTCCCCTCCTCTGACCTTCCTCTTCAGACACCACATGCCCAATCGGACTTATGGATAGGACTGGCCCTCGTGATGCTCCATGGAGAGAGANACCCTCTCCAGACCGAGAGGAACTTCGACATCTGTCTGATCCTCCATGGAGAGCACTCCTTCCAGCGCAAAAGATCCGCAAGGGACCCTCCTTCGCCTCGCCTCGGCCTGTAGCGGCCAGGGCCCAACCGGGGTCTGCCCCCATCCTGGGGGCATTGGATTCAGATGTCCTCTGAGGACACAGTGAAAGCACGGTAGGAATGTCCCATTCGACGCCCTGCTTCTTCGATGTTGAGACAGATCTCCTCTATCGATATCTCTCCCGAATTGTACTCCACCTCAAATAGATCCTTCTCCAAGGAATAGAATACCCTCCGGATCCCTTCCGTCCCTTCCAGGGCGGATACCACCGAATCGGGGCACCCCATTCAGGTAAACCCATCCTTTTGGACCATCCCTCTTACCTGAAAAAAAACCTTGCATATACTCTCCATGGATTTCTACCCCCTTCGATTCTTTTTCTACCCGTAAAGTCAACTCCGGCCCCATGGTTTTCTCTGTTGTCGGTTCCTCTCAAGAGCTCCTAGGGAACCATTACGGCGGCTCGTCTGTGGTTTGTATCCATAAGGCACCTCTCTCCGCCTTTTGAATACAGCACGGTACGGGGCTAATCTTCAATAGGCTCCATTGCGAGCGAGGAAACGCGACGGGGCTGGCCCTACGGCTGGGATTTAGATATCCTTGAAATAGGAGGTAACCCCATGAGTGATCCAACAGAGGGAAAGGAACGCACACGCAGACGGTACGATCGCCTGGCCTGGGTCTACGATCTTCTGGAAGCCCCCTTGGAGCGCGGCCGATTCTCCCGCTGGAGATCCCGCCTGAAGGAGCGCATTATCGGCGAGAATGCCCTGGAGGTGGGGGTGGGAACTGGAAAAAACCTCCCCTACTACCCCCAGGGGGTCAAAATGACGGCCATCGACATCAGCCCGAGGATGCTGGCCCGGGCACGCAGGCGAGCGGCCAGCCTCGGGATCGAAGTGGAACTGCGGGAGATGGACGTCCAGGCCCTGGAGTTCGAGGACGCCACCTTCCATACAGTATTCGCGACCTTTGTCTTCTGCTCAGTGCCCGACCCCATAGTCGGACTTCGAGAGCTCCGACGAGTCTGTCGACCTCAAGGGAGGCTCCTTCTGCTGGAACACATGCGGCCCGAAAACCCTCTCCTGGGGCTGATTTTCGACCTCCTGAACCCAGTGGTGGTCCGAATGATGGGAGCGAATATCAACCGCCGGACCATGAGTAATATCCGTCAAGCGGGATGGAAAATTGTACAGGAGGAGCACCTTTCCTCGGATATCATAAGGTGGATCGAGGCACACCCTTAAGGTGACAGGCATTCAGCACGGATCCCCAATAACGCCGAAGTAAAATAAGCCGCACCTCGGGGAACCTTGCGGAGCCATCCATCGAGGGAGGAAGCCGCCCATGACCCTTAAAAGAGAGCTAGAACATACGGGAAACATTCTATTCCGTTTGAGAAGTTATCTCCCATTATTCTTGGTGGGGCTCGCGCTCATCGTCGCTCGCAATATCCATTACCCCCTCGGGAGCCATCGGCTGGACCAAATCTAGGAACTCTTCTGCCTTCTAATCGCATTCTTCGGGATCGGGATCCGATTCTACACCGCGGGGCACGTCTCCAAGGGAACTTCCGGGAGAAACACACGCAGGCAGAAGGCCGCTACACCTCAACACCACAGGAATCTACTCAGTGGTGCGCCACCCCCTCTACTTGGGCAACCTCGTCATTTGGTTCGGGATCTCCCTCTCAGTCCGCAATGTATGGTCCTGCCTCGTGGTCCTGCTCGTTTTTTGGCTCTACTACGAACGGATCATCTATGCGGAAGAGGAATTTCTGGAGACACGCTTTGGCCAACGCTTCCTCCAGTGGGCTCGAAGGACCCCTACCTTCATCCCACGATGGCGCAACTGGAGGAGACCTGACCTTCCATTTTCCTTCCGCACGGCCCTAAAGAGAGAATACCATAGCATATCCGCTGTTCTACCCATCTTCACCACCTCGGACATCATCGAGGATCTCTTTGTGGAACGAAGGCTGGAGTTGGATCCCCTTTGGGGAGCACTATCGGCGGCCGGAGGGGTCTTCTACCTCGTGGTCCGGTTCATAACCAAGAGGACGGAATGGCTCCACGTTGAGGGACGGTGAAGGGATCAAAATCCCCCGCGTACCTCATGNGCATGCTGCGGCTCCATGGGGAAGTCGGATCTTAGATCCCCCTCCCAAATAGGGCACTCAAAGGGACACTCGAAACATCGAGTGCTGCTGTCTTGCACAAGAATTTTTAATCCCGGAGATCCCGCTTCATCCGGTCGAATTCCTCCTTGGTGATCTCGCCACGAGCGTAACGCTCACGGAGGATCTCCATGGCACGGGAGCCGGAGCGAGAGCCCTCGGAGCGCTCCCCACGGCTCGCCTGGATGAGCCATTTGATCAGGAAGATCAACCCCACGATGATCAGGATCCAGAAAGCGAATTGGAAGATCCAACCGATCCAGCCAAGGCCACCCATCATCCCTGGGCCCATCTGCCACCCAGGACTCCAACCCCACTGAGCAAAAGCCTCGTTGGATAGGGTCGGAGCAGCTGCAGCACCCGAAATGACCACCTTACTTGGATTCATATCTTGTCTCCTTTGTCCCGGCGGACCCACGCTGGAAAGAATAAGGACAGGCCCGCCTAAGCGTTCCTGCCCCTTCTTTCTCAGCGTCGAAATGAAGGTCGCTTTATCTTAATACCCCCAGCAGGGCCCACCCGCATAGGGTCCCATCATCTGATGTCCCCAACCGGGGCCCATGTGGTGCCATCCCCATCCAAAGCCGTATCCGTAGGGACCCTGAAACCCTGGGACAATCTCCGAGGCCTCTTTCTGGAAGGCCCAGTGTTTCTCCCACAGCTTCTGCCTCAAGTCGAAGACCTCTTTCTGCAGTTTGGAGACGGCCTCTTGATCAGGGGTCGGCTGGCCATAAAGGCGCCACAGTTCCTGGCGCTTCTGGAAGAGCTGTTCGCGGAGTCCTTGGGTCTCCTCCCAATACTTTCTCCTCAGCTGGTCCAACTTCGCCTGTTGCTCGGAGGACAATGCGGCTCCATAGGGCTGGGCCCAGCACCATCCTGGACCCGCGTATCCCATCATCCCGGGCCCCATACCGCGCCAACCGCCGTACCAACCCGGGCCTGCTGCCACGGCGCCGCCCACTACAGCCGCTGAGATCAAAACCGCTGCCAAGACCAGAAATCCTTTCTTCATGGGTTCACCTCCTCAAAATGGAATCTCCAAATGTTTCACCCTCCACAAAAGCCAGAGCCGTGCCATTGTGGCCAATGCGGAGCTGGTCGATATTGTCCTGAAATTTCAGGAGGATAGAAAGAACGTCCGCATGGCTTTGTAATCCATTCGCAAGACTCTGAGAAAAAAAGAAACATTATCTCGATTTTGAGCCAAATATTGTGTAAAAATGATACAGCTGTCCTCACTAAAACGTGGTCACCCCAGTGGAGTTGGTTTATAGTAGTTATAGTCTTCGTCTTTGGCTGGGCTGGAGATGATGGGAAAGCGGATTATTTTGGATACAGACGGAGGGGTAGACGATGCCTTGGCGTTGATCTTAGCCCTCCGTAGCCCTCAATTTCGGGTAGAGGCCATCACCGTTACCTATGGAAACGTATCGGTGGAGCAGGCCTCCCAAAACATCCAACTCCTACTTAGGATTCTCCATCTTGAGGACCCTCCCCCCATCGCTCTCGGCGCTCGTCACCCCCTGAAAAGGGCGAGGATCTCCGCCGAGCACGTCCATGGGCAGGACGGTCTTGGCGGAATCACACAATGGATGACCAAAGAATGGTATTCGGAATTCAAGGCCCCAAGGGAACTTCCCGATGCAACCCAACTCCTCCTCCGCCTTGCCGAGCGGTATCCCGGGGAACTTACTCTGATCACCCTAGGACCCTTGACGAATCTAGCCCAAATGCTTGAGAAGGCTCCTTCCTCAAGGAACCTCCTCAAGGAGGTGGTCATCATGGGAGGAGCCTTGGAGGTGCCCGGCAACATCACGGCCGCGGCTGAATTCAACATCTTCTCCGACCCACATGCCGCAGAGCAGGTCTTCCATTGTGGCCTTTCCCTCAGACTCGTTCCACTGGATGCCACCCGGCAGGTATGCCTGGATCGGAATACCCTATACCGACTGACCCGGTCCATGCCGTCTCCCCTAAACGAATTCGTCCTGCATATCTCTCAGTCCGTCCTGGACTACATGGAGAGGACTCAAGGCAACGCCGTCCTCCACCTTCATGATCCCTTGGCTGTGGGGGTAACCTTGAACCCGAAGATCGCCGCATGGAAACCCCTCCATGTGGAAGTGGAGACTCAAGGAATCCACACTCTGGGGATGACCCTGGCGGATCTTCGCCCCTTGCGGGAGGAACTTCTCCCTCCACCCAACCTGCTGGCCGCCCGGGATGTGGATTCCAAGAGATTTCTCCGTCTCTTCGAGGAGATCCTATGCCGAAGGTCATCGTGATTGGATCCGCCAACGTGGACCTAACCATTCAGGTGGACCGACTCCCCACTCCGGGCGAGACGGTTTCCGACGGTCGATTCTATACCTCCTTCGGTGGAAAGGGCGCCAATCAGGCCGTAGCGGCCTTGCGGGCGGGGGCCCAGGTGCGATTTCTTGCCAAGGTGGGTCGAGACCCCAACGGAGATCGGATCTTGGAACAACTTGAAGCCCAAGGCCTTCACACAGACCTCATCCTGAGGGATGAAACGGAGCCCTCCGGCGTCGCTTTGATCATGGTGGACTGCAATGGGCGAAACGCCATCGCCGTGGCCCCTGGGAGTAACCGCAAGATCACCCCCGAGGATATCCGTCGATTCGAGCCGCTTAAAGGATGGGGAGAGACCTTGCTCCTCCAGCTGGAAGTGCCCCTGGACGCTGTGAAGGAGGCTCTCACCCTGGCACGAATGCAAGGGCTTCGGACAATCCTGAATCCGGCACCCGCTCGTACACTGGATGAAGGAGTCCTCGCTCAGGTAGACCTCCTTACACCCAATGAAGGGGAATTGGAACGACTTTCAGGCTCTCCGGTTAAGGAGGAAAAGACGGCAGTGGAGGCCTGCAAAATACTGCTGGACCAGGGCGTGGGTGAGGTCATCGTGACGCTTGGGGAGCATGGAGCGCTTCATGTCACCCGAAAGGGAGCAGAGCTCTTTCCGGGTTACCCGGTGAAGGCCGTGGATACTACGGCGGCTGGGGATGCCTTCAATGGGGCCTTGGCCTGCGGTTTGGCCGAAGGCCGACCCATGGAGGATGCTATTCGATTCGCCAATGCTGCAGGAGCCCTGACCGTCACTCGGAGGGGGGCGCAAGACGCCCTCCCTAGTAGGGACGAGATCGAAAACCTCTTACAGCGTCTGGATGAGGACACTCCATGAATGGACGACCCCTCAGCGGACGAGTGGCCCTCGTTTTCGGGGCCGGGCGTGGCATCGGGAGGGCTTCAGCCATGGCCTTTGCAGAGGCAGGGGCAGCGGTGGTAACGGCCGCCCGGACGGCCTCCGAGATCAAAGAGGTCTCCCAGAGGGCACACTCCCTTTGTGGAGTCAAGACCCTAGCTCTGGTGTGCGACGTGTCGGAAGCAGAATCCGTGTTAGAGACGGTCGAAAGGACGTTGAGGGACTTCGGAAAGCTCGATGTGGTGATCAACTGTGCGGGGACTATCCATCCGGTGGGCCCCTGCTGGCAGGTGGATCCTGAGGAGTGGCATGCCAACCTGAAGGTAAACCTCCTCGGTGCCTTTCACATCACGCGAGCGGTCATACCTCCCCTGAAAGATCAAGGCCAAGGGAAAATCATCCATGTCTCCAGCGGTGCGGCTCAATATCCTGTCTTTGGTTGGACTGCCTACTGTGCGGCCAAGGCAGGCCTGGACCACTTCGTGCGGGTTGCAGCCGAGGAGGCATCCCCTTTGGGAGTATCTGTATACGGAATCTGGCCAGGGATCGTGGATACCCGGATGCAGGAGGAGATCCGTAAGGTCTCTCCCGAGCTCTTCGGCAAGGAGAACATCCAGCGTTTCCGTCTCTATCATGACCGAGGACTCCTTCGCCCGCCGGAGGACCCCGTACGCCTCATACTCTATTTGGCGATCCATGCCGATCTCTCGATGAGCGGACATATCTTCAATCTGGACGATCCAGAGGTCGAGCGAATGGTAGACCGAGCCCTCCCGGTGCCCGTCCTTCAAGGAAACCCGTAGAATTGGCCCCTTCCACCTGGTTTTTGATACAATAGTCCCGAACTGAAGATAGAAGAGTTAGGATTTCAAGAGGCTCCCCGCTAAGGGTGAAGGAAAACCCATGGAGAAGCTTGCCATTATCCGCTGCGAGAAGAACCTGGATCGCTGTCCCATGACGGAGTGCTTGGAGAGCGTCAGAAGGCGAATGGATGGATTTGCGGGTTACGAGGACCCCAGACTGCTGGGCATTTTTACATGCCACTGCAATGACGAGATCATCCTCAATCTCTGCCGGATCCTCAAGGAGAAAGGGGTGGAGATCATTCACTTCTGCACTTGTACCTTTGCCCGGGAGGGTCAGGAACAGTGGATTGAAGGAGAGGGCCTCTGCCACCACGTGGATGAACTCATGGAGCGGATCCACAAGGAATTAGGGCTTCGATGTGTCAAAGGGACGGCCCATCTGCCCAAGGACTATGAACCCAAGGCCGAGGGAATGTAATCCCAATTTTACCTGTAGGTGCCTCGAGACTCGGACATTGGAGGGCGAAACCCTCTGCCTGTGGAATGTTTCTGGTACCCAGGTCTCCTCCTGAGACTATCTTGGCGTCATGACGGTGCGATGGGACTCGGAGACCTCCTCCAGGGGGATATAGCGGCCGGCCCGCCAGAGGTCAATCATGTCATCATAGTGCTTGCTGAGAAAATACTCGTTCTGTCCCGTTATCAGGACCATATATCCGCGAGGGTCGGGATCGAACTCCACCACCAGGCGAAGCCCGGAGGCCAGAACGGCCGTAAAAGGAGGCTCCACCTCGGTGAAATGGGCACGGTGGTTGGTCTCGCAGTCCCCCCTTACCGGATAGGGTCCCCGATTGACTAAAGATCGAAGGATCTTGACATTCCCCAGCACATGATCGAAGCGGATCTGATGCACCTTCCCCCATTGCCATGCCTCCACACGTCCCTCACCAGTGACTTCGGAGAGCATCTCCAGGGCCTCCCTAAAGGCCCTTGTGGCGATCTGTCGAGGATCTTCCATTTGAGGGGTGGTCACATCATCGAAAAACTCGCTCCCCTCCTCCAGGAGCTCAAGGAACCGCTCCAGACTCACATAGCGCTCTCCTACGTACTGAGCGGCCAGCTTCGGCCCCAATTCGTCGACAAAGGTCTGATACATGAAACGCACCAAAAAGGTATTGTAGATGGCCGGGGCCGGATCATCTTTCCGCATGCGGAAATCCCACTCCTTCAATCGATTCAAGGCATCTCGGATCAGTCCGTCCCCGCCAGAATCCACCAGCTCTAGGATCTTGGGCACCAGGATCTCTGCCAGTTCACTCTGATCGTCCATTTGCATGGCCTGAGCATAAGGCACATCGATCCTCTCCTTCGCCTCGAGCATCCGAATGATCCGATCGATACGATACCGCGGCGCCACCGTGGGGTTTATATCGTAGGGGAACGTCCGGGCAACAAGATTATTGGCCGTGGCGATAAAACCACTCGGCGGATTCTCCAAGGCTGGATTCTCCTCCGGGGGGACCAAGCCCTCCCAGTTCACCCTTCCACCCTTCCCTTCAGACGGGAACCTGCCCGTCCCGGGCATCCGTTTGGGTAAAGCGCCCAGCGTGTAGTAACCGATGGTCCCATCGGTCTCGGCATAGACCAAATTTTGGGGGGTCATTCTGATCTTGTGGATCGCCCGAACCCACTCTTCATGAGTCCGAGCTCTGTTCATCTCGAAGAAGCCTTGAACTCCCACCCCGTTCAGCCCCACCCAGTCAAGACTCAAAACGCGATCCACCTCCGGAAAGACTTCCCTCAATAGGGGCCTCCTCCCTGCGTAGAACAGAGTCTTCTTTATAGGAGGGCGGCCTTTGATCCGGATCGTCGTCTCCTTCTTGGACAGAGGAATCTCCTTTCCCTCACGGATGTAGGTCTCCTTGTCCCAGTCCACCTCTTCTAAGTAAAGGTCAACGATGTCTGCACCCTGATTGGTCAACCCCCATGCGAATCGCCGGTTGTATCCAAAGAAGACGATGGGCACACCCGCCACTTGCCCACCAGCGAGCTGAAAATCTCCGGCCTCCAGGCGGATCAAGTAAAAATCAGAAGGAATCTTGGAGTCATGGACGTGAGGGTCACTGGCCAAGATGGGGCCCCTGCATTGCGTCTTTTCGGGAGCCACAGCCCAATTATTGCTTGCCGAACGGCCCCCCAGGAGACGGCCCAGCCGGGCATTTTTCTCCTCCATTGACCTTCCTTTCAAGCGAGAACCTCCCCCTTCCTCTAGGATGGCGGGGGTGTCCGACGGAAGAAAGGGGAGAAGCCTTTTGGCCCGTTCGTTGCCCAGCTTCCGGGCCATTCTGTAGAAGAGGAGCTCATGACGCAAGTTGTAGGCCAAAGACCAGTTGAGCATCATCCCGATCACCACAGGATCTGCCAAGGTCCACTCCTCCTTGGGGAGCCCTAACAAGACCATAGGGAGAGGTCTCTTGTGGGTCCGCAGGAAATAATTGACCCCGTCTACATAGCGCTGAAGCAAAGCCTTTACATGGGCGGAAAGGGACGCCGCCTCCCGCTTGGCGATCTCGTAAAAGCCCACCGCACGTATGAAATAGTCCTTGGCCACGGCGGACTCCCCTGCAAATTCCGAGATCCTCCCTTGCCCAATACGTCGGGTCAAGTCCATCTGGAAGAGACGGTCCTGGGCATTGACGTATCCCCAAGCGAAATAGAGATCTCTCAGGTTCTGGGCCTCAATGGTGGGGACAGCCCAGGGGTTTCTTCGGATCACCACCCGCCCCTCCAGTCCCTCCACTTGGAGCTGCTCATCGTAGTCAGGCATGTAGCTTCGAAGGAAGAAATAGCCCGATCCGATGAGGACCAACAGGGCAAGGCCCACGAAGAGAAGAACTTTCTTCATGCGGTTCTCCAAGTGTCTTTCTCAAGAACCTACCAAATGGACGTCAAGAGGGCAACGGACCAGAAGCTGTCGGGAATCCCATCCATGGAAGAAATGCTCCCTTTGGGGTGAGAAAAGTGACCCCCACAGGCTCCTCTTCATTGTGAAGACGCCCCTTGTGCAGAGATCCTCTCAGGGCTATATTGTGAATCGACGTCTTCTTTCCCAAGAGAGACCCCAAAAAAAGGAGGGCCTCCTTGAAACGAGTGCTCCTGATTTTCCTGCTGGGCCTCTTCTGCATCCTTTCGATCTCCTATGGATGGCTCATCTTACGAAGGCCTCCATTGAATGAAGAGGTCAGAAAAGGGCTACCAGGCTCCTTTGTAAGGCTCACACGAGGGTTCGTCCACTACGAACTGTCCGGCCCAAAGGACGGCCAGGCGGTAGTCCTGATCCACGGATTCACTACGCCTTCCTTTATCTGGGATCCTACGGTCCCTCGGTTGGTAGAGGCGGGATTCCGGGTCCTCCGCTATGACCTTTACGGCAGGGGTTTCTCCGATCGGCCTCGGCTCCGATACGGCCCTGAGCTCTTCGACGCTCAGCTCCTAGAGCTTATCCGAACTCTCAACATCCGGACCCCTGTCCATCTGGTGGGGTTCTCTATGGGAGGAGCCATAGCCGTATACTTTGCGGACCGCCACCCGAAGCTGGTCTCCAAGATCTGCCTCCTTGCCCCCATGGGCTTTCCCGTCCAGGTCCCTTTCGTCCGAAAACTCGCCATCGTCCCCCTTCTGGGCGATTACCTCATGGCCATCGTCGGGGAGTCGATCCTCAAAAAGGGAGTGCGGGCAAATTTTTATCGACCCGATCGGTTTTTCCCCCAGTTCCTGGAAAAGTTCTCGGAGCAGATGAAGTTTCGCGGGTATCTCAGGGCCATTCTCTCGACCCTTAGGCATATGTCCCTAGAGCCTATTCAAGCCGCCTATAGGCGTGTTGGACGACAGAGACGTCCCATTATGCTCATCTGGGGGCGGGAGGATTCGGTCCTTCCCTTCCAACTCAGTGAGAGAGTCCGGGAAGCCATCCCCGACCTCCGCTTCCACCCGGTGGAGGAGGCAGGTCATGCGGTTCACTACGAACGGCCAGAGGTAGTCAACCCCCTCCTGGTCCGCTTTCTTCAGGGCCCCACTGCCACCGTGGCGACAGGGGAAAGCCAAGCATTGAGGTCGCTATGAACTCCACGCCTCGGAGATACACGCATCAGGTGGGATGTGAGGTGCGCTTCATCTCGGGATATTACCAAATCATCAAGGAGGCAAGGCTCCTTTCTCAGGGAAGAAAGGTCCTCTACGCGATAGGCAATGCAGTGGTGGAAAACGCCTGCTGTGGAGCTGGAGGCTGTCGGTTCGCCTTGGTCCCAGGATATGTGGTTCGGTGGCAGTTTGAGACTTCGTACGAAGGGCTCCCTGTCTCGGAGGTAGAGCCCGTCCGGGATCCTTCGGTCCGGGAGGAGATCCGTCGGAGGCTCGAGCAGGAAGAGTTCGTCACCCAGGTGGATTTTTGGTGAGGAACAACGAGGCCCCGGCCGCCATGCCATACATAGCCATTGCGGAGAGGATTACCCCTTGAAATCCCACCTGAAGGGCCAACAAGGATGCCAGGATCGTGGCCACAACGGAGGCACATCCATTGATTCCCCAAGCCCATGGGATGTGTTTCACGGAGACGGGGGCCAGTCTCTCAAGCCCCAAGGGAAAGGGCATCCCCATGAAGAACCCCAATGGGGCGATGAGAAGGACGCCCATTCCCATGCGCAGAAAAAGGGGAAACCCCAGGGTCCATCGAAAGAAATGAGGAAGCCCCACTAGGAGCAGGATCGCCCAAATGAGGATCCCCAGAGCCGCTGCTGGAATGTCCATTGGGGATCGGCTCCGGGCTCTTTTCTCAAATAATGCTCGCCATCTCCGGGACCAACCGCTTCCTGCTCCCGCAAAGATGAGAAAGGTGGAGATGACCACCGAGGCGGAAAGGACAGGATGCCCCAAATAGAGGATAAAGCGTTGGAAAAAGGCCATCTCCAGGAAGAGAAACCCCACCCCCAAAGAGAGAAAGAATACGACCAATGCTCCGGATCGTACCACATTATCTGCTCGCTCGCGTCTCCGGATGAAGGCCAGGGGCAACAAAATCAGGACAGCCCCTGATGCCATTGCCACTATGAGGGCCGCGCCTAGAAGCGGATAGGTCCATTCAAGCAAGGACATCCCTCCGCGTCCCTTCAAAGAAAGGATCTCGGGAAGCGTCCGCCAACGGAAGAAGTGGAGGAAAAAGGGCCGTTGATCCGTCACCGGTCGGATCTGGAACTTGTAGCGCTGGAGAAACTCCTCTCGATCCTCCCCAAGAAGGGCCTGGGCACCCAAGAAATAGGAAGGATTCCTCAGGCGATTGTGACGATTGGCCTCCTCGGCACGCATCCCAGAGAGATGGACCAAGTCGAAGGCCCGATGAGTGCAGAAGTCCCGGATCTTCTGGACCTCATGGGATCGGAACGGCTCACGCCGAACCAGGAGAGTGGTAGTCCTCCAGCTTCGGATTAAAGCCACGTGCTCAGCGGGACGATCAATCCCTTGGCGCTCCAAGGCCGTTACAGCAGTAAGGAGAAGTCTCAGACTCTGACGAGGTGGAAGTTGAGCCCACTGCGTAATTGCCAGGATCCCCCTATTTCGCAGATGGGAGAGGGCATCCTGTAAGGCCTCCAATGTAAGATGGTAGGATGCCTGAAAAGCGCCAGCACTCCGGTAACTCGCCTCCAAGGAGATCTGTATCAGATCGTATCGTCTCAAGCTGCGGGAGAGAAAGACCCTCATCCCTCCGGTGTATACCTTCACGTTGTCCATTGCGTAGATCCTCCCGGAGAAGTCGACAAAGGCGCCCTGGACCAACTTTACCATCTGAGGGTCTTCCTCCACCGCATCGATCCGGCGGGCCCCATAATAGAGGGCTCGAAGGACTTCCATCCCTCCACCGGACCCCAGAACCAGGACTTCAGGCTGCTCCAGGAGATGATAGGGAAGGGAGGCGGTCTGGCAGTCCAGGAAGGAGAGCTCCTCCAGGCGCCCCTGGAACCGGGTGATAGGACCGAGCCTCTCCCCGTCCAGATAGACCCCCAGCTGTCTGGGAGGCTCCTCGGTGCAGGTAAGGCTCATCCCGGGAACATATCGAAGGGGAGCACTGGGATTGTCTACCACCACAAGCCAACCCATGGGGCTCCAACGCTCCGCAAGGATCCGGGCGTCTGGATGTCGGAGCACCAGACTCAATGCCTTGAACTGGGAGGGACGGGGTTCGATCCACTGCTTGGGCCAGAGCATCGGCACCACAGGGACAAGCATAAAGGCCAGTAAGGCGACGATACGGGCCTTCCCTGGGCCCAAGGCCCAAAGACCGATCCCCGCCACCAAGAGCCCGATCCCGCTGTGAAGGCGGAGCCCCTCATAGGGAGGGAGGATCTCGAGGAAAAGGATTGTCCCCAAGGCTCCCATTCCAGCCCCCAAAAGGTCGAAACGGTAGATACGATGGGACTCCCCGGCGAAGCGCGTCAAGGCCAGCCCGACCACCGTCCCCGCAAGAAAGAAGGGGACAGCGAGAGTCAGGTAGATCCCCATGAGAGGGAAGGCCTGCGCTAGATTCCAGGGCAACTCCTTGGGGCGGAAAGGGATCTTCTGGGCCACCGCAAATGAGGCAGCAACCCCCAATCCGAATGCAACAGCGAAAGCCGAAAACGTCCAAGGAAAGTGTCGAATCAGCCAACGTCGTGTCAGGGCTAGGAAAGTCCCGCTAGCTCCAATTCCCAGAAGGGCCAAGCTGATGATAAGGAAGGCCAAGTGGTAAGGGTACACGATGGAGAACAACCTAAGGAGGAGGAGTTCGTAAGCCAGGGCAGCTCCGGACAGGAGGGAGACGCACAGCCCCCAGCGTCTCATGGGTGGGGACCCCCGGTGAGCGGCACGAAGCGAACGGGAAGAATTTGACGGGAGCGAATTTCCCCATCGTCCCCTTTCTCCACGAGGATCAATTGTTGGGTGGCAAATGGATCCCCTACTGGGAGGACCATACGACCTCGGGGTTTCAGCTGCCGGATCAGGGGGGGAGGGATGTGGTCCGCTGCGGCCGTCACCAAGATAGCATCGAATGGTGCCTCCTCCGGCCAACCGTAATACCCGTCTCCGATCCGAACCTCCACATTGTTGTAGCCCAAGCGCTCCAGCCGAAGCTTTGCTTGTTTGCCGAGATCTGGAATGATCTCCATAGTGTAGACACTCTTTACTAGCTCCGCCAAGACAGCGGCTTGGTATCCCGACCCCGTCCCTATCTCCAGGACCTTGGCCTCAGGTCCTACTCCCAGAAGATCGGTCATGAGCGCCACGATGAAAGGCTGCGATATGGTTTGGCCGTATCCGATGGGAAGCGGACGGTTTTCGTAGGCTGAGGACCTCAGTCGGACGGGGACAAACTCATGACGCGGAACCGTCCCCATCACCTCCAGGACCCTGGAGTCCAGCTCGCCTTTGCCGATCCACTTGCGGGTCCTCTCTACATCGGCCCGGATCTCCTGGACCATGGCCTTGCGAAGGCGCAGATAGTCATCCCGGTTCAATCCCCGGACCGGGCTCCAAGAAACACAGAAAAGAAAGACCGCCCAGAGACACAGGAGGTCCTTTACATATCTTCCGGCAAGAGACCCCTTCCTCATCCCTGCTCAGACTCCCCCGCATCCCGCTGCCAAGATCGACCATTCTTTTGGGAGCATTTAATATCCATTTTGTTTCGTATCCGCGAGGATTGTCAATGAAGAGAGCATACGAAGTATCGGTTTTCTTTCCTCCATTTCGGGTCATGGAAAAGCTCGGCGTTCTTTACCTTCGCTACAACGAGAAAAAACATAAGAAGACCCTTTCTTGACAAGGGAAGATTGGCTTCCTTATGCTTCTCCTGCATAGTGAAGGAACAGATCCTAGAAATAAAGGTGCACGATGAAAAGGACAATCCAAATGACCCCAGGATCTCTGCTTTCGTTATTCATCGTTCTCCTTTGTCTCTCTTCTCTCCGTGCCCAACCCGTTGAATGGGAGGATACTTGGTTCAAATTGAAGATCAAGAGCAAGGGATTTTGCTGGGACGCTGCGGAAGGAATGACTAAACAAAGNNACAAACAGACCGCATATCTCCACATTACACAATGGGTGAGCGCGAGTGAGTATTGGGAAGCCGACCTTTACACCCTCAATGAAGCGACAGGGCTCTACATAATACAACCACGATGGAGCTCAACTTCATCGGGGGATCGGGCCTGGACAACCTGGTGTGGTCCACAACGGATCTGAGCCTCACGGGCGGGCCCGATACGGTCTCCTTTACGGCAAGGATGAAAGCCTCTGTGGGAGACGGGGAACGTTCCGTAAGGCCACGATCCAGACCCTCGGAGGGGGATGGGAGGACGAAACCAACAGTACGTGTGCCGCGGGCTTCAGCTTCAAGGCCATGCTCGTCAAGGACCTATCGAAACTGCCGGGGGAGATCCGGCCTTAGGAGAGATGAAATCCCCCTTTCCACACTGCCTCATTTCCCACCCGGCAAGGGGACGTCCCAGGGGTGATTCGGGACTCGCAAGGACGGCGGCTGATGGCCGAAGACGCCCTGCCTGGCCCCTTGGAAGTTCCTTTGAGGACGAGGCGGCGACGACCTAAGATCCTCAAAGCCCTTCAGCGGAGTAGGGATCCGTAAGCCACCGTTTAAGGCCCTCGTGAAGGACACGTCCATCCCGGTCGAAGATGACCTCGTAAATAAAGGGTCTCCGTCCTTCCACTTCACCGAATCGGAGGTCAAAAAACCTCACTCGATGCTGGCCATCGAGTCCCTCCAAGGCCCTGGCCACGGGGAAGCGCGCAAACCAGAGATAGGTGCGNACCCCCTCCAAGACCGAGGCCCGTTCCACCCAGGGAGAGCCGTCGCTCCTTTCCCAAACGCGGAAACGGATATGCTGGGGAGGCTGATAGCGCGTCCATATCTGTGAGATGATCCCAGAATCCGCAGACGCTTCCCTCCTCCGTTCTCCCACCAAGGTAACGAATCCCTCGTGGATGGTCTCTTCGGTGACGGCATATAAGGCCCAGTGGAACGGAGAAAGAGGCTGAGGCAGGGCGTCAACCTTCTCCACCCCAAACCCCCGTCGGATCGATTCGGCCTCGATCAGCGAAAGGGCCCTTTGGTGGTTCAAGGCGCAGAACCCAATATAGAGGGAGGACGCCACCAGGGAGAGACGGGCCGCCCGTCGGGCATTTGTCCGAGACAGAGCCATGAAGATTATAGGAAACAAGAAGGACGCCGTAAGAGGAAGATCGATGATGAACAGCCAGTCCAAGGAGAAACGTCGGTCCGAAAAGGGGGACAGAATCATGGTGCCGTAAGAGGTGAGCAGATCCAAGAAGGTATGGGCCAGGATCTCCACAAGGCAGAGAAGAAAGAATGCTCGAAACCTCTTGAGCCCGGAGATCCTATGGAAGAGCCACGCCAGTCCCGCGGCCAATGGAACGGCCAGGAAGATGGAGTTGGTCAACCCCCGATGGTTCCGGATGTAGAACTCCGCTCCGGAAAAGAGACCAAAAAGGGCATCGGCATCGGGAAGCAGGGATGCCGCCACTCCCGCCACGAGTCCGAGCCGACCAGCCCTCCTAGCCAGTCCGCTCCGAGCAATGACGTAGCCTGCAAGGCCATGGGTGATCGTATCCATCACGAGCCTCTCGGCCGAGGGCCCCATTGCGTCCCATGTGCCTCGAAGGTCAGCCCGGCGCGTGAATCTGTCAAGACACCAGATGACCTTCTGGGGTGCTGGGCATGCCTCAAATACTGCGCATGCACCTCTTTGACCGCGTCCGTCCTCCCCGGTGCAACCCCAAAGCGATACCCAGACATTGGATGATCCCTAGGACGTCCCCCGCATGTGCACCACCTTCCACTTGATCCCTTCTCTTTGTTCAGTCAGTCCCGCCCGTTTTCTTAGGGTAGAGCGACAGAAGGGGCTCTTCAAGGCCGAACCCAGAATCCTCCTGGAAGATGGAATGCTATTCTGGGTCTAAAGGATGGAGTCCTTTTGTCCCAACACCTTGTCTTCTCATAATTACATCTCAATCGAAGAGCCGCCACGCCTTTTGCTCGAGGTGGAACCACGGGGCCAGATCCTGCTGCGGTGACATTAGAGACAGATCGCATCGGCACTGTGCCATCGCCACGCGGCTGCTGCGTTGATGGAAGCCACAATCCCCCCTGCGCGGCCCGCTTTGCTCGTGGCTCAATCGAGAAAAGGGCAGTCCCAGCTCCTTGGACACTGGGAGGCCAAGGCCTTGATCTCGACGGCGATCTCACGGTGGGAAAACACGCGCCCTTCTGCGCCTTGGCCTCTCTTGAAGCCCGGCCAGACGCTCTTCGAAGAAGCGTTTTCGCCACTTGGAGACGATCTGCCGAGGCAACCCCAGCCGCTCACCGATCTCTTTGTTAGAAAGACCCTCAGCAGCCAAGAGAACGACCTTGGCCCGCATGACGTCACAGTACGGTGACGTATATTTCCGGCTGATAGCCTCCAAGGCCTTCTTCTCTTCATCGTCCAATANGATCGTATATGGGCTTTTTCTTGACATAATCCACCCCCTCATTCAGAGGATGAGCATGTCAGAAACCAAGCCCAGAGGCAACCATAATACGTCACTGTATTCATAATAGGGCGGATTGAAGAAAAATATATAATATATAAATTTTATAAAATATATATTTTTTTCTTGACAAGTGGTCCATTTTCGTATAATGGGGACACGCGGATGGAAGAGCGACGTGGTGTTCCCCTTCGATAGCACTAGCTAAAAAAGTTGTGATGACAGAGGGCCTTCGCTGGGTTTCATGGAGCAAGATCGATCCGTTGAATAACAGGTATCTAATCTTCAGCTCTTTCAACAGGTTTGGACTGCTGATGGGGTAGCTAGGCACGTTGAAGCATACGGCCATCCTTCTCGACAAATTCTGGCTCTTCCGGCAATTGGGTATGTAGTTAGGCGATTCTTTCCTCCATCTTGTGGATTTCGTGAGTGTGGTGGAGAGCGTTTGTCTCGCGGCTCAGCTACCTTTTCCTCAGCCCCTTTGGGGGGTGGAAATAGAGATGATGTCATAAGGCCCCAGGCCCTGCAGCCACAGGCCTCAGCCTTCGATTGAAGAGTGGAAGAAGGCGGGAAGGGCGGATACATCTTTGCTTGAGGAGTGCAAAGTCCGTCGGGTCCGTGTACCCAGTCTCCGGATGAACCCAAATTCTCCGAAATAGATCGCCTGATGAAAGGGACGGGCCATCTTCCAACTCTGGCTGCCTTTTACCTCGATGAGCTGTTTGTAATCAACGGCGATCTCCTCAGCGTGGGGTCTCGTCGCTGGAAGAGGGCGGGTACTCGCCCTCGAGCCTGTCATCGGAGCGCACCTTATTTGGAGTCGGAAGGAATCTATTTTAATCAACAGCTTGTAAAGAGGAAACGATTCCATTGTGCCTATCATTATCAAAAGGGGGGCGGAGATCAGAAATGTTCACCTCTGCCAAGCCAAACAAGATATCTGATCAGATTATAGAGCAGATACGCAACGCTATTCTAGAGGGAAAGTTGAAACCAGGGGATAAGCTTCCTCCGGAAAAGGAGCTGCTCGAGAAATTTCGGGTGAGCAAGGCGACCCTTCGAGAGGCCTTACGATCATTGGAGGTCTTAGGATTCCTGGAGATTCGAAAGGGCTTGTCAGGCGGTGCCTTTGTTACCGAAATAAATATGAAGAAAGCAAGGGAAAACTTCATCAATTTCCTCCATTTTAAAGAACTATCTTTGAAAGATCTCTCAGAGGTCCGGCTTATCTTAGAGCCCTATATAGCAGAAAAGGCGGCACTTTCTATAACGCAAGAAGAACTAAATAAACTAAAAGATCTGATAGAAGAATGTGAAGCGTGTCTGAAGCAGGATATTATGACCGAATCCCGAAAGAACGAGATCGAATTTCATCGAATCATTGCGAGTGTCACAGGTAACCCTATCATCATGTTTATCATAGATTTCGTTGAGAATCTCCTCCTTGATGTGAAGGAGATTTTACAACCTGGAAAGGCGTTCTCGCGGAAGGTTCTCAAGGCTCATAAGCTTATCCATAAGTCCCTGTCAGAGAGGGACCCCGAGAAGGCCCGTAAGGAAATGATCAAGCACATAGAAGAGGTGGCAAATGAGCTTATGGCACTCCAAAAAGAAAAGGACTTTCCTGTGCTAAACCTAAGATCTCACGGTTACTAGAGCATCTTTTCGGAGAGGGGAGGTGATAAAGCAAACAAACTTTTGGATAGGAGGGAGATGGCCTTAAACTCAAAAAGGAGGTCGGGGCAATGAAAAGCAAGGCGTGGAAATCTTTCACAAAGGTTGTTTTGGCGGCCAGTGTCCTTGTCGTTAGCCTGGCAGGACCAGCCCAAGCCGTCATCAAATGGAAGTTTCAAAGCATGTGGGTCCCCTCTATTACCCTCTGGAGAGGTGATAAGTATTTCGCCGATTTGATGAATATCCTGGCCGCCGGGGAACTCCAAATCAAATACTATCCCGGTGGTACGCTGGTCAAGACATCCAACGAGATATTCGATGCTGTAGTCAAAGGAAGCCTCCAGATGGCCACGGACTGGCCGAGTTACTGGGAAGGCAAGAACACGGCTTTCAGCCTCATCACCTCCACCCCAATGTGGCTCAACCCCGGCGACTATATGCTCTGGTTTTGGCAGGCAGGCGGCTTAGAATTGGCTCAGGAATTGTATGCGAAATATGGCCTGGTGTGGTACCCCCACTCAGTGACGGGTCCAGAGTCAGGACAGCGTTCGAATAAGCCGATCCGCACCGCCAATGATTACAAGGGCGTGAAGATGAGGCAGTGTGGCCGTGTCCAGGCCCAGATCCTCCGGGATCTTGGAGGCGCAGCAATCTTCATGCCTGGAGCAGAGATATACTTGGCATTATCCAGAGGAACCATCGACGCGGGTGAGTTCTCCGTACCAGAGTGCGATTGGTCCATGGGCTTCCAGGAGGTCACGAAGTACTGGGTCCTCCCAGGATGGCATCAGCCAGGCCCGGTCTCCGGCGTCATGATCAACAAAAAGGCCTTCGACAAGCTCCCCGATAGGATCAAGTTTATGTTCAAGGAAGCGGCCATGGCGACCATGATGTGGAGTTGGACGTACTTCGAATACAGCGCCGGAGAGTATACGAGGAAATTCAAAGAGGCAGGGACAAAATACACTATTCTGGACAAAGCGACTCTGGATAAGATCCAGGATCTCGCCTACAAGTACATGATCCAAGACGCCGAGAAGAATCCCGACTATGCGAAGATCGCTTTCTCTCAAGCCAAGTACTTCAAAGATATTGATGAGTGGAGAACGATCCAATCGCCGTTCACATGGGGTCGTACACCTCAGAAGATCGACGAAATTTACTCGAAACTGGAAGCCATTGCCAAGAAGCATGGCGTCTACGATGCGGTCATCAAACTCGAAAGATCCGTCCGGAAGAGGATGGAAAAGCAGCAGTTTTGGAAGCCCGGAACGAAGTACGTTGAAAATCCCATCACGCCCAAATAAGGAGATGGTGGTACTGACTGCCGGGACTTAGATCAGGTCCGGTTACCAATCACAATTGTCTGAGGCTCTCAGAGGATTTGGTTTTCCTCTGGGAGCCTCATCCCGAGGAGGCCATCTGTGAGAACGATAAGGGTAATCGTTCGTTACTTTGACGCGATATCTGAATGGTCTGGAAGAATCTTCAGCTGGTTCATCGTTGCTATTATCCTGCTATCTCTATTCGAGGTATTTACAAGGAGATTGTTGGGCAAGCCCACCATATGGACCCACGAGATCATAGCCTATTGTTTCTGCGGGGCGGTGTTGCTTCCAATTGGCTATACCCTCAAACATAGAGCCCATGCCAATGTGGATATCCTTTATGAGAAATTTTCTCCGAAAACAAAAACGATTCTTGATCTGATCACCTATACCGTTTTTCTCGGAATCTTTGCCTTCGTTTTACTATATGAGGGTATAGAATTCGCCGCAGCATCCTGGGCGATAATGGAAAGAACACCTAGCGCATTTAACTTCTACATTTTCCCCGCAAAGACCATGCTTCCACTTGGAGTTTCTTTCTTGGCCCTTCAAATGATATCAGATGTCATTCGGAAGATAGTCTTTCTGGTTAAAGGAGAATTTCTATGATCGAGATACCTCCTGTGATTGTCACCATCCTTATGTTCGCTGGTATCGTTCTCGGGCTTGCATTGGGTCACCCTGCCGCCTTTGTCTTGGGCGGCGTAGCGACGATTTTTGGTTTCTTAGGTTGGGGGCCAGATTCTCTTTTTATTTTCGCGGGCAGAGCCTTTGACGCCGCAACCAACCATATCCTTATCGCCATAGCCAACTTCATTCTGATGGCCTCCTTCCTGGGGAAGTCCGGTATTTCCGAGCGGATGTTTCGCTCCATGATGTATATGTTCGGCCCGATGAATGGAGCTATCGCACTGGCAGCCATTGTCTGGTGTGCACTTGAGGCTGCCTGCACAGGGGTAATCGGAGCCAGTGTCGTCAGTATGACGATCCTGGCATTACCCGTCATGCTGAAATATGGGTATGACAAACACCTGTCTTGTGGGAGCATCGCTGCAGGGGGGTCTCTCAGTATCCTTATCCCACCGAGCATCATGCTGGTGATGATGGCGGACCAATCCGGAGAATCGGTAGGGAAGTTATTTGCGGGTGGTTTTTTACCTGGTGCTGTTCTAGCCACATTGTTTCTCATCTATGTCCTCGTGGTCACGAATCTAAATCCGAGAAAGGGCCCTGCACTACCTGTTGAGGAAAGGGAGGCCCTCTCCTTTGGACAAAAGGTCAAGTATATCCTTGTGAACTTGGTTCCAGCTGCTATCCTCATCATTGGAGTTTTGGGTTCGATTTGGACGGGAGTCGCCACCCCAACGGAGGCGTCCGGGGTGGGTGCCTTCATCGCCTTCATCTTCATGATCCTCTACGAGGGATTCAACTGGAAGGTATTTGTGGAGTGTCTATGGTCTGCGGCAAGGACCAACTGTATGGTCATGACTATCATCATCGGGGCCTCGATTTTTACCGCTGTGTTCCTCGGTTTGGGTTGTGGAGAAGTGGTATCAGAGGCCATATATAAGTTCAGCTTCCTTGGTAAGTGGGGAATGTGCGGAATCATGATGTTGATAGTTTTCATCATGGGGTTTCTCATCGACTGGATCGCAATCATTTACATCACTTTTCCAATCTTCCTTCCCATAGCTGCTGATCTGGGATTTAATAAGATCTGGTTCATTATTATGATTGCGGTTAACTTGCAAGCTTCTTTCCTATCTCCACCATTTGGATATGCACTTTTTTATATGAAAACAACAGTCCCACCCGAAATAAAATTGATAGACATTTACAGATCCGTTGTTCCGTTCATTATTCTTCAATTAATAAGCCTGGGAATACTTTGGATATTTCCTAAACTTGCAACTTACTTGCCCACCATCGTTGTTGGAGGGTGATATAAACGAAAGGAGGAACCTATCATGTTACCCATAAGAACATTTCTAGTTCCACCGGTAATCATCACGGGATCCGGGTCTTCCGAGAGAGTCGGAGAGGAATGTAAGAAGTTCGGGTGCAAAAAAGCCTTGATTGTGACAGACCAGGTCCTCTCTAAATTGGGAACTGTAGAGAGTATCAAGAAGGCGCTGTCAGAGAACAAGATACAGTTTGCTATATACGACAAGATCGCTAAGGAACCAACCGTGGATTACGTAAAAGAGGGATTGGAAGCCTACCGCGCAAACGGCTGCGACTTCCTACTGGCTGTGGGAGGAGGAAGTGCTATCGATACGGCAAAGGCCATCTCGGTGATGGTCACTAATCCAGGCTCCATTGAGGATTACAAAGGACTAGACAAGATCCCCAAAAAAGGCGTCCCCTTGGTGGCGATTCCCACAACTGCCGGTACAGGCAGTGAAGCCACGGTGGTTACCATCATTACGGATACGAAAACCAATGTGAAGATGCTGATCATCAGCCCTTTTCTTCTTCCTCAAGTGGCCATCGTAGATCCTTTACTGACCCTCTCTTGCCCTCGCGAGCTGACGGCAGCTGTGGGTATCGACGCCTTGACCCATGCCGTTGAGGCCTATGTATCGATCAAGGCCCAGCCCATGACCGATATCTTCTGCCTTTCAGCCATCGAGCTGATCTCCGGGAATTTGAGGCAGGCATGGGCCAATGGGAACAACGTGGAGGCCAGGGAGAAGACCATGCTGGGAGCTCTTCAGGCAGGCATTGCCTTCAGCAATTCCTCAGTGGCCCTGGTTCATGGAATGTCCCGGCCCATCGGCGCCTATTTCCATGTCCCTCATGGCGCTTCGAATGCCGCCCTTCTTGGCGTGGTCACTGAGTTCAGCTTGATCGGAAACCCCACCCGCTATGCGGATATAGCGAAAGCAATGGGAGAAAATATCAGGGGGTTGAGCGATTTGGAGGCGGCTCGCTTGGCCGCGAAGGCCATCAAGACACTAATCAAGGATATCCAGATACCTTCCTTGAGGGAATTGGGGGTGGACGAGGAAAAACTGAACAAATTGGCTCCTAAAATGGCCGAAGATGCCATCGCTAGCGGCAGCCCGGGAAATAACCCTCGACAGGCNACGAAGGAAGAAATCGTAGAGCTCTATAAGCGAGCCTATACAGAGCCCTGTTGAAAAAACCCTCTTACTTGATGGAACGGAGATGGACGAGCGGCTCTGCGCAGGTCAAAGCGAAGCCACCACAATAATAAGTTTAAGGAGGAAAGGAAGATGGCGATCTTGGAGGAACCGATCAAAGAGGTGTTGGAGCTCAAGAATTACATCAATGGAGAATGGGTCGAGTCTAAATCGAAAGAAGTCTGGGACGTCGTCAATCCGGCCACTCAAAAACCCTTGGCCAAGGTCCCAATGTCGACCAATGATGAAGTTATCCAAGCCATAGAAGCAGCCAAAGAGGCCTTCCTCGAATGGAGAAGAACGCCCCCCCTAGCTAGGGCGAGGTGCCTCTTTAGACTGAAGGAGCTGTTGGAGAACAACTTCGAATACCTCAGTAGGATTCAGACCATGGAGCATGGTAAGACCATCGACGAATCGAGAGGGGAGACGAGACGCGGCATCGAGATGGTCGAGGTGGCAACAGGGATTCCCTCTCTGATGATGGGATACAACCTAGAAGATATCGCAGTGGGCATAGATGAGGCCGTCGTTTATCAGCCTTTGGGAGTCTTCGCCCACATCGCCCCTTTCAATTTTCCCTTTATGGTCCCTTTGTGGTATTCGCCTTTTGCACTGGCTACTGGAAATACCTTCATAGTGAAACCTTCGCCTAGGGACCCTATCAGCCAGGTAAAGCTTGCCGAGTTGATCGAAGAGGCAGGTTTCCCGCCAGGCGTATACAATGTGGTCCATGGTGGAGCAGAAGTAGCCTCCACTTTGATAGAACATCCAGATATTAAGGGTGTGACCTTCGTCGGAACGACGGCCATTGGTAGAGAGGTTTACAAGAAATGTGGCGAGACCTGTAAGAGGGCCATCGTCCAGGGGAGTGCAAAAAACTTCCTTGTAGTGATGCCCGATACCAACGTGGAGGCGACGATACCTGCCCTGATGACGTCTTTCTTCGGCAACACAGGCCAACGATGCTTGTCGGGTGCCAACCTCGTCATCGTAGGCGAAGATGACGGCTTCTATCGTAACTTCTTGGACGCGTTTCTAGACGCAACATCGAAGATAAGAGTAGGCTACGGTTTAGATGAGACCATTCAGATGGGTCCAATGCAATCCGTGGACGGAAAAGAGAGGGTCATGAGATATATAGAAATGGGAATCAAAGAAAATGCAAAACTGATAATAGACGGCAGAAAGCCCACTATTGTTGGAGATTACCCCGATACCTGTTTTCTAAACCCGACCGTATTCGAGAACGTTACACCGAATATGACCATAGCTAGAGAGGAGATCTTCGGTCCTGTCGCAAGCGTCATGAGAGCTAAGGACCTCGATCAAGCAATTGAAATGATACACGGTAACAATTTTGGAAACGCCGCCTCCATCTTCACCACCAGCGGAAGAGCTGCCAGAGAGTTCCAGTATAGAGTTCAGTGCGGCAACATTGGGATAAATATCGGGATCGTGGCACCCATGGCCTTTTTCCCGTTCAGTGGGATGAAAGACTCCTTCTTCGGTGTCCTGCATGGACAGGGAAGGGATGCCATCCGCTTCTTTACCGAAAGCAAGGTGGTGATAGAGAGATGGTTCTAGATGAGGAGGGTTAATTCACTATGATGATCAATACCTGTTCCATGGCCATCAGCTTCGCGAAGGAGCTAGAGAATGACTCCGCTAACTTCTACAAAGAGCTGTCCCAAAGGTTTTCAAAAGAGCGGGATCTCTTTCTCTCATTCGTCAAAGAAAACGAAAAATATGTGATGCAGATTGAAAGGGCATATTATGGCGTCATCACCGATGCCATCGAAGGGTGTTTCGCCTTTAACATAGATCCGAAAGATTACGTGATTCGGACCGACCTGACGGAGGGGGAAAGTTATTTCGAAGCCCTAGACAGGGCCATAAAGATAGAAGAGATCATTTCGAGATTCTACTCTGATGCAGCAGAACAATCCAAATCCTTGATGGCGGATGTCCCGAGGGCCTTTCGGTTAGTAGCCAAGAAAAGGGCTAACCGTCAAGAGAAGTTAAAATCACTTCTTGAGAAGGAAGAGGGTTAGGTGACCAACTGACCGAGAGGTCAGAACACACCTCTCGGTCGATCATCAACCAAATTGTAATATCCGATTCCACCATTGACAATATGAGCGAGGGGTGTAGGGGTCACATCCCCACACATCAAAAGACCCAACCATTTGGAGAGCTTGAGAAATGTCCGGCGGGAATCTCGCAAGGACATAAGGGTTGCCGAGATAATTCACTATATGGGCTAGAGATGTGAGAGTATCAGGCATGGGTCAGGAAGGTCCAAGGAGAGGCTCGAGGAGATTTGTCCGGCGTACAGGGTACGAGCATGGTACAAGGCTCAGGGCTGAGGGTGTTCCATAGCGACGGGGCATGACAGTTCTCTTTGTAGCCACAGGCTTCAAGAAAATAACCGTTCGGTCATTTTCACGATTCTGGATGCCACGCCAATACAGGGCATGGCAGTTACGTAGTTTGACCATGGAATAAACGAACAGGATGCGCGTCAAACATTGCCATCTTTGCCCACCTCCGAATCTCTAAAGGGGTCCGCGAGGAAATAGAAACCGAAAGATACATAGCCCTCTCCACTGCTTAAATAAGGTTTAGGGCTAGACTATCTCTTGTTGTCTGGCAGGCGGTCAAAGATCATTGCTGAGCCCGTCACCTTGCAGAGGTTACCTTTTATGTGCTGAGCACGAAACAACCATACTGGGACTCTGCTCTCCGCATAACGAATAACACCTAATCTCGCGTTGACTGTCGGCACCTTGGAGATGCTAAACCTATTGGGCCATGAAAGAAAGTAATCCCACTGTCAGAAGCCCATCCTGGGCTTTACTGAGCGGGGTTTTCCTCATCTCCTTTAGCTTGCTGGGCTTCGAGATCGCCCTTTCTCGCCTCCTGTCAGTATTACTTTCTTACCATTATGTATTCGTAGTTCTGTCCTCGGCTGTAATGGGCCTCGGTATAGGGGGGATGTTCATCCATTTCTTCAGACCCCAGGCCCCATTAAATGAAAAGAAATTGGCAGTTTTGACAACTTTGGCTGCTCTTTTTGCGCTGGCCATTCCATTTTCTATCATTTGTATTATTCAAGTCGCATATATCCCTAAGGTTCAGACAAATATCCTCCTCTACGGAGGACTTTCATTGATCCCTTTTCTCGCAGCTGGTGCACTATTCGCAGAGGTTTACCGGACATTTCCCACTATTAGCCCAAAAATTTATGGACTGGACTTAATTGGAGCCGCTGCGGGCTCATACGGTGTTGTGATCGTCCTGAATAATGCCGACGGCATAAGCACTAATTTCATCCTCAGCTTAACGGCGTCCCTGTCGGCAGTGTTATTTTCTCTGGAAGGACAAAAGAAGAATGGCAAAGAGTTGAGTATATCATCTGCTGTCCTCTTGATTTCGCTCGTCCTGGTTGGAGGAAACCTTGCTGGCATATTCTCCTTGAATATGCCCATCGGAGCCAATTCTTCCAAAGAGATTCACGATGCCCTCAGCTCGTTCGGAGGAAAGATTATCGAGACGAAGTGGAGTGCCTTCGGTCGAACGGATTTGGTGGAATTCGAAAATTATCCTGACCATATGGATATTTATATCGACGGAACTGCCGGTTCCCCTATGTACAGATTCGACGGCAACGCGAGCAATCCTGGGGCCCCAATTCAAAAACTAAAGTCCTCGTTTCCCGGTTATTTCCCTCTCTATCATCTGCGTCCAAATGAAAGAGATAATGCCTTGATCATAGGGCCAGGCGGAGGAAGGGACATCCTCCTGGCCCTCATGGGAGGGGTTCAAAAGATAACAGCGGTCGAGATCAACAAGGACCTCGTAGAGATGGTGCGGAGGTATGCCTGGTTCAATGGCGGTATCTACACGGATTTGGATAACGTAGAGGTCGTTGTGGAAGAGGGAAGGAATTACCTGAGACGTGGAAAGCAAAAGTATGACATCATCATGCTGAGCCTGCCCGTGACCAACACAAGCCGAAGTCTGGAAGGGTACGCCCTCACGGAGAATTTTCTGTTCACCTTGGAATCCATTGGCGACTATCTGGATCATCTGACGGATGAAGGACGCCTCGTCGTCGTCGCGCACAATGATGCAGAGGCGTTGAGGCTTCTTTCCCTGTCCTTGACGGCTCTTAACGAAAAGGGCGTCGGCCTCAAAGAGGCGATGAGACAGATTTATATCGTGGGCTCAGATGATTATCTCGTTTTCGTTTTAAAAAAGGCTCCTTTTGGGCCCACAGAAGTGTTCAGCATGCTTCGAGCTATGCCCCAGTTCGAGTTAGACCCAGTCTTGTCTTACTTTCCCTACATCCGACATCCTGGAGCTGTTAACCCAGCACTGCTTGCCCTTGCCAGCGGGACGTTCGCTCTAGACGACTTCGTGAATATAGTGAAAAAACGAGGTTACGATATCAGCCCGGTCACAGATAACAGCCCGTTCTTTTACAAACTTGAGGTAGGCATTCCTAGGCCGATATCATTGGTGTTCTGGTCATCGTTCACCATATTCGTTCTGATCCTGTGGATGCCCTCACTGTATTGGAAAAACCGAATCCTTCACGAACAGAACCGCCCCAAAAGAAAGGCACGTTTGTGTAGTCCACCCTTCAGACCAACCGTGTTATTCTCCATGTTGGGTGTGGGCTTCATGTTGATCGAGATCTCCCTGATCCAAAGATTTGTTCTCTTCTTGGGATATCCAGTGTTGTCTCTGGCGGTCCTGCTATCCTCTCTGTTGGGAGGAGCAGGCCTGGGGAGCCTGTGGAGTGGTCGGGTCGCCCAGGACAAGGTGAACCGAAGCATTGCTATGGCTTCGCTGTCCGTCGTGGTCACGGTCATTTGTTATGCTCTCGCCGTTCCCACGGCCTTCAAACTCCTGCTGGGCCTGGCCCTGCCCCTTCGCTTGCTCGCTTCGATTCTCATGCTAATCCCACTCGGGTTTTGCTTAGGGATCCCCTTTCCATTGGGCATACGATGGCTCAAGGAAAAGAATCAACAACATTCCATTCCATGGATGTGGGGGATAAATGGTGTGAGCTCAGTGATAGGGTCAGCGATGACGGTTCTGGTTGCGATCAGCTTCGGATTTACCGAAGCACTCTTCGTAAGCGCTGGTTGTTATTTAGCGATCTTCTTGGCATTTTCGAGATCTTGATTCAGGCCAATCTTAGGGTAAAAACAGATCGAGACTCTATAAAGGAAAATCCCCGTTAAAAACCACCTATGTTTACTCTCGGAATTTCCCGACCAGTAATAAGAGAAGGCCTCTACCCCTCACTAACCCTGTCTCATATGTGGTAAGCGAAAGCAGAGACCTTTCCATTTGGGAAAAATCGGGATATGCTCAGGATCCGACTCCCCATTGGTTACGGCAAGGAGGCATGCCATGGACCAACAGATCGTCTTCGGCGACCGGATGATTCCGGTGCGTCTCCCGGATCAGACCCACATCGTCTCCCCGGGTCTGGAAGGATCCATTCCCTCCGTTTCGGAACCTCGCCAAGAGATCCGTCGAGCCCTGGACAACCCCGTGGGTCTCCCTCCTCTTGGCGATCTGGTCCGCCCCTCCTGGAAGATCACCATCGCTTTCGATGACCCCACCGTTCCCTGCTACGCCCCGGTCTGGAGACTCGCCCTGGACGAGGTGTTGAAGGACCTGCAAGCAGTAGGAGTCAAGGCCAAGAACATCACCCTGCTGTGCGCCAACGCCCTTCACCGCAAGTTCACCAGACGGGAGCTGTCCACTATCCTGGGAGAGGACCTGGTTCAACAGTTCTTGTATCGGCTGGTGTGCCATGACGCAGAGGACCCTGAGAACATAGTGGACCTGGGGGCCACCGAGTCCGGGTATGAGGTGGAGCTTAACCGCCGTGTGGCGGAGTCCGACCTCACCATCTACATCAACACGGCGGTCTGGAGGGGGTTCAACGGGGGATGGAAATCGATCTGCGTGGGGCTGTCCACCTACCGGTCCATCCGATGGCATCACACACCCGACGCCATGTCCATGTCTATGGACCGAAATCCCATGCATGAAATCCTCCAGGAGATGGGCACCCTTGTCATGGAAAAACTGGGGCGGGATCGCTTCTTCAAGGTGGAGACGGTCCTGGCCAATCCGCTGCAAATCGGCAGAGTCTGGGCAGGCGGAATCGACGAGACACGCGAGGAAGCCCTTGCCTTCCTCAAAGAATACTATGTCCCCAGACGGGACATGGTCGAGGAAAAGGCCGACATCGTCCTCTACGGCATCCCCGACTGGAGCCCGTATGCGGCCTTCTCCAGAATGAATCCCATCCTGACCCTTATCTCCACCGGACTGGGATACTTGGGAGGGGTCATCGAGGCCATGGGAAAACCCGGATGTTCGGTGGTGCTCGCGACCCCTTGTCCTGACCGGTGGGACGAGGCCCGCCATCCCTCCTACCGGGAGGTCTGGGATCGGGTTCTCGCATACACCAGGGACCCATACGAGATCCGCGACTGGTTCGAGGAGGACTTTGCCCATCGGACCGAATACATCTACAGATATCGCTACTGTTTCGGATTCCATCCCATTCACGGGATCATGGCCACCTACCCTCTAAAGAGACTCCGTCACGCCTCCAGGGTCTATGTGGCGGGGACCCAAGATCCCCATTTAGTCAGACATCTGGACTTCGAGCCGACTCCGACGGTGGAGGATGCCCTTGAGCGGGCCATGAGCGTCCACGGCAGGAACGCCTCCATCGTATTTATTCCCTACCCCCTTGTCCGGAGTCGGCAGTAAGGAGGAAAGAGGGGCCTCAGTCCCTGGTCAGGGAAAAGGAAAGACCGCAAGCACTCTGGCATTCCTGCATCATGACCTTTGCCCTGTAGGGAGAGGGCTCTCTGGCCACAAGGAGGAGAAAATGGCCGTCAAGTTCAACCAATACTGGGATCTGGCCCCAGGGCGTCGGGCCGAGTACCTGACCTTTCTTCAGGAAGGCTTTCTCCCCGTGATGGAGCAGTTGGGGATCCGGATCGTCGGAGGCTGGACCGTCCTGGTCGGTGAAGGCCCCCGCCTCATCAACGAGGGACGTGCAGAAGACCTCCAACAGATCCAGACGGTATTGAAAGATCCCTCATTCCTGAGGATGAGGGAGCGTCACAGGCGCTTTACTCGAAACTACACCGCCCGGATCCTGACCTCCACGGGCCGCCTTCCCCATCGGCCGCTCCCGGTGGATCAGGCGCGGAGGATGGTCAAGTTGAACCATACATGGAATATTCTGGGCTCCATCCAGGAGGAGGAATACGTGGGCATCCTTCGCAACCTCCTCGTCCCCACCCTCGAGGAGCTGGGCTTGAGCGTCACCGCGGAATGGTCCGTCCTGGTAGGATCCGGTCCTCACATCATCCTCGAGTGCCTTGCCCCCGGTCTGGAGGCGGTGGCCCGCGCGTTGGAGGACACTCGGTATCACCGAGCCATGGCCCAGCTCGATGATCTAGTGGAGGACTACGGGTGCCGCATCCTGGTGCCGCATCGGCTCTTCGTCGAGGCCTTGAAGGAGATACACGGGGTTACCCTGGAGGGGATCTCCGACGGAGAAGCCCGTTCCATGTTTGGGCCAGGCCTGGAATAAGCTCTGAAGGAGAGGTTCAGATGAAGGACTTGGAAGAATATCAAAGGATCTACGACCGTTCCATTTCGGATCCCGAAGGGTTTTGGAGCGAGCAAGCACACTCATTGCTTGTGTGGCGGAGCCCTTGGAAGCGAGTCTTGGATTACGATTTCTCCCGCGGCAGGATCGCCTGGTTTCTCGAGGGACGTCTCAACGTCTCTTACAACTGCCTCGACCGCCATCTGGACGGGTGGCGGAGGAACAAGGCCGCTCTTATCTTCGAGGGAGAACGCATCGGCGACAGCCGCACCTACACATATCAGGAGCTTGCTTACCACGTCAACAAATTCGCCAATGTCCTGCGAAAGCACGGGGTTCGAAAGGGAGACCGTGTTGCCCTCTATCTGCCCATGATCCCCGAGCTCCCCATTGCTATGCTCGCGTGCTGCCGGATCGGGGCTGTTCACAGCGTGGTCTTCGGAGGATTCAGCGCAGAGTCCCTGAGATCGCGGATCAACGACTGCCGGGCCAAGATCCTCGTCACCAGCGATGGAGGATACAGGGGCGGCAAGATCATCCCGCTAAAGCACAATGCTGATGAGGCCCTACAAGGATGTCCATCCATTAAGAAGGTTATCGTGGTACGAAGAACAGGATGGGACGTGGAGATGCAACCCGGGAGGGATCTCTGGTATCATCGAGAGATGCGTGCCTCGGACATCGCTCCCTATTGTCCCCCTCGCTGGATGGATGCCGAGGATCCCCTCTTCATCCTGTACACCTCGGGCAGCACCGGCAAGCCCAAGGGAGTCGTTCATACCACGGGAGGCTACCTCCTCTACGCTGCCTACACCTACCGGCTGGTCTTCGATCACCGAGAGGAGGACATTCACTGGTGTACTGCTGACATCGGATGGATCACCGGACATACTTACCTCGTGTACGGTCCCTTGGCATGCGGGGCCTCCACCGTCCTCTTTGAAGGCATTCCCACCTATCCAGCCCCGGACCGCTTCTGGGACGTGGTGGAGAAGTACCGAATCAGCCTCTTCTACACGGCCCCAACAGCCATCCGAGCCCTCCGCAAGGAAGGAGACGAGTGGGTAAACCGCCACGATCTGTCCAGCCTCCGGGTGCTCGGAAGCGTGGGGGAGCCTATCAACCCTGAAGCTTGGCGATGGTATTACGAGGTTGTCGGAAGGGGACATTGTCCAATCGTGGATACTTGGTGGCAGACGGAGACCGGTGGGATTCTGATCTCTCCCATTCCAGGAGTCACCCCCTTGAAGCCGGGTTCAGCCACGCTCCCCCTCCCAGGAATCCTTCCCACCCTGATCGACGATCGAGGAGAAGAGATCCAGGGACCGGGAGAAGGCTTCCTCTGCTTTAAATTCCCGTGGCCCGGCATNGCTCGAGGCATCTACAAGAATCCGGACCGATTTCAGAAGACCTATTTCTCACCCGTGCCGGGATATTACTTCTCCGGGGACGGCTGCCGGAGAGACGAGGACGGTTACTTCTGGATCACAGGAAGGGTCGACGATGTGATCAACGTCAGCGGGCACCGTCTGGGGACAGCCGAGATCGAGAGTGCCCTCGTGGCCCACCCCGCGGTGGCCGAGGCAGCGGTGGTGGGATATCCTCATCCCATCAAGGGAGAGTCCATCTATGCGTTTGTAGTTCTGCGACCCGAAGTGGAGCCTTCCGCGGACCTCCATAAGGAGCTCGCCCTCCAGGTAAGAAGATCCATCGGACCTATCGCCACACCGGAGAAGATCCAGTTCGCTGATGCCTTGCCCAAGACCCGTAGCGGCAAGATCATGAGGAGGATCTTACGGAAGATCGCCTCGGGCCAAGTCGATGACTTCGGCGACACCTCCACCCTCATGGATCCTTCGGTCCTGGAGCGTCTCATCCAACAAAAGGTGTAGAAGGAGGGCCTGTCGAGGAACCAAAAATCACGTCCCGATGCCCAGTCGAGGGAAATGGTGTTCCTCAATGAAGCGGACCACCTCCTCGCAGGCAGTTCTACTCTTCATGGCCTCCTCTTGAGATATGAAGACAGGGCGGTCGTGGAGGGAGGGAAGGCCATCGCCCTGAAAGACCCCCCCGAAGAGGAGCTCGGCATCATCCCGAATGGGAACCTCAATGAGGGTAGCCCAGGCCAACGTCCAGGCCCTCGTCATGGAATCCAGCACATAACCTCCACAGCCAAGGGCAAGGATCCTCGGGGCCAAGGTCCGTAGAAGCCCCACCGCCCGGACATAGCCGTGTGTAGTCAACCGAAGATTCGACATGGAGTCCGAGGCAAGCGCATCCGCCCCCAGGACCGCCACCAGAACATCGGGAACAAAGGCGCGGGCAATGGGAGGAAGCAAGCGAACGAAAGCCCAAAGAAACGTCTCGTCCCCCGTGCCTGCGAGGAGCGGGACGTTGATGTTGAACCCCTTCCCTTTTCCCTCGCCCATTTCCTGAACGAATCCGCTTCGATGAGGAAAGAGGGTCTCGGGGTTCTCGTGAAAGGAGACGGTCATTACATCGTCTCGATGGTAGAAGGCATCCTGAACCATATCTCCATGGTGGGCATCGATGTCCACGTAGAGCACCCTCCAGCCCCCAGAGAGGAATCGCTGAATGGCCAGGACCACATCGTTTAAATAGCAAAACCCCGCAGCGAAATCAGGACCCGCATGGTGCAGCCCTCCGGTGGGTCCGAAAACCACCTCAGCCTCTCCATCCAAAAGAAGGCGTGCGCCAAGGAGACTACCTCCCACCACCAAGCGATGGTAATCGAAACATCCAGGGTAGACAGGACATTCCAAGGTGCCGAGCCCGGATGCCAACATGCTCTCTTCGAACTTGCCCTTGTTGGCCCTCTCGAGGAGGCCCAGGTACTCTTTCTTGTGGTAGCTTTTCAGCTCCTCCAGGGTGGCCCTTCTCGGGCTTCGAAGTGCCACTCCCTTCACCTCTAAGAGGCCCTGCCGCCGACAAAGTTCAATGGTGGCTTGGGATCGCTCGAAGATCCAAGGATAGCCTTCGTAAGCTCGAAACGCAGTGAAGCGTTCCGAATGAAGAAAGACTGCCCGGAGGCTCATTCCATCTTCTCACCCAGATCCAGGACCATCTCCCTCTCTGGCTCCAGCGAGGGAGAGGTAAACTGAAATCCGACTTTCCGAAAACACCGGATGGCCGCTGTGTTNGTGCTTTGGACCGTCAACCAAATGCGCCCTTCTCCGACTCGCTTGAGGTCACGGCCTATGCGCCTGAGGGTCTCGGTCCCTATCCCCCTTCCTCTGTAACCTTCCTGGAGGAAGATCACCACCTCAAACAGCGGAGCTCCCAAACGGGTGACTGCCGCATGCCCTATCACGCGGTCCTTGTGCCAGACTATGTAATTGATCCAGTTCTCCATTAGGTCCCGGACCCATCGATGCCGCTCCTTTCTCTTTACAGGGGGTATGCCCTGAAACACCCCTTTGGGTTTGAAGACATCGTAGAAACCGCGGAGCTCCTCCAGGCGGGCTGGTCCTGCCCGCTCCAGAAAGAGCTTTCGTCCGTCCTTGTCCCTGATCTCCTCCCGGGAAAAGGAAGACGGTTCGATCCTTTTCGGATCGGCCATGCCCGGCACCCGCTCTCCCGACAATCTTCTTTCAGAAGGACGCCTTCTGGCATTCTATCCCTACATTCCGTGTGCCTCAACCAGAGACCTGGAGATGAACAGTCGTTCCTGGCCAGAGCCCACACCCCTCTGGATTTTGCCCCCGGCTTCCTTTCAGTGGAAGAAAAGGACCGCTGCTGGCCTTGAAGATAATATTATCCTGAAGAGGGGAGGTGGCCGATCTTGGACAAAAACGGCCGATCAATCCGTTCCTACACTGCGCCTTTTCTCGAGAAGCGTGGCCTCGATGGCGCGGATCCATTGGGGAGGGTAGGGGACCCGGAAAGCGGCGGTATCCCGTTCCTTCTTTTCATTGAAAAAGTCCACCTTGATCACGGATTGATGGAGGTCCACACCCTTGTGGCTTCGGCCGTGGTAGATCCGGACTATGCTCTTCCCCAAGATCTCCAGCTCCATCTTGGAGAAGCGGCTTCGGTAGAAGAGTCGATCGGGCAACAGGACCAGAAATCCGCTGGACTTGCGGATCCCTCGTCCCTCGGAGCTCCTGCCGAAGTAGTTGACCCCGAAGCTTACGGCCANGACCCGCTGCCCCCGGAAACGCCGTTCGATCCACCGGCGGTCCAACCATCGGATCCAGGCGATGTAGAAAAGGACCCCGAANAACGCGGCCGCGATGATCAACCATCCGTGATTCTGGTAAAAACTATCCATCCCTCCCCCCGACACGGTCTCTCTTTCGAGACATTGCTCTTTTGCCCGCGAATCTCATTCAAGAGAAGGTTAGGGGAGAACAAGAGGGCTCTTTTACCGAAATTGCGCAAGGTAGACGATGAGCTTTTTCCGGGTCATCCGATATCGATAACCGCCTGAGGAGGCCCCCATGGCGGCCAAAATGGAATCCGCAATGGCCTCATCGCTGTAGCCTTTGCGGCGAAGCTCCCGTATCCGCCCAGCATTCATCTCTATGAGGTTCTTGAACCCCTCCATGTCGCGGATATAGAAGACAACGAAGCCGAGGACGAAGACCAGGACCGAGGATCCCAGTGCCACATACACGTCATAGGCGGGATCCGGAAAGATGGGCCGAAGGATATTATTGGGGTTACCTGCATTGAAGATGCTGTAACAGGCCACAAGCCCGGCCAGCACCATCAAGACGGAGACGGCATGAAAAAGGATGCGGGACAAATCCAAGGCCTCCGGAGCAGCACCTTCGCTCCGTCATCCCCGTAGGGGAAGGGGGGAGGGATTCTCCCCCCACATGGTTCTATTCGATGACAACGGGCCGCATTTCGCCTTCCTTCAAGGCCGCCCACTCGGCCTCGGCCTTTTCCCATGCCTCGTCCGAGGCCTCGGTCTCCCAGAACTCCAGCCCCCGTTCTGCACGGGAGGCCCCCGGAAGGAGGTTGTCCAGGATAAGGCCCGTAATCCCGGTTACGGCCATACCCGTGGTGAGAATGGCCTGGAGAATGTTCCCGAGGACCTTGGCCACGGGCCCGGCGGAACTCCAGTCGATGGGATGGGCGTTGGCCGATAGCATGGTGCTGAACTCATAGGGGACGCTCAGGCCCGCGAAGAAAGAGATGCCGATGATGAAAAGGTTACGGGAGTTGTTGAGGTTGACCAACTGGAGGTTGGACAGACCCACCGCCGCGATCATCCCGAAGAGACCCACGAACATGGACCCGACTACTGGCTTGGGCAACGTGGAGAGCACCGCTCCGAACTTGGCCACAATGGGGATGAACAACATCACGGCCGCACCGCAGCGTATCACCCTGCGGCTTGCCACGCGGGTAAGGCCGATGGATCCGATGTTCTCGGAATAGCTCGTCGTCCCGTTGCAGGTCTGAAGGATTCCCGCGATCAGACATCCCAACCCCTCGGCTCCCAGCCCCCTGGAGATCATCTTACCGGTCGGCACAGGGGCCTCGGAGATGCGAGCACAGGCGTAGTAGTCGCCGATGGACTCGATCATGGAGGCCAGGTATCCAGCCAGCATGCCGAACACTCCGGCCCACAGGGTCGAGCTTCCCAGATCAGGGAAGCCCCACTTGAAGGGCACCATGGGTTTGAAGCTGATCCAGGGGGCCGCAGCCACTAGATCTGTCCTCAGGTATGCAGGGTTGTCGGGCGGAATCAGCCCCGTGACGGTCCCGATCAGGGAGACGATCCAGCCAGTGGCGATGGATAGCAATACGGGAAATAGCAGAAAGACTCGNGATTTCCTCGAGAAGACCTGGGAGTAGATGATGAGAGCCAGAAGCGTGATGATGGAGATGGTCCAGTTGCTGGCCATCCAGGGGGCTCCAATACTGAATAGGGCGAGCCCGATCATGGCGATGGTGGGGCCGATGACTATGGGGCTGATGGCCTTCCGAACATACCCCATGATTCCGCTGTAGCCCAAAAAGATCTCGAAGATGGAGGCAATCATAATGGCCCCCGCCACCTCCTGGATCTGAATCTGCCAGATGGGCTCCGGCCCGCTGAGCTTCTTGGAAGCCACCATCCCTATGATGGCGAAGGTGGGGCCCAGAAACGAGAAGGTCCCCCCCTGAATGATGGGGAGTCGATTGCCCAGAGGGGACTGCTGGATCAAGGTGCAGATCCCCGAAGTAAAGAAGATGGTGGAGATCATCAGCGCCAGCTGGTCCTGGGGAAGCTTCATGGCTCCCCCGATGATGAAGGGAATGAGCACTGTGGCGCCGAACATGGTCAGGTACTGCTGAATCCCGAGAAGGACCGCCAAAGGCCACCTAGGCTTGCTCCCGATGGGATAGACGATCCATCCTTCGGCCACCTGAGCGTTGCTCTGTTCGCTCATGGGTCCCCTTGACCTCCTTTTCTCTGGTTATACCCCCAAAGGGCAAACCCTGAAAGTGGTGAAAACGAGACCTTCCGTGACCTCCCTTCCCATCTTTACGGCATCCCCCCTTTCCTAAGAAGAGTTGTGAAACGCTTTTACATTCCTACCTCGGGAAACGAGAAAGTTCCCCTTCTTTCCCGCGGACACCGGCTCGAAACCTGCCGAGCCTCCCCCTCCAGTGGGGGGGGCGGGTTTCAATTGAGGACGTTATATCGGTAGGGTCCTACGCTGTCAAGCGAAATGGTTTCCGTTTAATGAACCGACCCGCACCCGGCTCCCCTACGAACTGGCCATCCTTGACGATCACCCGTCCATTGGAGATCACGATGCGCGGCACCCCCTTTCCCTTGAAACCCTCGTAGGGCGTATAGTCCACATTTTGGTGGTGGGTCTTTGCACTGATCTCGAAGGGGGCCTTGGGATCGAAGACCACTAGATCAGCATCGCTCCCCACGGCCACAGTCCCTTTCTGTGGGAACATACCGAAGAGCTTGGCCGGGGCCGTGGAGACGAGCTCCACGAACCGGTTCAATGTGATCCTCTTCTTGTTGACTCCCTCGTGGAAGAGGAGCATCAGACGATGCTCGATTCCGGGGGCTCCGTTGGGAATCGCGGCAAAGCTGTCTTTGCCCAAGTCCTTCTGNCCCTTGAAATTGAAGGGACAATGGTCCGTGGAGACCAATTGGAGGTCTCCGGCGGCCAGACCCTTCCAGAGTACCTCCCAGTTGGACCTGTCCCTCAGGGGAGGTGACATTACGTATTTGGCACCCTCGAACCCAGGCTCCAGATAGTTCTTTTGGGAAAGCAACAGATACTGCGGGCAGGTCTCAGCAAAGGCAGGGTAGCCCTCATCCCTGGCCTCCTTGACCTTTTCCAGGGCCTCCTTGCAGGAGAGGTGGACGATGAAAACGGGGGCTCCGGCCATTTTGGCGATGGCGATCCCGCGGCCTGTGGCCTCCCCTTCCGCCGCCGGGGGACGGCTCAAGGCATGGTACAGGGGCCCGGTCTTTCCTTGAGAGAGGTAGTCATTGATGAGGATATCCAGCACATCGCCGTTCTCCGCATGGAGCATGACCAAGGCCCCGGATGCCTTGGCCTTTTTCAGGACCTGGAAGAGTGTCCCGTCGTCGATCATCAATGCTCCCTTGTAGGCCAGGAAGCACTTGAAGCTGGATACCCCCTGCGCCACCAACTTGGGGATCTCGGCCATGATCTCCTCGTTGATCCACGTGACGGCTACATGGAATCCATAGTCGATGACTGCCTTGCCTTCGGCCTTGCCTTTCCAAGTCTTCAGGGCCTCCTCCAATGTCATCCCCTGGCCCTGGATGGCGAAATCCACGATGGTGGTGGTCCCTCCATGGGCCGCCGCGATGGTCCCCGTGCGGAAGTCATCCGAGGATACAGTCCCGCCGAACGGCATGTCCAGATGGGTATGGATATCGATCCCTCCAGGAAAGACATAGAGGCCCCGAGCGTCCACTTCCTCTTTGGCCCGCGTTTTGATCTTCCTGGCGATCTCGATGATTTTCCCCTTTGCGATCCCCACATCCGCACGGTAGGTGTCCGTGGCCGTCACGATGGTCCCATTTGCGATCTTGAGATCCATGGCACCCTCCTTACACACTCTTTAGAACCTTGGATAAGGGCCGGGAGGGGGAAGATGCCCCCCTCCCCGGGTTTCTNTCCCCTGCGGCTCCGGGGGACACCTCAGACGCTCTGCCGTGGCTTCAGAACCACGCAGTCCCATACCGGGCATACGTGNTGGCAAAGGGAGCAACCCGTGCACTTCTCAGCGTCCACCCAGGGAGTCCGGTCCTCTTTGAGCTGGATGGCTTGGTAGCCCGCATCCCGACAGCTCACGTAACAAAGATCGCACTTGATGCACAGCTCCTCATTGATGGAGGAGACGAGTCGGACCTCGCGGCTCAGGTCGGTCTGCCCCACCAACTTCTCCAGGGATCGTCCCACCATATCGGAGATACTCCCGAACCCTTTGTCCTCCATATAATTCTCAAGGCCGTCCAGTAAGTCCTCGATGATTCCATAGCCTCGGGCCATCACCGCGCTGCATACCTGGAGTGTGGAGGCCCCGAGCAGTAGGAACTCCGCCGCGTCCTCCCAGGTGTTGATCCCGCCGATGCCGGAGATGGGGATCTCGACGGCCTTGGCGATGGTGGCCACGGCCTTCAGGGCGATGGGCTTGATGGCTGGCCCGGAAAGCCCTCCGTGGGCCGAATAGCCGGCCACGCTGGGTTTCGGGACCAGGGTCTCCAAGTCGACTCCGATGATGGCGGCTACCGTGTTGATGGCAGATATGGCATGAGCCCCTGCATCCTGGCAATATTTGGCCACAACCCCCACGTCGGTGACATTGGGGGTCATCTTGGCCATCACGGGGATATCCACCGCCTCCACGGTCCAGCGAGTCACACGTGCGGCCAGCTCCGGGTCCTGTCCTATGGCCGCTCCCATCCCCACCTCTGGCATACCGTGGGGGCAGGACATGTTGAGCTCGATCATGTGGGCTCCGGCCTCCTCACACTTTTTGGCCATGTACTGCCATCCGTCGGGCTTGCTGGCGTCATCCATGATGCTGGCTATGACCACATGATCCGGGTACTTCTTCCTCAAATGCTCGATCTCCTTGAGCCAGACCGAGAAACTGCGATCCGTCACCAGCTCTATGTTCTCGAAGGCATATATCTTCTTGGGTTCATCTGCGGGTCCCGGAAAGCTGAGGCTGGCCAAACGGGGGGTGACGTTGACGATGCTTTCGGCATCGGTCACCAGGGTCTTAGTGACGGCCCCGGCCCACCCCGCCTCGAAGGCCCTTCCCATCATCTCACCGGTGGTGGTGGGTGGAGCCGAGGAGAGGATGAAGGGATTCTTGAAACGAATCCCGCAGAAATCCACGCTTAAATCCATGTCTCCTCCAATCTTCATCGCAAAAACCTCCTTGCGGACGGTTTGTTTAAGAGGATGCCTGAATCCATGCATCCATGGCAAAGGCGGCCCGCTTTCCATCCGCCACCGCCTCCACGGCCGTGCCCTTTCCTCGGATAAGGTCACCTCCGGCGTAGACCCCGGGCACCGACGTGGCCAGGGTCTCTGGATCCACCTGCACGAGACCCCTCCGGTCCCGCTCCAGTTCCTCCCAGCCAGGCGGGGGTCCCTGCCCCACGGCAACAAGCGCCATGTCGCAAGGAATCCGAAACTCCGTGCCCTCCTTGGGAAGAGGACGTCGACGCCCACTCTCGTCCGGCTCACCCAGCGTCATCTCCATGCACTCCACACCCGTGAGGCGTCCTTTCTCCCCCACGAAACGGACCGGGTTCGTCAACATGCTAAGTATCACTCCTTGATCGCGGGCAAAACGGCGTTCCGACTCCCATGCCGGCATCTCCTCTTCGGACCGGCGGTAGACCAGGGTCACCTCTCGGGCTCCCAACTTCTTGACCGTTACGGCGGCGTCGATGGCCGCATTGCCTCCCCCCACCACAAGCACCCGGTCTCCCACCGGGAGAGCCAAATCACGCTTCTCCAAGATGGCCAGATTGACCTCCCTAAGGAAATCCAGCGCCTGATGCACCCCTCTGAGATCCTCCCCCTCCACGCCCAGCCGATAGGGCCGTCCGCAGCCTGCCCCTAGGAAGACGGCTCGATACTCTGGGAGAAGTGCCTTGGATGAATCTACGAGTTGAGAGATGTTCATTCGAACTCCCAAGGAGAGAACAAACTCCACTTCCCGCTCCACCACCTCCTTGGGGAGACGATAGGGAGGAATCCCATAGGTCAAGATCCCTCCTGGACGGGTCTCTGCCTCGAAGAGATCCACATCATAGCCGAGGCGCCTTAAATAGCAGGCCGCAGAAAGCCCGGCGGGTCCTGATCCCACCACGGCCACCCGGATCCCCTTTAGTGGGAGGGACCGAAGGGACTTGGGGCCCTTCCTGACCTCTTCATCCGCGGCGAACCGCTGCAAGAGTCCGATCTTGATGGGTTTGGCCAGCTCCGAGGAGCTGCACATCTTTTCGCATAGGACTTCCTGGGGGCAAATCCTGGCGCAGACACCGGCCAGAATATTGTCCTCCTTGATGACACGGATGGCCCCCGCAAAGTTGCGCGTGGCGATCTGGCGGATGAACTTGGAGACGTCCACTCCGGCAGGACATCCCTTGACGCAAGGGGCATCATTGCACTTGATGCATCGGGAGGCCTCGGCCACGGCCTCCTGGGGAGTCATCCCGCGGCGGTCCTCCTTTAAGGCATCCCGCAAGAGCTCATATTGCATAGGAACCACGGCTCCTGATCCGACCCTCTCCTCATCCCCCGTCGATAACGGGGAGGACCTCCACGTGGTCTCCTGGGGAGGGCTTGTGATCGGGGTCCTTCCGGGCCCCGTTGACGAGATAGAGCATCACCTCCTGAGCTGGAACCCCTAAGGTCCTCATAAACGAGGCGATGCTTTTCCCCTCCGGCCAGATCTCCTCCCAAGTCCGAATCCGCTCTGGATGATATCGCCAGAGATGACCGTGAAGGGTCACACGAACCTTTCCAACGCGCATGGCCCGACTACCTCATCAACACCAGGGCCCAATCCAGCTCCAGCTCGCGAAGTTTTTCAGCCGCTGGGATTCCCTCCTCGCTCCAGCCCCTCAACTCATAGTACTCATGGAGCATCTTCCCGAGGTGGGGAAGAACGCCCTGAGCTCGTCCGTCGGGACGGGGGAAGTTTAAAAGACGAGGGGGCAAGATATCGTCCTTGCGGCTGATCCCAAGCCGGACATTGTAAAGACGCTTCAGATTGAAGATCCGCTCCCCGACCCGGAGAAGTTCCTCCTGGTCCATGGACCAACCCGTCACCTTCTCCACCCATCGGGCGATCATCCGTGGACCAACCCGGCCCAAGAATAGGAATTTGCAAAGGCCCAATGGGTTGTAGATGGACATATAGTTCTGCAGATCGAAGGCTATCTTGCCCTTCCCATCGTTGCTGTGTGGGTCCGGAGGTTCAGTGTATCCCATATCCTCCAGAGGGATCCCTCGGCCGAGGAAATAGGTAAGCCCCTCCAGATGGCATCCTCCCCTGACGGCCGTGGCGTAGCTGACGGCCATGGAGGTGAAGGCACGCGGGTCGTGGAACGCCACATCTAGCCCTTTTACATCCACCACGTACTCCAGGGCACGAGGACCGATCTGTTCCGCTGCTCTCCTAGCCCCTTGAGCNAACAGGGCACCGATCCCCTCCCCATAGGCGATGCGATCCACCAACTTGAGAATGGCCTCCACATTGCCCCACCGGAGATCCAGACCATCGGTGTCCTTTGAGGTCAGCAAGCCCTTCTCGTAACATTCCATGGCAAAGGCCACGGCGGCACTGGTGCTGATGGTGTCAAGACCGTAGCGATTGCACTGTTCGTTGGCCCGGGCGATGGCGATAAAGTCGTCGTTGAGGAGGTTCGCTCCGAATCCGGCCAATGTCTCGTACTCCGGCTGATGGGAGACCCGTTCCTCGCCGGAGTCGCCGGGATACCGGATGATCTTGGCGCATCGGATAAGGCAACCGTAACATGCATAATGACGCTCCAGATGTTTGGGAAGGTTAGTCTGGGCGCAGATGGCCGTGGCCCCCTCGGCCCATCTCCCGCCTCTCCAGTTCTGGATGGGGAGATCTCCATGGGCCTCCACAGCCTCCACCCCACCCGCGGTGCCGAATTGGGTCAACCCCGCCGCGAACTTCTGGATATAAGGGATATCCTCCTTGAATAGGGCCCTGAGGCCTTCGACGTCGTGGACGGGTACTTTCCCTTGACCCCGCACCACCATGGCCTTCACGTTCTTGGAGCCCATCAATGCGCCGAACCCGCACCTTCCAGCAGCCCGGGAACGGGAACCCTCGAAGATGACCGAGGCCATCCGGCACTGCCTTTCGCCGGCCACCCCGATGGCGGCGACCCTGGCCCTCGCATCCGTCTCCTGCCGGAGCCTCTCATCGGTCTCAAAGGTATCCAGACCCCAGAGATGAGAGGCATCCCGGATCTCCACTCCCCTGGAGGTGATCCAGAGGTAGACCGGTCGGTCCGCCTTCCCTCGAAGGACTAGTCCGTCCACCCCGGCTTTTCTCAACTCCGCCCCCCAGAACCCCCCTGCTGTGGTCTCCCCCCAGATCTCGGTCAGAGGGGACCGACCCGCCAGGATGGTCCGACAGCCCGTAGGGACGGGAGTCCCGGTCAGAAGACCCGGAAGGACCACCAGAGGTGCCTTCTCCGAGAGGGGAGGGACCGATGCATCCAACTCCTCATAGAGGAGCTTCGCTGCAAGGCCGCTCCCGGAAAAATAGAGTCGGAAGTCCTCCTGCGGCACTTCCACCCGTCTCACGTCTCTGGTTTCGAGATCCACCTCGTAGAGCAGACCGAAAAAGCCTCCTGCCATATCCTGCTCCTTATTTGAACTTCAGATGGAAAAACACAACCCACCCGGAAGCGCATCGGGGCAAGCCTCTCGGTCCAGCTTGGCTCAGTCGTCCTGATGGAAGAAATCGCTGGTTCTGGAAGCGGGCACTCCCGTGCTCTCTGCCTGGCGATCCGCAATCTCCAGGCTCTTGTCCAGGATGTCGATCCCCTCGTCGATCTGCTCAGGGGTGATAATCAGGGGAGGAGCAATGACCAGGTTATCGTACCATGCGGCGATGTAGAGACCTCGCTGCATGGCGTCGGCGGCCACCTTTCCGGTCATCAACTCCTTGGAGGTGAACTTGTCCGCCTTGACATTGAAGGGCTCTTTGGTCTTGCGGTTCTTGACCAACTCCAGTCCCCAAAAGTGGCCGATTCCTCGGACGTCTCCGACACACTCGTGGCGGTCGGCCAACTCGTAGAGACGTCTCCTGAGATGTTTGCTGGCCCTTTGGGGCAGACCCGATTCCATCAATTTCTTGTATTCGGCGACAGCGGCCGGTATGGCAGACATGACCAGGGGGTGGAAGGCATAGGTGTGACCATGGACTAAAAACTCCTCGTCGAAAAAGCGGGCCACCTTCTCGTTGGTTACGGTAATGCCCGCAGGGGCGTAAGCTCCTGTGCACCCTTTGGCCGTAGTCATCACATCGGGGACCACCCCCCAGTGCTCCAAGGCGAAGGCCTTGCCCGTCCGGAACCAACCCGACATGACCTCATCGGCCACCAGCAACACCTCGTTCTCGTCACAGATCTGGCGCACAATGGGATAATATTCGGGCGGCGGCACCAGTCGCCCGTTGGTGCCGACCACGGGCTCTACTAAGACCGCGGCCACGTTGCCCTCTTCCTTGATCATGTAGTCCAGGTAGCGGGCGCATTGGACGTTGCATCCCGGATAAGACAGACCGAACGGACATCGATAGCAGTAGACGTCCGGGGCAAAGCGAACCCCTTGGACCGTGCAGCGTGCCCTCTCGGCGAACCACCTCCTCGTGTCTCCGGTGAAAGTCACGCTGGCGATGGTAGCCCCGTGGTAGGCGTGATACCGAGAGATGACTTTATAGGCGGGAAATTTACACTGACGCACTATCTTCAGTGCGGCCTCATTGGCCTCGGTGCCGCTTGTGGAAAAAAAGAACTTGTCCAGGCCCTCCGGCATGACGGAGCGCAGTGCCTCCACCGCCGCCATGGAGGCTTCATTGGCGAAACCGGGGGCGATGTAAGGCAGTTTCTCCGCCTGACGAATCATGGCCTCGATGATGGCCTGGTTTTTGTGGCCGAGATTGGAGCACATAAGCTGAGAGGAAAAGTCGAGGTAGGGCTTTCCCTTGGCATCGTAGAAATAGACCCCCTCTGCATCGACGATGAGCAAGGGATTCGTCCATGCGTTCTGCCGATTCCAAGTCCCGTAGGTGTGCCTCGCAAACTCCTTGACCTTCTCTTCTGCTTGACTCATCTGAATCCCTCCGTGGTGGCTGCCTCCGAGGGCTGCAGATAATCCCTCCCGGCTCCGAGCAAAGGGGGCAGCCCTCTGTCCTCTCGTCCCGCNCTTGAGCCGGAATGAACCGCACGATATTTTCGATCAATTAACTAGGGAAGCAGGTCCACGATTTCGTCGTATGTCTCGGGCCGTCGATCCCTGAAGAACTGCCAGACGTTCCGAACCTCGCGGATCATGTCGAAGTCCAGCTCGGCCACCACCAGCTCGTCTTTGTCCCGAGACCCCTCGGCCACGATCTGCCCCCTGGGGTCGCAGAAATAGCTCGTCCCGTAGAACTCCCCAATGTCCCACGGCTTCTCGTGTCCCACACGGTTGATGGCCCCCACGAAATATCCGTTGGCCACGGCATGAGCGGGCTGCTCCAGCTTCCAGAGATATTCGCTCAGACCGGCCACTGTGGCCGAAGGATTAAAGACGATCTCCGCCCCGTTCAGCCCAAGGATCCTGGCTCCCTCTGGAAAATGGCGGTCGTAACAGATGTAAACTCCCACATTGCCGTAGGCCGTTACAAAGACCGGATAACCCAAGTTGCCCGGCTTGAAGTAGAATTTCTCCCAAAAACCCGGATGAGTATGAGGGATATGATTTTTCCTGTACTTCCCGAGATAGCTCCCGTCTGCATCTATGACAGCTGCGGTGTTGTAATAGACGCCGGTGATCTCTTCCTCATAGATGGGCACGATGATGACCATCCCGTGCTTCTTGGCCTCTTCCTGCATGAGCTTCGTGGTCGGGCCTTCGGGAATCCTCTCGGTCATGGAATACCAGCGGGTGTTCTGCTCAGCCGGAAAATAGGGTCCGTAGAAGAGCTCCTGTAAGCAAAGGATCTGAACTCCCTGTCTTCCGGCATCGTTGATGAGCTTTAGGTTTTTTTCGATCATGTGCTGCTTGATTTTGTCCAGCTCCTCGTTCCCCGAAAGCTCACAGTGGGTTTGAATCAACCCACATTTCACAATGCGTGCCATCGCAACCTCCTCCTTTGTAAACCTCATCAATGATTATTCGGAAAACTTAAAATTAACACTACATTGATTTACATGTCAATCGCCCAAGCCTCTCCAAGACCTCTTCGTCCGAGAGATCGGACCAACGTTCATAGGCGTCGGCCACGGCAAAGACGGGAAGACGGCTGATGTCCGGACAAATCAGATCGTCCACCAAAGGGCGCACTCGGCGGTAGGCCCTCCTGGAAGATGTGGGCACGGCCACCAGCAACCGTGAGGGACTATGACTCCTCACAAGCCTCACAGCGGCCTCCATAGTGGATCCGGTGGCCAGACCGTCGTCCACCAAAATAACCGTTCTCCCTCGCAGGCCGGACCAACGGGCCCAGTCTCCGAAGCGTTCCATGCGATGCTGAATGCTCGCCCAAGCCCTCTCCTTCTGCCTTTGGATCTCCTCCTTCCCCAGCCCAAGGTGCCGAATGAGCTCCTGATCCAGCACCAGCGAACCATCGCTGCCCAAGGCCCCGAATCCTGCTTCGGGATTCCAGGGAACTTGAAGCTTCCTCACGACCAGGAGCCGAAGGTCGCACCCCAAGGCCTCGGCCATGGGGGCTGCGACGGCGGCGCCCCCATTGGGGATGGCCAGCAGGAGGCAGGGTCTCTCCATGCGTCCCACCAACAAGGCCGCCAGTATCCGACCCGCTTCCTCCCGGTCCCGGTATCGCTTCCCCTCCATTGAGAGAGGCCTCCATCTAAGATGGATCTACTCCATTCTGTCGCGAGATTCCTCCTTGATCCGCCTCAGAGCCTTTCTCCCCAGCTCATCGGAGTAGCGATGCCAAGGATTGCGATCTTGGTCCTCCGGAAGGCGCTTCACCACGAAATGGCATCGGTCTGCCCCTTTGGGGATCAGCTCTTCCACCCATGCCGTGAATCTCCCGAATCCCTTCTCCTGAGCCGCCTGTATCATCCCCTCAACGAAATAGCGCTGCACCCGGCAATCGAAGGCCGTATAGCAATCCTGATGAGGGCACCAAAGGATGTCGAATTCGCATCGATCTTCGGAGACGATCCAGGGCCTCTCCAAGGAGGCGTAGAGAATCGTGTTGATCCCTGTGACCGCAAAGGAAAGGCGCTTCATCTCTCCCAGGTCCTCCGGAATGGTGGAGTTGTCCAGAAGGCCTTTCATGGCCTCGAAACCCGCTCGATTGATGGCCTTCCTCACCACCTGTTGGCCTTCCTCTCCGAAAGCCTCCTCCACCGCCTTGAGGATTTCCAAAACGGCTGTGGCCTGCATGGTCCCCCAGACGAACAAAACCGCGGGGTCGAAATCCTTACGTCCTTCGACAGCTTTGCGAAACTGCTCCACGGCTTCAGGATATGGTGTGCCTAAACGGACCCTCTCATAACCCTCGTCGGGACGACGTCCGCGCGACCAGATCCCCTCCTTCGTAGGATACTTGGGCCTTGGCATTTCTCTGCTCCTCCTTTCTGTCCAGATCTTCAATATTTGCACTCTATCACGCCCCCTTGAGACCCTCCAATCCGCAATCGATCCAAGGGATGGGTCACACCAGGAAGAGGGGAACGGGACCCCCCAGGGTGTCAGCAAAGATCATCCGGCTGGTGCCCGGCTCCATTAATAATCCGCCTTTCCCGTTGGGAGCTTTCATACAGCAGCCCCTCGGGCTTTTCAAGACCCTTGACGGCCGAGGTGTCACCCCATAACCTTTGGAAACCGGCGCCCCTCACCGCTTCTTTAGGGATGGGGATGTAGCTGGATGGGCAAGACGGTTATGATTGCCGNACGCGTCCAAAGGCTTCGGGATCAAATGAAAAAGGCGGGAGTCCACGCCTATCTCGTCCCCAGTTCGGATCCCCATCAGAATGAATCCGTCCCCCCATGCTGGCGTCGCCGTGAGTGGATCAGCGGATTTAGAGGCTCCGCTGGCACCGTGGTGGTTACTCAGGACCGGGCCGCTCTATGGACCGACGGCCGCTATCACCTACAAGCCCAAGAGGAGTTGGATCCCCGGGTCTTCACCCTCTTCCCTCTAGGAGTCCCCGGTGTAAGGGAGTTGCACGATTGGCTGGCAGAGGAGCTTCCCGAAGGCGCCGTGGTGGGAGTGGACCCCAGGCTTCTCTCCGTGGAAGAGGCCAAAAGACTGGAGGACCTTTTGAGGGACTCAGGAAAGGGCCTGCGGTACCTAGAGGAAAATCTGGTGGATCGGATCTGGGAGGACCGCCCCCCTCTTCCTCTTGAGCTCATCCGAATCCATCCCTTGAAGTTCACGGGGGAATCCGTGGCCTCAAAGCTGGCTAGGCTCAGAGAAGAGATGACCCGAAGGGGAGCCGACGTCCATGTGCTCGGTGCCCTGGATGCCGTGGCTTGGCTGTTCAATCTGAGGGGAAGAGATATCCCCTACAGCCCCGTCTTCATCTCTTATGCCCTGATCACTCGGGATGAGGCCTTCCTCTTCGTGGAGCCTCGGAAGCTCCATCCCCAGATCAAAGAGGCGTTGGGAGATAATGTCCTGTTACGCCCCTATGAGGACTTCGAGCGGGTCCTCGCTCGGTGGGCGTCCCAGAGGGCCCGGATCTGGATCGACCCCCAGCGGACCAGTCGTTGGGTCCTGCAAAAAGTGGAAGCTGAAGGGAGGCCCTTGCTTCGCGAAAGCCCCCTGTTCCGCCTCAAGGCGATGAAAAATCCGGTGGAACTCCGTGGAATGCGCGCTTGTCATTTGCGCGATGGAGCCGCTTTGGTAAGATTCCTTCACTGGCTCTATGAGGAAGTCCCCAAAGGAAAGGTGACCGAATGCTCCGCGGCCCGCACTCTCGAATCTTTTCGCTCGGAGATGGACTACTGGCAGGGCCCCAGCTTTGAGACCATCGTGGCCTACAATGCCCATGGGGCCGTCATCCATTACACGCCCACACCACGGACGGACGTCCCCCTCGCACCGGAAGGACTCCTTCTCGTGGACTCAGGAGGGCACTATCTTGACGGTACAACTGATGTGACCCGAACTGTGGCGCTAGGTCCCCCTTCACCCGAACAGCGCAGGAGATTCACCCTTGTGCTCAAGGGACACATCCGACTGGCCCGGACTCGATTCCCAAGGGGGACACCTGGGAGGCAACTGGACGCCCTGGCCCGGACCTATCTCTGGGAAGAGGACTTGGACTACCGGCATGGGACTGGACACGGCGTTGGAGCCTATCTCAACGTTCACGAAGCCCCCCCCTCCCTCTCCCCCAAAGGGGACGGGACTCCCCTTGAGCCAGGGATGGTGGTCTCCAATGAACCCGGCTACTACGAAGAAGGGAGGTATGGGATCCGGATCGAGAGCATGATGGAAGTGGTGGAGGACCCGAAGAGTGGGTCCTCTCCCTACGGCCCCTTCTACAAGTTCGAGGTAATGACCCTGGCCCCCATCGATCGGAGATTGGTGGATCCCCGACTCCTCACCCCCGATGAGCGCATCTGGCTCAATTCCTATCATGCCCGGGTGAGGGAGGCCTTGACCCCTCTGCTGGATNAGGAAACAAGGCAATGGCTAGCCAAGGCCACAGAGCCTCTCTAGAGCGGCCGAATCCCCTTTAATGGGGAAGCAAGACTTCCTCTGCCCACTACGGGGTTGACTTGGACAGGCAGGAAGATTCCCCTTCAGTGGGAAAGAGACGCAGAAAAAATCCTCACCACCCAGGGGATGAAAACCATGAAGGCCAGGACCCCTTTTCAAGGGAAGGTTCTTCTCGTCTATCTTGTTCAACCACCCCAGGAATACGCTTCGGGGATAGCCATCGCGGATCCGGTCATGGAGGAGCGTTTCGGTCGCCTCTTTGTGACCGGTCGAGTGCCTAGATATCCCAACGACTGGGCCTCCGGCCTCCGGGTGGGCGTGGCCGTGGAGCAGATCTCCCACTTCCTGGAGTTCCGCGGTGAAGAGGAGTACTACGAACGGTGCGCCCATTACGGAGGAGACGAAAACACAGGGCCCATCCAGTAATTGAATTGAACTCGACCTTCGCTTTCCTCGAGGGATCGGTCCGCGGCTCAAGACAGGGTCTTTCATCCTCTAAGGCTCCGGACCNTTCTTCCAAGAGGAGAGACGAATCATCCCTACTTGGGCAGCACCGCTCCCAAGTCGGCGCTGGATACCATCCGGGCGTAACGGGCCAGGTACCCGCTTCGGACCTTGGGTTCGAACGGAGGAAGCCCACTCAGGCGCCTTTTAATCTCCTCCTCCGGAAGCCGGAGTGTAAGACGCCTTGACGGGATGTCGATTTCTATCAGGTCCCCATCCCGGACTGCTGCGAGCGGTCCTCCTGCTGCCGCCTCAGGAGAGATATGTCCGATGGAGGCCCCTCGGCTTGCCCCTGAAAACCGCCCGTCAGTGATCAAGGCCACCTCTTTGTCCAGTCCCATCCCGGCGAGAGCCGAAGTGGGCGAGAGCATCTCTCGCATCCCGGGTCCACCCCTGGGTCCCTCGTATCGTATGACCACCACGTCCCCCTTTCGGATCCTTCCCCCCATAATGGCCTCAAAGGCCTCTTCTTCAGAATGAAAGACCCGGGCGGGACCTGTATGACGGAGCATCTCCTCGGCCACGGCCGCCTGTTTGACGATGGCCCCATTGGGGGCCAGATTCCCAGTCAAGACCGCCAGGCCCCCGGTAACATGTACGGGGCGATCCACAGGGCGAATTACCTGGGGATCTCGGATGCCTGCACCGATCTCCTCCAACATCTTCCCGAGGGTCTTCCCGTAGACGGTCATCTGACCGGCGTCGATGAGTCCCTTGCGTCTCAGTTCCGTGAGGATGGCGGGCACTCCGCCTGCATGATACAAGTCCACCACGTGATGAGGGCCGGCGGGGGCGATCGAAGTTAGGTGGGGGACCTTTTCGCTGAGAGTGTCGAAGTCCCTGAGGGTCAGATCCACGTCCGCGTAGTAGGCCAGAGCAGGGAGGTGAAGGGCCGTGTTCGTGGATCCCCCCAGCGCCATATCCACGGCCACAGCATTGAAAAAGGCCTCCCGGGTGAGGATCTGGCGAGGCCGAATCCCCCTGCTCACCAGCTCCACAATCTTCCTTCCCGTCTCCTTGGCTAGCCATACGCGGTGGGAATAGACCCCCGGTGCGCTCCCATTGAAGGGAAGGGCCATGCCGAGGGCCTCGGAGAGGTTGTTCATGGTATTGGCCGTGAACATCCCCGCGCAGGAGCCGATTCCGGGACAGGCATCGCATTCCATTAGCCTGAGTTCCTCCTCGGTGATTCGCCCGCTCTGGAATTGCCCAACGGCTTCGAAGACCTTATCCAGGCCTACTTCTCGATCCCCCACGCGGCCCGGCAGCATGGGACCTCCGGAGAGGAAGATGGAGGGAATGTTCAGTCGAGCCGCAGCGATAAGCATCCCTGGGACGATCTTGTCACAAGAGGCCATAAGCACAAGCCCGTCGAAGGGATGGGCCATGGCCATTATCTCGATGGAGTCGGCGATGAGCTCACGGCTGGGCAGCGAGTACTTCATCCCCTCGTGATTCATGGCTATTCCATCGCAGACCCCTATGGTGTTAAACTCCACCGGTGTCCCCCCGGCCGAGTAGATCCCGGCCTTGACGGCCTCCACAAGACGACCCAAGTGCATGTGACCGGGAATTATCTCGCTGAAGGAATTGGCAATGCCTATGATGGGTCGTTCCAGCTCCCAATCTGTAAACCCCTCGGCGCGGAAGAGGGATCGATGAGGGGTCCGCTCGACCCCTCGTGTCATGAGATCGCTTCTCTTTGCCATCTTCTTCTCCTCCTTAAAAGCTCCAATAATCCGAAGAACAGACTGAAACCCCTTCCTGCATGACAGAAAAGTTGCGAAAGTCCAATGGTCGGGAAAACGGAAACCTGATGGAACCAACCGCGGCCCATTACACGTATTTACCGCCTCTTGGCTCTCTCTTCCCATAGCACAGCGAGCTCTCCTTCTCCGATGCCGTGAATCCTCAGAAGCTTCCTGCGTGAGGTGGCACCTGCGACGATCTCCACATCTCCCTTGGCTAACCCCAAAAGCTTNGCCATAAAGGACTGAAGTGCTCGATTGGCCTTTCCCTCAATGGGCGGGGCCTTGAGNCGAACCCGGAGGGCGCCGTCCTTGACGCCGTCGACTTGGTCACGGCTGGCCCTGGGTTGGACCCAGACCTCGAGCTGGACCCAATCTCCTCCGTCATGAAGGCGCAGTTCTCCGAACTCGGCGGAAGAGATTTTTCCTCCTTCAAACGGACTCCGGGGGCGACCCAACGGAGGACCCTCCTGGACGCGCCATTGGGAATGCCTTGGATCCTGATTTTATATCCCATCTTCTGGACGAACGCAAAATATGGTAACTAGGTCTCAACAATAAGAGGTATCGTTGGGTCACCGAGGATCCTCCAATGAGGGGTCTCTTCCTTTTTATGGGCGCCCATGCCCTTCTTTGCCAGGTCATCCTCATGCGGGATCTCCTTGTGGTCCTCTATGGACATGAGATCTGCCTGGGGATGCTCTTCAGTGCCTGGTTCCTGGGCATCTTTGGAGGCGCCTCGCTGGGAGGAAGATGGGCCCGTCGGATCCGAGCTCCGGCCGATTCCTTCATGTATCTCCTGGTTGTGTCCTTTCTTTTAGGTCCGGCCTTGCTCCTTTTAGCTCGCCTTGTCCGCACCTGGATCACCACCCTCCCTGGGGTCCCCGTGGCCTTGCTTCCCACTCTGGCGGTGGCCTTTGCCGTGATGACCCCTCAAGGCGCGATCGTGGGAGCCCTCTTCCCACTAGGATGCCAAGCCCTGCTGCATGGGGGAGAGAGGGAGGAGACCAGTATCGGACGAATCTATGTAATGGAAGCCTTGGGAAGCCTTACGGCCGGGCTGGTTCTTACCTTCATCCTTTTACCACGATTCAACGGCCTTTCCATTCTCCTGGGCGCAGGGTTCCTCGGCACAGCTGCCGTTGCGGCAGGCCGGAAACTGCTCTTGCGCAAGAGCCCTTTTGTGTTGGCCCTCTTGGCTTTGGCGGGAGGTCTTTCCTTGCCCCTTGGAGGATGGGACCGCCTCCAGGAGTTGTCCAACCTATGGAGGTGGCGGGCGGCCCATCCCGGAATGGAGCTTGTAGCGTGGGGAGACTCCCCCTATCAACATGTGGAGCTTGGGCGCATCGAAGATCAATATAGTCTGTTCGGAGACGGTCATCTCCTTGCCACCTTTCCCGATCCCTTCGGCGATGCCTTTCCCGTGCATCTTCTGATGGCTCAGAGACCGAGGCCCTCCCGCATCCTGATCCTGGGAGGGGGACCCTCCAGCCTCTTGGCCACCCTCCTTAAGTATCCCATCTCCCGCCTGGTGTTGGTCACTCTCGACCCCCTCCCTTTTCACCTCTCGAGACCTTACCTCCCTTCAGAGATTCGGAAAGCCTTGAGGGATCCTAGACTGTCCCTTCATTTCACGGACGGGCGCTACTGGGTCGCATCGGCACAGGAAGGACCCTTCGACGCCGTGATCCTCCAGGTACCCGACCCCGCCACTGCCTTGTGGAACCGTTACCATACNGTGGAGTTCTACGGTGCCCTGCTAAGAATTCTCTCCCCTGACGGCATCCTCCTTTCCACTGTGACCGGATCCGTCAACTATGTTGGAAAGGAAGTAGGAGTCTATCTTGGGGGGATCTATCGAAGCCTTCGGAAGGTCTTTGCCTCAGTGGAGGTGATTCCTGGGGAACGAACTTTCCTCCTGGCTGCGGTCCGTCCCGGCAGGCTCCAGCTCGCCCCCAAGGCCCTCTCCAGGCTCTACCGCACAGAGGGGATCCCCGACCCCGCCTTCCGTTCCCAGGCCTTCTTTTACTGGATTCAGATTGACCGAATTCACTTCTGGAAAAAGGCCTTGGCTTCAGCCCAGGGTCCCGTCAACCACGACGTCCGTCCCACGGCATACCTCCGCTATTTGCAACTGCTCGATCTGTTCACTTCAGCCCGTTTCCACAAGTCCTCATTGGAAACATTGCTACGGCTTCCCTTTGAAGTCCTCTTGGTAGGAGTAGGTCTCCTTTGGGCTGGGATGCTGCTCCTTTCCCGCAGCAGGCCCGGCAGATGGGTCCCCGTAACGGCCATCGCCGTGATCGGCTTTGTGGCCATGGGCCAAGAGATCCTCTGTCTCTATCTCTATCAGGCCCTGCGAGGGTACCTATATTCGAGATTGGGAATCATTGTGGCCCTCTTCATGGCCGGGCTCTCCGTGGGGGGATGGTGGGGGACCCGTTGGACCATCAGCCATCCCCAACGTGTTTCCCGGTTGCTCCTCCTCTTGGAGGTCTCGCTGGCAGCTCTTTGTCTAGGACTCCCCTTTGGGTGGGCTCCCCTCTTTCTCGAGGGTCAGGCCAACCTCGCTCTGAGCTGGACCGTGGAGGCAGGGGTAGCTCTATGGATGGCGCTTGCAGGGTTCGGCACGGGCGCCGCCTTCCCGTTGGCCTGCGAGCTGATGCATCGAGAGGGGTATGACCTTCCCGGGGTGGCCGGATCCATGGATGCGGCAGACCACCTAGGAGCCGCCGCAGGTTCTCTCCTTACGGGCACCCTGCTTGTCCCCGTATTCGGTCTCTCCAAAGCGTCCCTTTGGATGGCCCTCCTTCTGATAGCCTGCTGTTCCCTACTCCTCTTCACCCGCCTTGACCTCCCACGCAAGACTCGTTAGGATTCCGACTCATGAATCGCACGGTCCCTCCCGGAAGGAAACTCGAAGGACACCGACAGAGGTTGAGGGACAAGTTCCTGGAGCGGGGCCTCTCGGGCTTCACGGACGAGGAGGTGCTGGAGTTGCTCCTCACCCTGGGGACTCCCAGAAAAGACTGCAAGCCCATGGCCCGGGAGGCCATCAAGCGATTCGGAAGCCTACGCCAAGTCCTTGAGGCTCCTCTGGATCAACTTCAGAGGATCTCGGGAATCGGTCCCAAAAACGTAGTCGCGGTACGATTGATCCACGAAGTGGCCCGCCGTTTCCTTGAGGATCGGTTGGAGGGGATGCCCTACCGGTTCGGTTCATCCCGAGAAGTGTTCGACTATCTCTATCACAGCATGCGGGATCGAAAACGGGAAATCTTCAAGGTCCTCTACCTCAACAGCCAGAACCGAATTCTCTCCGTAGAGGACCTATTCGAGGGGACCCTCACGGCCAGCACAGTCTATCCTCGCGAGGTGATCCGTCGGGCCCTGGAAGTGCACGCTGCAGCCTTGGTCTTCGCCCACAATCACCCCTCCGGCGATCCCAATCCCTCACAAGAGGACATCCGGATCACCCGCGATCTATATTGGGCCTGCAGGATCATGGGGATTCGGGTTCTCGATCACCTCATCATCGGAGAGGGATGTTATAGGTCCTTGGCGGATCTGGGGCATATAGAGGGGTTTCGAAAGGCCTTTGAGCGGAGCCCTTGGGGGGGTGAAGAGTAAAGGAAACGCTCCGTGTCTCAATTGGATCCGGCTAAGGTTCCATCGCGGGCCCAAGGCGGCCCTCCAGGGGTGGTCAGCTCCAGATCCCCGGGATCTCCTCCCCACAGGTCGAGCATCTGCCGCCCCTAAGCTCCATCTGGATAATTTGAAAACCCACCCGTCCGATCACCACGCGTCCACACCGAGGACAGTAGGTGTTTTCTGCCTCATGCCCAGGCACATTACCGATATAGACGAAACGAAGCCCCTCCTGGAGGGCAATGTCACGACATCGCTCCAGGCTCTTCACCGGAGTGGGGGGAAGGTCTCGAATCTTGTAAGCGGGATGAAACCGTGTGAAATGGACAGGCACCGATGGTGAGAGTTCCTCCGCGATCCATTGGGACATGCGGCGGACCTCCTCAGGGTCGTCGTTGAGGGTGGGGACGACAAGAACCACGATCTCGGTCCAGACTCCCCATCGAACCAACCGCCGGAGGGTCTCCAAAACGGGCTTCAATTCCCCTCTGCAAACATCCCGGTAGAAGTCTTCGGTGAAGGCCTTGAGGTCCACTTTGACAGCGAGGACCTCTCGGCACAGCCTTCGCAATGGCTCTTGGTTGATAAACCCGTTGGTGACGACCACGGAGCGGATGCCACGGCGGTTTCCCTCCACGGCCGTATCGAGCATATAGTCATAAAAGACCACGGGTTCAGAGTAAGTATAGGCGATGGTGCGGCATCCTGACTCCTCGGCCTTCCGTGCCACTTCCTCAGGCGGAAGCCAGATGCTACGGACCTGTTCGGGTCGAAACTGGGCTATCTGCCAATTCTGACAAAAGTGACACTCGATGTTGCACCCCGCTGTGGCGATGGAAAAGGCAAGAGTCCCCGGCAGGACATGAAAGAAAGGCTTCTTTTCGATGGGATCGACGTGCACCGCACAAGGCCGCGAGTGAACCAGGGAGTAGTATGTCCCCCCTCGGTTCTCCTTGTTGCCGCAATAGCCACGTTCCAGGTCTGCGATACGGCAGGTTCGGGGACAAACCTCACATTGAATCCTCCCTCCAGAAAGGGCTTTGTAGAATCGAACCTCCCGGAGCCGGGCCTCACGAGGGCCTGATGCCGAATCTCCCCAACCGGGCGAACCCACGGCCAAGGCACAGACCCCCAACCCCGCCACGCAGAGAAACTCCCTTCTTCTCCAGGCGGTCTGGTCCATCACCCCTCCCCTCCTCTTTATGGGACCTCAATCGAGGCCACTCTTCGTCCCTTGTTACCCGAACCGGCAAAAGGCCTCAGACGCTCTCGCTCAAAAGGTCATGTGGATTTAGGCTCACCTCCACAGATCGTCTCGTTGATGAACTAACAAAGATTGCCAGCTCTAAATTCCCAACCGGGGGCAATTTCCCCGCCTTTCATTTGGATAATCCAGGATGTCCCAGCACGGCTCGGCCTTTCTCATGGCGTTTCTCTTGACCCAGAGGGAAAGGAATCTACCGTTCAATGTGAAAGGGGATCCTCCTCCAGCCCTGTCCGAAACTCTGACCGGCCTCTAAGGAAGTCCCGCGAAGGTGGGCCACCTGTCGTTGGGTCTTACCCAGCCGCTTGCGGATTCGGGAGAATTCCTCCTTCTCCATGCACGACCTCCCTTATTGTAACTTAAATTACCACATTGTGGCCTCTGGATAAAAGGACCTCGTCAGGTCCTCGCACGGTCCGAGGCATCTCGATGACAGACCCTTTAAGGCTCCCCCCGGTTGCCGTTCCTTCGAAGGGGCTGTACAATGGGACGGCGGATGACGGCTGGTGGTGTACAAACAGGGGAAAGTCCACCAATGGAGACGCCAGGCGATGATCGCCATCATAGATTGCGGGATCGGTAATCTAAGAAGTGTATGGAAGGCCTTTCGTCATCTTGGCGCCGATGCCCGCCTGACCCGAGACGCGGAGGAGGTCTCCAAAGCAGATGCAGTGGTGCTGCCTGGAGTGGGAGCATTCGGCGACTACATGGCCAATCTCCTACATCTGGGTCTGGCAACCACCATCAAAGAGGCCATCGTCGAGGGAAAGCCCTATCTGGGCATCTGCCTCGGCCTTCAGCTCCTTTTCACCGAAAGCACAGAATTCGGCAGGACACCCGGCTTGGATATCCTCAAGGGGACCGTGGAGCGATTCCCTTTTGAGATGGACCTTTCTCCCGAGGGCGGACCCCCTCTCAAAATCCCTCATATGGGCTGGAACAGCCTCCGAATCCAAAAGGAGGCCCCTCCTCTCCGAGGAATCCCTGATGGATCCCACTTCTACTTCGTCCATTCTTATTATGTACGCCCAGAAGATCCCCGCCTTATCTCCAGCCTCACGGATTACGGGGTGACCTTTCCCTCCAGCATCTGGAAGGACAACATCTTCGCATGTCAGTTCCACCCGGAAAAAAGCCAGAGGATGGGTCTGAGGCTCTTGCAAAACTTCCTGCAATGGATCAACGAATGGAGGGCGACGGACCCTTAGCCCCCATGTTCGTGGCCCAGCAGTTGTACCCAGACCCTTCGGGTCCTTGGACCGTCGAACTCACAAAAGAAGATGCGCTGCCACGTGCCGAGTCGCAGCCTTCCTCCCTCCACGATCAGGGTCTCGGAGGATCCCACAGCGGCCACCTTGATGTGCGAGTCCGCATTTCCCTCCATGTGCCTGTAATCGCCCGCTGCAGGGATCAGACGACTGAGATGTTCCTGGATGTCGCGACATACCATGGGATCCGCCCCTTCATTGATCAAAACCCCTGCCGTAGTATGAGGGACATAGACCACACACAGCCCGTCAGAGACCTTGCTCTGTTGTAGGACATCTTGCACTTGAGTAGTGATGTCGATCATCTCTACCCTCTGCCGACTCCGGACCTTGATCTCTTCCATGGATCACCCTCCATTTTCCATCTCATCTGTTCGGTGTTCGACCTCATCGTATCAGAGCAAACCCAACTCCTCCAACCCTCCCCTATGTGAGCCCCTTTTGCCTTTTGCCCTCCAGTGTGGTACAAGAATAGCCTGATGGAAATTCCATTCGGTCCCTCGGGAAAAGGAGGCCGCCCTTGAGTGTACGGACCGGTGTTGTAAAGGACCCTCTCTTTATGGAGCACAGACCCCATGAATTCCATCCCGAAAGCCCCAGTCGACTCAAGATGCTCTACGAGATGCTGGAGGAGCCCGAAGTGGCTGGAAGATTCGAGCCGATCCCTCCTCGCCCTGCTCAAGAGGAAGACCTCAAGCGCATCCACGATCCTCAATACATCGAGATGATCGCTTCCACTGCAGGACGTCCTCGGGTATCTCTGGATCCCGACACTCAAACGTCCCCGCGCTCCTACGAGGCCGCCGTCCATGCCGCTGGTGGGTGTCTGGAGGCCGTAGACCGTATCGTAACCAACCGCCTCCACAATGCCTTCGCGTTGATCCGCCCCCCGGGCCATCACGCAGAGCGCAGCCGGGCCATGGGCTTTTGCCTCTTCAACAACGTGGCTGTGGCAGCCCGTTATGCCCAAGCTGCCCACGGACTCCAACGGATCATGATCGTCGACTGGGACCTCCATCATGGAAACGGAACCCAACGAGCCTTCTACGACGACCCTACGGTCCTTTATGCCTCCACCCACCAATACCCCTATTATCCTGGCACCGGGGGGTTCTCTGAGACCGGAAGCGGGGAAGGGGAGGGTTATACCTTGAATGTGCCCCTTTCCCCCGGCCACGGTGATCCCGAGTTTGTGGGGATCTACAGCCGCATCTTCGTCGCGGCTGGTCGTGCTTTTCAACCCCAACTCCTGATCATCTCCGCGGGCTTCGATATCTACGAAGGAGACCCCTTGGGAGGCATGGCCGTCACACCGAAGGGTTTCGCCATGTTGACCAGGATCCTCTTGAACCTGGCCCAGGAAGTCTGCGACGGCAGAGTCTTAGTCGCTCTGGAGGGAGGATACGACCTTAAGGGGCTGCGGGAAGCTGGAAAGGCTGTACTTCTGGAACTGATCGAACCCTCGGTATCGGCAGATGAGCTGAACCGCACGGAGGCCCAAGGGCGAAGCCGCGTGGATCTCCTCGTAAAAAGGTTCCATGAGGCCCATGGAGACCGATGGAAGGATGTGGTACTATGAAGATCCAAAGGTCCGATGTACAACATGTGGCCGAGCTGGCTCGACTCCGCTTCGATGAGGAGGAGTTAGAGCGGTTTACGAAACAACTAAACGATATCCTCACCTTTATGGAGAAGCTAAACGAACTCGACACCTTCCATGTCCCCCCCACCACTCATGCCATGGAGCTCTCCAATGTGTTCCGCCAGGACCGCATCCGTGAGTCTCTGCTCCAGGAGCAGGCTCTGGCCAATGCCCCCAGGTCCGCCCAGGGAAGCTTTCAGGTGCCCCGGGTCATCGAATAACCTCCAATCCCAGAGGAAAGGATGACCATGGAACTCTACCTGCTCACCATCCATGAGGCCCGAGATCTGTTGGATCGGAAAGAGATCCGCGCCCAAGAACTGACTGAGGCCGTGCTCCAAAGGATCGAGGCCCTGGAGCCTCGGATCCACGCCTATGTGACCCTCACCCCCGAGGAGGCCATGGAACAGGCCCGCTTGGCCGACCAGCGGATCCAACGGGGGGAGTCCCGTCCTCTCCTTGGCATTCCCCTCGCCTTGAAGGATCTCCTCTGCACCAAGGGGGTAAAAACCACCTGCTGCTCCAAGATCCTCGAGAATTTTGTCCCCCCTTACGACGCCACCGTCGTAAAACGGCTCAGGGATGAAGGAGCCGTCTTCTTGGGAAAGACGAACATGGACGAATTCGCCATGGGGTCTTCCACGGAACACAGCGCCTTTGGTCCCACGCGCAATCCGTGGGATCTGGAGCGCATTCCGGGCGGATCCAGCGGGGGGTCCGCTGCGGCCGTCTCTGCAGACGAATGTCTCGGGGCACTGGGCTCGGACACGGGGGGTTCCATTCGACAACCAGCGGCCTGCTGCGGCATCGTCGGGCTGAAACCCACCTACGGGCGTGTATCCCGCTACGGCCTNGTGGCCTTCGCCTCTTCCTTGGACCAGATCGGCCCCATGACCAAGGATGTGGAGGACTGTGCCCTTCTCCTTCAGGCCATTGCAGGGCACGATCCCCTGGATTCCACCTCAGTACCGACTCCGGTTCCCGACTATCGTTCCTTTCTCCGTGAGGACCTCACCGGGATGCGCATAGGCCGAGTCGAGGATCTCCCCCACGAGGGGGTGAATCCCTCTGTCCTGAAGGCAGTGGAAGAGTCCGTAAAGATTCTGGTCTCGCTGGGGGCTGAGGAGATCCCTGTGCGGCTGCCCCACTATGCTTATGGAATCGCATGTTACTATCTGGTGGCCCCTGCGGAGGCAAGCTCCAACCTGGCTCGATACGACGGCGTCAAATACGGTTTTCGATGCGGCGAGTCCGAGGGGCTCCTGGAGATGTACCTATGTAGTCGTTCACTGGGGTTCGGCACCGAGGTCAAACGCCGAATCATGCTCGGCACATACGCACTGTCTGCGGGATACTATGAGGCCTATTACAAGAAGGCCTGCCAAGTCCGCACACTGCTCATCCAGGATTTCAGGGAGGCCTTCGAGCAATGCGACGTCATCGCTCTGCCCACAGCCCCCACAGCGGCCTTCCGGCTGGGTGAAAAGCTGGACGATCCTTTGCAGATGTACTTGAGCGACCTGTTTACGATCCCAGTAAACATGGCTGGACTGCCGGGGATCTCGATCCCTTGCGGCTTCGACGAGCAAGGGCTTCCCTTGGGTCTTCAGCTCGTCGCAGGGCACTTCCAGGAGGGGAACTTGCTCCGCGCGGCCTATGCCTTCGAGTCGGCCAGTGGCCTTCGCCATCGGAGACCTCCCTTGTAGCCTTAGTCTCACAGGAGACGCGTTGAGTCCTTGCTATGGAGATGGAGAAGCTCAAAGAGAAGATCGACCGACGAGAGGTCCGGATCTGCATCATTGGACTGGGATACGTGGGGCTCCCCCTCTCGGTGGAGATGGCTCGCAATGGGTTCGCCGTCATCGGGGTGGACCTCGATCGGCAGAGGGTTTCCTCTCTCAACGGAGGGATCAACTACATCCCCGATGTGGAAGATTCGCTCCTGAAAGAGGTGGTGGGGCGAGGGCTTCTGAGGGCCGTGGATCGATTCGATGCCATAGAGGAATCGGACGCTGTCATCGTCTGTGTGCCGACTCCCCTGACCAAACACAAGGAGCCGGACATCTCGCACCTTATCTCGGCCGCTGGAGAGATTGCCGCACGGCTCCATCCGGGCATGCTCGTCGTTGTTGAAAGCACCACCTATCCTGGGACCACCGAGGAGCTCATCCTGCCCATGATGGAGGAAGGAGGCCTTAGGGTGGGCCGAGACTTCTACCTAGCCTTCTCTCCCGAGAGAGTGGATCCGGGCAACCGCACGTGGCGCATTCCCAACACCCCTAAGATCATGGGTGGGGTCACTCCTCGATGCACCGAGGCGGCCGCGTATCTCTATCAGAGTTTCATCCAGGAGGTGATCTCCGTCAGCTCCTGCCGTGTGGCCGAGATGATCAAGCTCCTCGAAAATACCTTCCGGGCAGTCAACATTGCTTTAGTCAACGAATTGGCCATCATGTGCGACAAACTGGGCATCGACACCTGGGAGGTCATTGAGGGGGCAGCCACTAAGCCGTTCGGCTTCATGCCCTTCTATCCCGGTCCGGGTCTGGGGGGGCACTGCATCCCCATCGATCCCCATTACCTGTCCTGGAAGCTCAAATCCCTAAACTACCACGCCCGATTCATTGAACTNGCAGGAGAGATCAACTCGGCCATGCCGGCCTTTGTTGTGGGAAAGATCGTCGATGCCCTCAACGACCATGGCCGCCCCGTCAGGGGATCCAACATCCTTGTGTTGGGGGTCTCGTACAAACGAGACGTCTCCGACGTCCGCGAATCCCCCGCCCTTGAAATCATGGAGAACCTCCACAGGAAGGGGGCCGCCGTCTCCTATCACGACCCCTATGTCCCTCGTTTTCAAACCGAGGGCCTGGACTTGAAAAGTGTTGAGCTCTCCTCCGAGGTTCTCGCTGCATCCCATTGTGTGGTCATCCTGACCGACCATACATGCCTGGATTATAGATGGGTGGTGGAGAAGAGCCCCCTGGTTGTGGACACACGAAACGCCACCCGCGGCATCCGATCGGATAAGATTCGCAGGTTGTGAGCTTTTGGGCGGAGAAGGGGGCCGGACCAGAAAAAGGGAAGGAAAAGTTCAACCAAGACCGACCGAGGAGAGAAGGATCCCATGGAGATCCTTGTGCTTGGCTCTGGCACGGCCGTCCCGCACCCGCAAAGAAGGCCTTCAGGTCTTTTGATCCGAACACGGTGGAAGGACCTCCTAGTTGATGCGGGTCCCGGGATCCTGCACCGTCTTTCCAAGGTAGGGGTGACCTTCCAGCACCTCCAGGATGTCTTCCTCACGCATCTGCATCCGGACCACTTCCTGGATCTGCTCGCACTGCTGTTCGCCAAACGCTACCCCGGAGCAGACAACGCCCCCCGACTGAGTGTGCGAGGGGGAGCAGGGCTCAAAAGATTGATAGGGCGGCTTCAGGAGATATTTCACCCCTGGCTGGATCCTTTGGGCTATGAGCTCATCGTGGAGGAATGGGGAGGGCCGGTCTATATGGAAGGGCTGGAGGTGAGAGCCGAGCCAGTCCCTCATCACCCCAGCTCTCTCGCCTTCCGGTTCCAGGAATTAGACGGAGGGGCCTCTTTGGTGGTCTCGGGGGACACGGAGGGAGGGGAGGGCTTGATTCGACTGGCCCAAGGGGCCCAGCTCCTTGTCCTGGAGTGTTCCTTCCCCGAGGGGGCGGGACAGCCAGGTCACCTTACGCCTTCCAGGGCAGGAAAGCTGGCCCGTGAGGCTGGGGTCCAGAGGCTTCTCTTGACCCACTTTTATCCGGAATGTGACGGGAGGGAGATCCTGGGCCCTGCCAAGGAGGCCTTCGGGGGAGAGGTCCTTTTGGCTTATGACTGGATGCACTTGAAGGTGGGCTCNGGGNACGGGCATCCCCTCTGAGGAGCCCCTTGTGGATAAGGGATCAGCACCACGGACAAAATCAGCTTCCCGGGAGTCCGCCCTTTGACTCTNGAGATATTGCAAGAAAATCCCCTTCAGGAGTATCGGTCCCATGGAATACGAAGCCGTCATCGGCCTTGAGGTGCATGCTCAACTCCTCACCCAAAGTAAGATCTTCTGCGGCTGTTCCACCGCCTTTGGGGCGGAGCCCAACACCCACACCTGCCCTGTATGTCTAGGCATGCCAGGAGTCCTCCCGGTGCTCAATAGACGTGTAGTGGAGTTCGCCCTTCGCATGGCCCTGGCCACCGAGTGCGAGATCGCCCCTTTCTGCCAATTCGCCCGCAAGAACTACTTCTATCCTGATCTCCCCAAAGGCTATCAAATCTCCCAATACGAACTCCCCTTGGCCCGCAAGGGGAGGGTGCGGATTCGTCTGGAGGACGGATCCATCAAGTGGATCGGGATCACCCGCATCCACATGGAGGAGGACGCTGGCAAACTCATCCATGACGAGCAGAGACGCGTCAGCTACGTGGACTTCAACCGCACAGGTGTCCCTCTCATCGAGATCGTCTCGGAGCCGGACATCCGGAGCCCGGACGAGGCCGTGGCCTACCTGAAAGCCCTGCGCGACATCCTGGTCTACCTGGAGATCTGCGACGGCAATATGGAGGAAGGGAGCTTTCGGTGCGACGCCAACGTGTCGGTACGCCCTGCGGGTCAAGCATCCTTCGGGATCCGTACCGAGGTCAAAAACATGAATTCCTTCCGCAATGTCCAACGGGCCCTCTCCTACGAGATCGATCGGCAGATCCGCATCCTCGAAGAAGGGGGATCAGTAATTCAAGAGACCCGCCTTTGGGACGAAGCGCGTCAGATCACCTACTCCATGAGGGGCAAGGAAGAGGCGCACGACTATCGATACTTTCCGGACCCTGACCTCGTCCCGCTCAAAGTGGACGGGGAATGGATCGAGAGAATCCGAGAGGATCTCCCAGAACTTCCTCATGAGAAGTTCGATCGGTTCTTGAAACAGTATGGGCTTCGACCTTACGACGCCGAGATCCTGACCTCCTCTCGACCTCTGGCCGACTACTTCGAGGCGTGTGTCAAGCTCTTCCCCGACCCCAGACAGGTGTGCAACTGGATAACAGGAGAACTCTTAGGAGCCTTGAATCGGGATGGTCGACCCATTACCGAGTGTGCGGTGACACCGAAGATGTTGGCCGCCATGCTCGCAATGCTCCAAGAAGGAAAGATCAGCCGCCGCATCGCTCAATCGGTCTTTGAGGAGATGTACAGCACCGGGGCCTCACCCGAGGAAGTAGTCCAGAANCGAGGCCTCGAGGTGGTCTCCGATCGCGAGGCCCTTTCGGCCTTTGTAGACCAGGTTCTTTCCCAAAACCCCGACGAGGTGGAGGCCTATCGCAAGGGAAAAACCAAGCTCATGGGCTTCTTCATGGGTCAAGTCATGCGATTGACCAAAGGCCAAGCGGATCCCAAACTCCTCCAGGAGATTCTCCGGGAAAAATTGAACGAGGGCCTCTGAGACCTCCGAAACCTCACACTTTAGAGAGCCTNTTGGGTCCTGGCAGAGACTCCCAATGCCGATCCTTGCCTTCCTCCACAGGAGGTCCTTCTGATGCGGAATTCGATCCAGAGGGAAGTGGAACGGTTCCTATCCCCCGCCTTCCGAACCATCCAATGGAAGGGCGACCACCTTGTCCTCTTGGACCAGAGGCGACTCCCCAAGGACGAGGTCTATCTGGAGCTTCGAACCCCCGAGGAGGTGGCCTCGGCCATACGGGATCTCGTGGTTCGAGGCGCACCCGCCATTGGGGTCACGGCCGCCATGGGAATGGCCTTGGCCGCTCGGTCTGCTCGTACCCGAGGAACCAAGGAGTTCTTGGAATCTTTGGATAAGCACTACCACCTCCTGATGCGCAGCCGTCCAACAGCCGTAAATCTCCGATGGGCCCTTGAGAGGCAGCGACGCCGTATCGAGGCCTTAGCCGGCAGCGATCCGGATGAGATCCAAGCCGCTTTGGAGGAGGAGGCCTTGCGTATCTTCGAGGAGGATGTCCTTACCAACGTAGCCATCGGAGAGCACGGGGCTCAAGTCGTTCCCTCCGATGCATGCATTCTCACCCATTGCAATGCGGGTGCCTTGGCCACCGCAGGCTACGGCACGGCTCTGGGTGTGGTCCGTTCCGCTTACCGACAGGGAAAGGTGCAGATGGTCTTCGCAGACGAGACCAGGCCATTCCTTCAGGGCTCCCGTCTGACGGCCTGGGAGCTGCAGAAGGACGGGATCCCCGTCACTGTGATCACCGACAACATGGCCGGTCACTTCTTACAGAGGGGGGAGATCACTCTGATCATTGTAGGAGCTGACCGTATCGCCCAGAACGGAGATGTGGCCAACAAGATCGGGACCTACTCCTTGGCCGTCCTGGCCAAGGAAAACCAGGTCCCCTTCTACGTGGCCGCACCCCTGTCCACCTTTGACGGAACTTTGGAGAGCGGGGATCGGATCCCCATAGAGGAACGAAACGGCGAGGAGGTCCTTCTGTGGGAGGACATGCGCCTTGCGCCAGCAGGGGTAACGGCCCGATATCCCGCATTCGACATCACGCCCAACCAACTCATTACGGGGATTATCACGGAAAAAGGGGTGATACGGCCCCCTCTGAAGGAGCGGATCCGAAAGCTCCTCGTGGAAGAGTAGCACCCCTCCGATCCCAAACACTTCCTTCAGGTCGCCTCTGTGCTATAATTTCTATCAGTCCTCTATAACCATATAGGGAGAATACCCCATGGCCGGATTTGCTCAGCGGTTTGGAGCTGTCCCCCGCGTCCTTGTGGGCCTCCTCATTCTCTTCCTTGGGCCGCTTTCCCTTTCCTCTGCCAAAGAGACCAGCCAAATCGATATCACGATCCTCCACAGCAACAACCTCACAGGCCATCTCTTCCCATGTCCCACATGAGGGAACCGATCGCTGGGCGGTCTGGCCCGGCGCATCGCCTATGTGGAGGAGGTGCGAAACAAGACCGACCATCCCGTTCTTGTGCTGGATTCCGGAGACCTCTTCTTCCAAGAGGTTTCTGCAGCGGCGGACCGGAAAAGGGCACTGGCCAAGGCGAGGCTCTTGGCAAGGGCTTATGGGAAGCTTCGGGCGGATGCCGTCAACGTGGGCGACCTCGATTTGATGGAAGGGATAGACTTCCTCAAAGAGGCTGTCCAGAAAGGGGTGCCTCTGATCTCGGCGAATCTTCTCGAGGCCTCCACCCAACGGCCCATTTTCCAGCCATATGTGATCCGTGAGGTCTCCGGCATTCGGATCGCCGTAATGGGACTGATCCGCTCGGAGATCAGCCCCGACATCCGAAATTCCTTGGGAGGGGCAGCCAAGATTCGGGACCCTGTGGAAACAGCCAAAGAACTACTTCCAGTCCTGCAAGCCAAGGCCGATGTGGTCATCCTCCTCTCGGACTTAGGAGTCCAAATGGACCGCAAGGCGGCACGGACCCTCCGAGGGATCCATTTCATCCTTGGAGCTCACGACGGCCGCTATATTAAATGGCCTTACCAGGAGGGGGAGACATATATCGTCCAGTCATACAAAAAGGGGATGTACACGGGCCGCCTGGATCTCAAAATCCAAAATCCGGGGACCGCTTTCCAAGACGAGGACCGCACCCGGAGACTCAGGCAACAGCTTGGGGATCTGAACCGAAGGCTGGAGGCACTGAAACGCGCCCAGCAGAGGAGACCCACAGAGACGTTGAAACGAACCATCGATCGGATCCAACGTCAAAAGGCCCAACTTCAGTCGGAGCTTGAAGCCGGCAACATGCCTCACTCCTCGGCGAACCGCTTCCGCTGGAGCCTGCACCCGTTGGTTCTCTCTCTGCCCGAGGACGAAACGGTGCGTTCCTGGATCCAGAAATCCGGAATCCGGAAAGACTGATCTTCGGGTCCGCTGATTGGCCGCCCATGAGGGACCCCACCCTGCATCTGGTCTTTTCCTGGGTTCCATCACACACTAGGATCGGAACCGGAAGGTGATAATGTCTCCGTCCTCGATGCGATAGTCCCTCCCCTCCGAACGGATGCACCCCTCATCCCGGGCCTTGGTCATGGATCCCCACCTCCGGAAATCCTCGAACGAGAGTACTTCCGCCCGGATGAACCCCCTCTCCATATCCGAATGAATCTTTCCAGCGGCCCGAACGGCAGAGGTGCCTCGCGGCACTGTCCAGGCTCGAAGCTCCTTTCCTACCACCGTATAGAAGGTAACCAGTTTCAACAAACGATATCCCACCTCAATCAACTGCTCCAGACCAGACCGCTCAAGGCCATAGACCAGGAGGTATTCAGCCCGCTCCTCTTCCGGGAGATCGACCAACTCGGCCTCCACTTTGCCACAGAGGATGACTAACTCCCCTCTTTCCTCTCGCACCCTTCTTATTAAAGAGCTTAGCAGAGATCCAGGCTCTTGGAGGTCCTCCTCTCCGACGTTGGCCACATAGAAAAACGGTTTGGCCGTAAGGAGATCCAGACCCAAGCTTTCCTCATGCTCCTCCAGGACGGATGAAGCCCGTCTTCCCTGATCCAAGGCCTTTTCTAACCGTTCGAGGAGGGAAAGTTCCTGCAATACGGCCTTGTCATGGGACTTGGCCGCCCGCCGAACCTTCTCCAACCTCTTCTCAAGGGATTGAAGATCAGCCAAGATTAATTCCGTCTCCAGGACCTCCATGTCGCGGACAGGATCCAAGGTGGGCTCCACGTGAACCACGTCCGGATCCTCAAAACAGCGCACCACATGGGCCAGGACGTCTACGTTGCGAATCTGATCCAAGAACCGATTCCCTCGGCCCTTTCCCTGGTGAGCCCCCTCCACCAGGCCCGCAATGTCCCGAAACTCCAACGTCGTCGGAGTCACTGTCGGGGGGCGGAGCTGTTCGGCCAGGAATTCCAGGCGAGGATCAGGAACGGTCACAACCCCGATGTTGGGGTCAATGGTGCAGAATGGATAGTTGGAGGCAGGCGCCTTCCCCCGAGTCAGGGCGTTGAAAATGGTAGACTTGCCGACATTGGGCAGCCCCACAATACCACAGGAGAAACCCATGAGCTTCCTCTCGAGGTCCTTTTTGGCCAGAGCTGAACCTCAGCCAGCCTGGACATTACCTTGCCGCACGCCAGCGGGTTTTGCAATCCTCCTCTCTCCGTGGTGTACGGTTGTATATTACTTTATTATTTTGATAGACTATTTTTGATTATACCTCGGCGGTGTCTCTCTACAGGAGGGCGTCCATGCGGGTCAGTGCTATGGACGGAGAGATGATCCTGGAGCATCTGGGAGAAGGGGTCCTGATCATCAATCGGGACTTCCGGATCGTCTATTTCAACCGCCGAGCCGAAGAGATCACTCGGTACCGTCGCGAGGAGGCGCTGGGAAAGACTTGTCAGGACATCCTCTGCCTGCCCAATTGTGAGGACGGCTGTCCGGTGGAGCGTTTTATCGAAAGTCCTCGAAATGTCGTGGATTACGAGGCCGTTCTCTCCACAAAGGAGGGCCGGCAGATCCCCGTGAACATCCGCTTTTCGCTGATCCGGGACCCCGTAGAGGGCTTCTCCGGGGGGATCATCACGATCCGGGATATGCCCAGCAAGCGTGTCTTCTGGGAAGAGGAAGACGATGAATATTCTTTTCAGAACATCATCAGCCGGAATCAGCGGATGCTACAGATCTTCGAGATCCTTCCTGATATCAGCCGAACGGACGCCTCCGTATTGATTCAGGGGGAGAGCGGAACAGGAAAGGAACTCTTCGCCACAGCAATCCACCAACTGAGCCTTCGCCAAAAGGGCCCCTTTCTCAAAATCAACTGCAGCGCCCTTCCAGAGACCCTCCTGGAGTCAGAGCTCTTCGGCTACACTCGGGGGGCCTTTACTGACGCGAAGAAGGACAAACCCGGACTCTTCCAACTGGCCCACGGGGGGACCCTTTTTTTAGACGAGATCGGCGATATCACCCCAGTCCTTCAGGTCAAGCTTCTTCGGGCCGTTCAGGAAGGGGAGTTCATTCCCCTGGGCGGGATCCGGCCCGTGAAGGTGGATGTACGCATCATCTCGGCCACGAACCGAAATCTCGAGGAACTCATCAAGCAGGAACGTTTCCGCATGGACCTCTATTACCGGCTCAACGTGGTAAAGATCCAAATCCCCCCTCTTCGAGAGCGTCCCGAGGATATCCCGCTTCTTGTACGCCATCTGATCCGGAAATTCCGTTCCAAATTCGGATCTTCAATCCAATCCATGGCNCCGGAGGCCCTTGATGTGTTACAGCGTTATGAGTTTCCAGGCAATGTTCGGGAGCTTGAAAACATCCTGGAACATGCCTTCATTCTTTGCAAAGGCCGAACCATTCGAAAGCATCACCTCCCTTCATACCTTTTCGGACTGGAGAAAGAACTGGAGCAGCTGACGGGCAAGGAGACCAGCATGCGGGATCTGGAATCCCAAGCCATCCTTAGGGCTCTGAAAAAGCACCACGGAAACAAGGCCTTGGCAGCAAAGGAGCTAGGGATTCACCGAACCACCTTGTGGAGAAAACTGAAACGCATGGGTCTTTGATGCAACCTTGAAGTTGCATTCTGCATCACTTTTCCTCCCTTCGCGCAACGCCCTCCTCTTTAATTCTCAAATGAAAACCATCTGTTCCGCTTCTCTTCCAAGAAAATCCCTTTCCATAAGATGCAAATTGCAACAGCCTGATATCCTGCATCCTTTCGGTGGCATGGGNAAAAAACTTTTGATCTCGATAGGTTGGATAGGCGCCCCCCGTTGGCATACACATTGCTGAGTTATTTAATCGGTTTTGGGGGGTCTCATGGACACCCTGCAGATCCATCCAAAGCAGCCGCCTTTGGAGCAAAAATGAGGAGGTCTTTGGTCTCCGGAGTCGGGAGGTCCGGTTCTCCCTGACAAGTCGAGGGCCGCAGACCTCTCATGGACGAAACGCCTTCAGGGAGGGAAGGAGTGGGACCATGCAGAGGAAGCCGTCTGCAAGCCCTCAACCATTACCTCAAGATATCCATCGGCTGAATCGGCTGGGGTTTCGTTTTCACGAACAACGTCGTTTCGATCGCTCTTTGGAGCATTTCTGGCTGAGTCTTCTCAAGGCGCGCGAACAGGGATTTCGAGACTGGGAGGCCATTGCACTGAACAACATCGGAATGGTCTATCAAAGCTGGGGAAAATTCGACCACGCTGAGAAATTCTATTCTCAGAGCCTTGAAGTCTCCGAATCCATAGGATTCACCCATGGGAAGATCGTGACGCTAAACAATCTGGGAAGACTCTACGAGGAATGGGGAAGGATCGACCGAGCGCTTCACCATTATGAAGAGGGACTTCGGCTCTGCGAATCCGATGGAGACCTGACCTCCAGGCGAGCCACACTCCTCAATTTGGTCATATGTCTTGAAAAAACAGGCAATTTCAGCCGTTGCCGGGAACTGATGCGAGAAGTCCTGCGTATCGACAAGATTCTGCAACACCCCGATTTGGAGGCGGACCGAGCCTATCTCTCCCAGTTGGAGTCCCGTCCCTGAGCAGGGATCAATCTAGGAGAAGGAGGAAAACATGGAACAAGGAAGTCTGCGTTTCTTGATGGAGGAAGTCCAATACATGGCCCTGACCTTCATGGGGTTGGTCTATGTCGCCAAGGTCATCTGGTTGTTGAAGAAACCCCCGCTCTCTGACAGAGCCCCTCTTAAAGGAAACCCTGTGGGAGGTGCGGTTCTCTCCTTGGGCAACATCTTCATGCCTTGGGCCATGGAGAGCACCCGTGTGCACTGGTATTTTTACGTGGAATTCGTCATCTTCCACCTCGGTGTAGCCCTCACCATCCTTTCCACTTTCCTCATCCCCTTCGGCGTCATGGTCCCTGGAGACGCCCTTTCCAAGTTGGTGATGGTCTTCATGGCATTGGCATTCCTCGTCGGGGTTCGGCGATTCTTCCGCCGGATCTTCCGGCCCGAAGTGCGGATCATCAGCTCGCCGGATGACTATTTCGCGATCCTGGTCCTCGACATCTTCTTCCTCACCGGTCTTTGGGCGCTGGGGACCGGAAGCACCACCGCCCTCTATGTCTTTTTCATCATGACCACCTTCTTCCTGATCTACGTCCCCTTCAGCAAGATCAGTCATTACATCATCTACCCCTTCTCTCGATGGTATTACGGCACGCACTTTGGCGGCAGAGGGGTCTTACGCAAGCCCGTCAAGTCCTCCCAGTGATCGAACCTTAAGATTTGGATAAGGAGGGATTTGAGATGCAGGATAAAGAGGCTCAACTTCCGAAGACGAACCAGACACAAGAAGCTCCTGCTCCAGTCAAAGAGGAGGCCCCGGCTGTCAAAAAGGCCTTTGATCCTGAAGACGTCCCCAAGATGCTCGAGATCCTTGACAAGAGGATGAATCGACTCTTGGCTTCTTCATTGGCGGCCTGCGTCCACTGCGGCCTTTGCACCGAGGCCTGCCACTACTATGTCTCCACAGGAAATCTCGAGTACGCCCCTGTGTACAAGGCCGACCTGCTTCGAAAGATCTACAAGAAGAGACACGATTGGCTTGGGAAACTCTTCCCGGGATGGGTGGGCGGCAAAGATCTGACCCCCGAATGGGCCGAGAAGATGTACGATTTGATCTTCGGAGCCTGCACAGTCTGTCGGAGATGCTCCTTCAATTGTCCCATGGGAGTAGACTACGCGGCAATCATGGGCACAGCACGCTACATGATGGCGGCCATGAACCGACTCCCCGAAGGCCTTAAGTCCACCATCGACGTCCACCTTCAGACAGGAAACAACATGGGGATCACGGAGGAGGAGCTCGTCGAGACCCTGGAGTGGATGGAAGAGGAGCTTCAAGCCGAGGTGGACGACCCCGATGCCAAAATCCCCCTAAATAAGAAAGGGGCCAAGTACTTCCTCACCATGAATCCGCGAGAACCCAAGTACTATCCCCTCACCATCCAGGCTGAGGCCAAAATCCTCTATGCGGCCAAAGAGGATTACACCATCTCGACCAAATACTGGGACGCAACCAATTATTGCCTCTTCATCGCGGACGGGGCCGGAGCGAAAAAGATCGCTCAGTGGCAGGTGGAGGATGTAGAGCGCCTCGGCTGTGAGTACCTTCTGGCTGCCGAATGCGGTCACGGCTATCGAGCCATCCGGTGGGAAGCGGCCAACTGGCTCGGCAGACAACCCAAGTTCAAGGTAATGGCCTTCCAGGAACTCCTCGCCCAATATGTTCAGGAAGGAAGGATCAAGCTCGACCCCTCCAAGAACCCTGAGCGCGTCACCTACCATGACCCGTGCAACGCAGCCAAAAGCGGAGGGATCATTGAGGAGCCTAGGATTATCCTGCGCGCTGCCGTGGAGGATTTTGTGGAGCTCAAACACAACCGGCAGTTCTCCTATTGCTGCGGCGGAGGCGGAGGGGCTTTGACCATGACCGAATTCGCCAAACGCAGGCTTGAGGCGGCCAAAGTCAAAGCCGAAGAGATCGCAGCTACTGGAGCCAAGATCGTGGCCACATCCTGCCACAACTGTCTGGACCAGTTGGCCGAGATCAATCGTCACTACAACCTTGGCGTGGAGGTCAAGCTCCTTTGTGAGTTGGCGGCCGATGCCCTGGTGCTCTGATGAGACCACAGGAGCAGGTTCTCGATGCCGAGATTCCCCCCAATCTAGGAAAGCAAGGAGCAGGGTAACGTGAAGAAAAAAGAAAGGATCCTGATTATCGACGATGATCCCGCGATGCTGACCTATATGACGACTCTACTGGAGGATCACGCCTATGAGGTCGTCTCCTGCCACTGTGCGGATGAGGCTCTTAACCAGGCCTTGGAGTCCTCTCCAGATCTGATCACTCTGGATCTTCTGATGCCCGGCCAGTCGGGAATCCTCTTCTACAGGAGGCTGAAGCGTCATCCCAAGCTGGGCGGAATCCCAGTGGTCATTATCACCGGCTTTACGAGAGAACAATTTCCCATGGTTGACTGGCGACGCTTCTTCTCCGGCCGATCCGTCCCGGCTCCAGAGGGCTTCATCGAAAAGCCCGTCTCGCCGCAACGGATCCTAGAAACCGTCCATAGGATCCTCTCTCAGGACAAGACCTCTGCCGGGGTCGGGGGAGGCTGAGACATGGGGTGAATCTGAATCCCTTTTCTCGGCTCCGGAAAAGGAGACCAAGTGTCAGCCATCCTTTGGGGGATGAGGCGCCTCCAACAAGAGGCCCATTGGGGCCTATCTCCATGTCTCAAGGGGGGATCGACCTCCTCCCTCTGCCTGTGGCTTTGATGGATGAGGAAAGGAGAATCCTTTGGGCCAACGAAGCCTTTATAGAGATGACGGGCCCCATTTCGGCCTCCCCCTTCTGTTACCATGCCCTCAAAGACAGGGCCTCTCCTTGTCCAGATTGTCCTTTGCACATTGTCTTTCAGGAGGGTCGCACCCAGAGATGGGAGGAGACTTTCCGGACACCCAATCAACCGGAAGTTCACTTCCTCCTCCATGCCGCCCCCTTTGAGCCGGATTCGTCTGGGAGAAAACGGGCCATCGTCTGTGCCTCCGAGCTGGGAGAGCTTTCCCGACGCCTTAAACAACTGGAGTTGAGTCAGAGAGAATACAAGGCCCTCTTCCATGGGGTGCCTTGTTACATCTCCATCCAGGATCGGGATCTCACCATCATCAAGACCAACCGGTTCATGGAGAAGGCCTTCGGAAGGGCTGTAGGCCGTAAGTGCTATCGCATATATAAACGTCGATCGAGTCCCTGCGATCCTTGCCCGGTATTGAGGACCTTCCAGGATGCCCGGGTCTATTCCAGCGAGGAGACCGTCCTGCTCGCCTCGGGCCGCGAGGCGCGGACTATTGTGTATACTTCCCCCATTTACGATCTTACAGGCCGAGTCTTCGCTGTCATGGAGATGTCCACCGACATCACCGATGTCAAGCAACTTCAACATGAGCTGTCCACCCTTGGGCAGGCCTTGGGCGTGATGGCCCACACTATCAAGAACATCCTCAACGGCCTTCAAGGTGGAGCCTACGTGGTCCAATCAGGGCTTCGGAGGGGTGATCCTCAGCTTGCCCAGCAGGGATGGGAGATGGTGCACGAAGGGGTGGAGTTGGTCGGCCAATTGGTCAAGGATATCCTTTACCTTTCCAAGGACCGAACCCCCGAATATCAGAAGGTGGACCCGGGCCAGATTCTTCACCAAGTCTGGACCCTCTTTCAGAAACGCGCCGATGATCTTGGCGTCGAGTTGGTGCTTGAGATGGACGATGTTCGTCCCTGTCCCCTCCTTTTGGATCCCAAAGGGATCCACTCCGCCCTGGCAAATTTGGTCACCAACGCCTTGGAGGCCTGCACCGAGGATTCCAGCAAGACCTCTCACCGTATCGTTCTTCGACTCCGGGATTATGGAAAGGAGGGGATCGGCCTGGAGGTGGAGGACAACGGCCCGGGCGTTCCTCTCCACCTTCAGACCAAGCTCTTCCGGGAGGCCTTCTCCACCAAGGGGAGCCGGGGAACGGGGCTTGGTGCGGTCACAACCCGCAAGATCGTCGAGACTCACGGGGGAACCCTTCGGTGGCGATCTTCGCCCGGAGATGGAATGTGGGTGGAAATCCGACTCCCCAGACGTGCGGAACCTCCTGCTATAGCCAAGGGAGAGAAGGTTGGACCCTTTCAGGATCCTTCACCGGACTCCCATTGTCTTCTATCACGGCCTGAGAGGAGCCATGCCGGGGCCTCTCCCTCTTGTTGAGGAGGCAAGAATGAGATCTGAGCCGAAAAAAGTACTGATCATCGACGACGAACCCCAACAGACACTCTTCTTCAGCACGTTGCTCGAGGACCACGGCTTCACCACGCTGACAGCCAACAGCGCCGACGAGGGCCTTAAGATCCTCGAAGGGGATCGGCCCGATGCGATCCTCCTCGATCTGGTCATGCCTCGTCGAACTGGAGTTATCCTCTTCAACAAATTGAGAAAATCGCCGATGCACCGGGATGTACCGGTGATCATCGTGACCGGAATCCGAAACCACTTCACAGAGGACTATCGAGATTTCTTCTTTCAGCTTAAATTGAAACGCCCTTGCGCCTATCTCGAAAAACCCGTCGACCCCGCCTTGCTCGTCCGAACGGTTCAACGGTGCGTGGGGCTGGAGGTATGAGAAAGACGATGAAGAAGAACTCTCATTTGTCCTGGGCCAACCATAAGAGGCCCAGGATGCCATATCTTGGCTGGCCTCCGCCTGAGTGCAGGGTTCCGTCCATTACGAAAAAGGAGGCCTGATGTTGCGGGAGATGGATATCCAGACCGCCTTGGTCTGCATGAATCAGAGGTGCGCGGCTCCATGTAGGTCCATCCTGGACCATATCGCCGACGGCCTCCTCACCGTGGACCTCAATGGACGCATCTTCTGGTTCAATCGGGCCGCAGAGCATATTACCGGCTACAAGAAAGAGGAGGTCCTCGGCAGGGCCTGCTACGACGTTTTTAAATCCGACCGCTGTCTGGGAGACAGCTGTCCACTGCGGCAGACCCTTCAAACGGGTCAAAACGTCGTAGATCTGGAGATGGAGATCATGACCAAGGAGGGACAGGTCATCCCCATCAGTGTCAGCACCGCGTTGATACACGATGTCCACGGTCAGGTCCTCGGGGCCGTGGAGACATTTCGCGATCTGTCCCATCTCAAAAGCTTCCAGAAGGACTTCTACGAGCGCTATTCCTTTCAGAACATCATCACTCAGAACAGCCAGATGATCCGGATTTTGCGCACCCTTCGGGACATTGCAGAGAGCGATTCCACCGTCCTCATTCAGGGAGAAAGCGGCACAGGGAAAGAGCTTTTGGCTCTGGCCATCCACAACCTCAGCCCCAGAAGGAACGGTCCTTACATCCCTGTCAATTGCGGCGCTATTCCGGATACCCTCCTTGAAAGCGAACTGTTCGGCTACACACGAGGAGCCTTCACAGACGCCAAACGCGACAAACCAGGGAGGTTCGCTTTGGCCGAAGGGGGAACGCTCTTCTTGGACGAGATCGGAGATCTCTCTCTGGAAGTACAGAGCAAGTTGCTTCGGGTGTTGGAAAACGGAGAATACCAGCCCCTCGGCGCCACCAAGAGCCTCCGAGCGGACGTCCGGATCATCTCGGCGACCCATAGGGACCTCCATCGAATGGTCCGCCAGGGAAAATTTCGTGAGGATCTCTACTATCGCCTCAATGTAGTTCGGATTCAACTTCCAAGTCTTCGTGATCGCCGAGATGACATCCCGCTGCTCATCCAACACCTCATCGGGAAGCTCAACAAACGAATGGGAAAAAACATCAAATCCGTCTCTCCCGAGGCCATGGAAGTATTGCTGGCCTATCCCTATCCAGGAAACGTGAGGGAGCTGGAAAACGCCATGGAGTATGCGTTCATCCTGGCTAAAGGTCGAACCATCCAGCCCGAACACCTCCCTCCCTATCTCTGGGATTTGCCTTCTATGAACGTACCCTCACCGCCCTTGGCTTTGAGTTCGGTGGAAAAGCGCGAATTGGAACGAATTCTTTCCGCGCTCCAGGAGAATCAATGGCATAAAGGTCGAACCGCCAAGGCCCTGGGGATCTCCCGATCGACCCTTTGGAGGCGAATGCGGCGCTATCGGCTGATCGATCGAAGGGAAGGTTCCCTTCGTGAAACGACTTGAAACATGAAACAATTTATTTCACATCGGATAACTATTGGATATTATTCTATCTACCCGACTTAAACATTTTCAGTTTGCAACATTTTCTTTCCGCCCTTCCACAAAGAGTTTGTCTTCCCTAAAAACTTAATAATTATCGGGTATTATAGAAGGTCCCGGTGGCACGACTGTTGCATCAAATTGCAACGGTGTTGCTTCTCAGGGTCGAGTTGCAACAGATCGGGAGGCATGGATGTCTCGAATGGTTCCGCCATATGGGGTCTTTACGGTGGATGCGGGACTTTATATCTCCTCCTTCAGCCGAATGGCACAAGAGATCACGGGGTATTCGACAAGCGAAGCGGTGGGGTGCCGTTGTTTGGATCTCTTTTGCTTGGCCCAAAAGAAACAATCTTGTCCGATCCGTCATTCGTTGAAGACTGGACAAGAGTGTGAGACGCACGGGGTGGAGATGATTACCAAAGCCGAAAAGAAAATCCATTGCCATGTGACTGCCATCCCCATCCGCGAAAGGGGTGGAAGAATTGTCGGAGCAGTGGAGATCCTTCGGCCGATTTCCGATCCCATCAAGGAAGGAGAGTCCCCCTCTCAGCAACTCGTCGAGGTCTTTTTCGGACAAGAACCACTGAAGACGATCCTCGAACGCCTCCCCGATATGGCCCTCAGTAAGGCACCAGTGCTGATCCTCGGAGAGAACGGCACAGGGAAGGACCTTCTGGCTCGCGCATTACACGATCTCTCTTCTCAAAGGGATGGACCCTGGGTCCGCCTCGACTGCGGCGCCTTCGGTGAGAGAATGTTGGAAGTGGAACTTTTCGGATGCCGTCCGAGCCCTTTTCACGGCATTGGGGAAGCCAGATCCGGCCGCATCCAACAGGCCGAGGGGGGAACTCTCTTTTTGCGAGACGTCCATCTACTACCCCTTCCCCTTCAAGCCAAGCTGCTCCGATTTCTTCAAGAGGGAGAGATAGAGCCATTGGGGGGACATGAACCTCTCCGTGCGGAGGCACGGATCATATCGAGCTCTTCCGAAGACCTCCGTCCCTTGATTCGGGAGGGACGATTTCGGGAGGATCTCTATTTTCAGCTCAACGTCTTTCAGATGGAGATCCCCCCTCTACGATCACTTCGAGAAATCCTTCCTGTGCTTTCAGACGCCTTAATTCAAAGACACAGCAGTACGGAGCACAGAGAAGTTGATCGTCTCTCCAGAGAGGCCCTCCGGCTCCTTATGGAATATGACTTTCCTGGAAACTACCGGGAGCTGAACAACATCCTCCGCCATGCTGTGATCCTATGTAAGGGAGAGACCATCCTCCCGGAGCATCTCCCGGATGGGGTCCGGGGATCCCATAGGAAGGTATTCTCCCACCCCCTGAAAGGAGAAAACGGGCGAAGGATGAAGGAGATCGAAAAAGAATTGATCCTCGCTGCCCTGGCCAGGAACAACTGGAACCGCAAAAAGACGGCAGAGGAGCTGGGGATCGATCGGACAACCCTCTGGAGGAAGATGAGAAAGATGGGCTGGGGATCCAAAATACGCCCCACCTGACGGCCGGTTTGAGCTCAGGAGGTCTCCCATGATCGGGAAACGGTTTTTGATTTATACAGACTTGGACCGAGATTCGGACGATGTTGTTGCGGGAACAAGAGAACTTTTTGCCGCCGACCTCCCGCTGGAGATTCATATACTCTACGTGCTTCGCTCCCAATATCGTTTTCATGCGGAGATCATCGAACCCGGTCTCTCCATGGACCTGAATCCGCAACGGATTCAAGGGATCGAAAAGGCCATGAGGGAAAGGTACGTGCCATTGCTTCCTCCGATCAGTCGAAATTTCTTTCACGTCCGGGTCGGAGATCCGGGGGTAGAGATTCTCCGTCTCATAAGGTCCCGAAGGCTCCAAGGGCTCCTTTTGCCATTGACNCGAAGTCGTTTGGGAGGATCCTGGGAGTTGGCCGACTTTCTTAGTAAACGGTGTCCCTGCCCCATCCTGTTTGTTCATCCGGGACGAAGGATAGGGATGTCTGCATCCCCCCAGAATCGAGATGCACCCGCTTTGGGACCCGACCATAATGTGATNGAGTTAGAGGCCTTTCGACGAAAGAAGGCCCTCTGAAATCCTGCGTGTGAATCNGTGGAGGTCGTCGGGAAGAACGCCCCTATGCAGGAGGTGATGAAATGACGTTCGGACAGGTCCTGATGGGTATCTTACTCCCCTACACTGTCTTAGCACTCTTCTTCGTGGGGATGACTCGGCGGATCCTTCGCTGGGCAAGGGAACCCCAGCTTTTGAAATGGACTTTATTTCCTGTTCCATCCTCTGGACGGAAAATTCTATTGACCATTTATCAGATCTTGGGCCTTCGTCCTCTTTTCCGTTACAACCGAGGACTGTGGCTCGGGGCTTGGCTTTTTCACCTATCACTTTGGGCCATCCTGCTTTGGCATTTCATCCGTTTTGCGGGCTTGGAGGCCTCTTTTTGGATGACCGCAGAGCAGTGGATCGACACTGTGGGCAAATGGGTCCTCCTGGCCTCTATCCTCTATCTTGTCATCTATCGCATTGCTGTGGGTCCCATGCGTGCCATCACGGGAACTGTAGAATACTTCAACCTGGCCGTCATGTTCGCTTTGGTGATTACAGGTCTCTATCTCAAAGGAAACGTGGACCCCTATGAGACCGGAATCTATCTGGCTTCCCTGATCACCTTCTCCCCCCAACCTTTTCCTGAAGATGGTCTTTGGATGATCCTTCATTGGCTTCTGGCGTTGTTGTTGATGGCCATGCTTCCCTACGGGAAGATGTCTCATTTGTTCAGCCAGTTCTTCTTGAAATTGCGCATCGACTGGGTCGACTGGAAAAAAAAGCCCTACGCTAGGGCTCACTAAGCTGGAAAATCCTTCAACGGCCCCGTGTTCGTACCTCCAAGGCCTCCGCTGGTTTTCATTTGGATTCCCATAAGGAGATCGACTATGGAACTCAAGGAGCAAATCAACGAAACGAAGAAGAGACCGGAGATGGGTCAGGCGGCTAGTCCAACTCAGGTCCATGAGGAAGAACCAAGGAGAAAGATCGACAATTACCAACTCTACCGGGCTGCCCATCTCCCTTCCACGGGCAGGGTTGAACCCTTTCTCAAGGCATTTGATCAAGCCTTGAATCATGAACTCTATCGATTTCCATTGAGAACGTATCTGGAGACATGTGCCAAGTGCGGAAACTGCATTCTTCAATGTCATTTGACCTGTGACGATGCCTCCAATAAAAGCTACCTTCCTCCAATACGATCGGACTTGCTGCGAAAGGTCTATAAGAAACGTTACACCCTCTCAGGGAAACTCTTGGGAAGGCTCGTGGGCGCGGAGGACCTGACCGAGGAGATGATCGACGAGATGTATGAGAGTTTCTACCGCTGCACCATGTGCAGACGCTGCGCCTTGGAGTGTCCCATGGGGGTGGATAACAGCCTTATCACCCGAGTTGGACGGGTCTGCTTGAGTGCGGCAGATATGGTGCCCCACAATTTCCGAATCAGCGTGGAATCCCAACTTCATGGTCCTGCCCGAAACACCTCGGCCATTCCGGAGAAGGCCTTCGTCGATACCGTGGAATTCCTAAACGAGGAGATGGAGGAGATGACTGGCCTTCCCATTCGGTTTCCCATCAACAAGAAAGGGGCCGAAATGCTCTACCTGGCACCGGTCAGCGATTACATCATGGAGGCCGACACCCTAATGGGCTGCGCCATGACTTTTTACGCAGCGGGGGCAGACTGGACCATCGCCACAGGTCCGGCCTCGGATGCTATCAACTATGGACTCTTTTACGATGACCGAAGGCTCCAACAGATCCTCGAGCAGCTCTACGAGGCCGTTAAGGCCCTTGAAGTGAAAAGGCTCGTCATGGGGGAGTGCGGACACGCGACAAAGACACAGAAGATCTTTTCGGAGTATTTCGGAGGAAAACTTCCCTTCGAGATCACCACCATGTTTGACGTCACAGCGGAATACATCCGAACTGGAAAGATCCGTCTAGACCCTGGTCGCAATACGGAACTTGTGACCCTTCACGATCCTTGCAACCTGAGCCGCATGGGGGGGATATCCGAGACCTTAAGGTTCGTCCTGAAATCCGCTGTCAGCAATTTCGTCGAGATGGAGCCCCACGGAGAGGAGAATTTCTGCTGTGGCGGAGGCGGGGGAACAGTGGGATTCGAGGAGATATATGATTTCCGCATGGAGGTGGCTGGCAGGAAGAAGGCCGAACAGCTTCGACAGACCGGAGCCAGGATCGTGGCTGCTCCTTGCGCAAATTGCAAGAAACAGCTCCGAGAGCTGATCGACTACCACAAATTGGAAATGGAGGTCTTGGGGATCCACGACCTGGTTGCCAAGGCCCTGGTCCTCGGCTCTCAAGATGAAGAGGGCCCCTCGAAAAGGGTCTCGAGCTGATATCCGCGACGTGGCATGCGCCTTGCTTACAATTCCTTTTCCCCAGCCCGGAGGCGGCAAGGGCATACAAATGTTATAATCCGATCCGGATTTTCTATTTTATTATCAACGAGATCAAGTGGGCGTTTTATCTCTTGCGCGTGCGCGTCTACGCCACGCCCGCACTCCCGCGCCTAGAAAGAGAAGGAGGACCACCGCCACCACTACAGTGGAGTAGAGTCCCAAATAGGAGGTCAAGGAAGACCAGTTGCTGCCCACCAGGTAGCCTGCCTCAAGGACGATCCCTGTCCAAATTGCCGAGCCCAGAGCCCCAAAGAAGAGGACCCGGCCTCGTGGCATCTGTCCGAGGCCTGCTGCCACGAAGAACGCAGCGCGGAAGCCAGAGAAGAACCGATTTACAATTAATATCTTGCCTCCATGCCGACGGAACCATCGCTCCAGCGTTGCGATCCGCTCCCTAGGGAAAAAGGGATAATCCCTCTTCATGAAAAAGGGCCTTCCCTTCTTCAGGCCCAACTCATAGAGAAAGAGGGCTCCGAGCAGGGAGCCGAATACGGTCAGACCAAAGACGATCCATGGATCCAACGCCCCCTTTCCTGCCAACACCCCTGCAAAGAGCAGTACTGTATCGCTGGGAAAGGGGGGGAAGGTATATTCGAGAAAAGAGCAAACGAAAACAACGGCGTAAGGGATTCCACCCCCGTGGGTTTCCATAAAGCGAAGGAGCGTCTCTTCCACAGAACCTCCAAGGAGCCTAAACCAAATAGGGGGTATTTTCGACCCTGGCACAACTCCGTGTCAAGGCAGGAGCCTTTCTCGGACTCTTTTAGCCGGACAGAGCACCAAGAAGGACCGCCATTAATGATTCGATCCGAATCCTCTAAAATTGCTAAGGAGACCATGATTTCCTCACATTTTTTGTCGATAATTAGGTCCTTCGCTGGAGTTCGTGAAACCCTCCGTATTTTCCGGTTTTTTATTTCGGATTACCCTTCCGGTCAGATAAGGGAACCCGAAAAAAAGCGTTGACATTTGGAAAAAAGGAGTGTACAAGCATTTTAATTCTAAACATTTTAAGCTTAAACCAATTGTGGGTTTACGCCATGCTATCCCGTCTCTTTTCCCCGTTCTCTATTCGAGGGTTGAAACTTAAAAATCGGATCGTCATGCCCCCCATGGGCGTCTTCCTGGTGGATGAAGAGGGCTTCGTCACGGACGATACCTTGGCCTACTATCGGAGGCGCGCCAGGGGTGGAGCCGGAATGATTATGGTGGAGGCATCCGCTGTAGCTCCCGAAGGGATCGTCTCTCATCATCAGATGCGTATCTACGACGATGCCTATATCCCGGGCCTTCGAAGGATCGCCGAGGTCATCAAAGAGGGAGGGGCCCGCGCCGCCATCCAGATCCATCACGCAGGGCGTCAGACCTCTTCTCGCGTGATCGGACGTCCGCCTCTAGCCCCTTCCCCACTGAAATGCCCCACCATTCGAGGAGAGGTAGAAGTCCTCACCACCGAGGCCATCGCCCGCATCGTAAAGCAATTCGGCGATGCGGCGGAGCGAGCCGTGGAGGCTGGCTTCGAGATGGTCGAAATTCACGGGGCCCATGGCTATCTTATCAACCAGTTTCTCTCAAGGTTTTCCAATATCCGAGAGGACGAATATGGCGGCCCTACGGAGAATAGGGCCCGGTTCGCCTTGGAGGTGGTACAAGAGATCCGTCGGCGACTTGGACCCCATTTTCCTATATCCTTTAAGATCAGTGCTCAGGAATTCGTTCCTGAGGGTCTCACCGTAGAGGAATGCATTCGAATCCTCCAACTCCTGGAGGAAACCGGAATCGACGTGGTTCAGGTATCCGCCGGAACAGACGCTACACCGGAATGGATATCCCAACCTATGTTTATGAAGCGGGGCTGTCTCGTCGAATCCGCCTCCCAGATTAAAAGGGCTCTCCATATACCCGTTATCTGTGTGGGCCGGATCAACGGTCCCATGTTGGCTGAACAGATCCTCCGTGAAGGAAAGGCCGATCTGGTCTGCATGGGACGGGCCCTCCTTGCTGATCCCGACCTTCCCAACAAGGCCAAAGAGGGGAGGCTGCACGAGATCCGCAGATGCGTCGCCTGCAATACCTGCATTAATTCTATCTTTAAGAAGGGGCGCGTCGAGTGTCTGGTGAATCCGGAGGTGAGCCGAGAATCAGCCATGCAGCTACAGCCCGCCAAGAGAACAAAAAGGGTGGTGGTGATCGGGGGAGGTCCCGCTGGCTGTGAGGCGGCTTGGGTGGCCGCGAGCCGAGGTCATAGAGTCAAGGTTTATGAGTCTCATTTTGAACTTGGAGGCCAGATCCTTCTGGGTGCCGTTCCGAGTCACAAAAAGGACCTCCTCAACATCGTTCGTTTCCATCACCATCAACTCCAGAAGTACCATGTGGAGTGCCTCCTTGGACGAAAGGCCACCCTGGAGGACATCTTAAAGGAAAATCCTGACATCGTTATTTTGGCCACAGGGGCGAGACCTCACCTTCCTCTCCCGGAAAAGGTCCTTCCGGCCTCCAAGGCTGTGACCTTCTCCGCCGTATTAAACGGGGACTCCCCTTCCGTTCCTCAAGAGGTTGCCGTAGTCGGCGGAGGTGCCATTGGATGCGAAGTCGCCCTTTATCTGGCCGAAAACGGTCATACGGTAACGATCTTTGAGATGACGGACTCCATCGGAACCCAGTTCGAGGCCATGACAAAGAAGATCGTCCTTCAAAAAATCCGCGATCTGGGGATCCGAGTCTTGACCAATGCCCGAATCACGGGGTTCCGTGGAAATGATCTGCAATTCGAGCAAAACGGATCGTTCCATGCCCGCACCTTTCCATTCGTCGTCTTTGCCACGGGTACAATTCCGGACGATCGTCTCTATGGTCCTCTGAAGGCTAGGGGACTCGAGGTCGCTCGCATCGGAGACTGCGTGAAGCCACGAAGTATTAAAGAGGCCATTTACGAGGGAGCTATGATAGGCCGATCCATTTGAGGTTCCTTTTTAGATTCTAAGCAGGAGTATCGTCATCGGCAATCTTCTGTGCTGCAACGACCTTCTCACTTTCACTTAGATCAATAAGTTTGACCCCCATGGCATTCCGGCCAACGATTTTGATCTCCGATGCCTTGATCCGGATCAGCTTTCCCAAATTCGTCATNATGACGATATTGTCCTTTTCAAAGACTTGAATGGCATTGACTACGTTCCCATTTTTTTCGCTGATTTTAATATTGGTCAAACCTATTCCACCGCGATTCTGAATGCGATACTGAACCGTCTCTGTTCTCTTTCCATAACCCTTTTCGGTAATGGTCAGGATTGTCCCTCCCTCCTTTAAGGTATCCATGGCAACCAGGGAGTCTCCTTCTCTAAGGGTCATGGCCTTGACCCCTCTGGCCGCCCGTTGCATCGGCCGAACCTGATCCTCCTTCACAAGGATGGACTTTCCATTGCGAGTAGCCAGGAAGATTCGATCCTCGCCGGTCGTCAAGTGAGTGGAGAGAAGCTCATCTCCCCCTTCCAAGTGAATGGCAACAATCCCATTCGATCGAGGATGGCTGTAGGCCATCAATTCGGTCTTTTTGATCCATCCTCTCCGAGTGGCCATAGCGAGAAATTTCCCCTCTTCGAAGGCCCGAACCGGAAGGATGGTCGTCACGCTTTCCCCCCTCTGAAGAGGCAAAAGGTTGACTATTGGCTTTCCTTTGGCCGTCCTTCCTGCTTCTGGAATCTGGTGTACCTTCATCCAATAAACTTTCCCGATGTTAGTGAAAATCAAAAAATAGCTGTGGGTGCTGGAAATAAAAAGATGTTCCACAAAGTCATCGTCATTAATCGAAATCCCCAATTTCCCTTTCCCCCCTCTCTTCTGTGTGCGATAAATGGAAAGGGGGGTTCGTTTGATATATCCTCGATGAGTAATCGTCACAACCATATTTTCTTCCACAATGAGGTCTTCCAGATTAATTTCACTCACTTCGTCGATGACATCAGTCCTTCGTTCGTCGGCATATTTCTCTCTTATTTGAATAAGCTCATTCTTTATGATATCTTTTACTTTTTTGTCGTCACTCAATATTTCGTTTAATCTCCGAATTTCCTTTTGTAATTCTTCAAAATCTCGTATCAATTTGTCTTTTTCCAACTTTGTTAACTTCTGCAGGCGCATATCCAGAATTGCTTGAGATTGTTTTTCGGATAATTGTAACTTTTCGATGAGTTTTTTCCTTGCACTCTCCGCTGTATCCGAGGATCGAATAATTTTTAAGACCAAATCGATATTTTCCAAGGCGATCTTCAGTCCCTCGAGGAGATGACATTTCTCCTCGGCCTGATTTAATTCGAATCTGGTTCGATTGAGAACGATTTCTTTTCGAAAATCTAAAAAACGAAGTAAAATTTCCTTAAAAGAAAAAAGCTTGGGCATCCCATTTTCAATAGCTAGAAAAATGATTCCAAAATTAGTTTCCATTTGGGTATGTTTATACAATTTGTTCAAGATTACTTGGGCTATTTCGTTTCGTTTAAGGTCCAAAACTATTCTTATTCCTTCTCTATCGGTTTCATCTCTGACCTCTTCAATCCCTTCTATCACTTTATTTTTTACAAGTTCACTTATCCTTTCAATTAGGCGTGCTTTATTAACTTGATATGGGATTTCAGTAATAATTATACTGGATTTCTGATTTTTCTTTTGCTCTATAAAAGCTCTTGCTCTTACTTTTATCGATCCCCTTCCTGTTTTATAGGCCTCGATAATTCCTTTTCTCCCGCATATCAGGCCACCTGTTGGAAAGTCGGGGCCATGGACGATATCGAGGATTTCATCGAATCTTAGATCTCCTTTTTCTAAAAGAGCGATGAGACATCGAAGGATTTCATCGAGATTGTGAGGCGGAATGTTTGTGGCCATTCCCACAGCGATCCCGGAGCTGCCGTTTAGTATAAGATTTGGGATCTTAGAGGGTAGAACTTCAGGCTCTTGGGTTGTGGCATCGTAATTTGGTATGAACTTGACAGTGTCCTTTTCGATGTCTGAGAGAAGTTCACCGGATATGGGTTTAAGTCGGATCTCTGTATAACGCATGGCAGCTGGTGGATCGCCATCAACAGATCCGAAGTTGCCTTGCCCGTCCAATAACGGGTATCTCATGGAGAAATCTTGTGCCATCCTAACGATGGCATCGTAGACTGCTGCATCCCCATGGGGATGGTACTTACCTATGACGTCACCTACTATTCTCGCGGATTTCTTATAGGGTTTGTTCCACAGATTGCCGATATCGTGCATAGCATAGATAATTCTTCTCTGGACGGGCTTTAGGCCATCGCGAATATCGGGGATGGCCCTTCCAATGATCACGCTGAGTGCATAATCTAGATAAGATTTTTTTATTTCATCTTCAATAAATATAGTAATTCCTTGATTGCTCTTGTTTTTCATGAAGAAACCCCTTTATAGTATTGCAAAAAAAGTCCTCTCAGAGGAAATAGTTTAAATATCAAGATTAACTACATTCATTGCATTTTCTTGGATAAATTGTTTCCTGGGTTCTACATTATCACCCATCAATACAGAAAACAGTTCGTCTGCCTCAAGCGCATCCTCCACATGAACTTGCAAAAGGACTCTTTTATCTGGATTCATGGTTGTTTCCCAAAGCTGATTAGGATTCATCTCGCCTAGCCCTTTATATCTCTGTATTGTGAGGCCTCGTTTCGATTTTTCATAAACTATATTTAATAATTCGATAGGGTTCTTCACTATCTCCGTTTCTTTCCCTATAGATACAGTCCAAGGAAATGAACCGTATTTTTTTAATTTTGCTAAATTCATCTTTATTTTTTTAAATCTCTTAGACCCCAAGAAGTGATGATCCACTGATGTCGTATATTTATTATTATTCCTGTATGTGTTAAAAATCATCTGGAGGTAATCGTTTTCGTCTTTTCTTTTGACATCTATCTCTATTCTTGAATAGTTTCCTATAAATACGTACANATAACTTGTTATATCGTTAGCTATCTTTCTCAATTTTTTTTCGTTTTTCATATCATCTTCTGTTAAATCGGTTTCAAATGCAATAGCGTTTATTACATAAGGGTCAAAGTTGATCTTTTCAAAGTTGCTATAAAACCCACTTATTTCCTCTATAATATTAAAAATTGGCAATATTGCCTTTCCATTGATTAAATTATTGTCCTTTGTTTCTATTCGAATCGACGTGATAGCTTTTTGTAATAAATAATTTCGTAGCTCTTCATCATTTTTGAAATATATATCATTATTATTTCCTATTTTTACTTTGTATAATGGGGGCTGAGCGATATAGAGAAACCCATTGTCGATAATATCCGGCATCTGTCGATAAAAGAAGGTCAAAAGGAGTGTTCTAATATGAGCACCATCCACATCGGCATCTGTCATTATGATGATTTTTTTGTAACGGATCTTCTCTATTTCGAAATCATCTCTCCCTATTCCTGTACCCAAAGCTGTAATAATGGTCTTGATTTCCTCATTGGAGATCATCTTGTCGAATCTAGCTTTCTCCACATTGAGGATCTTTCCTTTCAATGGAAGGATTGCCTGAAACACGCGGTCTCTCGCCTGCTTTGCAGACCCTCCAGCAGAATCTCCCTCTACAAGAAATAGTTCGGAACGCTCAGGGTCTTTGGTCTGACAATCCGCTAATTTTCCCGGGAGGATTCCCCCTTCCAGCACGTTCTTTTTTCGAGCTAATTCTTTTGCCTTTCTCGCCGCCTCTCTAGCTCGGGCGGCGTCCATGGCTTTTGTGAGAATTTTTTTGGCGATCGATGGGTTCTCTTCTAGAAATTGTAGAAGTCGCTCATGAACGAAAGATTCCACAATTCCTTTTACTTCGCTGTTTCCAAGCCGGGTTTTCGTCTGGCCTTCAAACTGAGGACTGGACATCTTAATGCTTACAATACCAGCCAGCCCTTCTCTTATATCATCTCCAGTAATCGAATATTTGAAATTCTTTAACATATTATTACTTAAGGCATACTGATTGATTGCTCTTGTCAGCCCAGATTTAAAACCAATGATATGAGACCCACCTTCTTTTGTATTGATATTATTAACAAAGGATATCAACTTTTCTGCATAGGTATCATTGTATTGAATAGCTACGTCAATACTTATATTTTCCTTTTCGCCTTCAAAAAAAATAACTTTAGTAATTTTATTTACCTTTTTATTTAAATCTTCGACAAAAGATTTCAAGCCACCATTAAATTTAAATACTTTTTTTTCTTCTATTCTTTCATCATGTATCGAAATTAATAGACCGCGATTCAAGTAAGCTAGCTCTTTTAATCTTTTTGACAAAATTTCGTAATCGAATTCTATGGTATCGAAAATTTCTTCATCTGGTTTAAAAGTAATTTTCGTTCCTGATTTTTTTGATTTTCCAACAATTTCAAGTTTTGTTAAGGGCTTTCCTCTTGAATATTTTTGTCTATATATCTTTCTGTCTCTTTTTATTTCTAAATACAAATATTCCGACAAAGCATTCACCACTGACACACCTACACCATGAAGCCCTCCCGAAAAGGCATAGCTTTTCTTGTCGAATTTTGCACCGGAGTGCAACGTTGTCATAACGACTTCAGCAGCTGGCTTCTTTGCTTCCGGGTGAATATCGACAGGGATACCTCTGCCATTATCTTCAATAGTTATGGAGTTATCCAAGTGGATTCTCACATAGATCTCGGAACAAAACCCTGCCAAGGCCTCATCTATGCTGTTGTCTAAAACTTCGTAGACTAGGTGATGCAATCCATCGATACCGGTACTCCCAATATACATTGCAGGTCGTTCTCGAACCGGTTCTAATCCCTTCAAGATAGTTATATTCTTCGCTGTATAATCATTAGCCATGGAATCCCCCAAAAACTACTCTACATCATATCCGCATGGGCATTATGACAGCAGAGAAGTAAGAATCCTCTGCATCTTTTAAGATTGCTGGGCTTGAATCGTCATTCAATTCGAGAATTATTTGATCAGATGTAAGGTTAGACAGCACATCTATAAAGTATTTCGCATTGAATGATACTTTTAACAATTCACCATCGTAATTGATTTCCAGTTTCTCTTCTGATTCACCTATATCCGGATTGCTTGACGTTATCAATAAAGTATTTTCTTCTAATTCAAATTTTACCCCTCTAAATTTGTCTAGAGAAACAATACTTGCTCTTTTCAAAGAATTTAAGAATTGTGACCGATTTATTTTGATTTTTATAGGATTGGATTCAGGTACTACCTCCCTGTAATTTGGAAAAATAGCATCTATCAATCTGATAAACATCACAAAATTTTCATGAGTGACAATCAGTTGATTATCCTTGATTGATAAATTAACTTCATCTTCAATGTCTTGAAGAATTTTTCTCATTTCCTGAATACCTTTTCTCGGCACAATAATTCCATCTTCTCCCAGAAATCCGATCTCGATGTCTCTGTCTATCATAGACAGCCGATGACCATCAGTGGCTACAAATCGTGTTTTTGCATCCATNAGTTTTTCGATAAAGATTCCACTCAAATTATATTGAATATCTTCCGTTGATATACTATAAAATGTCTTTTCTATCATTTCTTTTATAGTTTCCGTTTTGACTGGTTGAAAAGTAACATCTTGATAAGAGGGGAATGTTGGAAATTCATCACAAGGAAGTCCTTTTATTTTGAAGAAAATGTTATCACATTCAATTGATAGCATGTAGTTTTCATCGCAGGAAATGAGAATTTCTTTGTCTGGAAGTTCTTTTACAATTTCGAATAATTTTCTTGATGAAACAGTCGTCTCGCCTGTTTCAATGATTTCTACGGGAATAGTCCGGATAAGAGAGACTTCGAGATCTGTGGCATATAGATTCATTGTATTTTCTTTACATTCAAGTTTTACGTTGGATAGAATTGGCATTGTGTTTTTTCTGTCTGCCAGTCCTTGCAAACTTTGAAGTGTCTTGCCTAAGATATCCTTTTTTGTTCGTATTTTCATTTGTATACTCCTAAAAATTGTTTTAGTTTGTAAAATAAAGCTATATTTATAGGTATGTTTACATGTTTACAATTATTGTAGCTCGCCGAAGACAATACCAATTTTAGGAATCTCACTCCTGTTTAAAAACTCCTGTACTTTCATACTTGAATCCACAAAATCTCGAGTTGCTGGCCTTTTACACATCTCTTTAACAAAAAATTATACTTTTGAGATCAATTCCCAAGTTCAAAAATACTCTTGGATTTTGATGAAAAATTTAGTAAAATGGAGTAGTTAAAAGGGTCAAACGAATTTACGGGCAATGACCAACCCATAATGAGGCAGCCTGGTTTTCTCAGCGATTCTCGCTCTCCATTTGGAGAGAGAAGAAGGGTCTTAGAGGGTTCCCGATCTCTGTAATTTAACCATGGAAGCGCTTTATTCGAAAGATATTTCATTACCAGGAAATTCTAATGACTCGCTTGGTTCCATCTTGGAAACATAAGATTAGTGACAATATTACTATATCATACTTTAAGATTTTTGCAAAGTGGGAAAGGNAGTTTTTACAACCCCAAGACATATCTTTTTGTGCGCACNTCCGAGGAACAAAGAGGAGCTAATTAAAGCAGGAAATCATGAACAAAAATAGTTTTGCCAATTATCATATTTTTTGTGATATTAAAAATATAGCTAAGATACATAGAGGGTAAGTTTTTTCTTTATTGAAAGGAATAGGTTGCTATATAAACCGATCAATAGAAATTGGATCATTTAAAATATTTGGCATTACAATGGATAATATTCAAAATTTTAAAAAACAAGACCTGTTTTTTCCTGTTTTTTTGAGAATATATAATGAACCGTGCCTTGTAGTGGGTGGAGGTGAAGTCGCTCTTCGTAAAATCAAAACCCTTATCCCATATAAGCCAAAACTAACTGTGGTAAGTCCATCTGTACATGAGAAAATAGCCAATTATTCTAAAAAAGAAAAACTTATTTGGATTAAAAGAGAGTTTATTTTGGAAGATTTGGAGGGCAAAATTTTGGTTATTGCTGCAACAAATAATGTGACATTGAATCAATTCATCTCTAAAGAAGCGCAGGAAAGAAATATTTTATGTAATGTTGTTGATCAACCAAACCTTTGTTCATTTATAATTCCTTCAATATACAAAAAAGGGAGATTGACTATCGCTGTCTCCACAGGTGGCACAAGTCCCGCCTTGGCGAAGAAGATCAAAGAAGAATTAAATCAATATTATGGAGATGGATACGAGTTAGCTCTCGATATACTCCATTGTTTGCGAATGATCCTTCCTCAAGTTGAAAAAGACCAACCGAAGAGGAGTTTGCTATATAGTAAGTTAGTTCGTTCCAATTTTATCGATCTTTGTAAAGCCCAAGATTTTCAAAAAATAGAAGAAAAAATTTTTGAGATATGTGGACTGAGAGAATTTTTAGCTAGATTTTATTCTGAGATTTCAAATAGACGTCCTATTAAAAATCAAATGGACAAAACTACTGATTGATATAATATCAAAAGGGAGAATGATATGTATTCATTCTTTTTCTATTTAATCCTTTTGTTTTATATCAGCACTACATGTATTTATTTTTTTTATCTGATAAAAATGAATTATATCCTTTTAAAATTAGGGAAAAAATTATTAATTGTTTCTTTTATTTTGCATACTTTCGTCATAATTTCTCGTCTTTTTGAGGTTGGCTATTTTCCCATAACTAGTCAACATGAATCCATATCATTCTTGGCTTGGTCAATTCTTTTCATCTATATAGTCCTGGACAGAAAATCAAAACATAATCATCTAGGAATTATAATTTCACCGCTTCTGATGATTTTGATGTCGATTGCCTCTGTTTTATTGAAAGATATTACGCATATTCCACCCATTTTAAAGAGTCAATGGCTGCTTGTTCATGGTATCTTTTCCTTCTTAGCAGAAGGGATTTTTACAATTGCATTTGCAACAAGTGTTTTTTATCTGTTTCAAGAAAGATCATTAAAAATGAAAAAAAGAATAACTTTATTCCAAAGAGGATCCCCTTCTTTAGAAGCATTGGATGAGTTTATTTTTCTGTGTATACGCTTGGGTTTTCCTCTTATGACAGCTGGTATCATTACAGGGTCTATTTGGGCCAACACCGCGTGGAATTCCTATTGGAGCTGGGATCCTAAGGAAACATGGTCACTTATTACATGGATTATCTATGCGGCCTTGCTTCATCAGCGGATCAATATGGGTTGGAGAGGAAAAAAAGCTGCATGGATGGCTGTAGTCGGCTTTATATCTGTATTGTTTACATTTTTTGGCGTAAATCTTGTCCTTCCTAGTCTTCATTCCTATTCCAGTTTATCTTTGAGATAAATTTGATTTCCTTATTTAGAGGATAATGATGAAAATCATTATAATGGGTATGAATCATAAAACTGCTCCTGTTGAAGTTAGAGAACATTTTTCAATAACAGACGAGCTTTTGGGCCAGAAGTTGACCACCCTTTTGAGTAATCCATTTATCAAAGAAGCTGCTATTCTTGCAACGTGCAATCGAGTAGAGTATATTCTCTCTGTGGATCACATCCATCGGGCCACAAGATGGGCTAAAAAAATATTGGCAGAGGATATATCCATCGACCCCGATACACTCGAAAGGTCTCTNTACATCTATTTTGACAAAGAAGCTGTAAGGCATCTTTTCCGAGTATCATCAAGCCTTGATTCCATGATCATCGGTGAGCCACAAATTTTAGGCCAGGTCAAAGATGCATACAGGAAATCGTCCCAATATAAGGCATGCGGAAATATTCTTAATAAGCTTTTTCATCAAGCCTTTCGAGTGGCAAAGAAGGTTCGGACAGATACAGAAATCGCGAAAAATGCCGTCTCCGTTAGTTATGCCGCAGTGGAGCTCGCTAAGAGAATCTTCGATATCTTAGAGGAAAAATGCCTCATGTTAATAGGCGCCGGCGAGATGATCGAATTGGCTTTGAGGCATTTTAAACAACATGGTGTCAGAAAGATTTATATTACCAATAGAACATATTCAAGGGCTATTGAATTAAGCCAGATGTATAATGCTCAGCCTATTCCTTTTGAAAAATTCCAAAAGATGTTACTGAAATCAGATATCATTCTTAGCTGTACAGCTTCTCAAAATTACATTTTAGAATATGATGATATAAAAAATGCTATGAAATTAAGAAAAAATAAAACCATGTTTCTTATTGATATAGCTGTTCCCAGAGATATTGATCCCAAAGTAAATAATATAGACAATGTTTATTTATATGACATTGATGATCTTCAAGATGTTGTAGATCGAAACATCGAGATAAGAATGTCCGAAATGGAAAAGGCAGAAGCAATTATCGAAAGAGAGGTCAATCAGTTTTTTTCCTGGCTGAATATTTTGAATATAACCCCAACAATCAAAGCTTTGCAACAAAAGGCAGAAAACATCCGCATGATTGAATTGGACAAAACATTATCAAAGTTAAAAAATATCAATGAAAAAGAAAAAAGATCCATAGACCTGATGACCAAAGCTATCGTAAAAAAACTTCTTCATGATCCTATTTCTGAACTTAAGAGGGAAAGTTCTCATGAATATACGGTCAATATACATGAGGCCACCAAAAAACTTTTCGGCTTAAATAAAGATGACGATTCGGAAGTGGGAAGATCATGACCGTTCTGTGAAGATGGAGGTAGGAGGAAGTTTTGTGTTTTGGAAGAAAACGGCTGCGGATTGGGACTCGAGGAAGCGCTTTGGCCCTCTGTCAGGCCGCGTGGGTAGGAGAAAGACTGAAGGATCTCTTCCCCGGTTTGGAGGTGGAATATATTACCATCAAGACCAAAGGAGATAAGATTCTCGATGTTCCCCTTGCAACAGTGGGCGGGAAGGGCCTCTTCGTGAAAGAGATCGAAGAGGCCCTGTTGGCTGGAAGAATCGACTGCGCTGTTCATAGCGTAAAGGATATCCCTACGGAGACTCACGAAGCCCTGGAGATCGCCGCTTATCCTGAGAGAGAAGACCCGAGGGATGTCCTTGTAGCACGAAGGGTCTCATGCTTCCAAGATCTTCCACCAGGTGCGCGGATTGGAACCAGCAGTCTGCGGAGGCGAGCCCAGGTACTTCACCTTCGGCCAGACCTTCAGGTCATCCCGATTCGAGGGAATTTGGACACTCGTCTTAAGAAGCTGGAAAAAGAGGCCCTCGACGGGATCCTTTTAGCTGCGGCTGGGATACGAAGGATGGGCCTGACCTCCACCATCACGGAGATCCTCCCTCCGGATCGCTTTATCCCGGCCGTTGGACAAGGGGCCCTGGGAGTAGAGGTGCGCAAGGACGATCCTAAAGTGCAAGAGATGATCCGTAGGCTCGACCATCCGGAGACGAGGATCTGCGTCGAAGCAGAAAGGGCCTTCTTGCGTCGCCTTGCGGGGGGATGCCAAGTCCCTCTTGGGGCCTATGCTCGTTTGGATGGAAGGACGTTGATCCTCGTGGGAATGGTATCCGATGTGGGAGGTCGGCCTCTATGGAGTGATCGAATTCACGGCCCGATCCATTCTCCAGAAACCTTGGGCCGAGAGTTGGCCGAGCGAATTCTCGAGGCCGGGGCACTTTCCATCCTGCAGCGCCTTCTTGGTGGAGGTCTGCAAGGGGAGCCGCCGTGAGCAAAAGAGATTCCAACGGGACGAAATAGAGAAAGTCTCCTGGAGGATCCAAAGAGTGCCTTTTATCTCGCCATCACCCTTGTGGTGGCAATCCTTCGTTGATCAAGGAAGAAGAGAAAAGATATACTGATAATGCCATGGCATTGTGTGATAGAGAGAGAGGAAAGGTCTATCTTGTGGGCGCAGGCCCAGGTGATGTAGCCCTTTTGACGTTGCGTGGAAAGGAACTCCTTGGCCGGGCCGATGTGGTTGTCTATGACTTTTTGGCCAACGAGGATCTTCTTGAATTTTGCTCTGAAAGGGCCGAGCTGATCTATGTGGGAAAACAAGGAGGGGGTTCCAGCACCCCCCAGGACGAGATCAACAGGATCCTGATCCGCAAGGCGAAAGAGGGGGCGTTGGTGGTCCGATTGAAGGGGGGGGACCCTTTTATATTCGGACGGGGGGGGGAGGAGGCCGAGGCCCTAGCGGAAGCCGGAATCCCCTTTGAGATCGTCCCCGGGGTGAGTTCTGCTGTCGCTGCTCCGGCCTATGCGGGCATTCCCCTTACCCATCGCCGCCTAGCCTCCTCCGTCTCCATCATCACAGGGCATGAGGACCCCTCGAAGAGGGGGTCTCGTTTGCGATGGGATCGTCTCGCAAACGCTTCCGACACCTTGGTCTTCCTTATGGGGGTTAAAAGCCTGGAGAAGATCGTCTTCGAGCTGTTGAGAAACGGACGGGATAGCAGGACCCCCTCAGCATTGATTGAATGGGGGACCACACCCAGACAGAGGACCCTGACGGCTCCCCTCGATCGCATCTCCCAAGAGGCCCGCAGAGAAGGGATCCGACCTCCGGCGGTCCTGGTGATCGGGGATGTGGTCTCGCTTCGGGAACGCTTGAAGTGGTTCGAGGCCCGTCCCCTCTTCGGCCGTAGAGTGCTGGTCACCCGCTCACGAGAACAGGCCAGTGGGCTGTCGGCCTTTTTGCGCTCCTTGGGAGCAGAGCCCCTCGAGCTTCCTACCATTGAGATTCGGGATCCTCGCGACTGGACCTCGGCGGATCAGGCCATCGATGGCTTGGAATCGTACGATTGGGTCCTCTTTACGAGTCCCAATGGGGTGAGCCGCTTTCTTGGTCGCCTGAAGGTGCGCGGGCGGGATATCCGGGACTTAAAGGGGAAGCGCTTGGGGTGCATCGGACCGGCTACCGCTCGCATTCTGGAGCAGAAGGATGTGAGAGTANACCTTGTACCGAGGGAATATCGCGCTGAAGGCCTCCTGGAAGCTCTTTCCCAAGAGGGTGTTAAGGGGAGGCGTTTTCTCTTGCCAAGGGCGCAGGATGCCCGAGACATCCTCCCTCAAGGGCTGAGGAGACAAGGGGGGCACGTGGACGTGGTCCCTATCTATCGAACGTCTCGACCACGGCGGAAAATGAGCATCCTCGAGACCCTGGAGGGAGAAAGACCCATCGATGCAGTGACCTTCACAAGCTCTTCGACGGTCCGAAATTTCTTCGATTTGTTGGGTCTTGAAAGGGGCCGGGAGCTCTTGCTCGGCGCCGTCGTGGCCTGTATCGGACCCATTACTGCCAAAACCGTTCAGGATTTTGGCATCTCTCCCAATGTGGTTGCCGAAACCTATACACTAGAGGGACTGGTTCAAGCCCTGATCTCTCATTTTCAAGGCCGAAACGAGGAGCGTAGACCTCGATGATAGGCATATCCAAGCTCTACTGTGGGACCGTAGAACCCTCGGATCCTCTCAGATACGGGAGGCTCTCCAAGGCCCTGCCGTCCCATCTCCTGCAGTTCTCCAAAGACAAGAAGCCGGTGGTGGTCTGGAACGTCACCAAGCGGTGTAACCTTCGCTGCGTTCACTGCTACGCCAAGTCCGATGACCATTGCGCAGGGGAAGATGAGCTCAGCACCGAGGAGGGCCGAAATTTGATCGATGACCTGGCCTCATTCGGTGTCCCCGTTTTGCTCCTCTCCGGGGGAGAACCCCTCATGCGGCGGGATATCCTGGAGTTGGCCAGATACGCTCGTCAGCGAGGACTTCGCGTGGTCCTTTCTACCAATGGGACGCTTATCGACCGTCCTTTGGCAAAGGCCCTTCAACAAGTGGGACTTTCCTATGTTGGAATCAGCCTGGACGGCGTTCGCTCCTACCACGATCGGTTCCGAGGTGTGGAGGGGGCCTTCGACGCAGCCATGAGAGCTGTGCGGATCTGCAGGGATGTGGGCATCAAGGTGGGGTTGCGTTTCACCATCCATCGAGGAAACGCCTCCCAGATCCCGGACATCTTCGATCTTGTGGAACAGGAAAGACTTCCCAGGATCTGTTTTTACCACTTGGTCTATGCCGGGAGGGGCTCGCGGTTGATCCAACAGGACCTCACCCACGAGGAGACAAGAGCCGTGGTGGACCTCATCTTGGATCGGACCAGGCTTCTTCACCAGAGGGGCCATCCAGCGGAGGTCCTGACCGTGGACAACCACGCAGACGGCCCCTATCTCTATCTCCGTTTGAGGAGAGAGGATCCCAAGAGGGCTCGGGAGGTCTTGGAGCTATTGAAGATGAACCAGGGAAACAGCTCAGGCCACGGCCTTGGATGTATCAGTTGGGACGGCGAGGTCCATGCGGATCAGTTCTGGAGACACCATAGCTTCGGAAACATCCGCAATCGGCCCTTCAGTGAGATCTGGAACGACCCCAACGACCGCCTCCTGCAGGCCCTGAAGGACAAGAGGCCCCATCTCAAAGGACGATGCGCCGTCTGTCGATGGCTGGATATCTGTGGGGGAAACTTTCGGGTTCGAGCGGAGGCGGTCACCGGGGACATCTGGGCTCCTGATCCTGCCTGTTATCTCACCGATGAGGAGATTTCCGTCTCCCAGGACGAAGAAGACATGTGAGGGGGCGCCATGCCATATCCAGAGAGTCGGCCACGCCGTTTGAGGAGAAACGAGAACATTCGTCGAATGGTCAGAGAGACGGCCCTTCGTGTGGAGGATATGATCTACCCGTTGTTTGTGGTGCCCGGCCAAGGCGTCTTGCAGGAGATCCCCTCCATGCCGGGGCAGTATCATCTCTCGGTGGATCGGCTTCCCGACACGGTCAAGGACTTGAGGGCCTTAGGAATTCCCGCGGTAATCCTCTTCGGTATTCCATCCCGCAAGGATCCACAAGGATCCGAGGCCTACGACGATGACGGGATCATTCAGAGGGCTGTCCGGGCCATTAAGGAGACGGAGGAGGAGATTCTAGTGATCACTGACGTCTGTCTCTGTGAATATACTGACCACGGCCATTGCGGATGGGTTACTCCCGACGGTAGGGTGGACAATGATGCCACCTTGGAACTGTTGGCCTTGACGGCCCTCTCCCACGCTAGGGCGGGAGCGGACATGATCGCCCCATCGGACATGATGGACGGAAGGGTAGGGACCATCCGCCGCGCCCTGGATCAGGAAGGATTTGCGGACGTAGCTATCCTCTCGTACAGCGCCAAGTATTGTTCCGCCTATTATGGGCCGTTTCGAGAGGCGGCGGACTCCGCCCCCCGATTCGGCGACCGAAGGGCCTATCAGATGGACCCTCCCAATCGTCGCGAGGCTCTCCGGGAAGTGGCCTTGGATATCGAGGAGGGGGCTGATATCGTCATGGTAAAGCCAGCCATGCCCTATCTAGATATTATCGCCGCGGTTCGGGAAGCCTTCCATTATCCTGTGGCAGCCTATCAGGTCAGCGGTGAATTCGCCATGATCCAAGCGGCCGCCCAGAGGGGGTGGTTGGACGGCCGCCGGGCGATGATGGAAGCCCTGGTCGGGATCAAGCGGGCAGGAGCGGATTTGATCATCACCTACGCTGCTCCCGAGGTGGCGCGCCTCCTGAGGGAGATGGAATGAGGACAACGCCGCTCAGAATGATCGCTTGGGAGGTGACCCGAAGGTGCAACCTAAGCTGTCTGCATTGCAGGGCCTCGGCTCATGATGAACCCTACCAGGGGGAATTGAGTACCGAGGAGGCCATCCGGTTTCTGGAGGATGTGGCCTCCTTTTCCCGTCCCGTGGTGATTCTCACGGGGGGAGAGCCTCTCCTTCGGGAAGACATCGACGAGATTGCTCGACATGGCACGCAGCTGGGGATACGTATGGTCATGGCCACCAACGGGACCCTCCTCTCCAGCGGAAGGGCCAGGGACCTCAAGGAGGCCGGGATCCAACGCATGAGCATCAGCCTGGATGGGTCCAAAGCGGAGACCCATGATGGATTTCGTGGGGTTGCCGGGGCCTTCGAAGGGGCCCTCAAGGGCATTCGATCGGCCAAAGAGGTGGGGCTTCCATTTCAGATCAACACCACAGTCACTCAACGAAACCTCAAGGAACTCCCCGATATCCTGGATCTGGCTGTCCGACTTGGGGCCGTGGCCCACCACATCTTCCTCCTGGTGCCCACAGGAAGGGGCCGTGGCCTATTGCAGGAGGGCATCTCGGCCCAGGACTACGAGCGGGTCCTCCATTGGTTTTACGATCAAAGGAGGGTGGTCCCACTTCAACTCAAGGCTACCTGTGCCCCCCATTACTACCGAATTCTCCGGCAGCGGGCGAAGAAGGAAGGGCGCATCGTCTCCCCCCGGCAAGACGGACTGGACGCAACCACCCGAGGATGTCTCGGCGGCATCTCTTTCTGTTTCGTCTCCCACCTGGGTCAGGTGCAGCCCTGCGGATATTTGGAACTCTCCTGCGGAGATCTAAGGAAGCTGCCCCTTTCGGAAATCTGGGCCATCTCCAAGGTGTTTCAACAGCTCCGAGACCCCCAACTGCTCAAAGGAAAATGCGGTCAATGCGAGTACCGCCGGGTCTGCGGGGGATGCAGGGCCAGGGCCTATGAGATGACCGGAGATTATCTGGCCGAGGAACCCCTTTGCACCTATCGACCCGCAAGGAGCGTCCATGGGAAATCCTAAGGTTGACGATATCGATCGCAAGATCCTCAATATCATTCAGAGCGATTTTCCGATCACCTCGAGGCCATTTAAGGTGGTGGGCGAGAGGGTGGGCCTGTCCGAGCAGGAGGTCATCCAGCGGGTCCAGGCCATGCGGTGCTCGGGGGTTATCCGGCGGATAGGGGGGAGTTTCGACTCCAAAAAGCTCGGCTTCTGGAGCACATTGTGCGCGGCAAAGGTCCCTCCTGAACGGGTGGAAGAATTCAACCGGGTCATAAACCACTACCCAGGGGTGACTCACAACTACACGCGCAACCATCCCTATAACATATGGTTCACCTTCATCGGCGAGAATCGTCAAGAGGTGGAACGGGCGCTGGAGGAGATCTCCCTTCGGACAGGGGTGCGGGAGATTTTGAGCCTTCCTGCCAAACGGACCTTTAAGATACGGGTGAACTTTGAGCTCTGAGGAAAGAGACAAGACCCTCTACAAATTCAAGGTGGTCGAGACGAGCCTGGTGACCGACGAGGTCCTGGAAGAACTCATAAACGAGTGGACCGCTCGGGGTTGGCACCTGGAGGATATCCGTTTTGTCACCAAGGAGTCATCCAGAAGGCCTGTGATGGCTTTCCTCTTCTTCACTCGGCCCGCTGAGCCCGAGGATAGTCCACCATCATCGAAAGAGATCGTATGAGCGGCCGAGAACCTGTCTTCCTCATCGACGGCAGCTCCTATATCTACCGGGCCTACCATGCCGTCAAGGGTCTCAAGACCTCGCAAGGTATCCCCACCAACGCCGTCTACGGTTTCACTCAGATGCTCCAAAAGGTCCTGAAGGACCTCAATCCNGTNTACTTGGCCGTTGTCCTCGATGCCAGAGGCCCGACGTTTCGACATGAGGCCTACGAGCACTACAAGGCCAACCGGCCGGAGATGCCCGAGGACCTGCGGGTCCAGATGGAATGGATTCGTCGGATCCTATCCGCACTCCGCATCCCCCAGTTGGAGAAGGAAGGTTTCGAGGCGGACGATATTATCGGGACGCTCTCCCGACTACTGGCGGAGAGGGGCCTACGGGTGATCATCATCTCCGGGGATAAAGACCTCTTCCAGTTGGTTAACGACCGGGTAGTGGTCCTGGATACCCTCCATGACAGGCTTTTCGACCGCAAGAAGGTCCTGGAACGCTATGGGGTAGAGCCGGAGAGGCTCCCCGACGTATTCGGCCTTATGGGAGACGCTTCGGACAATATTCCGGGCGTGCCCGGCATTGGGGAGAAGCGCGCAAAAGAGCTTATCTGCCGATTCGGTTCTTTGGAGGAGGCCATCCGGCGGGCTGAAGAGATCCCCCAACGGTCAGTCCGGGAAGCCCTGCTTGCTCATGCGGATCAGGCTCGATTGAGCAAGCGGCTTGNTACCATCGACACCGAGGTGAATATTGAGTGGTCTTTGGAGGACCTTCGTTTCGGCCCTCCGGATTGGCCTCGCCTCAGGCAACTCTACCGGGATCTGGAGTTTCACCGCCTGCTTCAGGAGGCGGCTCAGGAGGAATCTCCTTGCAGGAAATCCCGGTATCGGACTCTGCGATCTCATGAGGAGATCTCCCAATACCTATCGGACATAGGAGAGTCGCAAAGGATCTTCCTTGAGGCTCTGGCATCGGGTGGAGACCCCATGCGAAGTGAACTGCTCGGTATCGCACTTGCCGCATCTCCCCGTGATGCTGCCTTTATTCCCTTAAGTAGGGAGTCGGGGACGGAGACATTGGAACTCCTACGCCCTCTTTTGGAGGACCCGAAACGAAAGAAGTGTGGACATGATCTCAAGCGTACATGGGTATTGTTGCGTCGAAAGGGCGTTGTCCTCCAGGGATTGGACGCAGACGTAATGGTGGCCTCCTATCTCCTGAATCCTTCCAAACGCGCCTACGATCTCGAGTCCCTCTCCTTGGAGTTCCTGGATATGGGGCTCGGGCCCAAGGAAGGCAAGGGAAAGGCCACCTTGGAGAAGGGGGCCTGGGCATGTCGGAGGGTGGAAGCCGCTTCCCTGCTGGTCCAGAGGATCCTCCCCCGGCTTAAAGAGAGTGGCTTGGAGCGTCTCTTTTATGAACTGGAGATGCCATTGATCCCGGTTCTGGCCCGCATGGAGCTCCAAGGGGTCAAGGTAGATATCGCGCGGCTTGAGAAGCTCTCTAGGGAATTCAGCCAGCGCCTGCGCCAGCTTCAACAAGAGATCTTCTCCTTGGCCGGGGAGGAGTTTAATCTCAATTCCCCTCAGCAACTCGGCCGAATCCTCTTCCAGAAACTGAAGCTCCCCGTGATCCGAAGGACCAAGACGGGGTTCTCCACGGACATGGAGGTCCTTCGGGAGCTGGCCAAGGGCCACGAAGTGCCAGGAAAGATCCTGGAGTACCGAAGCCTGGCCAAGTTGAAATCCACCTACGTGGACTCCCTCCCCCGGCTGGTAAATCCCGAGACGGGGCGGATCCATACCTTCTTCAACCAGACGGTGACGGCCACAGGCCGGTTGAGTTCCTCCGAACCCAACCTCCAGAACATCCCGGTTCGGAATGAGACGGGCCAGGCCATACGGGCGGCCTTCATACCGGAGAAGGGATTTGAGTTCCTCTCAGCCGATTACAGTCAAGTGGAGCTGCGCATCCTGGCCCACCTCTCCAAGGACCCCATCCTTTTGGATGCGTTTTCACGAGATGAGGATGTCCATACCCGAACAGCGGCAGAGATCTTCGGGGTCTCTCCGGATGAGGTCACCCCTCAGATGAGGAGAGAGGCCAAGACCATCAATTTCGGCATCATCTATGGCATGAGCGCTTACGGATTGGCCCGGGAACTCGATGTGGAACCCAAAGTAGCTCGGGCCTATATCGAGGGGTATTTCCAACGATACAAGGCCGTACAGACCTTTATAAATGAAGTCCTGGAGGGGGCGCGGGAGCGAGGCTATGTAGAGACCCTCATGAAGAGGAGGCGCTATCTCCCGGAGATCCGAAGTTCCAATGCCACAACCCGGAAATTTTCCGAGCGCATCGCCATCAACACCACGGTCCAGGGGACCGCGGCCGATCTCATAAAAAAGGCCATGATCCGGATCCAGCGCAGGATGGACGCCGAAGGATTGGCCTCCCGCATGCTCATTCAGGTCCACGACGAGCTCTTATTCGAGGTTGCCAAGGGGGAACGGCATACCATGGAGGCCTTGGTGAAGGAGGAGATGGAAGGGGTGGAGAACTTGGAGGTGCCCCTTCGTGTGGATCTAGGTTGGGGAAGCAATTGGGCCGAGGTTCATTGAGGCCGTGGTGAAGACCGCCGCTGGCCAGACCTTTCGTGGAGAGCCTGCCCCCAAAGAAGGTTTCACAGCTCCACCACGCAGTCGTCCCCAACCATCAAGCAGAGGCCCTCGGTCTGCCCGTCTCTTCGACGTACCACGGAGTTCTTCCCGATGATGGAATCCTCCAAGCGTTGAATCGCCTCCACCCGGCAGGATTCCAGAATCACCACATGTTCCACAGAGGAATCCCGAATAACGCACCCGTTGCCGATGCTGGAGTACGGCCCAATGAAGGACCGTTCAATGAGGACATTCTCTCCCACCACCACGGGTCCTCGAAGGGTGCTGTCCACGATGACAGAGGATTCAGGTATTTGCACGCGTCCGGTCACCACCGAATGGCCGCGGACCTCTCCCCGTACGTCCCGGCGGATCCATTCGTCCAGAACGACCAAGTTGGCGTGGAGCAGATCGTCCTTCTTTCCAGTGTCGAGCCACCACGCGTCGATGATCTCGCTCTGGACCCTGCAGCCCCAATCGATGAGTTTTTGGATGGCGTCGGTGATCTCCAGCTCTCCTCTCCAGGATGGGGTGATCTGCCCGATGGCCTCGTGGATCTTGGGGGAGAAGAAGTAGATTCCCACTAGGGCCAAGTTGGAACGGGGCTCTTTGGGCTTCTCCACCAATCGAAGCACATGGCCCCTTTCGTCCACCTCGGCGATCCCGAAGGAGGAGGGGTCCTCCACGGCCTTCAGAAGGATCTGGGCATCGGGCGTCTCCCCACGAAATCGCTCGGAGAACTCCCGGATTCCGCTTCCGATGAGATTGTCTCCCAAGTACATCACGAACGGGGAGTCTGCCAGGTAGTCCCGCGCCGTCTGCACCGCATGGGCCAACCCTCCAGGATATTCCTGGAGGATGTAGGTGATGGAGGCGTTCCATCTGGAGCCGTCCCCCACTGTGGCCTGGATCTCCTTTCCAGTCTCAGGGGAAATGATCATTCCGATTTCGCGCACGCCGGCTTCCACAAGGTTGTCCAGAACGTAGAAAAGGATGGGTTTGTTGGCCACCGGAACAAGCTGTTTGGCCCCCGTGTGGGTCAAGGGGCGAAGGCGGGTCCCGGATCCACCGCTCAGCACCAAGCCTTTCATGGGTCCTCCTGATGAATCTTCTCTCGAACCTCTTCTCTCAGAGTCTCTCCGTGGACCTCCACGAAGCGATGAAGGTCGGCCTCCCAAGGAGGCATGATATCCATACCGATGGAGCGGAGTCGTCGATTCTCGAGGATAGAGTTGGCTGGCCTGGGGGCCGGCCGAGGATACTCCTCCGTTGAGCAGGGCTGGACCCGCACGGAGATATTCATGGCTTGAAGGAATTCTCTGGCGAAGACAAACCAACTGCAGTGCCCTCCCGAAGTGGCGTGAACCGTCCCCTTAACACGTGCTTCCATGAGGAGTCGGATCTGTCTGGCCAAGGATCGGCTCCAGGTTGGAGAGCCGAATTGGTCATCCACCACCTTCAGGTTTCCCCCCTTGAGGGCATGAAAGAGGATGCTCCGCGGGAAAGACCGTCCGTATCTTCCGTAGAGCCAGCCGGTCCTTATGATGAGATGATCCTCTGTGGCGGCTCGGACCGCCTCCTCCCCTTCCCACTTGCTCCTTCCGTAGACCGTGGAGGGGCTGGGGGGATCCTCCTCCGTGTAGGGATGGGGGGGAGGGCGCTTCCCATCGAACACATAGTCGGTGGAGATGTGAATCAGGAAGATTCCCATTGGTCCTGCGGCTCGGGCCAGGTTCCAAGGCCCCAAGGTGTTGACGCGACGGGCGACATCAGGCTGGCCTTCACAGCCATCCACATCGGTGAAGGCCGCACAGTTGAGAAGGACCGTGGGGCGAACCTCAAGGAGGCGTTTTTCGATCTGCTCGGGCTGGCAGATGTCCAGATCCCGATGACCCATGGGGAAGACGCGAAGGTTCTCCAAAGAGAAGACCTCCACGCAGTCACGACCCAGAAGGCCCATTGCTCCGGTCACCAGGATCCGATCCCTAGCTTTGTCCTTTGGAGCCATACCATGAGCCCGTCATGAAACGCTGTCGGTATTGGGCCTTATGCCCCGAATCCCTTGAAATACCAACTGAAAATCTATCTCATCTGGGTCGAGGGCCTTCTACCAGTAGTGTCCGCGGTGCTCCTGATAGAAGGCCACGGTTCTTCTCAATCCTTCCTCCAGGGAGACGGTCGGGGACCATCCTGTGTGGGTTCGTAGCTTGGTATCGTCTGTGATGACATCTCCCACCTCGATGGCCTCCCGATCCTTTGGCCAAGGCTCGTGTCGATAACGGCCTGAGCCGCATGTCCGTATGATGGCCTGAACCAACTCCACGAATCTGACCCGCTCCTTCGCCCCGATGCAGTAGATCTCGCCCACACAGCGATCCATGGCGCCCAACCGAAGCAGGGCATCCACGGTATCGTCGATATAGATCAGCTCTCGCCATTGACGGCCGTCGCCGTAGACCACGATCTCTTGGTCCTCCATGGCCAGACGGATCAGGTAGTTCTGGACACCGTATTGAGCATGGTGCATCTGATGTCTAGGGCCGTAGGTGTTCCCGAGGCGAAGGGAGGTAACTCGAAGGCCGCAGATGGTCTGGTATTGGAGATGGTACCATTCCACGGCCTGTTTGGAGACAGCGTACACATCGCGTGGGTTTAGCGGGGTCTCCTCGGAGATGGGAAGACGATCGACCCGGCCGAACTGGGCTCGGGACCCCACGTAAACCACACGGGCCCGGGGATTGACCCGCCGGAGAGACTCCAGAAAGCGCACTTGGGAGACCACGTTGGTCTCGATGTCGTAAAGGGGTCTCTCCATGGAGATCAGATGGCTGGGTTGCATGGCGATATTGAAGATCAGATCCTGGTTTTTGGAAGCGGCCTCAGCGGTTTTTTCATCAGAGAGAGGCGCCACAAAGACTTCCACCCGATCACGGATGGGTTGGATGTTGAACCAATTTCCTCCCATCCCTTCTAGGAGCCCGTCCAGGATGGTCACATCGGCTCCCATCTCCACCAGACGGATGGCGAGGTTGCTTCCCAGGAACCCGAGGCCGCCCGTGATCAATACCCGACACCCCTGGTAAAATTCCGTCCAGGAGTCCACTCTGCCTCCCCCTTAGGTGTCTGCTTCACCCGCGTACCCCGACGGATGGGTGCTGTGCCAACGATAGGCGGTCTCTACAATGCGCTCGATCTCGGGATATTCCGGAGCCCACCCNAGGGTCCTTCGGATCCGCTCGGAACTGGCCACGAGAATGGGGGGATCGCCCGGCCTGCGCGGCCCCTCCACGATCGGCACCGAGCGCCCCACCACCCTCTCCACCGCACCCACCACCTCCCTGACCGAGTAGCCTCGTCCATTGCCCAGGTTGAAGCAGGTGCTTGGGCCTCCGTCGCTCAGGTATTGCAATGCCAGAAGGTGAGCCCGGGCCAGATCCTCCANATGGATATAATCCCGGATGCATGTGCCGTCAGGGGTAGGATAGTCTGTGCCGTAGATTTCCAGGGGATCGGCATCTCCATGGAGGGCCGATCGGANCACGCGGGGGATGAGGTGGGTCTCCGGGCAGTGGTCCTCCCCTCGATTTCCGTCCCGTGACGCCCCTGCTGCATTGAAGTATCGAAGGGAGACGAAGGATAGAGCCCCTCTGTGGGAGAGGTCTTGGAGGATCTGCTCCACCATGGCCTTGGTGTGTCCGTAAGGGTTGACGGGTCGCAGTGGATGGGACTCCGGAATGGGGACCGTCTCCGGAGCCCCGAAGACCGCTGCACTGGAGGAGAAGATAAAGAAAGGGACGCGTGCCCCCACCATGGCATCGAGCAGGTTGATGGTGTAAGCTACATTGCTTCTGTAGTAGAGGAGCGGATTCTCCATGGACTCTCCCACCAGGGCGCGGGCCGAGAAGTGCATCACCGCAAGGAAGGAGTTCTCCTGAAAGAGAGATCGAAGTCCTTTAGCATCGGCCAAATCCCCCTGAATGAAAGGGATCCCTGGAGGGATGGCTTCTCGGTGCCCTGTGGAGAGGTTGTCGAAGACCAAGACTTCGAAGCCCTGTTCGGCCAGCTGATGGGTCACGAAGCTGCCGATATAGCCTGCTCCTCCTACAACCAAGACCCGCAACGTCTCCTTCCCTGGACCGTTCATGGGGGCTCCGCGCTTGAGGAGTTGAGGTCGACTCTTGACCAGCTCGGTCTCGGAAGGACAATTACATCAAAAGTCCTCTCCGTGCAAGGTCTTGGAGCTCTTAGAGGCGTTGGCAGCACGGCCAAGGGGTGGTAAGATGCCTCGATGTCAAGGGGGCTCAGTCGGCAGAGGAGGTGCGAGATGGTGGATGTGCGGTTTGACCTTTGGAGGGATTTTCGCTACCGGAGACCGAGCATCGAGCGCGGGTACGCCAACCAGACACTCTACGTGGACCTCTCCAGCGGNGAGNTGGCTGTCAAAGAGGTGACCGAGCAAATGAAAGAGATCTTCGTGGGCGGAAGGGGATTCGGGCTCTGGCTCCTGTGGAATGCCGTCAAAAGCGACACCAAATGGGATGACCCGGAAAACGCCCTGTGCATCGCCTGCGGCCCCCTCGGAGGGACCCCCATCTACCCTGGATCCGGAAAGAGCATCGTGACCACTCTCTCCCCGGCCACAGGAACTGTCATCGACTCCAATGTGGGGGGATATTTCGGTCCTTACTTGAAGTTTTGCGGTTTTGATGCCCTGGAGATCCAAGGAAAGGCCCCGCATGATGTCGTCCTCTGCATCAACGGGATGGAGGCCCGCGTGTTTCTCTTTCGCGTTCAGGGACTGCCGGAGTCGGCTCATGAGATCTGTGATCTCTTGACCCAACACTTCGGCAGAGATAATCCCCGCAGTATATCGGTGGTCTGTACTGGTCCGGGCGCCCGCCATACCCGGATCGGCTGTCTCAATTTTTCCTGGTACGATGTGAGGAGGAAACGGGTGCGATACAAACAGGCGGGCCGTGGGGGCACCGGAACTGTATTTGCCCACAAGGGGCTGAGGGCCTTGGTGGCCATTTGGCCTTCGGTGACGGTGGGATCCAACGGACCAGCGGATGAAGCTGCGCTCAGGGAGGTAGCCCGCCTTCATTCCCGGGAGATCGTGGAGCTTGACCCCAAGCAGAACGAGATGGCTCGTGTGGGGACCACGCATCTGGTCACCATCATGAACGACCACGACTGTCTTCCGGTTCACAATTTCCGCTACGGCTGCCATGATGAGGCCCCCAACTTGGGCCAGGAAGTCTACCGTCGCATTTTCGACAAGGGTTTCGATGGATGCTGGATCGGATGTACAGTGGCCTGCTCCCATGGGGCAAAGGACTTCATTCCCCTCACGGGGCCATATCGAGGGCAGCGGGTGTTTGTGGACGGCCCGGAGTATGAAACCATCGCCGGATGCGGCTCCAACTTGGGAATCTTCGACCCGCATACGGTCATGGAGATGAATTTTTATTGCGACACTTATGGTCTGGACACCATCTCTGTGGGCACATCTATAGCCTTTGCCATGGAATGCTACGAGATGGGGATCTTGGATAAAGACAAGACCGGGGGGCTTGACCTGTCATTCGGAAACCGGCTCAGTGCCCTGGAATTGATCCATCAGATGGCCTCCGGAGAAGGATTCGGAAAGGTTGTGGGACAGGGAGTGCGGAGGATGAAAGAGCTGTTCGTCGAAGAGTTCGGTGCGGATCCCCGCCTTCTCCAAGATATCGGGATGGAGACCAAGGGCCTGGAGTTTTCCGAGTATATGACAAAAGAGTCTCTGGCACAACAGGGAGGATACGGTCTTGCCCTGAAAGGGCCTCAACACGATGAGGCATGGCTCATCTTTTTGGATATGGTGCATAATTTCATGCCGACCTTCGAACAGAAGGCCGAAGCCCTCCACTGGTTTCCCATGTTCCGCACGTGGTTCAGTCTCTGCGGGCTCTGCAAGCTTCCCTGGAATGACATTGTGCCCGAGGACAACAAGGAGACACCTGAGCCAGCCAAAGTCATGAAACATGTCCAGTGGTATGCTCGCTACTTTTCTGCGGTTACGGGTAGAAAGGTAGCCCCGGACGACCTCATCCGTATGAGCGAGGCCGTGTACAATTTCCAGCGGATATTCAACCTTCGTATGGGCTTTGGAAGAAGACAGCACGACGATATTCCATATCGGGCGATGGGGCCCGTCACGATGGAGGAATACGAATCCCGAAGGGAACGATACGATCGACAGCTCGTGGATCTCTATGGAGAGGACGTCCTCAGCAAGAGCACGGAAGAGAAGATGGCCCTTCTGAGGTCCCATCGGCAGCAGCAATACGATCGACTCCGCGACGCGGTTTATCGACGCAGAGGATGGACCCCTGATGGGATCCCCACGTTGGCCACTGTGCGGAGGCTGTGCATCGACTTCCCCGAAGTGGTGAAACTTTTGGAAGCCCATGGTGTGACCGAATGATTCGGGTCAATGGACGCGAGCATCCGTGGAGGGAAGGGCTGACCATCGCCGATCTCCTCAAGGAGTTGGGCGATCCTTATCCTTATGCTGTGGTCCGGGTCAACGAAAAGAGGGTCTCGCGTCCACACTTCGAAAGGACGCGCATCCCGGACGGAGCAGAGATCTATCTCATCCCTCTGGTGGCAGGGGGGTGAGCCAGCCCTTGATTCCAAGATAGATCAAGGAGGAACGTGGATGACAGACGCGATGGAGATCGGATTCATCGGGGCCGGACAGATGGCGGAGGCGGTGATTCGAGGTCTGCTCAAAGCGAATTTCTGTCCATCCGACCGGATCCTCGCCTCCGACATTCGGGAGGAGCGCCTGGACGAGCTGAGGGTCCAATACGGCATCACGGTGACACCCAAGAACCCGGAGGTGGTCCGTCGATGTGAGACCTTGATTTTGGCTGTCAAGCCTCAGGACATCCCCGTGTTGCTGTCGGAGCTTCGCCCCTTTGTCCAAACGGAGCACTTGGTGATCTCCATCGCCGCAGGGGTCCCCGTGGCGTACATAGAGGGGAAGCTCACTCACGGTGTCCGCGTGATCCGGGTGATGCCCAATACCCCGTGTCTCCTTCAGATGGGATGTTCGGCCCTGGCCGCTGGGCGGTATGCGACCAAGGACGACATGATGAAGGCCAAGACCATCTTCCATGCCGTAGGGGAAGTGGTGGAGGTCAAGGAACGACTCATGGACGCTGTTACGGGGTTAAGCGGAAACGGGCCCGCCTATGTCTTCCTGTTCGTTGAGGCCCTCATCGATGCAGGAGTGAGGATGGGTCTCAGCCGGCTGGACGCTAAGAAGCTGGTTCTGGGGACCTTGAGAGGGGCCTCCAAGATGTTGGAGGTGACCGGATCTCATCCTGCTCAGCTTCGCGAACAGGTCACCTCGCCCGGAGGGACGGCTATGGCGGCTTTAGCTGAGATGGAGAAGGGAGCGTTCCGGTACCTCCTCTTTCGGGCCGTGGAGGCCGGAACCTTGAGGTCACGCCAGTTGGGCCAGTCCATGACCTAAGGAGAAGACGCCTCCTGGGACCGTGCGCGGTGAAGGGGAGATCCGTGGACGAGATGATCGTTCGGTTTCCTGTGGTCGACCTGGAAGGCCGGTGTTTGCTCTCTGCCGGCTCAAGACTGGATTCAGAGACGCTACAGGCCCTTTCCTCTTCCTCCCCCCCGGAGATTCGAAGAGGAGCCCCCATTACCATCGGCGATTACGGCTCGGTTCGGCGGGACCTTTTGGGTTTCTTGAAGGAACCCCCTTACAGGATCATCTTCGACGAAGGATCGATTCGATTTCTAATGGGAGCCGTCATGGACGGATGCCGCTTCCCGCTTCCCGTCCTCAGATCGTTGGGCTACTTCAAGATCAACGATTCTTATACCTATCGACATATTCTCCTTGTGTTCGCTCTTTCCTCCATTCTGGGGAAGGAGCTCCTCGAGGATGACCGTGACTGGATCCCCGAGGCCATGGCCGGACATATGCACGATATCGGAAAGGTGAGCGTCCCGGTTCCCATCTTACAAAAGACCTGCCCCCTGATTCCTCGGGAACGAGCTTACTTGGAGCATCACACGGTGGCGGGTTTCGTCCTTCTTTGTCATTACTTGGGCGATGGGAAGCACTTGGCCGCCAGGGTGGCTCGAGATCACCACGAACGCAGAAACGGCACCGGATATCCACGAGGGATCCTCTTGGAAGACCGACTTGTGGAGATCGTTGCGGCCTGTGACATTTACGATGCTTTGATCTCCCAACGTCCCTATCGGGATGCCCCCTACGAAAACCGGAGTGCTCTGGAAGAGTTGACCCACATGGCCCGAAGAGGGGAATTGAGCTGGGAGGTCGTGCGCATCTTGGTTGCTTACAATCGCACGCCCAGACCTCCATTTCAAGAATGCACCGTCTCCACGGAGAGGAGGGGTAAGGTGCCGAAGCATAACCTCTACGGGGTCGTGGCGGAGGAAGACGAACCGGAGGAGGACACCTGATATCCCTTAGGGGAAGGCCTTCAGCGGAGACGAGGGCCGAAAATGGCCGTTCCGATGCGGATCATGGTGGCTCCTTCTTCAATGGCCACGTGGAAGTCACCCGTCATCCCCATGGAGAGTTCTTGGAGGGAGTGTGGAGGCGAGATCAAGGGGAGGAGCCGATCTCTCAGTTGCCGAAGGGAACGGAAGTAGGGACGGGCCATCTCCGGGTTATCGAAGAAGGGAGGCATGGTCATCAGGCCCCGGAGGCGGAGATGGGGGGAAGAGAGGATGGCCTCCATGAGGCGGGGAATCTCCTGAGGGGAAGCTCCAGATTTGCTTGTCTCACCCGAGAGGTTCACCTGAAGGAGGACTTCTACGGGTTGGTCCCGCAACGCCCTGCGGTCGATCTCTTGGATCAACGAGAGGCGATCAACCGAGTGGATCAGGCGGAAACTTCCGAGGACCTGTTTCACCTTGTTCCGTTGAAGGTGTCCGACAAAATGCCACTCCAATGAAGGATCAAGACTTCGGATCTTGGGAAGGGCCTCCTGGACGTAATTTTCCCCAAAACAACGGAGTCCGCAGGCGGCCGCATCCCGGATGCGTTCCACTGGCACTGTCTTGGAGACGGCGATGAGTTTGACCTCCGCTGGGTTGCGGCCGCACCTTCTGCACGCAGCTTCGATCCGTTGTTGAACCTGTTCGATCCTTTTCTGGAGTTCCTTATCCATGGGGTGCCCTCATCGGTCGGAGAAGAGATTCCAAGCGTTAAGCTCCCGCAACATTTCCACAAGCTCGGGGATAGGGAGCCCCACCACATTGGTATAGGAGCCCTCGATCTCACGGATGAGAACGCTGGCGAACCCTTGAATGGCGTATCCTCCAGCCTTGTCAAACGGTTCTCCGGTTCGAAGGTACCATTCCTTCTCTTCTTGGGAGAGGGGTTTCATATGGACACGGGTGCAGACCGCACGCTTTGCCAGGATCTCGTTGCCAGGATGAAGGACGCAGACTCCGCTGTAGACCTCGTGAGCTCTACCCTGCAGCTTGTCGAGCATCCAAAGGGCCTCTTTCCGGTTTCTCGGCTTTCCAAGGATCACATCATCGATGAGCACGATAGTATCCGCCCCGATGATCCAGCGCTCGGGGTAGAGACGCCCCACCGCACGGGCCTTCTCTTCGCAGAGCCGGAGGACGTGTTCCTCTGGCCCTTCTCCTTCCAAGAGGTCCTCCTCTACACGGCTGGGAACGGAGAGGAAGGGAATCCCCAAACGCCGCAAGAGATCTTGTCTCCTTCTCGAGGCGGAGGCGAGAACGATCTTAGGCTCTGCGACCATCGCCTTTCCTCCAGGGGAGTTGGTCTTCCGAATTTACGAGCCTGTTGCGAGGATTCAGGATCCCCGAGCTTTCATGGTATCCTTTTTCTTCGTCCGGCGCAAAGGTCCTCAAGGAAGCTCTAAATAAGGAGGGATCTTCCAATTGTGTCTCCTATTGACAATCCACTTTGACATTTCCACAATTTGCACATCACTTCCAGAAGAGGAGGATGCCATGGAGTTGATGGAGATCATCCGAGGCCGTCGAAGCATCCGGCGGTTCCAGACCAAGGAGGTCCCTCAGGAGGCCATCGATCAGATCCTAGAGGCCATACGCTGGGCCCCTTCCTGGACCAATTGTCAGTGTTGGGAGGTGATCCTTGTTCGGGACCCCGACATAAAAAAGGCCCTCCAGGAGACCCTGCCCAAGGGGAATCCTGCAGCGAAGGCCATGATAGAGGCGCCGGTCCTTTTGGTCATCTGTGGAAAGCTCAAGAGCTCCGGGTACTACAAAGGGGAAGAGAGCACCAAGTTCGGGGACTGGTACATGTACGATCTAGGTTTGGCCACGCAAAACGCCTGCCTTATGGCTCATGCTTTGGGCCTTGGCACTGTCATTGTTGGGTTGTTGGACCATGATAGGGCGGCCCACATCCTCGGTGTCCCCGAAGGCTACGAGGTGGTCACGATCCTCCCTTTGGGCTATCCGGCCCAGGAGGCCAAGGCCCCCAAAAGGAGAGAGATCTCCGAATTCACCCATGAGGAGCGCTTCTGACCGGAGGCGGGCAAGCCCAAATTACTCAATAAACACAGTTAGTTGCGCAGAAACACATCTCCCCTAAAAGGCTTCTCTGCAGGGAGAGAACTGAAAAGGCCTGCAAGAGAAGGAGAGGCAGGTACGGTAGTGTGCACGATGAGCCTCTATTGAAACTCCAGGGGGCCTGGTCTCTCAACACGGTTTCCTTTTTCTCCGGTCGACCGCGGAGGAACGTTCTCCCCACCTCCTCCTGTCCCAGCGGCTAGGGGTAGGAGCCCCATTTTGGTGTGAACAGCCCCTTGGACGGGATCCGCTGCCTCGGCTCGTATCACCCCTTGTNGGTTTCAGGCCCCCTTGGAGGGGCTCCTTTCGGAGGACACCCCTGCTGATCCGGATCCAACCCNGATGGGAATCGAAGGTAGGGTTTTCAGGGGAAGGACTTGAGGTGCCTTCCCCCCTATCTGAAAGCTTGGAGCGAAATGGAGTAAATCTTGCTTAGGAGATCAGGAGGAGCGAATGGCGAACCTGTCATCTAATTGTTTGAGTTTCTCCACGATTCCGCCGTATTCCAGCTCGCTGAATGGGAGCATGGCGTTTCCGAAGAAGCCCTGTTTCCGGATCTCCATGGCCTTCCGGGAGACCTCCTGGCGGACATGATCCCAGAAGGGATGGTCGAAGGCATCCACCGATTCCGTGAGGTGTCCCTCATGGACGCAGTAGGCTGTACAGCTGACCACAGGGGGACCGTCGAAATAGGAGATGGTGGAGTTACGTTTAACCGGCATCAGAGGGCCTGTATGGCTTCCGCGCATGAAGCCCGCCACGTAGTGGCCGATACTGAAGGGGGCCAGGATTTCTCCGGTGGCGGGAAAGGCCCCTTGAACCCGAACGAGCATGATGGGATCGTCCTTTCCTGTATATTTCCCGGCGATGTTGTGGAGCCGGGTAGTGCTCACTGACACCGCCTGCTCCCCCGTATTCCTAGAGTAGATGGCCTCGACCACGAAGCGCTCCGGATCTCGAAGAAGGGCGGCGATATCGTAGAGCTCCTCCGGGGCATTGAGTTCGATGACCCGATCGGCATCTGTGTAGTTCACGTCCATGATGATGAAGCGGAACCCCTTGAACATCCCTGGTGAGAGAATCAAACCACTGTTGTACATAGGATCGCAGAAGCCAAGATAGAGGGGGAGGTTATAGGCGCCCGGATCCGTCTTGTCGGCCGCGAAAAAGAGGAAGGGCTCGTTGGGCCTCTCCTCAAATTCCAGCTCAGCGACGGCAGGCCCCAGCCCCTTGACGTTTCCGGAAAAGGCATCCTTGAGGAGATCCTGACCCGCCCCATAGAGCCCCTGTTTGCGAGCCACTTCAGCCGCTTCCCAGAAGGCGTCCCATGCCAGCTTGTGGATCTGTTCGTCGTTGACCCCTCGTTCATGGGTGCAGAGGATGGCCACATCGTCCCCAGTAAAGGAGACCTTGTAATCCATCAGGATCCCTCGCTTGTGCTCCTCAAGGTAGTTTTTCACTGCATCCAGGAGTCTCTGGCTGGGCCGGATATGCCCTCCTACGCTGCCGACGTCCGCTTTAATGGCTGTAATGGTCGTCTTCATGATGCATCCTCCTTTCTCGGCAGAGCCTGATCCGAATCGGCGTTGATTGAACCTGATGGAAGCCGCCGAGGAGACCGAAGGGAAGCGGCTGAAAAGATAGCAAAGATGGCAGGAGCTTTCAAGTGCCCCGCCTGCCACCCCGACGGATTTCAATATGAAAAAGAGGGGGGTGAATCCTCTGCCCACGGCATCGCGGGCATTTGCTCGGAGTCCCATATCGGCTTCGCTTGCGGAAGACGAAGCCACAGAGGGCGCAGGTGGGAGGAATCATCCGAATGATCTGCCGACGAGAGATGGAGCGGGCGATATGAGGAAGGTGATCCAGGACCTCTCTCTCCCGAATGCCAAGGAGGTTGCTGAGATCTCGGACACTGAGAGGGCCTTCCTCCAAAAGGGCAGCCATGCGCTTTCGAAGGGTCATACCCTCCTCCTAAGGTTTCGGAGTTCCAAGGTCATCAAACCACGATTCCCATGAAGGATCAAGGTTCGTTGACAAGCCGTCTTTCCCTTCAGTAGTCTGAAGCGGAAAAAGGCCTTTTGGGCTCGCAATGAGAAAGATTCCAGCAACCAAAAGAAGAAGATCCGAGTACCGGAGGATTCTGGAGACTCTGGCCGTAGAAGAGCGGTGTCGGGGGCGGTCCTTTCCGGTGGTGCTCGACTTCGGTTGCGGGACGGGGTGGTTCGTCTCCCATTTCTCCCGGAAGGGAAGCAGGGTATTGGGATTGGAGGTGAGGCCTGAGGCCTTGCAAGAGGCAAGGCAGCTCAGGGAGGAGGGTGGAAAGACTCTCCTTATCCTCTATTCAGGCCAGGAGCTTCCCCTGAGGGATGAAACCGTGGATCTGATTCTCTGCATTGGGGTGATACGGAGCCTTATGGATCGAGGTCCCATAGAGAGAGCTGTACGGGGGTGGCACAGGTGTCTGAGGCGGCACGGAATCCTCATCGTGGTGGAGACGGACAACCGGGCGTTGCGGAGACATCTGACACCTGATGAGATGAAAAGGAGGATCGAGGCGGGGGGGTTTCGGACCAACGCGTGGTATCCTGTTCGAAAGGTGGCATGGTGGGGGATTCGATTGATTAAATGGGGGCTCGTTCCCAAAAGGGTCTATCCCATGATCGCAGGTTGGGAATTGAGGCTGCGAAGGCGCTTCGTGTGGGGGGGAGGCAAGCGAGCCTATCTTGGGGAATTTCAGAAAGGGAAGGCGACCGATGCCCCCCTTGCCGGTCAAAGGCGGGTTTGAAGTGGGATTGGGGACGAAGAGAGTCGTTATCTGGATGATTCTGTCTCTGGCCGTTTGGGGAGTCGGATTGAGGAAAGAGTCCACCCCGGCTGCTCCGTCGGAAGGGTCTTCGCGAGTCCTCTTTTTGGAGATCTTTCAAGCCGCCACCTTGGAGGAGGCCAGGGCACTCAGAGCGGGAAGCCACGGCCGGTACCTCGGAGCGGTTCAGGAGGAGGATTTGAGAAGAGAGTTCCGCGAGGCCATCAGGGACCTGAGCGATGGTCAATGGAGCGAGCCCATCTCATGGGAGAGGGGCTACGTGGTGATCAGGCTTCTCACACCCCAAGAGGCGGCAGCTCGGAGATTTCCTAAAGGGACGCCCCGCTACTATGTCGAGCTCGGATGGGCTTATGGTGAAAGGGNGCAATACGAGAAGGAGATCGAGGCGTATAGAAAGGCCTTGGATCTGGACCCGAATCTTGCCGAGGCCTATGTCAATCTGGGAGAGGCCTTGAGGAGAAAGGCCTTGGCTCGGCAGAAGGAGGAAAGGGAGGAGGCCGCTCGAGAGGCTGAAGAACTCCTGGACGAGGCCATCGAGGCCTTCAAGGTGGCCCTTCGTCTGAATCCCCGTCTCCCCGAGGCCCACTACAACCTCGCTTTGGCCTATGTTGCCCAAGATCTTCCGGGGCTCGCTGTGATCGAGCTGGAGGAGGCCATCCGGCTGAGGCCTCAAGAGACCGCCTTTCACAAAGGTTTGGCCTCGGCCTTGATTCTGGACGGTCAATGCAACCGGGCCGCCGAGGAGATAAAGAAGGTCAGGAAGATGGGAGTGCGGATGGAGGCCGTTCTCCATCTCTGGGAGAAGCAATGCCTCTCTCTCAAACCGAAGGAGAGTGTACTCCAAGGCCGAGACGGTGACAAATGATGCTTCGATGCCCGGGCGGGATGATTGGCGGTGCTCTCTCTTTGAGCCATAAGATCCCCTTCTGGACCTTGGATTACCAGAGAGGAGAGGGTGCGTCCTCCATTTTCCAGTGAACCCCACCCGTTTCTCCCATACCCCGGAATCCAAGCCCGAAAGCCCTCTCATTCGTCCTGAAGACCCATGGAAAATAGCTGTTAGTAGCGGCAAGGCGCATTTCTCCTGCCTTGCATCTCAAGACCGTGCGACCTCCTTGGCAGTNTAGAGAGGGTTCGGCCCTTGGGTGACAGGCAGGAGGGCGAACCCCCTCATGTATCGGAGCTTTCATGAAAATAGAGGGGAGGTGTTTTTATGATTTATCCGGAGCCAGAGGTCAGAAAGGGATAGAGCGGTCCTGTGGATCGAGGATCCGGCGGAGGATCCTCTCCAAGTCTTCGGGATTGTAGTACTCGATGACGATCTTTCCCTTCCTCTTTCCTTCAAGGATGTGGACCTGGGTGGAGAGGGCCGAACGAAGTCGGTTTCGGATCTCCTCCAGGTGGGGAGAGACTTTGGGAGGGGAGAATCTCCTGGAGGGACGGGAAGAGAGATTTTGAACCAGCCGTTCGGTCTCCCGCACCGAGAGCCGTTTGGAGACGATCTTTTCGATGAGTCGTTCGTGGAGCTCCTGAGGAACCGAAAGGAGACAACGGGCGTGTCCGGCCGAGATGGCTCCCTCCTCCAAGGCGGCCTGAGCCTGAGGGGAGAGTTTCAGCAGACGTAGGGCGTTGCTGATGGTGGATCGGTCCTTGCCAAGCCTCTCGGCCAAGGCCTCTTGAGTGAGGCCGTGAAGTGTGAGCAGCTTCTGGTAGGCTCGGGCTTCCTCGAGAGGGGTCAAGTCCTCCCTCTGGAGGTTCTCGATGAGAGCCACCTCCATGGCCTCCCTGTCGGATAGGTGACGGACTATGGCTGGAATCCGTTCCAAGCCTGCCAGCTTTGCAGCTCGGAGACGCCGTTCTCCGGAGATCAGTTGGAACCGGCGTCCCATAGGTCTCAAAATCACCGGGGAGAGGATGCCGCGTTGTTGGATGGTGCGGACCATCTCTTGGAGGGACTCCGGATCGAATCGTCTTCGGGGCTGGTCCGGGTGAGGGTCGATGTCCTCGATGGGACAGAGAAATGGGCTGCCCTCTTCCTGCAAATCCGCCGGAGGGATTAGGGCATCGAGCCCTCGGCCCAAGCCTTTGGGCTTCTTCATGAGGGACCTCCTTGGCCGTGGAGGAGCTCCCGAGCCAGGGAGAGATAAGCCTTGGCCCCGGCGCATGAGATGTCGTAAAGCAGCACTGGTTTTCCGTGGCTAGGAGCCTCTCCGAGCCGGACGTTTCGAGGAATGACCGTCCTAAAGACCCGGTCCGAGAAATGTCGTCTTACCTCTTGCTCTACCTGACGGGAGAGGTTGTTACGGCCGTCGAACATGGTCAGAAGGATGCCCTCGATGAACAGACGAGGGTTGAGTCTCGAACGGACAAGCCGAAGGGTCCGGAGGAGGTGAGAGAGCCCTTCCAAGGCATAATACTCGCATTGGAGCGGGATCAAGACCGAGTCGCAGGCCGCAAGAGCGTTGATGGTGAGAAGTCCTAGCGATGGAGGGCAGTCCATTATGACGAAGCGGAAGAGATTGCGGTCGAGATGGGAGAGGGCCGTGGCCAGACGAAACTCCCGCTGGGGTTCCCGAATGAGTTCCACTTCGGAGCCGATAAGGGAAGGAGAGGAGGGGACCAGGGAGAGTTGCGGCATCTGCGTCTTTCGGATCACATCGGGGAGAGAGACTTCTCCCAGTAAGACATGATACAGCTGNGGCGCATGGGAATNTTTGTTGAAACCCAGACCTGAGGTGGCGTTGGCCTGGGGGTCGCAGTCGATCAACAGAGTGGGCATCTCAGCAGCCGCCAAGGCCGCCCCCAGGTTGACAGCCGTGGTGGTTTTTCCAACTCCTCCCTTCTGATTGGCGATGGCGATGACCCTCACGGGAGATGATCCCCCTCGGAATCCTTTGTCCGGGAACACGGAGCCACCAGGCCCATCTCTTGGAAGACAAAGCGGTCCCAAGGTGGAAGGGGATATCCAGACTGACGCCGGGGATCGGACCTCCTCTCCGTCTCCCTCCTTGGGGCCAACCCGCCCTATTCTACCGGGTTTCGGAAGCCTTCTCCAGGGTACAGATAGTCTATTTCGCGTTTCACGTGAAACATCCGATTTTTTCTACCACCATGATCCGTCTCCTTCGGCCCGTGCCAGGAAGACGCACCGATACGTCCCTTTGTACCCNCAGACGCCAATCCTTCAGCTTCCGTCCGAGTTCCTCCAGATCAACGGAAGGCCCCAACATGAGAAGGAGTATCCCGTCCTCCATCAGGAGATCCATTGCCCAGGGGATCCACTGCGTTGGGGCGGCTACAGCGCGGGCGACGATGGCCTCATAGGGTCCATCCACCGTGAAGTCGATGCCGATGCGGCAATGAAAAACCTTTGTCTGCTTCAAGGCTAGAAGCCGTATTACCTCTTTGAGGAAGCTCACCCTGCGCCTTTTGGCTTCGGCCATATGGAGAATCAGCGAAGGTCGTGCGATCTTCAAGGGTACTCCAGGAAGGCCAGCCCCCGAACCGATATCCAGGAGGCGCTGTCCTTCTTGTATAAAAGGAATGAGGGTGAGTGAATCCAGCAGATGCCACCGAACCAGTGTCTGCGCGTCGTCCCGACCTACCAGCCGGAAGACCCGATTCCACTCCTGNAGGATCTCGATATAGCGTCGAAATTGATTCAGGTGAGATTCATCCAATTGGATCCCAAAGGCTCTCCGAGCTTCCCTTCGGAGGAAACGGAGCTCCACGGTGATGGGGTCTCTCATCTCCCCTACTTTCCGATACAGAACTTCTCGAAGATCCGGTGGAGGACCTCTCCGTCCGCGCGCCTTCCCAGGATCTCTTCCAGGGCCGCGATGGCGTCCCGGAGGTCAGAGGCGATCAATTCCACGTAAAGTCCTTGACGGAATCCCTCCAGAGCTCGGTTTACGTCTTGAAGGACCCTCTCCAGAAGCTCTTTATGACGGAGATTGCTCAAAAGGAACTCTTCGGTGCCGACGGTTCCCATAAGGAGCTCCCTGGCTGTATCGAGTAGGCGTTCCAGTCCTGTGCCGTCCTTGGCCGATATGGAAAGGACGGGGAAGGATTGTGCGAAGTCTGGAAGATCCTGGGGGAAACAGCGTTGGGGGAGGTCGGATTTGTTCAGGGCCACGATGCAGGGGATCTTCTGCATGAGGGCGGCCACAGGAGAGACATCCACGTCGAAGGGACGGCTTCCATCGACAACCCAGATGATGAGATCCGCCTGGGGGATACGCTCCAGGAGGAGCCGGAGCCCCTCGGCCTCAATGGGGTCCTGGGGGGGTCGAAGCCCGGCCGTATCGATGGCCCGGATGGGGAGTCCCTTCCACTCGAGGGTCTCCTCCACAAGGTCCCGGGTTGTCCCGGGGATCTCCGTCACGATGGCCCGCTCATAGCCGAGCAGGGCGTTGAGCAGGCTGGATTTTCCGGCATTGGGGGCACCTAAGATCGCCACGTGGGCCCCTTCTTTGCAGAGCTTTCCACGGCCGTAGGTGAGGATCAGTTCCTTGAGGCGGTGCTCCACGTTCTGGAGCGGGAGCAGGACCTGTGTAGGGTCGGGAGGGGGGATATCCTCCTCTTCGGGAAATTCGATCTGGGCTTCCAGGAGGGCGAGGACCTCCAGGATCTCGTCCATGGTCTCAAGGAGATGACGGGAGAGCCTCCCCTTCAGTTGACGACGGGCCATCTCCAGTGCGGAACGTGTATTGGCCTGGATCAAGTCCACTACGGCCTCGGCCTGGGTCAGGTCGATCCGACCGTTGAGAAAGGCCCGAAGGGTGAACTCTCCTGGCCTGGCCAGGCGGGCTCCGAGACGGAGCAGGAGGTCCAGGATCTCTTGTAGGACGCGAGGGCCTCCGTGAGCCTGGATTTCCAGGCAGTCTTCGCGGGTATACGTGTGGGGAGCCCGCATGAGGACGACCAGGGCTTCGTCGATCATATGGCCATCCTCGGGATCGATGATTTCTCCATAGCAGAAGCGGTGGGAAGGAAGGGGATGAGAGGCTCGGGCAGGAACGAAGACCTTTTGGGCCAAGGACTCGCACTCAGGTCCACTGGCCCGGACAATGCCGATGCCGCTCAGTCCCAAGGGGGTGGCGATGGCCGCGATGGTACGATGATCCCAAAAGCCATCCTTCATGTCCTGCGCTTCGTTCTTCTAGGCTCTCGGTTGCCGCGTTTCAGGCCGATCATGATCTTTTTAAAGGGACCGTCTCCCATGCTTCGGGTGAACACCTCGGGGTCTTCTTTGAGCTGGAGATGGATGATCCTGCGATCATGGGCGCTCATGGGATTGAGGACCACGGATCGGCCGGTCTCCTTAACCTGCTCTGCCGTCCGTAAGGCAAGTCGCCTCAAATTGGCCAGCTTTCTCTCCCGATATCCATCTGCATCAAGTACGATCTTCCGGGGATTGGGAGAACCGCGATTGGAGATCTTATTGACGAGGTATTGGAGGGCGTCAAGGACCTCCCCATTCTTCCCGATGGCGATACCGAGGTCCTCTCCGGTGATATCGATGGTCAAGGGATCCTCGGACCCCCTCACATAAGCCCCTTTGCATTTCAAGCCTGCCCTGTCACAGATCTCCTGGAAGACATGAAGGGGATCCCTTGGTTCGTCTAGCTTTTTCCAAGCCCGGATAGTGACGGATTCCTTGCCGAGGATTCCCAAAAGACGCCTCTTTTGCTCCACTACGGTGTAGTCTAGATCTTCCACCCGGAGATTCCGTTCTTCACAGATTTTTTGCAGGGCCTCTTCTACAGATCGACCTTCAGCCTCGAAATATTCCATGGTCTTCCTCCAGAGCTACTCCAATCGAGCCTGAATGTATACCTGCTGCACAATGGAAAGAACGTTGTTGATGAGCCAATAGAGTACGAGGCCCGAGGGGAACGAGATAAAGAGGAAGGTGAAGAAGACAGGCATAAACATCATCAGCTTTGCCTGAGTAGGATCCCCCATGGAGGGCGTCATCTTCTGCTGGATCAACATGGAGAGACCCATCAACAAGGGAAGGGGTCCGATTCCCTCGATCCCGAAGATGCTGACGCCGGCCGGAAATTTCAACAGGTAATCTGGTGCGGCCAAGTCTTTGATCCAGAGGCAGAATGGGGAATGTCTGAGTTCAATGGAGTCTAATAAGGCCTTGTACAAGGCAAAAAAGACCGGTATCTGCAAGAGCATAGGGAGACAGCCACTCATAGGATTGACCTTGTGGGTTTTATATAACAACATCATTTCCCGATTCATGTGTTCTCGGTCGTTCTTAAATCGTTCTCGTATTTGCTTGATTCTGGGCTGAATGCGTTGCATTTCCTTCATCGACGCATAACTTTTATGTGTCAAAGGCCAAAACAGTAGTTTTATTAAGATCGTCAAGACGATTATTGCGATTCCATAATTATGGGTAAATTTGTTGATACCAATAAGAAGGAGGAGGAGTGGTTTAGAGATCAATCCAAAGAATCCGAAATCGAGAGCCTGATCCAGGTGGTGTCCTGCGGCCTTGAGATCCTTGAGGGTTTTGGGTCCCAAGTATAGAGTGTATCTGGCCTGATGGGAGGTCTCCTCTCGAAGTTCTTGGGAAAGGGTCAGCAGCGTTCCTTGGCGCATCGGCTCGAGGGTCAGGAGATTCTTTCCGGGATTGAGGGGAATGATGGCTGAAAGGAAGTACTTCAGGGCATAACCAGCCCAATCCACCTCCAAGCGTTGTCCTTTGAGGTCTTCCACATCTTTGATCTCTGAGAAGTCGTTATTGGAGAATGTAACGGGTCCAGCAAACCCCGCCCAGCGGTTCTTTCGCTTGACGTTGATGTGGGGCCAAAGGAGCCCCACCGTTTGGGCAATGGGCCGTCCCTGGGCGTCCTGCAAGGAGATAATGAGGTCCATCATGTAACGATCCCCAAAGAAGGTCATCTCCTTGGTCAATGTTATGCCGTTGGGTAGGGAGGCGACTCCCTTCAGGCGGATCTGCCCTTCGTTGGGGACGTGCACAGTCCCTTCAATTCCGAAATCCAAGACCGACTCATTGAGGAGAGGATCCAGACGTTCATCCACCCGCACGGCCAAAGGAAAAGGGCCGTCTTCCTGAGGAGATTCGATCAGGTCGATGGGAGGGGAATCAGGATCCAAGGATTCGCGGTATCCCTTGAGCTTCCAGCTGAGAAGTCTTCCTCCCTTAGTGCTGATCCGGGCCTCGTATAGTGGTCCCTCTATGGTGATGATCCGTTCCGGAATCGAAGTCATCGGAGCCGCACCAGTTGGCATGGGGAGGGGTGAAGAGAGTGGTGCGGATTCCTTTTCGCCCTCCGAGGAGACTGCCTCCGGGAGAGAGATGGGTCCTCTCTCCTGGACTTTTTCCTCCGATTTCGAGGCCTCTTGTTGTGGAGGGGGTGGCGGCGAGACCCACATACTCCAGATGGTCACGATGAGCATCGATATGGCAAAGGCAAGCAGTGCCCGTTTTTCCATCAATCCACCTCAAAGATAGAATGGGGGCCGTTCAGGGGACGGGATCATAGCCGCCGGGAAACCAAGGATGACATCGGAGAACCCGTTTGACGCTCAACCACACGGCCTTGGCGAGCCCATATTTTTCGAGGCAACCGATGGCGTATAAGGAACAACTAGGATAGTACCGACATCGGCGAGGAAGGAGCGGAGACAGTATCGTTCGGTACCCTCGAATGACCAGGATCAATGCTCTCCGAAGCATCTTAGGCCCAACGGCTCAATAAGGTCCTGAACTCCCGCTGGATTCGATGGTAGTCCAAAGAGTCGGCCGGACTTTTCAGGACCACCACAACGTCGATGGATAGGGCGTCTATGGAGGGGGTCTTCCTAAAGACCTCTCGGATATATCGTTTCACTCGATTCCTGGAGACCGCATCTCCCAGTTTCTTCGATATGGAGATCCCAAGTCTGGAGATGCCGAAGGAATTCCTCCTGACTATCAACTGAAGAACCTGGCCGTGCAGCCTTCGCCCCCTTCGAAAGGCCCTCCTGAAATCCGATCGCGACCGAATGCGCTTTGTTCGACAAAACCCCTGAGGCCGTCTGCAGCGCAAAGGTCCTTTTGTCGATCCACGAATCACTAAACGGTCAACCGCTTCCTTCCCTTGGCCCGTCGTCTTTTCAATACCAATCTTCCCGATTTTGTCCGCATCCTAGCTCGAAATCCGTGGGTCCGCTTTCGGCTGATATTGCTGGGTTGATAGGTCCTCTTCATGGGATCCCTCACCGAGGATTGAAATGGATCTACCTCTTTGATTTGTTGGAATTATTTATTTTTTCAAAATCACGAATAGATGTCAAGGCCATCCTATTTTCAGGGCCTGGATGGGTATGAGGTAGTTGGCACTTTAGGGACGGGATGTGGGGACGATGGGGAAACATCTCCCAACTAAGGGCCGCCAGCTGGAGGGACAATGGCTACTGGACTCTCTGTTGAATTTCATGGTATAGGAAAGTCCATGTCCAGGGAGTTTCCCCATCGACCCGTTTTGGCCGTTGCCGGGGTGGTCTTCCATCGAGGACGGGTCCTTCTCATCCGGCGCGGCAGAGAACCGGCTCGGGGACAGTGGAGTATCCCGGGAGGAGTNGTTCGTCTGGGAGAGACTTTGGAAGAGGCCCTTCGGAGGGAGATCCGCGAGGAGACCGGGGTGGAGGCCATTCCTCTTGGCCCGGTGGAGGTGGTGGAGCGGATTTTGCCCACGGAGGATGGCCGGATTCGATTCCATTACGTCATCGTGGACTTCGTCTGCCGCTACAAAGAGGGGGTTCCTTGCGCCGCAAGCGACGCCTTGGAGCTCCGGTGGGTGCCCATAGAGCGTCTGGGTGCGTTGGACCTGCCGAAAGAGACCCGGAAGATCATTGAGAAAGCCCACGATTACAGGGGTACCGCAGGATTGACCTTTTGGCCTCTGGACCGGAGCCAAGAGTCGGCGGAGAGGGATTCTCCGCCCTCCTAGAACGAGTCGTGGAGGAAAGGGCTGGGGCAGGGGGGTAGATCTGTCAGAACTGGAGGTTCCTGTTGGAGAGAAGACTTCCTTACAGCCATTGGTGTTATGTCTGCGGCAAGGACAATCCTCTGGGGTTTCGTATTGTCTTCAGCGCTGATTCGGGAGGTCGGGTCAGAGCTCGTTACACACCTGAGGAGCACAGACAGGGCTATCTCGGCGTGATTCACGGTGGGGTGCTCTCTACTCTGCTGGATGAGACCATGGGGTGGGCCCCCGCCCTGAGGACCCGCAGGCTCTATGTGACAGGAGAGCTGCGGGTCCGGTACTTGAACCCCTTCCCCATAGGAAGAACCATGCTCGTGGAGGGATGGGTGGAGAGCCTCTCAAGGAGGATGGCCGTTACGGGAGGCGAGGTGCGGGATGAGGAGGGGGTCGTATACGCCAAGGCATCGGGAAAGTATCTCCCCATGAGCAAGGAAGAGACCGACAGGATTCAGGCCTTGCTCATTTACGATGAAGAGACGATCCGCCTCTTCGANTAGATCCACTCCCTGACGCAACCGATGGAAGGTCGTCGGTGAGATCCCTGTTGAAATTCATCCTCCCAGGTAGGCCTTTTTGACCTCAGGGTCTTCCAAGAGCTGGTGGGCGGCCCCTTCCAGGACCAAATGGCCGTTTTCCAGGACATACCCCCGTTGAGAGAACTTCAGGGCCATATGGGCGTTCTGCTCCACCAGGAGGATGGTGGTCCCCTCCTGGTTGATCTCCTTCAGGGCATCGAAGACGTTCATCATCAGCAGGGGGGCCAACCCCATGGAGGGCTCATCCAGGAGCATCACCGTGCGGCCGCTCATGAAGGCTCGGCCTATGGCCAGCATCTGCTGTTCCCCTCCGCTGAGGGTGCCGGCCTTTTGNTTTTGTCGTTCCTCTAGCCTGGGGAAGATGCTGAAGACCCTCTGAAGATCCCTTTGGATTCCCNCGCGGTCCTTCCGTGCAAAGGTTGCCAGCTTCAGGTTCTCCATGACCGTGAGGTTTTCGAAGAGCCTTCGCCCTTCGGGCACATGGGAGATGCCCAGCTCGCTGACGACCCGGTCGGGAGGGAAGGCGAGCAGGTCTTTTCCATCGAAAATCATTCGGCTTCCCGGCTCCACGGGGACGAGCCGGGAGATGGCCCTGAGGGTTGTGCTCTTGCCCGCCCCGTTGGCTCCGATGATGCAGACGATCTCTTTGGTGTCGATTTGGAAGCGGATCCCATGGAGGGCCCGAATCCTTCCGTAGGATACCCGCAGATCCTCCACTGAAAGCAACATCAGAACACCTTTTCCTTGCCCAGGTAAGCCTCAATGACCCGGGGGTCGTTTTGGATCTCTTCCGGGGTCCCTTGGGCAATGACCTCCCCGAAGACGAGGGCCTGCACCACCTCGCATAGCTCCATGATGACCCGAAGGCGGTGCTCGATGACGAAGATGGCCATGCCCAGTTCCCGATGGACCTGACGGATGATCTCAACCATCTCCACCAGTTCTTCAGGGGTCATTCCCGCAGTGGGCTCGTCCAAAAGGAGGAGTTTGGGCTCTGTGGCCAACGCTCTGGCCAGTTCGACCCTCCTTTGGACTCCGTAAGGGAGATTGACCACCAATTGATCCGCAAAACTCTCTATGCCGACCAGCTCGAGCAGGGTGTAGGCCTTCTGTTCGATTTGGGCTTCCTCTATGCGTCGTCGTGAGGTGTCGAGAAAGGCCCCGATCAGTCCATAGCCGATTCGGGAGTACCGGGCCAGCTTGACGTGATCCAGGACGGTCATATGTCGCCAAAGGAGCATGTTCTGGAATGTCCGAGCGATTCCCATGGAGGCGATCTGGTGGGGCTTAAGACCGTTGATGCGTTTCCCCTGGAAGAAGATCGCTCCCCGCGTGGGCTTGTAGACCCCCGTGATGAGGTTGAAGACAGTGGTCTTTCCAGCCCCGTTGGGACCGATGAGGCCGCGGATCTGACCGGGCTGGATTTCCAGCTCGTAGTCGTGGACCGCGCGGAGCCCGCCGAATTCGTGGGTCATCTTCTCGATCTGTAAAAGCGCCATTCCTCTACCCCTTGTCGTCCTCCTTGAACTTGGGTCGGAGAAGGCTCTCCATGTCGAATTCCCTGAACGCGATGAGCCCGGTGGGCCTGAAAATCATCACCAAGATCAGCAGAAGCGGGATGATGATCCATTTGAAGATCTCCAACGGCCTTAGCGCCTCGCCGAGGAGGCTGATGGTCACTGCTCCGACGATGGAGCCGTGCACCGAGTTGAGACCTCCGAAGTAGACCATAGCCAGCAGTTCGGCCAGTCTCTGAATGCCGAAAGTCCCGGGGTTGACGTAGCGCAACACGTGGGCAAACAGCCCCCCAGCCACTCCGGCCCAAAAGGCGCCGAAGAGGAAGGCGGCGATCTTGGTGCGACGGGTATCAACGGTCATGGCGCTGGCGGCCATCTCGTTGTCACGGACGGCGTTGAGGGCCTTGCCTAGGGTCGATCGGACGAAGTTGTTGATCATCCATATGCAGGCTACGGTCCAGAGGAAGACCGTCGGGAGGGCGGCCAGATCAGGCTGGCCTCTCAGCCCCCGAGGCCCTCCCACCACCTCTAGATTCTCGATGAAGCTCTTGACGATGAACATAAAGGCCAACGAGATGATGGCCAGATAGTCCCCTCGGGTCCGGAAAGAGGGGATGGCCACGGCCAAGGCTCCGATGGAGGCGACCAGCCCCCCCACCACAAGGGCCAAGGGAAAGAGGAAGGGTCCTAGGGCTGGGGGAAGCAGTGGAGGGCCGAAGAGTTTGTCCTTGGCGAAAAAAAGGACTGTAAGGATAGATGTGGAATAGGCTCCCAAGGCCATGAAGCCGGGGTGGGAACAGGAGAACTCCCCCATGTACCCGTTGATGACGTTGAGGCTCAAAGTCAACATTACGGCTACCAGAGTGAGCTTGAGCACGATGACGCGATAGTCGCTGATTCCGGACCATAAGTGCAGGATGGCGTATAGGAGACCAAGATGAAGGGCAGCCGAGAGGGTCAGGGGGATTTTGGCCAGAAGGGCTGCGATGGAGTTAGTCACCGCAGAGGCGAACCGTCCTATGAGTGCAACGGGCAGACCGTAGATGAGGATCTCGTAGAGGACGGCGCTGGGGATCAGCACGGGTTTTTTCAACATAATGACGAACCCAAACAAGACCGGCACCTTGGGTAGACCCAACCGCCAAGCTATCTCCGCTCCCACCAAGTTCTCCAGCACCACCGCTGTCAGGAATCCCAAGAGCCAGCCCAACATAGGGGTCCGGGCGAACCATTCTCTCAGCAGGCCTTTGGGAGCTCGGTTTCCATACGAGGTTGTGTTTTCCATTTTCACCCTTTGCATCCCCAAATCCTCTTCATCCTTCTTCCAAATGCCGGGGGATTCTCCATCCTCTGTGGACTCAGAGCCTCAGCCTCGCGCTGTAAGGCTCGCCGAAGAACCCGTGAGGCCGGAAGACCAAGATCACTAGGATAATGGAGTAGGCGATCAAGTCCCGAAATGTGGACGGGAAGATCATGGCCACGAAGATCTCGATGAAGCCCAGGAGGAATCCGGCCAGTGTGGCCCCGATGATAGAGCCCCGTCCCCCCAAGATGGCCGCCACAAAGGCCTTCCATCCGATGAGGATCCCCATGTAGGGATCCAGGACCGGGTAGGCTACTCCGAAGAGGATCCCGGCCGCTGCGGCCAAGGCTGAGCCCAGTGCAAAGGTCAAGGCCGCGATGGTATTCAGGGGAACACCCATCAGCGGCACCACTACGTAATCGAAGGCCATGGCTCTCATGGCCATGCCCCATTTAGTCCTTCGGACAAACTGGTGGAGGGCCAGGGATAGGAAAGCGGCCACGATGACGATCATGATCTTCTTGTTGGTAATGAAGACGCCGCCCACGTTATATGTGGCCGTCTCGATAAGCGGGGGAAAGCTGACTCGTTGGGCCCCCAAAAGGGCCAAATTCCCTGTCTCCAAGATAATCCCGATCATCAGGCCGGTGATGGCGGCTGAGGCCCGTGGGGCATCCCTTAAGGGACGGTATCCAACTCGCTCCACCAGCATCCCCACAAAGGAGGTCAGAAACATAGAGAAGATAATGGTAAGGACTAGGATGAGCCAGTTGGGCAGGGCCACCGCTCCCATGGCGGAGAGGGAGATGAGGAGCGTGGAGACACCGAAGCCGATATAGGCCCCTACCATGAAGATGTCTCCATGGGCGAAGTTGAAAAGCATCAGGATACTGTAGACCATAGAGTAGCCCAGGGCGATCAGTGCGTAGAAGCTCCCCCATTGGAGGGCGTTGATGAGGTTTTGGAAGAAGAAGACCATAGGGGTGCTCCTTGATAGTACGTGGAAGAGGGCGGGCGCGGGGATCTAGGCCCCGGCCCGCCCTCGTTCGAAACCTAATGGATGGGGGAAGGGAAAGTCGATTCCGACCGTGTCGGAGCCTCCTTCCAGTCCCATCAGNTCCCTCATGGACAGACGGACTTGTAGAACTCGAATTCTCCCTTCTCGCTGATCCTTACGATAACGGCGCACTTGATGGGATCGCCTTCCTCAGTGAAGGTCATCTTTCCGGTGATCCCCTCGAACTCCTTGATCTGAGCCAGGGCGTCCCGCACGCACTGTCGGTCCTTCTTGAGGTTGCCGGTGATATTGCCGCAGTCCTCGATGGCCTTCTGNACGATGCGAAGCGAATCCCAGGTCAGGGCCGCCACGTCGTCGGGGACGTACCCGTACTTCTCTTTGTACCGGTCGATGAAGGCCTTAGTGGCCCCGGTTGCCCCGGCCGCCGCATAGTGGGTGCTGAAGAAGAGCCCGTAGCAGTCCTTGCCGCATAGTTTCACCGTCTCGGCCGAGCCCCAGCTGTCGCTTCCGACAATGGGCTTGTTCCATCCGAGCTGGTGGGCCTGCTGGACGATGAGGGCCACCTCATTGTAATACTGGGGCGTAAAGAGGACATCGGCGCCGGATTTGATGATCTTGGTCAGCTGGGAGCTGAAGTCTGTATCCTTGGTGGTGAAGCTCTCAAAGGCCACCACCGAACCGGGTCCGTGGAGCTTCTCCCAGGCTTCTTTGAAGAACTCGGCCAGCCCCTTGGGGTAGTCGCTGGCCACATCGTAAAGGACGGCAGCTTTGGTGAAGCCGAACTCCTCGGTGATGAAGTTGGCAAGCACGGGTCCCTGAAAGGGATCCAAGAAACAGCCTCGAAAGACATAAGGTCGATCCTTGGTGGTGTCGGGATTGGTGGACCACGGGCTGATCATGGGGGTCTTGTAGTTGTTGGCCACCTCGCCTGCAGGCACGGCCTGTTTTGAGGCCTGAGGGCCTACGATGGCCAGGACTTCGTCCTCGGTAATGAGCTTGGTGTTGACCTTTACTGCGGAGTCGGCCTTGGATTCATTGTCCTCGATGACTAGTTCTACTTGATAGGTCTTCCCCCCCACTTTCAGTCCGCCTGCGGCCTTGATGTCTTCAAGCCACATCAGGGCGGCATATTTGGTCCCTTCCCCCACCTTGGGGATGTCCCCGGTCAAGGGGGCGTTGATGCCGATCCGGATGACCTTCGGCCTCGCCCATCCCGAAGGGGCGATCACCAAACCCGCCAATGCAATGAATACCAAAATCCACAATCCTTTACGCATTGGAAACCCCTCCTTGACTTCCTAAAGATCCTTGCTGATGAACACTTGCATTCCTTGCCGCACCGGCCTGCAGCGGGGTCCAGCCCCCTCTACCACCACCTCCCTATTTGTTTTGTTTTTCCCCGACCCTCGACCGCACATCAATGAGGTTTGGGATCAGAGGACAATCCCCTTGGAACGAGGGAGACAGCCCCTCACGATNTTAAGGAGTTTCCCTACCATATTTTCGTTCACATTGCAAATANTTGGACGAGCTCTGGAGGAGAACGCAAGTGAGGTTCTCTCTGTGGAGGGGTTACCCGCTGGATTCGGTCTCCTTCCAGGAAAGGTCTTCAACGGGTCGATGGAGATAAAGAGGTTCCAACCGATGGTCAAGACTAAAAGGATAGGGGAAGGCCTGGGTATTCCCCCAGGCCTTCCCCTGGGAGAGGATCNTTTCCTCGAGGGGTCAGTAGTTTAAGACGGCATTGGCAGAGAGGACCTCCTCGGTGAAGACCGCCGCCGCAATGGGTTGGGCCTCTTCGATGAGTTCCGATTTGTCGATTTGTCTGAACTGTATACAAGGGGTGCAGAGATAAAGTTTCCCTCCCTGAGCCAGGAAATCGTCCACCAGCTTCTTCAGGGGCGGCATCCCCCCTGCGAATACATGGTTCATGCACCCTTTGCGGGCGAGCATCACTGCAGGCCCCATGAGAACGACCACGGCCTCCACCTCCATGGCCAGGGCCCCGTTGGCATGTACAAAAGGGAGTGTGGCTCTCTCGGGGTCATCGGCTCCGTGGGTGACGACGTAGAGGATCTTTTCCTTTTTCTCTTGGCTCATGAGTCCTTCCTCCTGGTTGAGAGTTGAATTAATCGGCCCGATTAGCCGGCCTCCCCTCCTCGGCCGAGTCTCCTTCCCCAGAACTCATGGATCAAGATGGCCACAGGTCTGTAGACGGCATGGGCGAATTTGCTGAAGGGTATAAGGATCAGAAGCTCAAGGGCCAGCACTATGTGCATCAGGAATGCGGCGTAACCCCATGGGGGGGAATCGGCGGGCAAATATACGGCGATCTCTAGGATGAATCCACTAAGGGCCACCGCCCAAAGTAGCCCAAGCAGGAGCCAATCGGAGAGGAGCGACCGCGCGAAGGCGCTTCCTCCCGTGCGGGACAGCCGATGTAACAAGGCCGCAGTGGTCCCATAAAGGAGCGCAAGCCCCGCCAGCGTGCCCAATAGGCGCGGTGGGTACCAAAGGGGGACGTAAGAGCCCGGCTCTTTAAATAGGAGATCGAGGGTCGTGGCCCCCCAAAGACCCAGGAAGCCCCACATGATGGAGAGGTGGATCCATCGACGGCTGAGGTACCACGGCTCTCCCTCGGTCATCTGGGAGTGGCAGTCCACGAACTTCCTTTGGGCTGCAAGCTCCAGGACCGTCCCCTTGAGGGCCTCCCAGGCATCACGGAGCATTCCCTCTTTTCCTTTGGGGAGTGGAGGGAGGTTTTCGATGAAGTTTTTCAGGAAGTTGGCCATATTGGCCAAGGCGGCCAGCCCGGCTAAGGCGAGGACCAAGATTCCTGCGTAGTGAAGCCACTCCAGATCGATGAACCCCAAAAGGTCCAGCTTGTCTGGATTTGCTCTGCCTCCTGAGGCGAGGAATATCCCCACGAAGACCACCGCCAGCAGTGCCATGAGGGCAAAAGTGAAGGGAGTGGATGTGTAGAGCCTTCGGGCGAGACCCGTCAAGTCCCATTGGGAGATGAAATACCTCCGCGCTGAGGCCATGAACTCGCCCGGGTCCGCCTGACGGGGACAGGTCTCGGAACACTCCCCGCAATAGTAACAGAGCCAGACCTCCTTGGAGGCTGCAAGTCGTTCCTTCATGCCCAGTTGGGCGTAGCGTACCATCCGGCGGGGAAAGGTGTCGGTCCCCTGGGAGTAGGGGCATACGGCCGTGCAGTTTCCACAGTTAAAGCACCCCGAGATGTCGAAGGCCCCGAAGCGCTTCAATGTGGGAAGAAACGAGGGATCTACCCGAACGCTCATTTTCTTATTCCTCCTTGAGTGCATAGGCCGGGTACGAGTCCCATTGTTCGCTCTCGATTACCCTTCCGTACTTTTTCAGACCCATGAGGAACCAAAATACCGTCTGAGGCGAAAGCCCTGTCTCTCCGGCGATCTCTGGGACCGTCTTGGGGCCATTCTTCAGTGCCTGGAGGAGCTCTCTCTGGATTCGATTCTGCTCCTTCACCCGGGCCCGGACCCGCCCTACGATCTCCTTGCGGGCCTCCCGCAGGGACTTCAGGTCCTGGGCCTGGCTGGACTCACTACCAGCCGAGCCGTTCCGACTCATGATTTGCCTCCTGACACCTCCTCGGGGCCCACAAGTGCATCCACCATGGCCTCGTACTGATCGAGGGTCCATCCGGCCACGCTGATGGCCCCATGAGGACAGACGGCAGCACAGGCCCCGCAGCCGCGGCAAAGGGGCGGATTGACAACGGCCCGCTTCACAGGGCCTGCTTCGCTGTCCGTCTCCACGATCTCCAGGGCCCCTTCATAGCCGCAGTCCTCCAGGCACTTCTCACAGCCGTCACACAGGCTTGGATCCACACGCGCCACGAAGGGCTCGAGCTCTACATATCCTTTGAAGAGTATGGAGGAGACCTTGACTGCAGCGGCCGAGGCCGAGGCACAGCTCTCCGTGATATCCTTGGGCGCCTGACATGTTCCGGCCAGGACCACACCTCCCACTGAGACCTCCACNGGCCGAAGTTTGGGATGGACCTCGAGAAGAAAGCCGTCATCTCCAATGGGGAGCTTGAGCTGCTCTACAAGGTGCTCCGTTCCTCTCGGTTCCATGCCTACGGCCAGGACCACGAGATCCACCTCCACCTCCACCTCCTCGCCCCAGGTGAGGGTGTCCTTGGCGCGTACCAACAGCGGATACTCCCCTGAAGAGGGGCCCACCACCGGGGGGTCCGCGGGTTCGAATCGGAAGAAGAGCACGCCTCGCTGCGAGGCCCTCTCATAGTAATTCTCATGGCCTCTGCCGTAGGTCCTGATGTCTCGATAGAACTCGTAGACGTTGATATGGGGGAAGCGTTTCTTGATCTCACTGGCGGCCTGAAGTGTGGCTGTGCAGCAGACCCGGGAGCAGTACTCGTTGAGGCTTCCGTCGGGCCCTGGTTCGTGGATTCCAGGGATCTGACGGCTGCCCACGCAGTGGATGAATGCCACGGCCCGTATGGGCTTGTCCTCCACCTCCAGTGGGCCGTCGGAAGAGAGCAGTCGGATGAACTCGGGCAGGGAGATCACCCGGGAGTGGTCGCCGAAGCCGAATTCGCCCTTGCGAGGGGTGTAGTGCTGAAACCCTGTGGCGACCACGATGGAGCCTACATAGAACTCCTCGATGGAGGCTGGAGGGATGGGGGAGTCCACGCGGGCCCCTTGGAAGGGGACAAAGGAGAGAGAGGGGGTGTCTCCGCCTTCCTTGACTGACCCTTTGCGCCTCACCACGACCCGAAAGTTGCCGATGCTTCCAGAGGCCCCTATTACCTCGGCTTGGGTCAGAAGACGGATGTTGGGATGTCGGACCACGGCCAATGCCAGCTTGAGGATCAGTTCCTCGGCTTTTTCCTCGGTGGGATAGACCCGGTCCAGTTGGGCCGCCTGCCCCCCCAAATAGGATTCCCTCTCCAGAAGGGTCACACGAACCCCTCGGCGGGCGAGATCCAGGGCCGCTTTCATCCCGCTGACCCCCGCACCGATGACCAGGGCATGGTCTTGAGCTTCCACCCGGATGGGCTCCAGGGGATCGAGCCTGGTGGCCTTGGCCACGGCTGCAGCCACCAGTCGAACGGCCTTTTCCGTGGCTTCCTTGGGATGGGCGTGATGGACCCAACTGACCTGCTCCCGGATATTGGCGTGCTCGTAGAGGTAGTCATTGAGCCCTGCTCTCTTGAGGACCCCCCGGAAGGTCATTTCGTGAAGCTTGGGGGAGCAAGAGGCCACCACGATGCGGTTGAGACCCTCCTTATGGATATCCTCAAGGATCATGGCTTGGCCTGGATCCGAGCACATAAAGGTGTTGGTGCGGGCCACAGCCACTTGGGGGAGCTTTCTCACCTCCTCGGCCACTCCGGCCACATCCACCACATCGGAGATATTTCCCCCACAGTGACAGATGTACACGCCGACCCTGGGCTCCCCCCAAGCCGATGATCCTCGGTCTTTTTGTTCGTTCTCCTTGTCGCTCATCGCCCTGACCCCTTTCCGGATCTCCTTTCAGCCCTGTGCGGCCATGGATCCTTCCTCTATGCCTGCAACGTCTTTGGTCTTCAAGGAATTTAGATAGTTGGCGGCCTCCATGGCGGCGCTTCCCGCCTCCACTATGGTATCCACGATGTCCTTGGGACCCGCAGCGGTTCCGGCCACGAACACGCCCTTTTCCCGGGTCCAGGCCGGATGAATTTTGGGGTTGGGACACTGCACGAACCCGTCTTCGGCGACATCCACAGGCGCAAAGGCCTCGGGTCGGCACCCGGGGATCATCCCAAGGGAGAGGACCAAAAGGTCATGCATGCGCTCCTCCACCCGCCCGTCCTCCTCCATCCTCTCGATTCGAACGATGGGATTGTGATCCTGGTCCTCAGTTATCCTCGCCACCTTGGCCTTCACAAACTCGATCCCCATGGCCTGGGCGTTTTGGAAGAATTGCTCGTAGCCCTTGCCGAAGGCTCGGATGTCCATGTAGTAGATGGTGATATCGACGAGGGGGAGGGCCCCCGAGAGCAGCATGGCCTGCTTTATGGCATACATGCAGCAGACCCGCGAGCAGTAAGGCACCCCGAGACTTTTGTCCCTGGAGCCCGCACACTGCACAAAGCCTATGGAATCCGGCACCTTCCCGTCCGAGGGACGCAGCACTCGGCCGTATGGTCCATGGGGCGCCAGGAGTCGCTCCATCTGAAGCGCATGGATAACATTGGGGAGTTGCCCCCCGCCATATTGGGGCTTGGCGTTCAGGGGGGTCAATTGATACCCGGTGGCCAGCACTACCGTATGCGCCTTGATGAGGATCTCCTTGGGTTGTTGAAAGTAGTCGATAGCCCCCGTTGGGCAGGCCTTCTGGCAGCGACCGCATAGCATACAATTCTGAGGATCCATCACCGCGATTTGGGGGATGGCAGTGCTGAATGGAACATAGACCGCCTTTCGGACCCCCAGATTTCCCTCGAACTCATGGGGGACCATCACACGACATGTATACTCGCAGAGTCTGCAGCCGATGCATTTGTCCTCGGCCACGTAGCGTGGTCTTTGGGTTATGCGGACCGCAAATCTTCCCTCTCCTTTCTTGGTCACGGAGGTCACATCGCAGTAGGTCAAAAGAGTAATCCCCTCGTGATGTGCAACCGCCGCCATCTTGGGGGTGGTGATGCAACTGGCGCAGTCCAGGGTGGGAAAGACCTTGCTCAGGGCGATCATCTTCCCGCCGATACTCGCCTCTCGCTCCACCAGCGTCACTTGAAAACCCTGATCCGCCAGATCCAAGGCGGTCTGGAGTCCCGCGATACCCGCCCCGATCACCAAGGCATCCGTTTCCATGGTCTTTTCGGACATGATATGAGCCTCGTCTTGTGTCCTAACCGGGAAGTGTATGTCATCTTCCGGTTGCCCGGGGCCTCAGGCGGCCTCGACCTCCCCGCGCCGTGGAGGACCGAGATCTTTGAGCAGGTCGTTCATCTGGTTAACCTCCCGAAGGAACGCACTGCTGCAGACCGTGCAGATGGCCGTCAGCCGTATCCGTCGCGGATCGATACCCCGCTCCTTCAGGCCCTTATAGACCCGGTCGACTCGGGCGGCGAGACGTTTGTAGGCCCCTTGGTACGGGCATTCCTCCCCGCATGACATGACGATGATTCCCCCGATACCTTTCTGGAAGCACCGATAGTAGAAATCATCGGGGAAGAGGACCGGGGACGGGACACGGAGGATGTAGGTGTTGGTGGGATAGCTCGCATGGGCCTGACCCACCGTATCCGCCCCGGGATAGGCACAGGGGATCGTCGCCAGAATCAGGATGGGAGGAGTCTCTTGGGGCTTGGCGTCGGCCATGGCTCTCCTCGCTCACTTCTTCCGGACCACGAAGACCCTGTCGTATCCGTCGCCTTCCAAGACGCCGAGAAACTCGTGGCCCACCTTGCGGGCCCACGCGGGGATGTCCACCTTGGTGCCCGGATCGTTGGACCAGACCTCGAGGATCCCGCCCACGGGGACCGAGCCGATCCCCTTTTTGGCCTCCATCAAGGGACCCGGGCAGGCGCTCCCTCTAGCATCCACGATCTTATCCGACTTGACCTGAGTAAGATCGATCTCGCTCATCTTTTCATCTCCTTTCTTTATTTGTCCGGACGTCCCGCATCTCCATCTCAATGGGGCGACGTCCCGCACTCGGAAAAAGCAACCCTCATGCCAAGGGGCTGCNAAGCCCCCTTTTTCGTAAAAAGCTATGTAAAACAAAAAGATAGGGCACGGGACACGAACGTCCTTTTATCAGGATCTCCACAAAACCTGTTAATTGATAATTAACATTTGTTTCGAAATAAACATCGGCTTTCGAATCCCGGTCTCTGGTTCGAAGTCGAGCGAGGACGGTCCAGGGAGGATTAACTTTTGGAAAAAAATGAGAAATCCCACCGGGGGATGGCGGAAAAGGGGCGGTGGAGATGGCCCATTCCCGGTTGGTACGGTTGTTGCCCTCTATCTGAAAGGGGGGCACGATCCCAAATATAATTTGCGGGAACGCGGCGGATGTCGGACTCCAAGGACGAGTTCAACAGGTTCAAGAGAGGGTGGGGCCCGGAAGGACATCCGAAGGGACCCGCGGAGGCACAGAGCGGGAGGCGTGCACGGATGACCATCCTCAGGGTTGAACATTCTTTACCTCCCATTGCCATGCTTCAATTACAGGATGCCCTCAGAGAGTTACAGCCCGGAGAAGTGCTGGAGATCCGGCTTCACTCTCTCGATCTCTGGTTGGACATGGAGCGCCTCCTGGCCCAGCGGGGGGTGCGATACCGTGCATCCAGGCAAGAGGACGGAGAGTGGAGGATCCTGGTTCAGAAATGAGGGACTTGCGCCAGGCTTGTCTCCTATCTCCGCACTCCCGGATTTTCGCTCCAAGTAAGCCCCCATCTTCCATTTAGCAGAAACCCGCCCCCACCTTCCCGGTAAAGGAGGCCCTCGGCACAAGTCGTCCCGTCCCAAGTCCTTCCTGGAGCTTCAGGGTCGAGAGCATAAGCAGGACCTCGAAGCCCCGGATTTCCGGACTATTTCAGCTTGGAACACCCAAAGAAGGATCTGAAGGGCGGCTATCTCCTTTATCTTCCTAGATCTTTNGNCTCTCCCGGAATTTCGAGGAGAGAGCAGTTTCATTTTGGAACTAAAGTAGTGTTCCCGTCTTGGGAGATCGCCTTGAAATTATTGGGGAAAACAAAACGGCACGGTTTTTTCTTAGTTCATAAAAATGTGGAGGAGTTGGCGGATGAACACGATCCTCGTCCCTTTGGAGAACAACACCACCCGTTGGCGTGATGCCTGTTATTACGCGATAAAGCTCGCCAAAAGGACGCAATCCAAGGTATTCTTCCTTTTCGTTTTCGATCCACCAACCCTTTCCAAAAGGCGGACTTCTCCCCCTGAAAATTTATCTTTTCGACGTATCCGGGAAAAGATCACCTCCATGCTCGACCAGGAGGGGGGGTTAACGGTCGAAGCGGAGTATCACTACGCCGAGGGACGGTTCCTCCACGTTGTAGAAGAATTCTCCAAAAACCATAAAATCTCTAAGATCGTTGTTGCTCTCCCCCCTGAAGACGATCCTTCCTTCACAAGGACGCATAGGAGTCTCGAACAGTTGGAAGCGAGAGCTAGCTGTCAGATCCTGGTTGTCCGTCCGAAATCTCGTCAATCCACCATCGCCAGCGAAGAGGAGGGATAGAACGATGCCCATTGTCATCCTGTCCAGTTCTTCCTACGACTGCCGGAAAGAGCTTGCAGATGATCTAGCCAAGAAGACGGGTTATCCCTGTCTCAGCAGAGAAGAGGTNGTGGAAGAGGCCAGCTCCAATGGAATTCCTGTGGGGAAACTGGAGGTAGCCGTTCTGAAGGCTCCGGTACTGAAAGAGCGGCTTCTACGACTGAAGCAACTGTGCATGGCCTACATCACCGCCACGATCTGTGAAAAGGCCAAAGATGGAAACCTTATCTATCATGGTCGAGCGGGCCATCTGTTGTTTCCGCAGGTGTCTCATGTGCTTAGGGTCCGTTTGATCCCGGAGCCGGAGTTCTGCTTGAAGGCCGTCATGGGGCGACTGAGGATGGATCGTGAAAAGGCCCTCCAGTACATCCATCAAGTGGAAGAAGATGTGGCAAGGTGGGTGCGCATCATCCACGGCGTAGAGCCTGACGATCCCACATACTATGACATGGTCCTCAACCTAAATCATATCAATCTTTACAATGCAAGCTCGGTCATCTGCTCCATGATGGATCTGCCAGATTTCCAGCCCACCCCCGCATCGTTGCGCATCATGGACGATCATCGACTTGCGGCTCAGACCCGGCTCAGGCTCGCTCTGGACGAGCGGACAGCATCGACCCAACTCAATGTATCTGCCTCCCATGGCATCGTTACAGTGACCTATCCTCCGAGTCAGGCTCATCTTCAGAAGGTCATCCCCGGGGTATGCGACGCAGTGGAAGGTTGNCGGGAGATCCTCTGCACCGTGGCGGAGACGAATATCCTTTGGATTCAAGAGGAGTTCCGGCCGGAAACCGAGGTCTTCGAACAGATCTGCTCCCTGGCCCAACGTTGGGGTGCTGCCGTAGAGCTGTTGCAATGGAAATCCACGGACACAGAGGAGGCGACCGCCGAGAAGGTGGAATCGGAGGATATGCGGGAAGACGGAAGAGATGTTTCCAAGGAGGAGCCCGTTCCTCTCATGCGTAAGGAGACGGGTGGTATCGAGGATGAAGGAGAGGAGTCCGCTTCGGAAATGGATGACGGCCTCGCCTCCACAGTGGAGAGCCTGGTCTCATTGGGGCGATATGCTGGGATGAACACTCTGACAGGGACAAAGCAACAGCTCCTTTCCTCGATAAACCGTGAGGTGAACTACAGCCTGGTGGTGGTGGGGGATGTCTATCTGTCCCGCCCTGTGCAGGCGCAGATGAGGGAGACGAGAGATCTGCGGCGGAGCATTCAAGAGAGACTCAACCTACCGACCATTGAGGCCTCGGAACTCAAATCGAGATTCTTCTTCGGGAAGAGGCAGATAGCAAAGTTTTTCATCTTCCTTTTGTTAGTCTTAGTCTCCTATTCGCTTGTCTTCGCCAACCAGGAGGTGGTCCTCGATTTCCTGGGAGGCACGTTTCACAAAAACTGGCGCTGGCTGACTCCCATTGGGGTTGGCCTCTTTGTGCCCCTGATCGCCCACTCCTACAGCACTGTGACGGGGCTGATCATGAAGCTCATCCATCTGGATTGAGGGAATACCTTGCATTTCTTTCGGAGTTCAAACAAGGAGGTGGAGGATGCACGCGGCGCTGGGTGATTTGTTCGTTCATATGAATCTCTTTACGGCAATTCAGGTTGTGATGATTGGGTTCATTGGAGGGACCCTGAGCGGATTCATCGGCAGCGGTGGGGCCTTCTTTATGACTCCTGGAATGATGAACCTCGGAGTCCAGGGTGTTGTCGCTGTAGGAAGTAACATCACCCACAAGTTTGGCAAAGCCATGGTAGGGTCTCGAAAGCATGGAGAGATCGGCAATGTAGATAAGAAACTAGCATTGTTTCTCGTTACCACAGCGTTTATCGGGATCCGTTTGGCCGTATGGATCAACAGTATGCTCTTCCGGGGTGGAGTGGGACATGGAGCAGGAAAAGGGGCTGGGGCAAACCTCTATATCAGCCTTGTTTTTGTTTCTATTCTTTCCCTAGTGGCCATATCCATGCTGCGAGACGTGAAGCGATCTTCGGAGGAGGATAGGGGACCTTCCAGAAGGATCGCCGAGTTTGTGTCCAGAATAAAGCTTCCCCCTTATGTCTATTTTAAGGTGGCCGACGTTTCAGTGTCTTTTTGGATCCTCTGCATCGTGGGCCTGGCTACCGGATATCTGGCCGGCACCATTGGGGTGGGAGGATTCATCGGGGTTCCTTCCATGATTTATATCTTTGGAGTCCCCACAGCTGTGGCGACGGGCACGGAGCTCTATTTGGCCATGTTCATGGGGGCATGGGGGGCTTTGAACTACGCCTGGGAGGGATTTGTGGACATCCGTCTGACCATGCTCCTCTACCTGGGGTCCTTGGTGGGAATCCATCTCGGGGTCTATGGGGTCAAGGTGGTCAACGAGAAGTATATCCGCATGGTGACCGGAATCATTATCCTGTTGTGCGTGTTCAGCCGGGCCATAGCCATCCCCATGTATTTGCGTCAATTGGGATGGGTTCAAATGAACGCCTCCCTGGATCTTTACTGGAACGGGATCAGCAAGGCATTTCTCTTTGCCAGTGGAATCGGCGGTGCCCTCTTGATCCTGTATCATGTGATCCGTGCCTATGTGCAGAGGAGACGGATCCAGAGGACCTTGATCTACGCCCCAGCAGAAGGCTGAAGTACGAGCGGGGGGCTTTGTTCATATTCGGGGAGACTCCTCGGGAGGGAGGAACCATGACTGAAGCGATCGAGGTGTTGCTATTGGACGATGAGCCCATCGTGGGGAGAAGGCTCCAGCCCTCATTGGTCAAAGATGGCTATCGCGTGGAGATCTTCACCGATTCCCAGGAGGCTCTAAATCGCTTGAGGGAAAAGGAGTTCGATATAGTTGTGACGGACATCCGGATGAACGAGGTGGACGGGCTTGAGATCCTCGAGCAGGTCAAGGCCAGATCTCCCCGCACTCAAGTGATCCTGATTACGGGTTATGCAACCATTGAGTTGGCTCGTGAGGCCTTGGCCAAAGGGGCCTTCGACTTTCTTGCAAAGCCCTTCAAACCCAGCGAGCTAAAAGAGGTCCTTTTCCGGGCCAAAAGGGCCTTGTCCGAGGATTGAGGAGAAGAGAGACACAGAACGGAAAAATCGCTATACTCACCAGCAGAAGGCACGCTTTGAGAGACTTTGGAAGCATCGAATAATTCATTATCAGAAGGGATTCCTTCCTGTGGATCTCCTCAAAGGGGCTTTTCACGGATAGGGCTGGCCAAAGCGGAGAAGGAAGAGATGAGCCATGTGGAGGTTGGTTCCAAGGGCCTGGACGAGGTGGAGCGAGCTATCCTCGAGAGGCCAAATTTCAGCATACGGTTCAACATCATAGCGAGTTTTTTAATTTGTTTCGTTTTGGCCTTGGTGAGCAATATGATTCTCCTTACTACCTTGAGAAAGATGGAGAGCCGTCTTTATTTTCTTGAGGTCGCTCAACAATACCTTTTCGAGATCCAACAAGCCCGGAGATTTGAAAAAAACTACTTCCTTTACGGGACGAACCTGGAGGATGCCCTCGAACATGTGGAGTCCGCCAAGGCTCTCCTTTTGAAGAACGCGGATAAATTGATCAAGGTCACAAATAGAACGACCTTCCAGACCAAACTCGATCAGGTCCAGCACTACGAGAACCTCCTTAGAGGGCTTCTCCGAATGAAAGGAGCAGGAGGTTCTCCTGAGGTCCTAGTGGACCCCAAATACGAGGAAGAGATTAGAAAGTTTGGAGCTTCTATGGTTGTCTTCGCCCAGACGCTCCTCTCCAAGGAACAGCAGCTTTTGGACTCTATGCTCCTAAAGATCCAGAGGATCCCACTATATTTTCTCGCCATCCTTTTCCTGTTTCTGGTTTACATCGCGTTTTTCCTCATCAAGAGGATCGTGGGTCCCATTGGGAGGTTTCAGGCCTATACTCAACGCATCGCAAGTGGGGATTTCACACCGATAACGCCAGTTCGGCGATATAAAGACGAGTTCTCGAATTTAGCCATCGCAATCAACAATATGATGATGGAGTTGAACCGGCGCCAGCAGATCCTGGTGGAGTCGCACAAGTTGCGGGCCGTAGGAACTTTGACTGCAGGCATAGCCCACGAACTTAACAACCCCATCAACAACATCACGCTGACGGCGTATTCCCTGCTGGAGGAATATGAGGAGCTTTCCGACGAGCAGCGCCTGGAGCTGATTCAGGATCTGATCCACGAAGCGGACCGATCTCAAAAGATCGTCAGGAATCTCCTGGATTTTGCAAGGGAAAGCGAATCAAAGATGGAACCTTTGGACCTCGCGGACATCCTAAACGAGACGGTCCGTTTCATGGAAAACCAGATTCGATTGGCAGGAGTCGAGTTGCGCCTTTCTATAGAACCTCATCTGCCTCGGATCCATGGAGACAGGCAGCAGTTGGGGCAGGTCTTTTTGAACTTGATCATGAACGCCTTGGACGCCATGGAAAATGTAGACCGAAAAGGGATTCTTGAGATCGAGGTGAGACGTTCCGGTCAACCGCGTTTCATCGAGGTCCGCTTTATAGACAANGGAGAAGGGATTCCAGAACATACACTCTCCAATATTTTCGATCCCTTCTTCACCACCAAGGAGACGGGAAAGGGCGCGGGCCTGGGTCTTTCCGTCTCCCAAGGGATCATTGCCAAGCACGGAGGGAGGATCGAGGTCCGAAGTGTGCTGGGCAAGGGAAGCACCTTCACGGTACTGCTTCCCGTGACCACAATTCCGGCCCATATCGAGGAGATCAAGTCCCTGGAGAATGAGGGGTCAAAGGAGGCGGTCGGCACCTCCTAGGCAGAGAAGGCCCTCAGGGGGTCTCCCAAGGGGCCCATGGGCGCAATGGAGAGAAGGAGGCGGTCCGTCTCCGAGTCCCGGAGAGGATCTTGGGGCCTTGAGCCTGCAAGGAGGGAATACCATGACTTCCATGGAGAGGCTTCAGGTACTTATCTTGGACGATGAGCCCATTGTCTGCAAGCGTCTCAAACCCGGTTTGGAGAGGTCAGGATACGAGGTGGAGACCTTTACCGATAGCCGGGAAGCGCTACGGAGGATCCAGGAGAAGACCTTCGACATCGTCATTACCGATCTGAAGATGGACGCCATCGATGGGATGGAGTTTCTGCAGAAGGTCAAGGAACGATCTCCACGAACCGAGGTCATCGTGATAACTGGATTTGCCACTATGGATACAGCGAGGGAGACCTATTCCAGAGGTGTTTTCGACTTTATCGCCAAGCCGTTCAAGCCCTCGGAGATCCAGGAGGCGGTCCAGAAGGCGGAGGCCAAGATCCGCTCAGGGGGATGATAATCTTTAAGCCGAGAGGAGAGATATCATGAGGATTCTCGTCGCGGTCGATGGACATTCTTACAGTGATTACGCTCTGCGACAATGCGCTCTTCTCGCCTCCAATACATGGGCCGATGTGACGATCCTCTTGGTGGGTGGGAGGTCGAGCACCTCTAGTATGAAGGTAGCCCCCAGCGAATCGGAGGCCCTGGTCCGATTGAAAACCCTCTTTTTGGAGGCCTGCCCCGGGGAGGAGCATCCTTATGTAGCACAGTCCCCGGGGTACGAGGTGGTAGAGACGCGCGAGGGGGTCTACCAGTTAATGGAGGTCCTTCGCCCTCGGAGAAAGGAGCTTCGGGTACGTCTGAGACGGGGGTCTCCAGGGGAGGAGATCCTGCGGGAAGCACGGGATGAAGGAGACGACCTTATCATTATGGGTTGTCCAAAGGGGAGGCCCTGTCAATGGAAGGACTCGCGAAGGGCCGTGGCCAAAGTGGTCAAGGAATCCCCTTGTTCGGTCTTCATCGTCAAGGAGGAGCGTCCGATCCAGGAGATCCTCTGCTGTCTTGACCAGAACGAGGTCAGCCAGGATTCATTGGAGATCATCAACCAACTGGCCAACATCCACAGTGCAAAGCTCCAGTTGGTGGGCTTGACGCACGAACGAGCTATCCGGATCGATGTGGATCGCCGTCTGCGAATGATCCAACAGTACTACATTTCTCGTGAAATCCCAGTCGAGGTGCGTCTCCAGGAGATCAGCGAATTGGAGACTTTTCTGTCAAGGGAAGGTCTGCCAGGACTGCTGGCCCTGTGGATAAGCAAGCGATCCCTCCTTCGGAGATTTTTCCCAGAGGATTGGGCGGGCAGACTGGTTCACTCAAGCCCATCCTCCGTGCTGATCCTGCGATGATAAAAGGGAGATCGATCTGGGAGGGCCTGAGGGTTGGGTCGCTTCTCCCTCCTAAAGGTTATCCAGCCCGTATTTCTTGATCTTTCGCCAAAGCGTCGTTCTAGGGATATTGAGGATCTTGGCGGCCTTTACCTTGTTGAATCGTGTCGCTTTAAGCACCTCCAGGATATATTCCTTTTCCTTTTTCTCCAAGGGGACGTATTCGTGGGCCGGAAAGGTCTCCACCTCTAGCCGTTCCAGGTCGTCGGGCAGATCGTCCACCTGAATGATGGAGCCCTCCGCCAAGGCCACGGCGCTGGAGACGATGTTTTCCAATTCCCGCACATTGCCTGGATAGGAGTACCTCAGGAGAATCTCCATGGCGTCCTTGGAGACGCCCTCTATTCTTTTTTTGTAGAGATGATTGTATCTTTCCAAAAAATGGTGGATGAGGATAGGAATGTCCTCCTTCCTTTCACGGAGGGGTGGAACCTTGATTTGGACCACCTTCAGCCGATAGTAGAGGTCCTTTCGGAAGGTGTTCTTGGCGACTTCCTGCTCGAGTTCGCTGTTGGTGGCGGAGATGATGCGGATATCCAGATCCACGGGGATGGTCCCTCCGACCCGATAGAGCTTTCTCTCCTGGAGGACCCTTAAGAGTTTGACTTGCATGGAGATGGGCATCTCCCCAATCTCGTCCAAGAAGAGGGTGCCTCCGTTGGCGGTTTCCAAAAGGCCCATTTTTACGGAATCCGCCCCGGTGAAAGCCCCCTTTTCATGGCCGAAAAGCTCGTTGGCGATGAGCTCTTCTGTAAATCCGCCGCAGTTGAAGGCGATGAAAGGCTTTTCCCTCCTGGGGCTGTTGAAGTGGATAGCCCTGGCGATCAGTTCCTTGCCCGTTCCGCTTTCCCCCTGAATCAGGACGTTACAATCTATGGGAGCCACTTTGGTTACGGATCTGAGGACTTCCCGCATCACAGAGCTGATTCCCACCATCTCGTGGAAACCATACTCCTTGGACAGGGCCTCCTTCAGGGCCCGATTCTCGGCCTTCAGCCTCAGTTTGTCGACGGCCCTTTGCACGATTCCGGCCAGCTGCTTGGGGGTGAAGGGTTTTTGGATGTAATAGAAGGCCCCTATCTTCACGGACTCCACCGCGTCCTCAATGGAGGAATAGCCCGTGATCATGATGACCTCGGTCTGGGGGTGGCGATCTTTGATCCTTCGAAGGACTTCCATCCCGTTGATGTCGGGCATCCGGATGTCCAGGAGGACCAAGTCGAAACTTGCCTCCTTCATCCGCTCCAGAACGTGGTTTCCGCGAAGGAATGTTTCCACCACGAACCCCTTCCTCTGAAATTGGCCCTGCAGCCGCCGACAGAGGACGGGTTCATCGTCAACCACGGCCATTCGAAGCGTAGTACGGTCAATCATCTCAAAGGGATCCACAAGGGGATTGTGGGACCTCCGTAAGGGGCCCCGCTGGTGCATCAAGTTTCATTTTATATCAGATTGGAGGTTGTCGCAGCCCTTCTCGAGGTCATCCCATCTCATGAGGTGTATCTGAATTTCAGCGAAAGAAGGGTTGGAGGATCCGGGGCGAATCAAAGGAGAGATTTCAAAACTCTCTAACCCTTCGGTGTTCGAGATGGGAAGGAAGTTATCCTGCGATCCCATGGAGGAAGAGATCCACATTGGCCTTCTTGAGGCGCTGGAGGAGTCCAAAGGTGAGGCCTTCCTCCTCTCCTAGGACCACTGTCAGAAGGGGAGCGAAGACAATATGGGCCGCATTGACGGTCATGAGTTGAAAGAGGGCGATCCGTTGGTCCACCGGCCGGAGGACTCCGCTTCGAGCCAACTCCTCCAACAAGGAGGAGAGGGTTTGAACCAGGGGGGCGATAAATCTGCGGGCGATTTCCTGGAGGCGGGGGCTGTTGCTGAGTCTCTCGTGGAGAATGATCCGGAAATAGTTTTGATGTGTGGCCAAGAAGTCGAACTGTTTTTCAATAAAGAAGACGAGCTTTTCCCTCCCTCCCAGGGGCCTGGAGAGGGTCTCCTGGATCCACTGATGGGCGTCATGGAACACCCGCTCGATGACCGAGAAAAAGAGCTCCTCTTTGCCGGAGAAGTAGTGGTAAAGGGTGGCACTATGGATTCCGGCGCGGGCAGCGATCTCCCTCATTCCCACCCCGTTGTATCCTTGCCTTGCGAACTCCTCTTCGGCCACCTGAAGAATCCGGCTTCGTCGATCCCGAACGCCCTCGACCATGTTGCCTCCACACCAAACAGCTGTTTGATTATGATCTTAGGCCCCTCGTCTTCTCATGTCAATAAAAGCTTAATACATAACCCCCCGGATCCTGCATGGAAGAGAGAAGGGAGGAGGAAGCAAGGTCTTACACCGGCTGTCTCACTTGTCCCGGTGGACACCGCTGTTGTTTCATGCGACATTAGATTCGTTGCTGAGGCTTCATTTGGTGGGGGAAGAGGGCAACCGAAGAGAGAGGAGGAGAAGGAGGAACATGGACGTGCTTCTGGATCCTAGGGAAGGCGCTCGGCATCTCCTTTTGGGCAATGAGGCCATCGCCCGCGGAGCCCTGGAGGCGGGGGTGAGGTTGGCCTGTGGTTATCCTGGAACACCAGCCTCCGAGGTTATCGAGAGCCTCCTGCGGGCGGCGGCAGAGAGGAAGATCTATGTGGAATGGTCCACCAATGAGAAGCTGGCCATGGAGGTGGCGGCAGCGGGGTCTTTTGCAGGGTTACGTTCCCTCTGCACCATGAAGCAGAATGGGGTCCATGTGGGCTCGGACTTTCTCCTTCACCTTGCCCTTTCAGGGACCCGGGGAGGGATGGTTGTGGTCCCCTGTGAGGACCCCGGCGCGGTCTCCAGCATCAACGAGGCTGAAGCCCGTATGTTCTCCAAAATGCTCGAGATACCGCTTCTAGAGCCGGGAGACTTCCAGGAGCTCAAGGACATGGTCCGATGGGCCTTCGATCTGTCGGAGGAGATCCGCAGTGTGGTCATGGTGCGGAGCGTCACCCGACTCTCGCACGGGAGCGGGGTGGTGGAGTTGGGTCCTCTACCTGACTTGCGAGAGGCCCCCCCTCCCGAGTTTCGATACGAGGGGCCCACCGGAGATCCCGACCGAGGGGTCCTCATGACCTTTCCCTTGGATCAGACCCACAAACGTCTTCAAGAGAAGATGGAGCGGGTACGGGAGATCTTCGAGTCTTCCCCCTTCAACACCTATAGGGGACCTGCAAATCCCGACCTTTTGGTTGTCACCAGCAGCGCCTGTTTCCTTCACTGTCGAGAGGCCATCTCCCTTCTCGGTGCCGAAGGGCTGGTGGGGTTGCTGAAGTTGGGAACCACTTGGCCGCTTCCCCGGCGACTTCTCGGCAGGTATCTGGCTTCCACTGAGAGAGTCCTGGTAGTGGAGGAGGTCCTCCCGTTTCTGGAGGACAACATCAAGGCCTTGGCTGCGGACCTTGCCTCAGAGATCGGTCCCACAGCCTTCTTCGGCAAGGCAAGCGGTCACCTGCCGAGCCGAGGAGAGTTGACCCCGGAGAAGGTCGCTCAGGTATTGGCCGAGCTTTTGGGGATCCCCTGGGAGGGGGAGCCCGGAGGCTACGAAGACAAGGCCCTCGATGTCCTCTCCATGGTCCCCAACCGGGAGTGGACCTTCTGTCCGGGCTGTCCTCACCGGGCCTCTTTCTGGGCCATCAACCAAGCCTTGAAGCTGGACGGCCGCAAGGGATTTGTCTGCGGCGACATCGGTTGCTACACCCTCGGGATCCTCCCCACCGGATTTCACACAGTCAAGATGGTACATGCCATGGGCTCCGGCATCGGAGTGGCCAGCGGCTTCGGCCAGCTTGGCTCCTTTGGTATGGATCAGCCAGTGGTGGCTGTGTGCGGGGATTCCACCTTCTTCCATACCGGGATCAACGGGCTGGTCAACGCCGTCCACCACCGGGCGCGAGTGATCTTCATCCTCCTGGACAATGGAGGAACGGCCATGACCGGATTTCAACCTCATCCAGGTCTACCCCTCGATGCCCTGGGGAGGGAGGTGATAGAGCTGGACCCAGTGCGGATCTGCCGGGCCATGGGCATTCGGGTGGAGGTCGGTGACCCATTCGACCTGAAAGGGACCCAGCAGCTCCTTGTGGAGTTGATGCAGGAGGATGGTGGCGTGCAGGTGTTGGTACTTCGAAGAGCGTGTGCCCTAAGCCCTCAACGAAAGAGTCGCACGGAGTTTCGGATGTGCGTGGACGAGAGGCGATGCCTCGGCCATTCATGTGGCTGCAACAGGCTCTGTACCCGGGTCTTTCGATGTCCGGGTCTAATTTGGGACGAAGAAAAGGGGGTCTCCCGAATCGACGAGGTCATCTGTGCGGGCTGTGGTGTCTGTGCGGACATCTGCCCTGCAGGGGCCATCCTCAGGCAGGAGGTGGCATGATCATGTCGGAAATGCTGCCCAAGGACCCGTACAATCTTATCATTACCGGCGTGGGGGGGCAGGGAAACGTCCTCCTTTCCCGAATGGTGGGGGTTATGCTGGCACGGAAAGGCTTGGAGGTCACCATAGGCGAGAGCTTCGGTGCGGCTCAAAGGGGGGGCTCGGTTATGAGTCACCTCCGCATCTCCAGATCCGGGACCTGGAGTCCCTTGATCCCCCGGGGGCGGGCTGACGCCGTGATCGCCCTTGAGCCTGCCGAGGGCCTCCGGGTCCTAGCGCTGTACGGCAACCCTCGGGTCCAGGCCCTCCTGAATACACGCCCCATCTATCCCATCGGCGTGACAGCCGGCGAAGCGGCGTATCCCTCCTTGGAGTCCATCCGAAGGGCTGCAGAGGGTCTCTCGGAAAGATGTTGGCTACTTCCCGCCACGGAAGAGGCTCAAAAGTTGGGAAGCCCCATCCTGGGCAACATCATCATGCTTGGTGCATTCTCCAGAGTGAGCCCGCTGTCCCTTGACCGAGAAGCATTTGAGGAAATCCTTTGGGAAATGTTCCCCGAGGATAAATGGAAGGTAAACCTCCAGGCCTATTCCATAGGAGAGAGCTTGATCTCTGCAGAAAATGCCAGATCTTGAACAAGAGAGCCAAGGGGGTCAGGCCGAACAGAAGATAGGAATAAGACGCCCTGATCCTTCCGATGGATAACCTTTTAATGCCGTCTGTTGGGAGGGTCTATTTCGGTTTAATATGGAATTGAATCCGACGTAAGTCCCACCTCGCTTTTTCAATCAGAGAACGTTCTCCCTTTCCATTGGTCTCATCGGGTAACCCCTTGACTTCTTCAGAATAGGGGATTAGAAAGGTGCATTGTGTCACAGGGCTTGGATCCAGGTTTTTCCGATTACTCCTTATCAAGGAGGTGCAAGCATGGATCGACGCGATTTTTTAAAGACTGCGGGAGTAGGGATCGTCGCTGCCGGGGCAGCAGCCCCCACTGCAGCCTTGGCCAAGGGTAAGACCTACAACTGGCGGATGACCACCACCTGGCCTCCCAAGAGTCCCGTCCTCATGGATGCCTGCGAGCTCTTCGTCAAGAAGGTGGAGACCATGAGCGGTGGCAGGCTCAAGGTTCAGCTCTTCGCGGGCGGCGAGCTTATTCCCCCTCTGCAGACCTTCGAGGCCGTTCAGCAGGGGACCATCCAGATGGGAAGCTCAGCATCCTACTACTGGGCGGGGAAAGTCCCGGAGGCCCAGTTCTTCTCCACCGTGCCTTTCGGGTTCAATTTCCAACAGATGGTGGCTTGGCTCTATCACGGTGGCGGCTTGGAACTCTGGCATGAAATCTACGCCCCTCACGGCCTTATAGCTTTTCCCATGTTTAACACTGGGGTGCAGATGGGAGGATGGTTCCGTAAGGAGATCAAGAGCTTGGCGGACCTCAAAGGTCTAAAGATGCGCATCCCCGGTCTGGGTGGAAAGATTTTGGCCAAAGCGGGGGTGAACGTCACTTTGCTCCCCGCGGCTGAGATTTATCAGGCCCTTGAGCGAGGGGTGATCGATGCCACCGAGTGGATCGGACCTTTCCATGACAATATCATGGGATTTTATCAGGCGGCCAAGTACTACTACTATCCTGGTTGGCATGAGCCTGGGACCATGGGTGAGCTTATCATCAATAAGGCAGCTTGGGACAGCCTTACTCCGGATCTGCAGGAGATCATCAAATGCGCCTGCGCCGAGATCACCCTGTGGGGCCTCACGGCATTCGAGAGCCGTAACGGTGCGGCACTTCAAGAGCTGATCCAAAAGCACGGGGTGAAGCTCCGAAAATTCCCCAAGGATGTTCTGGATCAACTTCGGAAGTTCTCCAAAGAGGTCTACGAGGAGGAAGCCGCAAAGAACCCCAAGTTTAAGAAAGTCTACGAGAGCTTCCTGGCGTTTCAGAAAAAGATCACTCCTTGGGCGGCAATTTCCGAAAAGGCCTTCTACGACGAGATGATGGGTTAAACCCTGGGCGGGGCCTCTCCCTTCCATGAAGAGGGAGAGGCCCCTTTTCTATTTCGCAAAGCGTTTCAATGGACGGAGGTTGGGAGTGCTGAAGATCGCCAAGAGGATCTCCACGATCATAGATGCACTCAACGAATGGGTGGGCCGGGGGATAGCCTGGCTGGCAGCCGTGATGGTGGTCCTGACCGTCTACGATGTGCTGATGCGTTACATCTTTCATGCTGGCTCTGTAGCCGTATATGAGATGGAATGGCATCTGTTCGCCATCAATTTCCTCATTGCTGCCGGCTGGGTCCTCAAGCATGACGGACATGTCCGGGTGGATCTCCTCTACACCCGATTCTCCCCGCGCACCCAGGCCTGGATCGACCTGGCGGGATCCATGCTCGCCTGCATTCCGTTCTGCATCCTCGTGATTTGGGCCTCCCTGCCCTTTGTCCACAACTCCTGGGTCTTGGGGGAAGGCTCCCCGGATCCCGGAGGCCTCCCCGCCCGCTACATACTCAAGGCCATGATCCCGCTGGGGTTTTTCTTCATAGCCATCCAGGCCCTCTCGCAGGCAATAAAGAAGTTCTTCTTCCTGATGGGCCACGAGAACGAGGAGGTCTCGTGATGCCGGGCCTGGATTTCCTGATGTTCCTTACCCTTGTGCTGTTGCTCCTTATGGGCTATCCCGTGGCCTTCACCTTGGGCGGAGTGGCCCTGGTATTCGGCGCCATCGGATTCGGGTTGGATTTCTTCACATTGCTTCCCCTGAGGATCTATGGCAGGATGACGAGCTTCATCCTTATGGCCGTGCCCCTCTTCGTCTTTATGGGGGTGATGTTGGAACGCTCGGGGCTGGCCGAGGAGCTTCTCGAAACCATGGCCCTACTCTTCGGTCGGCTCCGGGGAGGGCTTGCGGTCTCCGTGGTGGTGGTGGGGGCGCTCCTTGCGGCCTCCACTGGGATCATCGGGGCCACCGTGGTCACTATGGGGATCATCGCCCTTCCTGTCATGCTTCGGCGGGGGTACAAGCCGGAGCTGGTCACAGGGACGATCTCCGCAGCAGGCACTTTGGGGCAGATCATCCCACCGAGCATCGTTCTCGTCATCTTGGGGGACATCATGCAAATCTCGGTGGGAGAACTCTTCGCGGGATCGGTCCTTCCCGGGGTGGCCTTGGTCTTCTGTTATGTGGTCTACATCCTGGTGTATGCCTTCTTGCGTCCTTCAGCCGCTCCTGGAGTCTCGGCCGAGGAGCTGGCCGCCATTTCCCGAAAGGAGCTCTTTTTCCGGGTGGGAAGGGCCCTCTTTCCCCCGGCCTTCCTCATCGTGGCCGTGCTTGGGTCCATCTTCTTCGGAATCGCCTCCCCCACCGAGGCCTCGGCCATGGGTGCCTTCGGGGCAACGGTGCTGGCCGCTGTCAAGCGCAAGCTTACCTATCGGGTCCTGCGGGAGGTCATGCTCACAACAACGCGTCTCAGCAGCATGGTCTTCATGATCCTCATGGGAGCGACCGCCTTCGGGTTGGTCTTTCGAGGACTGGGCGGAGATCAGATGGTGCGAGACTTCCTTCTGGGTGTCGGTGGTGGCTACTGGGGTGTGCTGGCCGTGATCATGGGGGCCCTGTTCATCATGGGCTTTTTCCTGGACTTCATCGAGATCACCTTCATCGTGGTGCCCATTCTGGCCCCTATCCTCAAGGAACTGGGATACAATCCGTTGTGGTTCGCGGTGTTGATTGCCGTCAACTTCCAGACTTCCTTCCTCACACCGCCCTTCGGGTTCGCCCTCTTCTACCTCAAAGGGGTCTGTCCTCCGGAGGTGACCACGGCCCACATCTATCGAGGGATCATCCCTTTTGTGATTCTGCAGCTGGCGGGATTGGCCTTGGTGGTGGCCTTTCCACAATTGGTCACATGGCTTCCCAGACTTCTCTTTCAATAAGGGAAGGCCTTTTCTCGTAAGGGAAGATTAGATTTCGGTTGCAGGGAGGCGAACCTGGACGCATGTNCCCCCCTCTTTTCCAGGGGTCAGNCTTATCTCCCCTCCGTGTTCACGGATGATTTTGCGGCAGAGAGGGAGGCCCAGCCCTGATCCTCCCTTTTTGGTGGTCACAAAGGGTTCGAAGATCTCCTCCAGATGCTGGGGATCGATCCCTTCGCCGGTGTCCTCTATCTCGATCAGAACCATTCCGTTCTCTTGCCTAGTCGCCACTGTCACTCGGCCGTCTTCCGGGATGGCCTCGAGTGCGTTTTTCAGGAGGTTGTAGATTACCTGTCGGAGCCGGTCTGGATCTGCTTGGACCACTGGCGATCCCTCAAGAGAGAGAGAGAAGGTGACGCGTTCCGAGGCCTCGGATTTTCGGAAGAGCTCCACGATCTCGCCAAGGAAATTCGAGAGTTCCACCGGTTCCTTTTTCAGTTGGAGGGGTTTGGTGAAGTCTTGGATCTCGGCAAGGAGGCCTTCCAGCCTTTGAACTTCCTTGACGATGATCTCCAAACGGCGGCGATCCTCCTCTCCAAGCCCTTCGCATCGGCAGAGGTTGCGTGAGAACCCTCCGATGACCATCAGCGGGTTCCTTATTTCGTGGGTTACGAAGGAGAGGGCCTGGCCGATGGAGACCAGACGTTCGTTCTGAAGGGCACGTCGCTCCAGGGCCTTGAATTCGGAAAGATCCCGGAGGATCGCGGTCATGAGAAGTTGCCCCCCTTCCTCAGCCACGGAGAAGGAGATGCTGATGGGGAACGACTCCCCCGAACGCCTTTGTGCCTCGAGCTCCACGGTATGATTGATGAACTTCCCCCTTCGCGTCTCCACATAGCGTCGGACATACTCCCTATGCCTATCCCTGTGGGGTGGCGGTATAAGGAGGCTTAAGTCCTTTCCCACCACCTCCTCTTTGGAATATCCGAACATCTCCTCTGCGGCCCGGTTGAAGAATACGATCCGGTGCTGTTCGTCGATGGTGACCACGGCGTCCTTGGCGGACTCCACTACTCCTTTGTAACGGATGAGTTCTCTGTGGGAGGGGCAAAGTCCGCTGAACCATCGGATCACTTGGGGAGGAACCCAGACCATGTTGCGGGAGAGCCCTTGAGGTGGGGGGCTCCCCTCGGGCCTGAGATCCAGCAGATAGACTTCCCCCTCGAAGTCGGGCAGTTCACTGAGATCCCGGATAAGGGGAAAGGGGAGGTGGGAGTCCGGCTGAGGGTGTGGGGGGCCGCTTTCGGTGAGGAGTAGGCCCACCACGTCGATGTCGGAAGAGGGACTTTTCAGGGCCTCCAAGAGGCCGGGGATGTCCGCTGACCATCCCAGAAGAGCGACGTGGATGCTTCGCCTTCCTTCCATACGCCCCC